>JBEKTY010000063.1:0-39733 GCA_049515555.1 Thermoguttaceae bacterium
CCGGCCCATGCACCGCTCGGCGATGTCCAGGTACTTGTCCATGATCGAAAAATCATAGTCATAAGTGCCGTCGGCTTTCTTGATGAAACGGACCATCGACTGCTCGTTGCCGCTGTTGGTCTGCGCTATGAGCGGGATGTGGACCACCCGGCTGCCGATCTCGCCCATGTAACGCAGCGAGTCGGCGATCATCGACCAGTGCTTCTCGCTCCACAGGGGCACCTTGTACTCGGCGGCCAGCGTGTCGGGCGACTGCATCAGCTCGATCCAGGTGCGGTAGTCTTGCGTGTCGGGCACGGCGAAATCGGCGATCTCGACGCGGACGGGGACGGCGCGGGCCTGCTGGCCCTCGGCCTCGACGGTCACCTCCCCGCTGTAGACACCGGGTTTGGCATCCTTCGGCGCCTTCAGCGTCAGCCAGATCGGCACCACCACCCCTTGGCCGGCGGCGGTGGCAGGGAAGGAGTCCAGCGGGGTCTCGAGCAGGCAATCGAGTTCCACGCCTGCCACGTGGTCGTCGCCATTTCCGGCGTAGCCCCCGAAGTGGACGGCGTAGCGGGCCCGCAGATGCGCGGCGGGGATGACCGTTGCGCCCTGTTTCAGGTCACCGCAGGTGACCTTCAGGCCTTGGATGGCCTTGGGCGAGCCAATCACGATCTTGCCCGAGAGGTATCCGTTGCCGGGCCCCCTCAGTTCCACCGGCCGCAGGGCCTCGCAGCGGTCACCGAAGTCGCTCGTGTAGTCGGCGGCCAGGATGTCGGCGTTCCAGGCCTGGAACTCCTGCGGACGCGAGGCGTTGGGCACCAGGCCCGCTGCCCCCGCCGCCGTCAGTTGCACCTGCCGAACCTCGCAGGTGCTCCAGGTCAGCTCGTAGGGACAGTTGCGGGTGGCCAGATCGCGTTTGTCCGCGGCCTGATTCTTCTTCTCGTCGAGAATCTTGTGGTAGGGCGCGCGGACGACCTCGACGGCCAGCACGTTCACGCCCTTGCGCAGGAGCTTGGCCGGGATGGCCACGTCGGCCAGGGTCCGCGCCCGGGCAGCCAGGGCCTTGGGATACTTATCCATCTGCCAACTGGCGGCCGGCAGCATCTTGCCACTGTCCGCGACGAAGGCCTCGGGCGGATAGCCGTCGGCCATGGCCGGCGGGCCCTCTTTCGAGACATGGTCGCGGACAAGCTCCCGGCCGTTGACGTACACGATCGCGCCCCCGTAGTAAGTCAGCGAGAGGCGGAGGTCCTGCACCCGGGCGGGCTCGGTCACCTCGAACCGCGCCCGCAGGCACACTTGGGCCAGGTAGGGCGTGCGCGACGCCGCCCGCGCGACCCCGCGCAGCCAATTGCCGTCGGGCAAGTCGGGATTCGTCCAGTCCGCCGGCGCCGCCGCGGTTTCCCGGTCCAGCCATTCGTACTTGGACGTGACGGGCTTCAGGCCGTCGTCAAGCTCGATCACCGGCGGCTTGAGGGTCTCGTGAATCCGCCACACGCTCAGCGTATCGAGCACGACCGCCGGCGGGCTGTCGTTGGGAGTCGCCTGGCCATGTGCCGACGCGCACCCGAGTGCCATCGAGAAGATGAACGACCCCACCGCCGCCGGCGAGATACCAAGATTCATAGCGACCTCCGCGCCGGTTGACCTTGCCGATGCCTGTCTACCAATATGCCGCATTCCCCATGCTCGGGCAAGTGGGCTTTCACTTCGGCCCAAGCTCCTGAACGCGGGCACAATTCCCGGCCATTCACGATGACCACGACGCCGCCGAAGCAGCGCAGTGAGCGTCTCAGGTCCTTGACCTGGTCGGGATCGTCCAAGCAGCATGGGCACTTGTGTCTCGGCCGAGTCTTCTCACCGTATGCGCCCTTTCCCGGCAGTTGCGAGCGCGGCCTCCGCCGCTGCCTCGTAAAGTTGGACCGCGCGTGCCTCCCACCCGGAATACGGCCACGAGACGGACGATTCCGGTGCCGGACCTGACATCAGCACTCGGTGCCAGCGATTCCGCTCGTCCAACACCGCCTGCGCCTTCGCGGCCAGGTCAGCCGGCAGGCGCCAGCGCGACTCCAACAGCAGCTTTTCCAGGAAGATGCGGGCCTCGCACTCCTGGATGTTTTCACGAAGCATCTGGTAACGTACCGAGGGGACCGGACCGTCGGGGCCGGGATAGAGCAATTGACCGGCGTAAATGCCCAAGTTCCCTTCGCTGGTCGACGGAAATCGTCCCACCATCGTGGAAGTGGTTTTGCCGTCCGGTCCCGGCACGGGCCAGAAGTCGGCGCCGATCTGCCCCAGCCCGTGCCGCTCCGCCAGCAGCGATTGCTCGCAGGCCACCCGGAACTGACAAATGGGCGACGCGTCGAACAGGCCGCGGTCGAGCCACGTACGCAGACTCGGCTTGACCGGGTGCTTCCAACCGTAGACGCGGCGGTCGTCGGGGTCCCAGTTGTCCCACCCGCCCCAGACGTTCGGCTGGTACCGAATGGGCACCGCGCCACCCCGATACGACAACGTGTCGTTCGCAATGGGCGGGTGCCGCGTCGCCTGCCATCCGACGTCGGGAAGGATGTCGTGGAAGACGCCCACCGTGGCCTCGTCCGGCTGGCGATCGGCACAATAGCCGATGAGCATGGCAGCGGCCAACCCTCGCTTGGAAAGAAGGTCGCGGAGCTTGGTCAACACCGGCCGCCAAAAGGCTTCGCTCTGGGGAGTTCCGTGAATGGGCCCGTCCACGGTCGTGATCTTGCCGGTCTTGGGGTCCAAGAGCGAGATCCGCGGGAACCCCCGTTTCATCTCCTGCGGCACCGAGACGTGCATGCACGAGTCCCACACGCCGGCCACGATAAATTGCGGCTGGCCGGCATGTTTCAAGGCCAGGTCCAGGTACTGCTCCACCCGGCCGAAATCGTGGGTGTACTTGCCGTCGGCGTCCTGGACCCACAGCACCATCGATTGCGCGTTGCCATACTGGCTCTCCGCGCCCAGCGGGAGATATAGCACCTTGGCCCCCAGCTTGCCGATCCATTCCAGACTCTTGCCGACCAGCCGGCAGTGCTTGTCCGACCAGGGGGGCACGCGATATGTAAGCGCCACCGCTTCCGGCGATTGGATCATGCCCATCCAATACGCGTATTCAGCCGGATCGGGCAACGTCCAGTCGATCACTCTCAGCCCGACCGGCGTCTCCGCAACCCGCCGGCCGTCGGCGCTAATCGTCAGCGCTGCGCGGTACTGACCGGCCGCCGCGTCCTTCGGTATTTCTACGAGCAACCACACCGGCACCAGAACGCCGTCTTTGAGCGTTGGCGGCAGGCCATCCGCCAGTCGGTCTTCCGAGGTTTCGCGCGGCATTTCCTTCTTGCCGAGCGGCGCCGCCTCCGGCGGCGACTCCAGCAGGGCATCGTCGCGCAGCCGGTGCAGCGAGCCCCACTGCACCGCGCCGCCGTCGCTGGCGCCTCCCCATCGCGAGGCCCGCGCGGCGTCGAACTTGCCGTACCACAACTTCACGGCGGTTTCCGGGATTGTGGCGCCATTGGGGCCCTGGAAACTGTCGACCTTGGCACGCACGTTCTTCAGCGGCCGGTCGCTGCTCACGACGACCCGCGCCGAGTACACGCCGTTGCGCGGGCCGGCCAGCGAAAGCGGCTTGAGCGGCTCGTGGGGGTCCGCCCAGCATGAGTCGAAAACCTGTTCGGCCGTCGAGGTGTTCCATACTTGAACTCCTGCGGGCCGGACGACGTTGGGCACAAGCCCTTCAGCCTGTTCGGCCTGCAGGTGCAACTCGATAAGGCCGCAGGTGGACCATTCCGGCACGGCTTTTTGAAAAGCCTCGGGATACGGCGCCGCGTGGATCTCCACGGCCAGCACGTTCGTGCCTTTCAACAGCAGGCTGGCCGGGATGGGCAATTTCTCCAATCGCCGCACCCGCAGCGGATAAACCTCTTTGCGGATGAGGTCCTGGTCGTGGTACCAGTTCCACGCTTTGCCGTTGTCCTTGAGATAGACGCGCAGGGGATAGATTTGTGCCGGAGTTCCGGGTTCGATCTTACCGGGAGACAGGTGCCCCCGGGCGATTTCCCGGCCGTTGACATGCACAATCACTCCGCCGCGGTAAGCCAGGCTCAACCACAACCGGCCTACCGCGGCCGGGTTGCTCACGGTGAACTTGCCGCGCAGGCAAAGCTGCCGGAGATAGGGCGAGGCGCTGCCGCCGCCTGCCCGCTCGTCCCATTCGCCGTTGCTGTACTTGGCGAAGAAATGGCGCCGCGGCCACGTCGTATCGTCGAAAGCGGTCGTCGTCCAACCGTCGCCCGGGTCGACGGTCATGAAGTGGAACTCCGGCCGCTCGACCGGCTCGGAGCGACTGCTGCGGTTGCGCCGCTCCTGGAGCCCAGCCGAAGCCTGCACCAGCGGGGCGTTCCAAGAGTGAAGCACGCGCCACACTCCGCTGCCGTCAAGGATGGTCACCGGCCCTTTCGTGTCCTCAGCAGACGCGGTGCCGCACGTGGTCGCCAGCGTCAGGCAAGCGAACATTCCGGCAAACCGGAATCCCAGCACAAGAACAAGCCGAAGGGCGTTCGGCATGAGGCATCTCCTTTGGCTACTTGATTTCCACCCTGACCGTCTGCTTTTCCACGACGACCTCTCTTTGCTGTTCTTTGCCGCCGGGCAAACGCCATTTGAGCATGACGGGCCCCGCCTCTCTGCGACCGAAGAACGCCTGGCTGGAGCCGGGCAAGACGTTCCACGCCCCCAGACACCGTTTCCCGATCCAGCCCGTTACGGTCGCCGGTCCTTTGTACCGGCCGCCGACGGGCAGGGCTGCAACCACGCTCCGTGCTTCACGGTCGTCGTTCTCGCGGTAGAAGATCCAGATCTCGCCGCCCGTCAGGGCCAGCACCATGTCCTGCGCGCCGTCGCCGTCGAAATCGCCGAGGCATGCCGACTGTTGACCCTGCTCTGCCGCGGGGAGCAATCGCCGCTCGGCCAGGTCCAGCGAGTGGGCGTGGCCGAAACTCCGGAAGCCGCGGTTGAAGAACAGTTGAGGGCTCATGGCGCCGTAGGCGATCAAGGCATCCTGACGACCGTCGTTGTTAATATCGCCGACCAGGCAGTCGATTCCGCCGGGCTTGCTGATATAGGCGAGTTCGCCCGAGACGTTCAGGGCGTCGGTGAACTTGCCGTCGCCGTCGTTCTGCCATAGGCGGACGCCGTCGGCGCCAACGCAAAGAACATCGAGCCGGCCGTCGCCGTCGAAGTCGGCCACGCACGTGCCCGACTGGCCAGTGCCGAGTCTTACCGCACAAGCTACGCCGGAGGCGAACTTGCCGGCCGTGAGACCGCGGAACAGCACGCTTCCCGCGGCAAACGGCACGAGGCAATCGGCGACACCGTCGCCGTCGAAGTCGGCTATTAGGCACGGCCCTGCCTTGCCCAATTTCTTCAGATCCACTCCAGCGGCCGCAAGCGTGGCGAGCGAGGGCTTGCCGCCGGCATCGAACGAGACCAGCACCGGCCAGGAGTTGGTGCTGACCAGCAGGCCGGATCTCCCCTTGCTTCCGCAATCGAGCGCCGAGAGCCCAATGCAGCCGTTTTCCAGTGCGTCGGCAAGGTCCAGCGGCCGGGCCCGAAACGTGCCGTCGGCCTGCTGCGCGTGGAGCGAAAGGCTTTTGCCGTCGAACGAGAGCAGGTCCAGCCGGCCCCGACCGTCGAAATCGCCCCAGGCAAACGCCTGGGACTTCGACTGCAAGCCGCGGCCCGCCGTGATGTCGGTGAACTTCCGGCTCTTAGCATCACAGACCAGCAAGTGGTCCCCCTGCTCCCGCGCGACGAAGAGGAGCAGCTTGCCGTCGCCGGCCAGGTCAATCGGCCGCACGGCCCTGATTGTGCCGCTGAGCGTGGCGATTTTCTTCTGGTCGCTGCTCCAGGCAGCGCCGTCGGCTACCGGCACTTCGGGGTCGTCGTCTTGCAGGATATAATCCACAGCCCGGCGGAGCATGTCGGTGCCGCCGGCCCACACGCCCTGGCTCTTGGCGTCGATCTGGGTCAAGGCCCAGACGCCGTCCGGGCCGCCGTCGAATTCGGCCCATTGGCCGGAGACGTGCAGTAGGCCGCGGCTCTCCGCCGGTGCGCCGCCCGGGCCGGCCTTCTCCTCGGCGAACTCGCCCACAAAGAACAACGCCGGCTTCGCGTCGGCCGCCAGGTCGCGCAGGGCGTTCGCGTTCTGGGTGTTGATCGCCTTGGAGAGGTCCAAGCGGAGCGCCTTCAGCTCCGTCTTGCCTTTGAGCACTTCGCGAATGGCGGCGGTGTACTGGTCCTTCGATTGCCCCGGCTTGAGATCGACGGACACGATCAACGTCGCCTGCTGCACCAGGTGGACCGGCGTGAAACGGGGATTGATCATGGCATTGGCCGTGGCCACGCACAGCCACGCGGCAACGGCAACAAGGGCGGCGAGGCAACTATAGCGATTCATGGGGTCTCCTTGCCTTGGAAGGTCACGCTGACCGACTGGGCCATGTCCACAAGCCTGTCATTCATGATGAGCGATGCACCAGAGGTTCTCGAAATCGCGGACGAAGATCCGGCCGCCCGAGACCGCCGGCGAGGAGCCGTTGCCCCAGCCATTCAGATTACCGCCGCCGATGACCTCGATCGTCGGGCCCGGCTTGATGACGTAGCTTTTTCCCGTGCTCACGAAATAAACCCGGCCGTCGGCCGTGGCGATGGGGCTAGCCAGCTTCGACGCGCCGTCCAGCCGCTCGCTGGAGACTGCCTCGCCGGTCGAGAGTCTCAGGCACCCGATGACGCCTTCCTTCTGGACGTGGCAGATGTAGTCGCCGCAGACGACGGGTGAGGAGTAATCGCCCGGCACCTTGGCCTCCCGCCACTTCACGTGGGTCTTGGCCACGTCCCCTTTGCCGCTGGGATCAACGAGCAGGGCCGGCTCGTTGCCGCCCTTGGCGGTATAAACCAGGCTGCCGGCCGCGATCGGCGATTCGCCGAAGCCGGGCGTCTTGCACCACCAGATCGGCTCGCCGGTGGCGGGATCCAGCCCCTCGAGCTTGTCGGCGCCGGCGATGATCATCTGCGGCTTGCCCTTAACCTGGATGAGAAGCGGCGTCGTGTTATTGCAGTTTGCGTTGGTTCGCTTCTGCTCCCACTTCACTGCGCCCGTCTTCTTGTCCAGACCCTGCAAGAACGCAAGTCCCCTGGACTGGTCACAGAGCAGGATCAGCGTGTCCTGGTAGAGGGCCAGACTGGTGCAGAGGCCGGGATTCAGGCTGAACGGGCCGGAACGCTCGTGCCGCCAGAGCAGCTTGCCGTCGAAGTCCACGGCCACTACCACCGCCGAGCCGAACCAGACGTAGACTGCCTTGCCGTCTGTCACCGGCGTGGGCACGGCGTAAATGGCATAGCCCTCCTGGTGCGGGCCGTGGGCCACGCGCGTCTTCCAGAGCAACTTGCCGTCACCGGCCCGATAGCAGGCAATGTCGTGGTCGGGGATGTCCTTGCGTGCCTCTTCCTCCCGGCTCTGCTTGGCTGCCGTGGTTAGAAAGACTCGATCTTCCCAGACGATCGGGCTGGAGTGGCCTGTGGTGTCCTTGAGCGGGACCTTCCACAAGACGCCTTCCCCGGTCTTACCGTCCCATTTCAACGGCAGGTCCTTTTCGTCGCTGTAGCCCGAGCCCGTCGGACCGCGCCAGCCGGGCCAGTTGCCGGCCCAAGTTGTGGCCGGCATCGCGGCCAGCAGGCCGGCCAGAAGGGTAAGAGCAAACCCGGTTCCCACATTGCTACGGCTCATCGTTCTCTCCCCTTGCGGATCGCGATCCGGTTCTTCTCTTTGGTCACCGTGACTTGCGGGATGGTCAGCAGCCCCCAATCGTCGGCCGCAACGTCGCCCGACTGAATCGCCTTGTCCGATCCGACGGGCGTGTTGCTCCAGTGGAACTTTTCGCCGCGCTGCGGCTTGAGCTTCTGCAGCCGGCGGGGAGTGATAGTGACCGTACAGCGGTCCTTCGGGGCCTTGTCCACCAGGCCGATGGTCATCTCCCAGCAGTCAGGCCGGTCCACGACGTCGCCAGTCTCCCAGAACAGGTAGAGGTTGACCTGCCCCTTGGAATCACCGTCGGCGGGGTCCCCGTTGCCCGGACGGTCGTCGAGGCTGCACGCAGTGAAGGCTGGCTGGCTCTGGTCGGTCCGCGGCTCCAAGGCGACGGCGCGGTCGCTCAGCGTGACGGGCAACTGGGCCCGCTGCCCGTGCCCGCTCTGGCCCCACACGAACACGTGCGGCCGCTTGGTGTCTTGCAGCGCACGGTAGAACTCCGCCGCCTGCGGCCAGCCGATGCCGCCGTCGTTCTTGCCGTTCGATAGCGCGATCAGGCCGATCTCTTTCTCGGGGTGCCTGCGGAGGTACCAGGCGTCGTTGAAGTGGTCCCAGACGGGCGTGCCGTCTTCGAACTTCACGCCCCACTCGGGCGGGCCATAGACCTGCGCATAGGACCCCTTGAAACCGGGCGATTTCTCGGGGATGTGTACGCCCACCCAGCCAACGGCCCACGCGATCCGCTCCGGATAACGGATGGCGAGCATCGGCGCCCCGGAGCCGCCCATCGAGCTGCCCGCCACGTGCGTCCGCATCAGGTCCACGTCCCAGCGGGTGGCGACCCAATCCAGGAAGGAGAGCATCCGGACCTGTGAATACGAGTGGACCGGGCGGTCCTTCCAGGCGTCTTCCCTGGCCGGCCCCTGCCAGTACAGCTCGTGATAGCCCGTCCACCAGTCATAGGGGATCTGATTCGAGGCGATGAGGATGTGGCCCTGCTCCGCGCCGTACCACCAGCCGTAACCGCCGTTAAGGCTTCCGCCCCAGCAGTGCAGGTGAATGCCCACGGGCGCGGGCTTGGCCAATCTCGGCGGGATAGCGACCAGGTAGTCGAACGGCATTCCCGCAACGGCGCAGTTGGGCGGCGATTCCCAGCGGACATAATAGTAGAGCGTCGGGCCCGTGACGTACTGCCACTCCTTGGGCTTTTCGGTCCGCTGGAGCACGGGGACGCCCCGTCCGACCGTCTCCGCAATCGGTGTGGCGAGCACGTTGCCGGGCCCCAGCGCGGTGTTCTCCTTGCCGTCGATGGATAACGTCACGGCATAACAGGCCGTGCCGGCCTTCTTCGGGTTGTGGGCGTAGATGCCCGTGCCCGGCGGCACCGGCCCTTTGCCCTCTTCGATCACATAGCGAAGTGCCTGGTGCTCCGGGCGGAGGTCGCCGTAGTAGTCGATATTCCATCCGCTCAGCGGCGGGACCTCGGCGATCGGCCGCAGGCCCTCCAGCGAGGTGATCGTCTGCTCGACGCGGTAGATCCGGTAGCGGACCTTCTTGGATTTGTCCAACTCGCGGCGCATTTCGCGGAGCTTGACGGCCGCAATCGCCGGCTCAGTCGCGGGCGAATCGACCTCCTGCCAAGCGAGCATGGTCTGTCCGGCCTGGTGCCGCGCCGTCAGGTTGGTAACTTGTTTCCGGGCCGCGCCGGCCGCCGCCCCGCCGGCTATCAAGGTCACCGCCACAACAACCGACAACACCGCAAGGAAAAGCCTCTTGTAGGTCATAAGGACTCCCGTCTGCTCTGGTGTCTGAGAAGTGGGGTGAGAATGTTCATGGTAACTGTTCAGTATATCCCCGTCACGCGTTTGATCAGGCTGACGGAAGGGATGGCGATGAGGAAATACGCCACCAACCACGGGGGCATGCGCAAAGAGTCGATGCCCGGCACAAAGCCCAGGAACTTCACCGGCTGCATGTCGATCTCGGCACTCATGATGGGCTGGTCGTTGCCGTATAATTCCACGGCGGGCGAATAGACCGGCTGCCCGACGAGCAAGGCCTTCGCCACGGTGGCGGTCTTGTAGCGGATCTCCAGCCTATACGGCTCGGGCCGCGCCCCGGCCTGGATCTTCCAGGTTGCGATTCCGCTTGCGGCAATTCCGTCTGGGCCGGAGACGTCCTTCATAATTTCCTGGATCCAGCGGCCGCTGCTGCCCGAGTCGTCCCGCGACACCTCGCGTACACCTTCCCGGGGCACCACGTGGGCCAATTCACCTACCGCCGAGACGGGAAAATAGGCCTTCAGCGACACGGGCTGGCCGGCACGCGGCGGGCAGAAGGCCAACCGCTGGAAACACCACGTGCCCAGCAGGGCGATGGGCACGACGGCGGCCAGCAGCGGCCAGCCTTCCTCTTTCATCGTCATCATCCCGATCATGTTCCGCGTGGTGCGATAGCGTGCGACGGCTTCTTTGTCCTTCTGCCGCTTCGCCTCGCCCGTCAATTCCCGTAGCCGCCGCTTGTCCTGGACGCACCGCCGCAGCAGGTCCTGGTTGGTGCTGAAAAGGCGTGACAGCGTGATGACGGCCCCGCTGCCGACCGCCACGATGACCAGGGCCAAATCGGTGGGCAGGCGCAGCAGCCAGCTCAGCACGGGGTCGGTCAAGGCGAGTATGGCGTTGTTGATCCAATCGAGCATGGCTCAGGTGCTCTCCATCAAGTGAATCATTCCGCGGTTCCCGTCCAGACGGAGTTTGCTTCCGTCCTTGATGCGCTTGGTGGCGCCCGGGCAGACCACGGCGGGAATGCCGAAGTCGCGGGCCACGATCGCCCCGTGCGACAGCACGCCGCCCTTCTCGACGACCAGCCCGCGCGCATTGACGAACAGCGACGTCCACCCCGGATCGGTGGATGGGCAGACGAGGATGTAGTTGGCGCCCAGGTCGCGCGGCTCGCGCGGATCGAAGACGATGCGGGCCGTGCCGGCGGCCACGCCCGCGGCGACTGCCTCGCCCTTCAGCTCAGCCGCGCTCTCATAACTGCGCGGCTGCCCAAGCTGATCGAGTTCCCGGGAGTCGATCGCCGCGGGCATGTCCAGCCGCTGGAGCGACTTCCAGCGGAGGAGCCGTTGCGCCGCGGTTTCCAGGAGTTGTTCGCGCTGCTTTTCAAAGCGATCCAAGTCGTCCAGTTTGAGGAAAAAGACCTCGCGGCCCAGCTCCCAGCGGCGGGCCAGCTCCAGGATCGCCAGGCGAATCAGCTCGTAGCCCATCATCAGGTAGTGCTTGCCCGATTCGCGATAGGCCAGTAGCTTCTGCGTCTGGCGGAGGCTGGTTTCGATCCGCTCGCGGAAGGAGCTGCCGCCCCACTTGGCCAGCAAGGCGGGCAGCTCTTTTTCCGCCTCGGCGCGCTCGCCGGCGTGCTCGTGGTGCATTTGCTCCGGCGATCGGTCGCCATGACGCATGGCTTCCAAGGTGCTGTCGAGCTGCCGGGGGTTCTCGCGGTAGCGCGGCTCGGCGAGTTCCATTTCGCCCACCGTGCGGTGGCCGTAGCTTTCCAGAAACTGCTCTCTCGCCGCCTCGCCGCGCGCCACCCGGTAGAGCAACTGGTTCTGGGCCACGGTGCTGTCGCCCTCCAGGCCCATACTGAGCGTGCAGGCCAGCCGGCCGCCTTCGGCGTCGCCCAGCAATTGCGCCAGCAATCGGCGCAGCTCGGTGAACGCCAAGGCGCCGAAGAACCCGGGCTTGAGCGACTCCTTGCCGAATTCATCCAGCACCCGGACACAGCGGGCCCGCAACTCGGCGCACACCTGCGGAGTGTCCAGCTTCGAGAGGTCCTCGGTGCGCTTGCGGCGCACATAGTCGAGGTACGGCGGCAGCGCGACCTTCTCGAAGTGCTCGCCGGTCGTCCCCCGCAGCCGCTTGTACACGCGCGAGGCACGCAACATCGACCGCAGCATGCCGGGCAGCCGCAGGAAGAACTTTCCATCGGCCTTCTCCGGATCGAGCTTCGTGGGGGCCTGGTCCAGCAGGGTGTTGTCTTTGAGCACTGCATCGAGGTCGTAGCGCAAGGGGCTGTCGCCCCAGAAAAGCTGCGCCACGCGGTCCGGGTCGGCATAGATGCGCCCGCCGATCAACTCCAGGAAACCCTCTTCGCAAACCAGGGGCGCGGGCCGGTAGCCAAGGTCCTGGTAGAAGCGGCCGAACCCGCCGTCGCCGCGCATGAAGCGGCGCACGATGTCCCAGGTGAGCGGCGTGGGGGCGCGGAGCGTTTCGCCAAGATTATGCGCCACCCAAATACGGCGGCGGCCGACCGAGAGGCCCTTCAAGCGCTCGATCTCGGCGGCCCGGCCGGCCTCCACGTCGCGTGCGACCTCCAGCCCGCGGATTGGCCGGCACTGCAGCAAGGCGAATCGCCCGTCGGCCCAGCCCCACTCGATGTCCATGGGCTGGCCGAAATGCTCTTCGATCCGCAGCCCGATCGCGCAAACCTCGGCGACCTGCTCGGGCGTGAGGCTGAGCTCGTCGGCGTCGCGCTCGCGCGAGGCGCCCAGGGCCGCCACGCGGTGGCTCTTGTCGCCCAGAATCGCCTCGCACAAGAGGAAGTCGTGGCGCGGCACCAGGAAGCGGTCCGGGGTGACGTCGCCGGAGACGACCGCCTCGCCCAGCCCGTACGACGCCTCCAGAACCATGCGCTCGGCGGCCAGGTCGTTGGGATCCTGCGTAAACAGAATGCCGGAGACCTCCGAAGGGAACATGGCCTGCACGCTGACTGCGGTGCCGAGGATGCCGCGGATGTCGTTTCGCCGGCGGTAGGCCACGGCCCGGTCGGTGTTCCATGAGCGGAACACGGCGCTCGTGCACTCGCAGAGCAGCATCCACGGATCGGTGGGAAACGGCCGGCCGGTCTTTTCGCGATAGATGCCCAAACATGTCTCGGCCCGGTGGCGAGTGGCATGCTGAGGATCGGCGCCCGCGACCCCGAACGCCTGCGCCGGAAGCCCCGCCACCGTGCGCGCAAACATGAGGATGAATTGGGTGTAGACCGGCCAGAACTCCGGCGGATTGCCCAGCTCGTCGGCCAGCCCGGGGTGCAGGCCGCAATTGAGGAGGGTGTCCATCATGCCGGGCATGGAAACCGCCGCCCCGGACCGTACGGAAAGCAACAGGGGGTTGCGTCCGCGCCCGAATCGCCGGCCGGTGGCCTCCTCCAATTTCTGGAGGTGGAAGCGTATCTGCTCTTCCAGACCGGCGGGCCATTGCTCGCCGCCGGCGAAGAAGGCCCGGCAACACTCGGTGGTGATCGTGAAGCCCGGCGGGACCGGCAGCCCGGCCCGGCTCATGTCGGCCAGGCTGACCCCCTTGCCGCCAAGGAGCTCCTTGCCCGGCCGGTCGAGATCGGCCAGGCCGGGGCCGAAGGGATAGACCCAGCGCGGCGGCGTTCCTACTTGCCCTTCAGGCATACGAGCCCCTTCTTGTCCGTGGCAACGTAAATTCGGCTGTCGGCCATGACGGGCGCGCAGGTGAATCGCCCCAGCCAGTTGCTGTTCATCCATGACCGCGGCCCGTCGCCGCCGGTCGAGCAAGACATCAGGCCGCTCCTACCGGCGTAAACGAACGACTCCGGCACAGCCAGCGGCGGGATGCCGGGCACGGCGCCCGAGATGGTCTTCTCCACGCGGCCTTCTTCCAGAGCGATGATCACCACTTGCCCGGCCGCGCTGGTATAGGCCAGACGCTTCTTCGCGAGCACCAGCGGCGTCGCCGGCCGGCCTCCAGCCGTTTCCCAGATTCGTTGGCCGTCGGCCAGGCGCAGCGCGGCGACGCCCGCCGGCGTGCCCAGGTAGATAACGTTCTTCCGCAGCAGCGGGGCTGCCGTCGCCGCGGCGCCGAGTGGGAGTCGCCACAGCGCCCGGCCGCTTGGCCGGTCCAGAACAAGCAGCTCGGGCGGCCGATCGGCGGCAAGCACCACAAACGCATCGCTCGTTACCGGTACGCCGCACACGGCACCGCAGTCGGCTTGCCAGGTCACCTGGCCGCACCCGCCGAAGGCCGTCAAGCGGCCGGGCCCGTCGGCGATGAGCCCGCCCTCGTCCGTCAGGACGAAGTCGCCCGGGGCGTCGGCTGCGACCGGCAGTTTCCATTTCTCTTTGCCATCGGCGGCGGAGAGGCAGTGCAGGTTGCGGCCGGGATCACCCTTTTGGCCATCGACGAAAAATGCCTCCTGCGCAGTGGCGGCCGGCGAGAGCGTCACGCCGCCCCGCGCGGCGGCGAACCACACCTCCGCCGCCCGGGCCTTGCCCTTCTGATCCTCGCGCAGACAGACGAGGCCCTTGCGACCGCCATGCACGGGTACGTACAGCATCCCGTTAAGGCAAGCCGGCGGTGCGGCAATTTGCAGGTCCGGGGCCTGGTCCGTGTCTTCGGTTTGCGGGAATCGCCAACCGTACTTGCCTTTCTCAGGAAGCGGTTGTCCGTCGACGTTGCCCCCGCAACCCGGTCCGCCGCAGTAGCCGGCCCAGGAGGGGCGTTGTTTCCGCCCGCCCGGCTTGCCGACGCAGAGCAGGCCGTCCTGCTGCGAGCCCACGTAGACGTGCCCGCGGGCGACGGCGGGGGAGCTCAGGAACGGACCGCTGAAGCCGAGGGTGGTCTCCCACACCAGCTCCAGGTCGTCGGCCCGCAGGGCGTAGAGTTTCCCGCTCTCCGTGACGACATGGAGCTGACCGCCGCTCAGTGCCGGCGAGGCAACGATCGGGGCGTGGGCGTTCCAACGCCCCACCTCTTTTCCGGCGGTGGAGAGGGCGTAGACGTAGCCGTCGCGGGCGGCGAAGAAGAGCCGGTCTGCGGCGGCGGCCACCGCCCCGAGAACCACGTCACCCGCCGCGAACTTCCATTGCACCTGGCCCGTCTTCTCGTCCAGGCACCAGACTTCGCCGGCCGGGCCCAGGGTCTTCCCGGCGGCGGCGAGCTCCTCGGCGGTCTTGCCCTGCTTGCGGAGTTTGTCGAGTTCCTTTCGTTTGACTTCCTCGGCCGACTCGATGAAGTTCCCGTTGCCCATGCCCACCACGACCCGCCCGCCGACGAGGGTCGGCGCGCCGAACACCGGGTAGGGGGTGGCGGCGCGCCACAGTTCGGCCCCGCTGTCGGCATCCAGGCAGCAGATGGCGTTGCCGTGCATGCCGCACCCGACGACCACCCGGGCGTCGTGCACGGCCGGTGAGGTGTCGGCATCGGGGCAGCGCTCGGTCGGCGCGTGCCAGAGCACCACCGCCCGGCCCTCGGCGTCGGGCTCGAGGCGGAAACAGTAGTAGCCGTCGTCGCCGGCGCCGACATAAACCCGGTCCTTGTCGATGCACGGCGTGGACTCGACGTGGCCGTGGGTCGTGTAGGTCCAGAGAACCTTCTGCTGCAGCACGTCCATGCAGAACACCCGCGCGCTCAGCGTGTAATGCAGCCCCTCGCCGCAGACCAGGAACCTGCCGGCCACCACGGGAGAGGAGAAGGTGGCGACGTAGCCGCTGGGGGCCGCCTTCCAGACCAGCCCGCCCCAATCGGCGTCGAGGCAGTAGATGGCGCCGCGATCGCGCAAGGGGCCTTTGTCGGCCGAGCTGACATAGACCCGGTTGCCGACCACGGCAGGGCTGGCGAAGAAAGTCTTCACGTCGGCGTAGCTCCAGAGCAGGCCGCCGTCGGCGGGCGGCTCGTTGCCCCCGCCATCGCCGCGTCGCCCCGGATCGCCCCGGAACATGGGCCAGTCTGCACCCGCGATTTGCTCGCTCGTCGGGCCGCCGTGGGACGCGAAGGTGCGCACCATGAAGACAGCCCCCGTAACAACACCCGCAAATACGGCCACCGCGACTTTCTGCCGCCACAGCAGTTTCGCGCCCGCCCACATCGCGCGCGGCTTCAGCAACCCGACGATCAAACCACCCAGTGAAAGCAGGATCGCGGGCAGGATAACGATAAGAACTTGAAGCGGGCCAATAATGACGGGGACGACAGCAAAGGACAGGCTGTTCATGGCCTTATCAATAATCCCGCCGCCGTCTCCTGTCAAGGAGTTGCGGTTCGGGTGGCACATCGGGTGGGGAACGAAGGGCGTGCCGGGCTTGGAAGCCACGCCCTTCGCTGCGCTCAGGGACGTGCCACCCTCGTTGAAAGGTGTGCAAGTCATTCTGACGCGGCGCCTTAGCGTCGCCGCTCGACTGCGGCTACAATAGTCGTGTTCTTCCGCAGACGGTGTTGCGCACTTTCGAGTTTCCGCCCATGGCCATCTTTCCTCGCGCTAGGTTTCTTGCCGCAGTGTCCTTCGGCGCCCTGTGGTGCTTCTGTGCCGCAGGCGGCGCAGAGAAGGTGGTTCTCGACACGAGCGGCTTCTGGCGATTCTACCTCACCCTGCGCACGCCGGTCGTCCGAGACGGTGAATCGCTGCGGGAGGTCGGAGCGGCGTGCAATACGCTTCCGCCGAACAAGGGCTGGACCAGGGTCGAGTTCGACGACTCCGGCTGGGTGCGGCTGGCCGGCGCGCCCCTGGCAAGCTGGAGCCACTGGGAACAGGCCGCTCAGGCGAATGTGGGCTTCGTCTACTGCCACGGCAGTTCCCTGGCACTGGCCCAACTCTGCCTGCGGGGGAAGTTCCAGGTCGATGACCCGGCCCGGGCGCAGGGGATGAAACTGTCACTCAGGTACCGCGGCGGTGCGGCGGTGTACGTCAACGGCAAGGAACTGGCGCGCGATCATCTGCCCCAGAAAGGCGTGTTGACGCCCGACACGCCCGCCGAGATGTACGCGCGTGAGGCATATTACCTCGACGACGGGCACATGCCCCAGGGCTACGGTCGCAAAGGCTCCAGCAGCCCGCGTCTGGAGCTTCGCCTGCGGAGCATGGAAATCCCGGTGCCGCCGGAGGTGCTGCGGAAGGGCACCAACGTCCTGGCGATCTCGCTCCATCGGGCCCCGTTGCCTAAGGACGTCTTCGAGAAACTCAAGCTCCTCAAGGATGATCTGTACTTCTTCTTGTGGGACGCATGCGGCTTGCACTCGGTGCGGTTGGAGTCGCCCGCCAGTGGCGCCGTGCGCGCCAGCGCGACTCGCCCGGCGGGGATCCAGGCGTGGAACTCGAGCGTGCTTGACTCGGATACGGACCTCGACTGGGGCGACCCCAACGAAGCATTGAAACCGGTCCGGATCGTGGGAACCCGCAACGGCGTCTTCTCCGGCAAGGTGCTCCTGGGCTCCGATGAGGCACTGAACGACTTGAAGGCATCCGTGAGCGACTTTACCGGGCCGGCCGGTGCGGTCATTCCCGCGTCGGCCGTGGCGCTGCGCTACGCCGCGGCCGACCTTCCCCGCGAGGCGGCCGACGCGAACCGCTTCGACTCGCTCCTGGAATCGCCGCCGGCCGATCTGCCCGTTCGCCGGAAGCGAACTGCGACCAATTGGGTGCGAACGCTGCCGGGACAGCCGGCTGCGGTTCCCGGCGCGGTGGCGCCGGTTTGGGTGACGGTGCACATCCCTCCCAATGCCGCCCCGGGAGAGTACCGCGCAACGCTTACGGTCGGCGCCGGCGAGGAACTATTGGCCGTGCCGGTAGAGATCCGGGTGTCGGGCTTCAAACTGCCTGACCCAAGGGACTACCGCACCTTTGTCGAAGTCGTGCAATCGCCGGACACGCTTGCCGTCGAATACGGCTTGCCGTTGTGGTCCGACGTGCACTGGAAACAGATCGAGAAGTCGCTCTCGCTCGCCGGACGCCTCGGCGCCAAGACCTGCTACGTCCCGCTCATCTGCCAGACCAATATGGGCAACGAGCAATCCATGGTCCGCTGGGTGAAGCAAGGCGAGAACCGGTACGGCTATGACTTCAGCGTCATGGAGAAGTACCTGGACCTGGTCGTGAAACACCAGGGCCCGCGCACGCTGATCTGCTTCTATGCTTGGGACAACTTCCTGGAAGGCGGGCAGTTTGACGGCGATATCCGGTTCGAATCCAAGGTCACCCAGGACGACCGCTTGTCGTACAAAGGCAGGGGGCCGAACGTGACGACCCTTCAGGGCGGCAAGGCCGTCGACATGATGCTCCCGCAGTATTCGGACCCGGCGGCCAAGCCGCTCTGGGAGGACCTGGTGAAGGAGCTGCTCCGGCGGATGAAGAAGCGCGGGATGGAAAAAGCCATGCTTCTGGGGCTGGCCACCGATACCCTGCCGGCCCCCGCGGTCGCAGAATTCTGGAAGGAACTTCTTCCCGGGGTGCCCTGGGCCAGCCACGCCCATTCCTTCAGAGACAAGATCAGCGGCGTGCCGGTGGCGTACACCTCCTCCGTATGGTCGCCGCGGTTCATCTCCTGCCCGGGGACCAGCCGGCAAGGCTGGAAGAACCCGCGGCTCATGGTGCATTTCGCGCGCGACGTCACGGAATTCAACCCGCTGACTCTCTTCCGGCTGATTGGCGAGCACAATATCGGCGGTGACCAGCGCGGATTTGGCCGCTTCGGCGCGGATTTCTGGCCGGTGCTGAAAAACCGCAGGGGAGAGTGCACGTCGCGGGTCTTCGATCGCTACCCCAAGGCGAGCTGGCGGAACCTCAACATCAAGGTCGCGCTGTTGGGCGCCGGGCCGCAGGGCCCTGTTTCCACCGCCCGCTTCGAAGCCGTCCGCGAGGGCCTCGAGGAGTGCGAGGCGCGGATCCTCATCGAGCAGGCATTAAACGAGGGGCGCCTGCCGGACGAGTTGGCGGCGCAGTGCCGGGAGTTGATCGCCGAGCGCAACCGCGCCACCGTGATGGGACTTTCGCCCCACAAGTCGGAAGGATTTCTGGATGCAGCCTCTGACCGGCGCATCCACGACTGGCAGGATTCGGGCAACGTCGGCCACTACTGGTATCTCATATCCGGCTGGCAGGAACGTTCAGGAAAGCTTTTCGACACGGCCGCGGAAGTTGCATCGAGGCTGGCTGCCGAAGGCACTTGACAATGTTAAGACCCGCAACGAAACTCATAATCTGGCTCTCGGGCTGGCTTCACCGGAAGGTACACGATGATGCTGTCCGAACGTGACCACCATCTTCGCCTGCCGGCAGAGTCGCTTCCGGGACGCTTGGTTTCCATTGCGTTGCTAGGCCGAACCGGAGAACTTGAAAATGAGATGCTTCCGCCTGCTCGTGCTTGCCGCCGGACTGGCGGCCTTCTGGCCTGGGGCTTCTGCGTCGGCCGGCGATTGGCCGACGTGGCGTTGCGACGCCCGGCGGAGCGCCGCGTGTGCGGAGGACCTGCCCGCCGAGCTGCACCTGCAATGGGTCCGCCAGTTGCCGCGCCCTATGCCGGCCTGGCCCAACGAGCCGCGCCTGGGGTTTGACGCCTGTTATGAGCCGGTGGCCGTGGGCAAGACGCTCTTGCTGGGGTCGCCCAACGACGGCAGCGTGACGGCCTTCGACACCGAGAGCGGTTCGCGCCGCTGGCAGTTCTTCAGCGAAGGGCCGGTCCGCTTCGCGCCGGCGGCCTGCGGCGAAAGGGGCTACTTCGGCTCCGACGACGGCTGGCTGTACTGCCTGGCACTCGCGGACGGCAAGCTGCTTTGGAAGATTCGCGGGGCCCCGCAGGAGAAGGCCGATCGGCGACACCTGGGAAACAACCGCTTGATCTCGTTCTGGCCGGTCCGCGGCGGGCCGGTCGTGGCAGATGACACGGTTTACTTCGCCGTTGGGCTCTGGCCGACGATGGGCGTGTTCGTCGTGGCCGCAAACGCCCAAACCGGAGAACTCCAGTGGCGAAACTCGGAAGTAAGTCACCTGGAGAAAATCCGCCTCGACCACAATATCTTCCATGCCAGCGGGCTCTCGCCCCAAGGATACCTGGTGGTCCAAGGCGACAAGCTGCTGGTGCCCAACGGCCGTTCGATGCCCGCCGTGCTCGATCGCGCCACAGGAAAACTGGTGGACTACATCCAAGGCTATCGCAACGGCGACTGCCGCGTGAGCGTCTCGGGCAACTACGCCTTTGTGGGCCGCGACGGCGTGATGGACCTGCGCACGCGGCGCGAGGTGAACAGCCGCTGGGCGGCCGCGGGCAAGGACGCCCCGGGGCCCGAACAGTACAACAAGGCCCACCTCTTCGAGGCCACGATCTTCCCTTACAAATTCTTCCCCGGCTGTACCACGCGATCGGCCTTGGCCGGCGGCGCCGCCTACGATTTGCACGAAGGGGCCTTCCTGGCACACGATCTCCAGCATGCCGCGCTTTCGGAATACGAATCGCGGATAATGGGCCCGGCGCTCAAGCCTTGGCGTTGGGATCCGCCCTTGCTGTGGCAACTGCCCACCGACCTGGCGACAAAGAAGCCGGGCGACTCGGCAATCATTCGCGCCGGGAGCCGGCTTTACGGACACTCCGGATCGACTTTGATCGCCGTAGACCTGCCGGCCGACAGTGGGGCACAGCCCAAAATCGCCTGGCAGCAACCGATGGACGGCACCGCCGCGGAACTGCTGGCCGCCGACGGCAAACTGTTCGTCGTGACCCAAGAGGGTCGCATCGCCTGCTTCGGCCCGGCACTCAGCAAGACAAGAACCTATCTGCTTGCTCCTGCGCCGCTGGCGGCCAACGACAACGTGAAGTCCCGCACGGCGGAGATTCTGAAGGCCACCGGCGCCACCGAGGGCTATTGCCTGCTGCTGGGGCCGGGTCAAGACGGACTTGCCGAGAACTTGCTCCTGGAATCTCAGTTGAAGCTGATTGCCGTCGATGCCGATGCGCAGCGGGTCAACCACCTGCGCGAGCGATTGTCGGCGGCGGGCCTGTACGGCGCCCGAGCCGAGGTGTTCTGCGGCCGGCCGGAGGAGTTTTCCTTCCCGCCTTACATCGCCAGTCTGCTCGTGGCGAAGTACCCGTCCGGCGACACGGAAATCGCCGGCCGGCTGCTGAAACGATGGTTTGAGGTGCTCCGGCCTTACGGGGGCACGGCGTATCTGGAACTACCGGAAGGAGTCGGCTTGGGCGCTGCTCCCGCCGGACGGGAAATGCCCGGCGCCCAGGTTAGCCGAACGGCCGGCGCCGCAATGATCCGTCGGGCCGGGCCGCTGCCGCAGTCGGCTCCTTGGACCCATGAGTACGCCGATGCCGCGTTGTCGTACTTTTCCCGCGACCGCCGTGTGCGACCGCCGTTAGAGGTCCTCTGGTACGGCGACGGTCCCGACCACGGGGTCTGGACTTGGCACGACTATAACACCGGGATCAAGCCGCAGGTTGTCGGCGGCCGGCTGTTTGCCCAGCGGAGCGGGCAGCTTTTTGCCTACGATGCGTACACCGGGCGCCTGCTATGGACGGCGACGATCGACCGCGTCAGCCGCTGCGCGTCGCTGGAAGACGGCGTGTACCTGGCCGGCGTGAATCGCTGCGTCATCTATGACCCTGCCACCGGCCGGCGGCTGCGTGCCTGTCCGTTCGAGGTCGAGTCGGGCCGGCCGGCGCACGCGACCGCGATGCGAGTTGCCGGCGACGTGATCGCCATCGCGGCGGCAAAGCAAGTGCCGGGCGAGTGGGGGCACGTCTGGGAAGGCACGTCGCTGACGGTCCTGGACCGCGCCGGCGGCCGGATCCTGTGGACCCGCCGCGCCCCAGCGGGATTCCATTACCACGCCCTGGCGCTAGGCGACGGCACGCTGTTTTGCGTCGAGTCGCCCTCGCGAGTCGGGACGAAGACGACCGACGAGACCTCAAGACCGGCCGGGCCCTGGCAGCCGCCGCCTTCCACGCTGCTGGCTCTGGACGCCCGCTCGGGCAAGACCCGCTGGTCGGCCGCCACCGCCAATCGTAATTATGCGGACGCCCAGACGAACACCGCGGGCATCCGAGACAGCGACGATTGGCTGGGCTACTGCCGCGAGCAGGCAGTCCTGCTCACCGGCAAGACTTCAGACACCTGCGCCTTCGATGCGCGAAGCGGCACGCCGCTGTGGCACGAGCCGATCGGCGGTTGGCCCATGATTCTCTGTGGAGAGAAGTTCCTTACGCAACAAGGCCAGCCATTCGACGTGCGGACCGGTAAACGGCTGGGACCGCCGCTGAGTTTCACCAAGGGCGGCTGCAATTATGCCGTGGCCAGTCCATATTTGATGATGTTCCGCGATCAGTCGGTCAGTTACATCGATTTGGCCACCGGGCGGAAACAGGACCTGTATGCCGTTCGCTCCGGTTGCAGCAACTCGCTCATCGCCGCCGACGGGCTGTTAAACGCGCCCAACTTCGCCGTGGGCTGCGTGTGCAACTATCCGCTGCAAACGAGTTTCGCTCTCGTTCCCAGCGCGGGATGCGAAGAGCAAGCGAAGCTTGCGGAGAAGCAAGAATCTGGACCATGAAGTTGATCCGAAGCATCCCTCATTCCTCCGGTTCCTCGGAAAACGGCGGTATTTGCGTTCTCCAAAGATGTTTACAGCCCACTGTTGTGGCCGGTCTCCGACCGAGCCACACCGCCGACCGAAGGTCTCCCGAGCCCCTGAGACCTTCGGTCCCCGCCGCGGCGGGGTCGGGAGACCCGCGCCGAACTCGCCTTCCTCTCACTCTCGTTGGAAAACCCAACGGCCCCAGAGACTTGGCGCAAGCGCGGCCTCGCTGGGTACGTCGCTGGTGATGCCGGTGGCCTTGTTGCTCCAATAGACGCGGTGCAGAGTTTGGAAGCCATTGCCGCGGAGAACGCCCAAGTCGGCTCGAATCGCCTGGGCCGGTGCCGGCTTGAGGCCCAAGACGGCCAGCGGGATGGAAAGCTCGTAGTTGCCATCGGAAGCCGCGAACCGCAACTGGTCGCTCACGTCGTCCACGCGATCGATGGTGACGGTTCGCCAGGGCGAGGAGAAGGGCACCGCCTGGTTCGTCCCCGGCACGACGGGCCGATAGACCAGGCCCCGCGGCTTCCCCCCGATCAGCGTCACCAACAGCCGCAGGTCGCCCGGCGCGGGGTTTTGCCGGGCGTCGTCGGCGTGCGGGTCGGCGCCGAGCATCAGGTCCAGCCCGCCCCCGCTTTTGAAGGGCGCCAAGGGCGTTTCACCGCTGTTTTGCAACAGGTTGGCATCGCCCGTGCGGAAGGCCGCGTACAGCCGGTCGCCGGCGACGGCCACCGTGGCACTGACGTTGTAGGGCTTGCTGTTGCTGTCGAAGAAGGCGGCCACGCCGCTCTTGTCGATGGTGGCCCACGCCGCGCCGGCCCAGTCGTCCAGCTTGCCGTCGACCGTGGGGGCGACTTTGCGCAACGGCACGCGCAGCGTGGGCCGGCCCTGCTCCCGCTGCCGCTGGAGCTCGCCTTGCACCAGGTACTCCCGGGCGCTCTGAAGATCCTGTGGGCTCACGCGGAGCGATGTTTCCGCCAGGCGGCGGATGCGCTCCAGGCCCTCGACGCGCACCAGACTGGTCCGTGCTCCGTCGACCAGGTAGACCTCGCCGTCGGCGGTCTGGGTGATCGAGGGCCAGAAGTTCTCGTCGTGCAGGGTCAAGTCGTTCAGCCGCATGCCGCGCTGGGCGGTGGGCATGGCCCACGAGCGGCCGCGGCGCACGTCGTGGAACAGCTCGGCCACGAACAGGCCGTCGGCCGTGAAGAGGTAGATGTTTCCCTGGTTGCCGTTGACGGCCCAGATGGGCCCGGCCTGGCCGGCCCGCGGCGCGACCAGCCCGCCCAGCAGCCGCGTGGTGCCGATCAGCTCGCCCGGCCGGTCGGGCGCAGGCGATTCGTGCGAGGCGTGCAGCCCCGGCCAGAGGTCCGGGTACGACCATCGCGGCTGCCCGCGATATGCGCCGCCCAGCGATTGCGGGGCGAACGGCTTGGGCGCCACGGTCAGGATCGTCCAGCCGCCCGGATCGACCAGGGCCTGGTCGCCGCCGGACGACGTGGGGGCCTGGGCCCCTTCGACCAGCGTTTCCGCCGCCGCCAGGTCGTAGAGCGGCACGCCCTCGGCCGTGAACCCTTGCGGCACGCAGCGCACCGCCCGACTGTCGACACGCGAAACCACGACCGACAGGTCGGGCATCACCGTGCAACCGCCGGACGACGCTTTCAAGAAAGTCACCTCCTCCGGCTGTACCTGGCCGTCGCCGTTGTGGTCCGACCAGGCGAACATCATATCTGCGGACCAGGCGCCGTTACGCAACTCGACTCCGGCGGGCAGCCGCGGCTTGAAGGCCGCGCTCTTCAGCAGGCTCCAATCGTTGGCGCGGCCCAGGGCGGCCACCGGGACGGCCACCGCCTGCCGGTCCAGCCACAGCATGACCAGGCTGGCGCCGTTGGTCGGATTGCTGTTGTAACAATTGGTGAAATAGCGGCGCACGCCCGAGGGCGTTTCCCGGTAGAGCGGCATTTCCGGTTGGCCGTCGACGCCGAAGCCGCCGGGCAGGCCGAGCTCCCCGGGACCGGGACGGAAAAAGACCCGCACCAGCCGGTCCACGCCGCGACGCCAGTCGAGCTGAAACTCCATGCCGTGGTAGTAGAATCGCGTCTTGTCCACGGGATCGAGCCGGCCGCCGCCGCCGTATTCCGACGGGCCGTAGAAGGCGCGGACCAGCCGGCCGTCGAGCGTCCAGACGCTGACCCGCTTCGGTTGGAAATCGGTCTCGGCCACCCATAGATGCCCGTTGCCGTCGATGGTCAAACCGTTGGGATTGTTCATGTGCAGCGGATCATAGGGTCCGGCCTTCGGTGCACCGGGATTGCCGATGACGCGAAGCGGCTTGCCGGCCGGATCGAACACCTTTACCTGATGGCTGTTGCCGCGGTCGCTCACGTACAGATTCCCCTGGGCATCCAGCGCAACGTGTTGCGGATCGTCCAGGCCGGCGGCCACGAGGACCTCGGGGGCCGGCAGCCGCTGCTGGACCGATACGGGGACAGTCCCATTTTCGGCCTGTCCAGGGGGACGGGCGGACGAAAATTGGGACAGTCCCCGGGCCGGCAGCCGGTAGCGATGTAGTTGCTTGCCGACCAGCGCCAGCAGCCGCCCTTGGCCGTCGAAGGCCAAGCCGCGCGGATCGCCCAGCGGAGCGGCGCCCAGCAGCTTGCCCGCCTTGGCATCTACCAGCAGCAGCTCCTTCTGCTTGGGCAGACTGCACACAAGCCGTCCGTCGTGGATGGCCAGTCCGGTCAGGACCGAGGCGTCCTTGCCGCCGGGCAGGGCGTATTTTACGACCGCCTTGTCGCCCGCGCGGGTGACGGCGGTGAGCCGCAGCTCACCCTCCCAGGCCGAGCCGACGTAGACGTAGACGCCCTCGACGGCCTGCGATCCGGCGTCGCGTGCCAAGTACGGCGCGCCGGTCCAGGCGCCGCCCACCCAGCCCACGCCGCCCTGCTTGTGTCCCTCCAGATCGACCCAAGCCAGGCCGTCGCCGCCTTCGCTCACGTAACTGCCCAGGTACACCAGCGGCCGGCCGCCGGGGGCCTTGTCGGCGGGCACGAACAGAGCGCTGCTGGGGGGCGTGTGGTTCGTCAGCCAGCCGCCCGTGTGGTCCGCCGTGGACCACGCCGGATTGCCGGCGTTGTAGACGGCGAACTCGTAGCGCAAGTCGATCCCCGGATGATACAAACCGCGGACGCGATACGTGCCCGGGGCCACCAACTGCGTCGGGATGTGGTATACGCCGTGCCGGGCGGCGTCCACGTCGCGGGCCAAATCGTCGCTGGCGTCCCACCACGTAGTGTTGGCGCCGGCGGGAAACGGCTGCTCGCTGACCAGATTCCGCACCCGTCGGCCGTCGGCCGACTCGATGACCAAGGTCACGTAGCCCGGCGCGTCGAGCGTGAATCGTACGGGAATGGGCGCGTGGAGGGCGGCCCCGGGCGGCGGCCGCCGCGAATCGGCCGTCCCCAGCGGCGCATCGCCCAGCGCGTGGAGGGCCAGCAGCTCGCCCAGCCAGACCCGCTGGCCGCCCTTGGTGTTGCCCGCCAGGTGCGGGTGGCCTTCGCGGGTGACCTGCGTAATTCGCAGCCGGATCGCCCGCGTGGTCAGGCTTTGCCCCAGGTCCAGCCAGTTGACGCCCAGTCCGCGGGGATACTGGTTCTCGAGGCCTTCCCAGCGCCTGACGGTGCGCCAGTCGGTCTCGGCGGCCTCGGTCGGCGGCCGGTCGGCGGGGCCTTCGAGCGTTTGCACCTCGGCTGCGGCGAAGCCGGCCCACAGCGCGCCCAGGCCGCGGATCGTCACCGGCCGCCGCCAGGCCAGCAGCACGTCCACCGGATGCCGCGGCGAGACCGGCTGCGGGCCGCCTTCCGGACCGTTGTCCCACGCCGCCCACGTGCCGTTGTTGCTCTCATCGTTGATCCGAGCGATGGCTTCGGCGTTGGCGTCGGCTGCGGCCATTGCCGCGGGCGCCACGTTGGCCATCCGCTCGGCCAGCACGTAGGCCCCGCCCAGCCAGCCTGCGAAGCGCGTGTCGACCGCCTGGGCCGTGTGCGTGAAACGCAAGGCCCGCGTCTGGGCCGCCTTGGGAAAAACCCACAACACGTATTGCTCGTCGGCCGCGTGGGGATCGGCGGCCGGCGGCCGTGCCATGCACTCGGCGGCCAGCCATTGCGACTCGTCGGCCAGGTCGCCGGGATAGGGGGCATCGGCCCGCAGCATGCTCACCTGAGAGCCGGCGCGAACCAGCACCGAGCCCACGCCGATCGGAGCCTTGAAGCCGATGCGGAGATGCCGCGGCCCGGCGATCTTGGAATCGCCGAACAGCACGCCGTCCCACTCGGGCTGCGTACCGGCGGTCCAGACGACGTGACGCGGACCGTCACGCTGGGGCATGGGCTTCTCGACGCCATCCACCCATTGCCCAAAGGCGGCGGGGTCCAGATTGTCGGCCTTTAACGGCGTGGCCAGCGGCCCGGCTTGTTGAGCCTGGCCTGAAGCCGACGGCGGTTCCAGCGGAACGAAAAGCAGCAGTGCGACAAGAGCGTGCAGTGTGTGATTCATGGCCCCGACCGTAGTGACCGCATTCATGCGGTCGTTTGTTGTTCCCCAGGTAAAGACCCGATGAATCGGGTCACTACGAACTCGGACCCGATAAATCGGGTCACTACAAACAAACGTCGCTACGAACAACCAGCGCACCTCCCATTCTGGGCTACGCGGCGGGAATTAGCAAGCGCTGACGCGGCGGGACTTGATAGTTGTTGACGACCATAACTTGGGTTAAGATGGCTGTGGCAAATTCCGCTTGTAGCACGCCACACTCCGTGTGCCGTTCGCTGAGGCGGGACAAGCAGTGGCGGACGGCACACGGAGTGTGCCTGCTACATTCCAGGGCCGACGCGCAAAGGAGACCGAGCGTGAAGCACAAGTCTGTTGCGGTGAGTGTTCGGGCGCGCTGCTTGCGCCCATGGTCCCTGCTCGGCGTGGCAAGCTTCCTCCTGTACGCGGCAAGTCCGTTGCCGCACCCTGCGCAGGCCGACGTGGATGTCGGGCCTGCCACCGGCCGGAGCTGCGTGCCGCACTGGGACGCCCGCGGGTTGGGCCCACTTCCCTGGCAAGGCATCGCTTGCCTCGACTTTAACGGGGACGGAAGTTGCATCGCCGTGGGAACCATCGCCCCGCCGGGCGATCCCAACCTCTTTCTCCTGGATGGCAGCGGCAAGCTCGTGGGCCAGCATCGCGCCGGCCAGCGCTGGCTGAACGAAGTGAGCGTAAGCGGCGACGGCCGGTTCGTCGCCGCGCTTTGCACCACGCCCGAAGGCACGGCCGGCGACACGCCGCGGTTCTACGCCTTCAGCCCGACGAAGGAGCTGGATCAAGTCTCCGGCGTGCTGAAGTTCCAGGACTTCCGGCCGGCCAGGTTCATGTTCCACTACGGCGATCATTCGAACCATCTGCCCCGCATTTCCCGCTGGGCGGGCCAGCGGTGGGTGGTCGCCGGCGACGACGTCCTGTATTGGCTCTCGCCGACCGGGCACGCGCCGCCGCGCACCGCGCACCTGGGGCAGGGCGTGACCACGGCCATGGCGGCCGGCGCCGGCGGGCTGGCGGTGGTGGGCCGCTACGCCTTCGGCTCGTTCGACACGCCCGGCGAGGCGGCCCGGGGCGCCGGCGGGGCGGCCGCCGCCGCTAAGTTTCCGAACCTGCTGGTGCTGAAGCCCGCGGGGAGCAAGCCTATCGTCTGGTTGCGGCGGGCCAGCGAGGACGTGGCGCCGTCAGCCCGGCCGGAAAAAGGCGTTTACGGCCCGCCCGCGCCGCCCTATGAAGACTTGAAGTTCTCGGTCCCGCTGGCCGTGGCGATCGACGCCGCAGGAGCGAAGTTTGCCGTGGCCGACTACCAGGGATGGCAGCGGGTGTTCCATCCGCGCGACGGCAGCCCGGACATTCCCTTCGGCACGCGGCTGATGCCTTCGCGGCCCACCATTCACGTCTACACGGCCGAGGGGCAGCTCGTCCGCCGCGTGGGGCCCGACGCCTTTGCGCCCTTCTGGTGCGACCTGAGTTTCTCGGCCGACGGCCGGAAACTGCTCATCTGGCCGCACAACTGGACCAGCCGCGGACTGGCCGGGCAACCGCTGCTGCCGGCCGACGAGGAAGCCCGCAGCCTCTACCTGCTCGACATCGCCGGCGGCGGTCTGGAGTGCGTCCGATTTCCGGACGCCATCGCCTCGGTAGACGCCGCCGCCGGCGAGCCGATCGCGGTGGGTTGCTGGGACCACAGGGTCTATCTGCTGGACAAGAACTGCCGGCCGATGGCCGGCCTGCCCGAGGGGCTGGACGTCGGCGCGGCCAGCCTTGTGCGCGTCTCCGGTGACGGCCGGCGGATCGTGGCGGCCACGACGGTCGGCAGCGTGTGGATGCTGGCCGCCGACGGCAAGCAGCTTTGGCGGACCGATCTGGACAAGGCGGCCCGCCCCGGCGACAAACCTTGGACCAGGAACCAGAAGGCCGATCGGCTGGGCCCCGGCATCTGGCGGACCAACGGCGGGCTGGCCCACAGCGACATGGGGAGCCAGATCGTCGTCGAGGCCCCGCAGGGACTGATCCTCATCGACCCGAATTCCGCGGCGTCGTTCGAGCAGAACTGGGCCCGGATCAAAGGCGCGGGACTGGACCCCATGCGGGTCAAGTACGTCCTGCCCACCCACGAGCACGGCGACCATGCCCCGGGCGCTTCGCTGTGGCGGGTCGTGACGGGGGCACAAGTGGTGGCCAGCCCCGAGATGGCCTACGTTCTCCAGCACCACATCCCCGGCGGCACCGGCTACGGCTTCCATCCGCCCGTGCCGATCGACGTGGTCTTGACCGGGGACCAGGAGATCGAGCTGGCCGGGTTGAAATTAAGGGCCATCTGCCTGCCCGGCCACACCGCCGGCTCGATGGGCTATGCCTTCCGGAAGGAGGGCCGAACCTACGTCGCCACCGGCGATCTTATGATGCCCGGCGGACTGCTGGGCTATTCCGGCAGCCTCGATTTCAGTGCCCCCGACGCGCTGGCCAGCATGAAGAAGCTAGCCGTGCTGCGGCCCGACGTGGTGCTGGGCGGGCACGGCGGCGGCGACCCGGACAACTTCATCGCCGCCGGCATCGAGGCCGGCGAAGCCACCGGCTGGTCGAAGATGACGCCGCCCAAGCCCAATCCGCTCTACCGCTTCACGCAGAAGAACTACCTCGTCGCCGCCTGGTTGGAGCCCATGGTTGCGGCGGCCTACGGCGACGTGGACGGCGACGGCCGGCCCGACGTGGCCGTGCTGGTGCCCAAGGGCAAGGGCGCGGCGGTGAAAATCTACCTGAACCGGGGCGGCCGGTTCGCCGAATCGCCCGACGCCGTGGTGGACTTGCCCGAGCTGGCCGGCCCCTCGAAACTCCGCCTGCTGCCTTTTGGCAGCGGCAAAGAGGCGGCTTTCTTCGTGGCCAGCGAGGACCACGCGGTGTTCCTTAGCCCGCAGGGAAGGCTGCGGTACAAGGCCGTACCGCTGCCGGTAATCCGCGGGTCGCAGGTCGCCGCCGGCGATTTCCAGGGCGACGGGACGCCGGGCCTGGTGATCGGCGCGCGATTCATCACCGGCTATTACCTCGCCCGGCAACAGGCCGGCGGCTCGTTCCAGGTGCGTCAGAACAAGTTCCCCCTGCAATCGTACATGGATATCGCGCTGGCCGACGTCGACGGGGACAAGCGCGAGGACCTGATCACCGCTTGCGGCGACATTTTCCTGCGCCACGCGGACGGCTCGTTGTCCCAGACGCCGGACTTCCAACTGGCCCCGCCCCCCGGCGAGCCCAAGGGCTGGGCCTTCATGGCCGCCGCCGATTTCGACCACGACGGCTGGACCGACGTCGCCCTGCTGGCCAACGGCCCGCAGGGCGTGACTGTGTGGCTGTATCGCAACACACACAATCCGCGCCAGCCGTTCGCCAAGGAACCCAGCGCGAAGTTCGTCGTCCCCGGCGTGGACGTCAACCGCGACGGCCCCACCGTGGTAGATTGGAACGGCGACGGCGCGGCCGGCCTGATCCTGTGCAAGCGCGGCGAGCCGCCCGGGGTGTGCATTCTCACCGGCTCGCCAGCCGACGGATTGAGCCCCGAGCGCGTCGTTTCCGTGAGGCTGGACTACGTGCCGCACTTCGACGCGCGGTTCGCCTTGGCCGACTTCACGGGCGACGGCCGGCTGGGCCTGGCCGGCTTCGGCCGCTCGCCCACCGGGGCCATGGGCGTCTACATCTGGCTCCAAAGCGGAAAAGCAGCGGCGAAGTGACGGAATTCGCGACTCTTTATCAAGGAAAGTGGGGATCAATGAAGTATTTGTACTGCCGCTGGCTAGTGCCCCTACCGCCCTCGGTTGACACGTTGGGTGCCACTGCTGGCTTGTCCAGCAGTGCCAAAAACACGGTTGGGCAAGCCAACCGTGGCACCCGCCATTTCAGGCTGGTCGGGGTACTAACCTGGTTGACCTGCGTTTCGATCATAAATCTCGGTCTTCTGGCGGCTGACTTCCCGGCGAAGGCCGGCGGCCCTGAGCGGGGGCCCATGCCACTGGCCGTCGATGTCAGCCGGGCCGGGCCGGTGATCTCGCCGCTGTTGTTCGGGGCCAACATCGAGCACACGCGTTATGGGGTATGGAAAGGTCTGGGCGCGCAGTTGCTCGCCAATCGCAGCTTTGCGGCCAAGAGCGCGGAAAAAGCGGCTGGCGCCAAGGCCGGTCGAGACGAAGCGGCCCAGGGCCTGGCCGCCCACTGGTACGGTATCGGCGCGCCGCCGGTCTCGTTCGCTTTGGACACGGCGGAAGTCTACACCGGAAAGCAGTCGCAGCGCATCCGGGTCCCGGTAAAGGGGGCCCGCGGAGGCATCGGCCAGCGCGACCTTGCCGTTCAGGCCGGCCGGGAGTACGAAGTCCGCCTGCAACTGAAGGCCGACTGCCCGCTGACGCTCTCCGCGGGCCTGTGCGACGCCTCGGGGCAGAGGCACTACGGCCGCCAGTCGCTGCGACTGGAAAAAGGCGACTGGCAGACGTGGCGCTTTACCTGGACGGCCCCGCAAACCGACCTCCAGGCCCGGCTGGAAATCGTCTTCGAGGGGCCGGCCGCGCTGTGGGTCGGCGCCGCGTCGCTGGTGCCCAGCGACAACTTTCACGGCATGCGCCGCGACGTGGTGGCGCGGCTGAAGGAGCTGGGCCTGCCGCTGGTGCGCTGGCCGGGCGGGGCCTTCACCCGCGATTACCGCTGGAAAGGGGGCCTCGCGGCGCTGGATAAGCGGCCGCCCATCCATTGCCCGTACCTGCCCTTCTCCGACCAGTTCGACTTCCACGAGATAGGCACCGACGAGTTCATCGCGCTGTGCCGGGAACTGGGCAGCCGGCCGTGCATCACCGTAACGATGGGCATTCCCGACGGCCCCCAGGAGGCGGCCGACTGGGTGCAGTACTGCAACGGCTCGCCCGACACCCCGTGGGGCAAGCTGCGCGCCCAGCACGGGCACGAAGAGCCCTACGCGGTCAAACACTGGTGCATCGGCAACGAGATCTGGGGCGAGTGGATGGGGCCGGCCTACAGCACCGCGGCCGTGTATGCCCGCAACCTCCGGCAATTCGCCGCGGCCATGCGGAAGGTCGATCCGCGGCTGGTGCTGATCGCCTCGGGCACGGACCGCGTGACGCTCAAGAACGACTGGGACCGGCAGGTCGTGGCCGAGGCCGGCGATTGCTTCGACTGGCACTCGCTGCACTATTATTCGCCCATCACCAAGGCCCTGACCGGGCCGGAGGGCGCGCGGGAGTTCGCGCGCCAGGCCCGCGAGCCGCGCGAGGGCCTGCTCCCCTGGCTCCGGGAAATGCGGCGGGCCATCGACCACTCCAGCCCGGGCCACAAGCCGATCCCCATCGCCTTCGACGAATGGAACCTGTGGCACAATTGGTTCACGCGCCACTATGAAGCCCAATGGCACATCGGCCCCATCGACGCCGTCTTCGCCGCCGCCCAACTGCACATGTTCTGCCAGGAGAGCCAGTCGCTCAACATGGTTTCGGCGGCCATGTTCCAGCCGGTCAACGAAGGCCTGATCCGGGTAACGCCGTTTTCGGCGGACCTGACGGCCATGGGGCAGGCGTTTGCCCTCGTGCGCGCCCACGGCGGCGGCCGGTTGCTCCAGATCGACCCGCCCGGCGAGGCCCGCCCGGTCGATGCCTGCGCGTCGCTTTCCGCCGACGGCCGGCGGGTAATTGTGACGCTTTTGAACCGCTCCGCCGACCGGCCGCAGCCGGTGGCCCTGTCGCTGCGGCAGGGGCGAGCCGCCAAGGCGCTGGCCACCATCCTCTCGGTGAAGGAGCTGCAGATTGACGCCGTCATGGACCGGCACGTTGAAGAGGTGGCCATCGACGGCGATGGCAAGATGAACTTGCTTTTGCCGCGATTTGGAATCGCCTTGTTGGAGATTACGTTGGCCGATCGATAGCGTGTCTCTCCGTGTCCTCCGTGCCTCCGTGGTGAGATTCTTGATTTACCACAGAGGACACGGAGAGTACGCAGATTGGCGAAGGGGGTCGGATTGGCGAAGGGATTGGCGAAGGGGGTCGGGAGTCGTTTCTATGGACGAGATGGGGCGGAAATGGTATTCTGCTTGTCGGCGTTCATGCGCTGGCTGAAGGGTCTTGGCAAGAGCAAACGGCCAGGCGATTGCACCTGGAATCGACGCTACGGGCGCGTGGCCGGCCACGCAAAGCTCGGTCCACCCCTCTCGCCAAGCAGATTTAAGACTCCCGACCCATTTTGCATCATTTTGCATGGCCCCCAGCCCCGCTCCACAAGGAGATTTAAGACCCCCGCCCCCTTTTGCGTGCTTACAACGACCCGGCGAAAAAGTGTTGCGGCCGGCCCCTTGCTTGACGACCGGTTTTCTGGCATGATGGCGGGTTAAATCCTGCCCGTGGATACCCAAAAACCACTTCTCCCGGAGACTGGAAATGACGACAAAAGAGAAGTTTGTGCCTGTCGCAAGGCTGGTAAGGTCACAACTCAAACTGACATTGCTCGCAAAGAACCCCAAAGCAGCGAGTGTAGCGATTACCCGCCTTGCAAATGACTTGGCTACGCTGATTACTGCCGAGTATCCGCGCTTTGCCCGTGACGAATTCCTCAAAGGCTGTGGCATTGACGATTCGCTTCTGACTATGGCCGGGTTGCCGTTGCTTTAAGAGCCCGTAAACATTTGATGCCCTAAATGGAGACTGCAATGAAACCCGTCTTTTGGAAGCTGTCGATGGGCGGTAACGACTTCAAGGACATCTTCAACGTTCTGGACTGGGTTAGGCAAGGGCTGGTTCTTGTTCACAGGGATACGCTCGCCCTGGGGACTTCGCTCAAGGCCCAGGGGGAGGAATTCGTTGCGGGCGATAGGATCGGGGAGTATTTCTATCTGTGCAACGGCAACAAGGAACCAAGCGTCATTCTTCTTGGTCAATTCATTGGCCCAGCCAATCTGTTATCAGACAGGGGCGATGGATGGGCGGATCGGCAATTTCGTTGGGTCAAGACGTCTATCTCGACCAAGAAATATAGGGGCGTGGACAGATGGTGGACCCCCAATCACAACAGTACGTTTTCGATGGTGCCAGAGAAGGAACTGGGGATGTTTGAATCTTCTATCCTTGATCCGTACTTTGGTCTCAAGTTGGCTGATTTTCGCATCGACGTGTAACGGCGGGTTCGGACGCGGGGCCGGCGGTGAGCTATTGGAGGACGGAAAGGGGACATCACTGGACGGCAAAAGGGGTCGGGAGTCTTTTATATTGACAATATCGGGCGGAATGGTGTTGCTTACCGGAATTCATTCGCTGGCTGACCGTCACGCACACGCAGCGCTGGCACACGGCAGCTCGGGCACGGGTTCTTTGTGCCAGGGGCAGTTCAGGTCGTTTCCCATCCAGGGAGGCGGGCAGGTACTAAGCCGAGAACTGCCGGATCGGCGAGAAGATCGACAGCACCGGCGACGGCCAGATTGACCACGCGATGCGCTTCGCTTACGATGGCAACCAGATCAGTTAATGACAGCCGTTAAGGAAGAACGATAGCGTGTGCCTCTGTGTCCTCTGCGTCCTCCGCGGTTAAACTTTTTGATTTACCACAGAGGACGCGGACGACGCAGAGGAATTATACTGCCCTCAAACCTCTTTTTTCTTGGAGCAACGTCATGACGAGCATCAGACATTGGCGAGGTTGCGGCTGTTTTGCTTTGCTTTTCGCGGCCTGCCTAGTTTGGCCGGCCATTGGCCTGGGGGCCGATTCGGCGGCCGGCACACCGGGCATCGTCAGCCACGTGCTGGTCCTGTCCGACAAATCCGAGGACGTGTCGAGCCCCGAGGCCTGGGCGCGGACCTACATCAAGCCGGGTATGAGCGACCAGGAGAAGGCCCTGGCCATCTGGAAAACGGTGACGCGGTACCGGCATCAGACCAACCCGCCCAATGAATTCCTCTCGCCCGAGAACAACGTGCACGATCCGCTGAAGACGATCCACGTATACGGGGTGGGCATCTGCTGCTGCGCCAGCAGCAACGTCTGCGGCCTGGCCCGCTACCTGGACATGAAGGCCCGCGGCAGGGCCGTCAACGTACACATGATTAGCGAGGTCTTCTACGGCGGCGGATGGCACATGATCGACGGCTCGCTGATGAACTACTTTTTCCGGCCCGACGGCCAGCTCGCCGCGGCCGACGAGATTCATCAAGCGGTGGCCCAATGGCACGCGAAGAATCCCGGCTACCGGGGCAACTGGGCCAAGCTCGCGCAGTTCGCCGCGGGCGGCAACTGGCGCAAGGCCGGCCCGCCCTTGCTGGCCACCTGCCCCACCTTCCTGGCGAGCGGCCTGAACCCGGCCGGCGTACACGGCTGGCACGCCACGATGTGCGAGTACGACTTCCAGAAGGCCGGCGAATATGAGTATTGGCCCTCGATGGGCTATCAACTCAACGTCCAGCTTCGCGAGGGCGAGAAGCTGACGCGCAACTGGTCCAACAAGGGCAAGCTCATCGATTGGGTCGACGCTGACATTCTCGAGGGCGGCAAGGGCATCCTGGGCCTGCAGCGGCAGCTTGGCGACAAGGCCCCCGGCCGGGTCGGCAACGGCGTGTTGGAATACCACGTGCCGCTGGCCGGCGGCGGGCTGCGCGGCGGGGCCTTGCGGGCCGAGAACCTGGCCTCGACCGCCGAGGACCAGGCCGCACCCGCCCTCCACGTCAAGGACGCGGCCCAACCGGGTGTGCTCGTCCTGCGCATGCCCAGCAGTTACGTCTACGTGTCCGGCACGCTGGCTTTCAAGGCCGTTGTCGGCAGCGGCGGGGGCGTGGCGGTGAGCTTCAGCGACAACCAGGGCCTGGATTGGAAGAAAATCGCCGACGTGAAGGCCAGCGGCGATCAGAAGATCGACCTTACGATGTCCGTCTTCCGCCGCTACGACTACCGGCTGAAGTTCGAGCTGACGGGCCGGGGCACCGGCCTGGAGAGCCTCGATATCACGCACGACGTGCAGCATTCGCAGGCCCCGCTGCCGACCATCACCGAAGGCCGGAACCATATCACGCTGGCCACCGGTCCGCAGGAGGGCACGATCACGCTGGAGGGCAACACCGACCCGGCGGCCGCCCCCTGGAAGCAACTCAGCATCAAGGACTTCCACCCCGTGCTGAACAGCGCCGAGCTGCGCTGGGCCCGCCCGCACGGCAAGGGCGACGTGACGTTCAAGATCCCCACCCCGGGCGACATCACCCGCGTCCGCATGAACCTCGGCTATCGCCTCCGCGACGCCGCCGACGCCTACACGGTCCTGCTCTCGTTCGACGGCGGCAAGAAGTTCAAGCAGGCGGGGCGCCTGACCGGCCCGACCGCGGGCTATACGAAATACATCATCTTCCCCGACGTGCCGCCCGGCACGCGAACGGCCCTGGTAAAGCTCGAAGGCAAGGAGGTCAACACCGCGTGCCTGTTCGGCCTGCGGATCGACGTGGACTACAAGGAGCCCGCGGGCGGATTCCGCCCCGTGAAGATCACTTATGCCTGGGAAGAAGACGGCCGGCCGAAGACCGACGTCCACGTCGCCACGCAGCCCCGGGAAACGTATGACATCACCTGCGGCCCCAAGACGGTGGCCAAGAGCTTTACTGTGGAGCTGGCCCGCTGAATTTGCAGACTTGTAGGGTGGGTCGAGCGCTAGCGAGCCCCACCATTTTCGACGGACGGCGGACGACGGACGACGGTCCGGAGCGCTTCCCTCCGTCGTCCGTCGCCCGTCCTCCGTCGTGTTTCTGGTGGGGCTCGCTGCCGCTCGACCCACCCTACGGTCTGCTGGCTTGTCCAGCAGTGGTGCGCACGGCGGTGTTTCGACACTGCTGGGCTAGCCAGCAGTGGCACCCGGCGCGGGAAGTTTGCGGTGGTCTCGGCGGGCATGTCGCCCGGAACCCGTCCCCAGCCCCCTCCATAGATACGGGGTATTCCAGGCTTGCCGGCGGCTGGGTATAGTAGAGGGATGTATACACTCCAGCGGCCTGGTGGCGAGACGCGCCGATGGCGGTCACAGTCCAGCAGTTCATCGAGCGGCTGAGCCAAAGCGGCCTCATGTCGGCGGCCGAAATCTCCGCCTTCCAGGACAGCCTGCCGCCGGATCAGCGGACGGGCGATGTCAAGGCCCTGGTGGCCGCGCTCTACCGGGCCGGAAAGATCACCAAGTACCAGGCCCAGGCCGTCTATGACGGCAAGACCAAGGGCCTGGTCTTCGGCGAGTACATGGTGCTCGATAAACTGGGCGAGGGCGGGATGGGCGTGGTCCTCAAGGCCCAGCACCGGCGAATGAAACGCACGGTGGCCGTGAAGATGATCGCCGAGAAGTCGCTCGGCTCGCCCGAGACGGTCAAACGCTTTTACCGCGAGGTCGAGGCCGCCGCCAAGCTGATGCACCCCAACATCGTGGCCGCCCACGACGCCAGCGAGCACAATGGGGTCCACTATCTGGTGATGGAGTACGTGGAGGGCAAGGACCTGGCGGCCATCATCAAGGACCGGGGGCCGATGGCCGTACACGCCGCCGTGGAGTGTACCCTCCAGGCCGCCCGCGGGCTCCAGTATGCCCACGACAAGGGGATCGTGCACCGCGACATCAAGCCCAGCAACCTGCTGATGGACAAGGACGGTACGGTGAAGATCCTCGACATGGGCTTGGCACGCATCGCCGGGCTGGCGGACGACTCGGGGCAGGATCGCCTGACCGGCTCGGGCCAGGTGATGGGCACCTGCGACTACATGGCTCCCGAGCAGGCCATGGACAGCCACGCGGTGGATGCTCGGGCCGACATTTACGCCCTTGGGTGTACGCTCCATCGCCTTCTGACCGGCCATCCGCCCTACCGGGGCGAGACGCTGATGCAGATTTTGATGGCGCACCAACAGGCCCCGATCCCATCACTGCGCCAGGTCAGGCCGGACGTGCCTGCCGAGCTGGACGAGTTATTCCAGCAAATGGTGGCCAAGCAGCCCGAGAACCGCTGCCAGTCGATGGCCGACGTAGTGGCCGAGTTGGAGACGATTTTGGGCGTCTCGTCGGGCCGGTCGGTCACCGGAGCGGCAGCGAAGACCGATTCGTTCAGTGGGGCCTTGGCCCAGAGCCTGGCGTTTTTGCAGGAAGACGCGCCGCGGGGCACGCTGACCAAGCAGAAGAAGCCCCCGGTCGCGGAGCGAACCCGACCGCACGCCATTATCTCGACGGGCGACGGGGGACGGACGACGGACGGGAAGGCCTCGGTCCGTGGCCCGTTCTCCATCGCCCTTCAATGGCTGGCGTCCGTCGTCCGTCGCCCGTCGTCCGTCGTTCTCGCCGCGGGCGGCCTGGTGTTGCTGCTGGGGATCATCCTGACGATCACCCTGCGCCATGGGACGCTGGTGGTCGAGATCGACGAGCAACTCGGCAAGGCCGTGCAAGTGGCCGTCAGCCAGGGCGGGGAGAAAGTTCAAGTGGCGGATGCCAAGTCGGGTTGGACGCTCAGCCTCGGTGCGGGCAAGTACGACCTGGCCGTCGAGGGCGGCGGCGACCAGTTTCAGCTTGATTCAGCGAGCATTATGGTCACGCGGGGTGGCCAGGTGAAGGTCAAGGTGACGCTCAAGCCGCCCCCATTGGCAGTGGCCCCATTCGACGCTCGGCAGGCCCGGAAACATCAGGAGTCGTGGGCAAGGTATCTGGGCGTGCCGGTGGAGATCACCAACTCCATCGGCATGAAGCTGGTGCTCATCCCGCCGGGCGAGTTCCAGATGGGTTCGCCCAAGGAGCTGATCGAAGAGGAGTTGAAGGCAAACGCCGGTCAGACGTGGTTCGCTGGGTACACCGACCACCTTCCGGGCGAGGGGCCCCAGCACCGGGTGCGGATCACCAAGCCCTTTTACTTAGGCGTGTACGTCGTGACGCAGGGAGAGTACCAGCGGGTGGTGGGCACCAACCCCAGCAATTTCTCGGCCACGGGCAAGGGCAAAGACCAGGTAGCCGGTCAGGATACGAAGCGGTTTCCGGTCGAGTGCGTATCGTGGGACGATGCGGTGGAGTTCTGCCGAAAGCTATCGGATCTGCCGGAAGAGAAGGCGGCGGGGCGAACGTACCTTCTGCCGTCGGAGGCGCAGTGGGAGTATGCGTGCCGCGCCGGGAGCACGGGCCGGTACGGCTTCAGCTCGCTGCGCAACGCGGCTGCCAAGGAGTACGAGGAGCAGGTGCTTTCCGGCTACGGGTGGGTCAAAGTCAACGAGATACACGCGGTGGGCCTCAAGCAAGCGAGCGCATGGGGATTGTATGATATGCACGGGAACGTGTGGGAGTGGTGCCAGGACTGGTACCTCAAGGACTATTATAGGTACGCGCCTTCGGACGATCCGACTGGTCCTCCTGGCGGCTCGGGCCGCGTGACTCGCGGCGGTAGCTGGGACTTCCCAGCGATGCTGTGCCGGGCGGCGGTCCGCAGCGACCTCGGGCCCGGGACCCGTTACAACAACGCGGGTTTCCGTGTCTCCCAAGTTCTGGCGGACACGGCGGCTGAGCGGGCGAAGATGAGCCGTACCACCGATGCGGCACAACCCTCCGGTGGCTCAACCGCGCCAAGAGTTGATTCCGAATCGAAAATCTCAGATTTGAAATCTGAAATCCCCCCGCCCGCCGTCGCCCCCTTCGACGCCGCCCAGGCCAAGGAGCATCAAGAGGGCTGGGCCAAGCACCTCGGCCTGCCGCTGGAGATCACCAACTCGATCGGCATGAAGCTGGTGCTGATCCCGCCGGGCGAGTTTACGATGGGCTCGCCCAAGGAACTGATCGAGGAGGAGTTGAAGACACATGCCGGTGACGCCTGGTACACGGGTAATCTACCGGGCGAGGGGCCGCAGCACCGGGTGCGGATAACCCGGCCCTTTTACCTTGGGACGTACCTGGTTACCCAGGGGGAATACGAGCGGGTAATGGCAAGCAACCCCAGCGAGTTCTCG
>JBEKTY010000064.1:0-39506 GCA_049515555.1 Thermoguttaceae bacterium
CCCAGGCCCGTTTGACTAGCTATCTTACCATAACGCTGCCCCCGCATGTCTATCCGTACGCAAAGACACCTCGGTCACATCGACCAGGCGGTTCAATCGCTGCTGGCCAATCTGCGGCGGTCGCCCCCCCTCCGCGCGCAAGGACTCGCGAGATGTTTCGGATTGTTACCCTCCATAGGTATCTGTGCCTTCGTTCTTGGAACCCTCGGTTTTCACGGCTTTTCGGCACTTTGATTGACGAGACGGCAATTTCGGAATGTTTTGGTGGGAAAATCAGCCGCAGGGTCGGCGGATCGGCCGAGCGTCAGAAATGGAATTGATTCTTAGGGCAAGCGCTTTGGTCGCTACAGAGGGGACGTCAGGCATCAGGACGGGCCATGAAACCAGATCGTCGGTAGCTAGCTGGAGTTTGCCGTGGCCGTTTGTTAACATAGACAGGAGTTGTCGGTCAGAGCGTATCCGAGCGCGCCAAATGACCGATACCCTCATGGAGGCTTACCCTAGCCTGGAGCACACGATCATGTCTCGCATTGGTCTCACCGTGCTCTGTTTGGCGGCGGGCATCGCTGTTGTTGCCGCGAAGGAACCGGCTGATGGCCCGAAGAAACCTTCCGTCCTCATCATCAACGGGCGAGAGTGCTTTCCGAATATCTATGGCGACTTCAACTACTTCCGGAAGTTGCACGAGCGGGGCTTTCAGATCGACGTCCATTTTCTTCTGGGCGAGCAGCCGCCGCGGCCGATCACGTGGGACTTGATCAAGCGATACAACTGCCTGGTGATCATGGACCTGCCCTGCGAAGCGGCGCGGAAGAACGAGCAATGGTCGGGCTGGCCCCCGAGTATTCCCCCGTACCGCGAGGAAATGCAAGCACTCATGGACGCCTACCTTGAGACTGGCGGCGGGATCTTTCTCATGCCCAACTTGCAGGACCTGGGGCTCAAGGCGACGAAGAAGTACGAGAGCTACCTGACCCGCTGGGGCGCGGGTCTCCCGTATGAACTGGTGGAAGATCCGGCCAGCGCAACCCGTCACCCACGGAACACCATGACGTTCGTCTACGCGGAGAACGTTGCCAAGTCGCCGGTGAGCGCAGGGGTGAAGGGCATGTGGTACCCTGCCGACTCGGTGAGCTACTGGTCACTGCACGGCAATCCCCTTCTGGTTTCCAGGGATTGGATCGAAGTGGTCCGCTGCTCCGGTACCAGCTTCACCAAGGAGCCGCAGTTCTCGTTCAAGACGGGCGAGGAGGACCTGCTGAAGGACATGACTCGGCGGAAGGATCCGAAGACTCCACCCACGCTTTACGCCATCCGCGAAGTAGGACGCGGGCGGCTGGCGTTGACCGCCATCTTCCCTATGTACACGCTGCACGGCGGCACGATGTGGCTCCACGACGGCGTCATTCTGGACAAGGGCATGGCGGGACGCGCCAGCGATTTCGGGAGGCTCTTCGAAAACACCCTCCGCTGGCTCTGCGAGCCGAGCCTCGCCAGCGGAAAGCTCGGCGGGTATGTCCAGGATCCCATGCAACTGCTCCATCCCAACATGCGGAAAAAGCCGAACGACTACTATCCGCAGTTCGACGCCTACCAGAGCGCCACTCCCCCAGGCAATGTATACCGTGGCCTGGTGGGGGCGCGTACGCGCTATTCCAGCGGCAAGGGCACGGTGGAGCAATACGCCGCCGCGGCGAAGGAAGCGGGGCTGGACTTCGTCGTCTTCCTGGAGGAATTCAGCCATCTGACGGAACCCATCTACCGCAGGCTGGAGGAGGACTGTCGGAAGTTCTCCACGGACCATCTCCTGCTGGTGCCGGGTTTTACCTTCCAGAACAATATCAAGAACCAGATGTTCGCCTACGGGTACGACATCGCCTGGCCGACCCAAACCCAGTTCGTAGGCGTCCGCCACGACGAATTGCGGCATCAGTGTTTCGACAAGGATGGGAAGCTGGCTGAGAACGACGAGGACGCCAAGAACTGGATCTGGCCCTTCGTCTTCGTCCCCGGAAAGAATCTGGGGTACTACGATTTCGCGGCCGGCGCTGGCATGCCCGTGCGGGACCTGCGCCTGTTCGGCATCCTCGCCCTCCTGACCTACCGGGACGGTAAGCTCGTGGAGGACCTCACCGCGGATTACCTCAACTACGTGAGGGGCGGAGACCCGCCGCTAGCCTGCTCGGTGGATATCGTGCAATCGCCGCAGGAATTATCGCGCGCGGTCGCCCAAAGGCACTACTTGACCCACGTGGCGGCCAATAACCTCAAGGAACTGCCCACGGCGATGCACTACGGCCACGCATACGGCCGGGCGAACGTGTACCCGTCCAGCGGCCCGCGGATCAAGTCCTGGGCGGGCACTCAGCGGGTGATCACGTACGCGGGTGAGCCGTTCATCCCGTCGCGGTACCGGGTGCGTCCGCACTGCTGGGTCACGTCCGAGGCCGGCCTCAAGGAAATGGTGATCTATTGCGATCAGAAACCGTTTCGGCGCTTCCTCCTCCACGGTGCCAAGGAGTTCAAGCGGACCTTCGAGTGGGCGTTCGACCGCCAGCGGGTCCTCACGCTCGATATTACCGACAATGAAGGCCGACGGGCCGTGAGCGCGGGATTTGAAGTTTGGGTTGAGGCGAATTGCGGCGGCTGGTGTGGTGACCGGCAGAACGGCGAGCTATCGCACGGGCCGCTGGGGATGCCCGGCCCGCGCCTGCCGATGATTTCGGTCGGGCCTACGTGGGACGGCGGCCCGCCGCCCCCACCCGCTGCGCACTACCACATTGATCCGGGGGTTTATATCAAGACGAACGTGGGCGAAGGGATGGTATGCGGGGCCTATGGCCGGAGTATGGAGGGCAATAGTTGGCCGACCTGCATTGATGATTCCGTGGCCAATCTCGCCTGCTTCGGCGACCACAATTACGCGCCGGGCGTTGTAGCCAACGCCTATTCCACCCTGGGGCCGGTCATGCCGTCCGAATACATCACCTTCAACGTGCGGCGAACGCAGTATCTGCAACGCCCGGTGGGCCCCAGCCGTGATTCTTGGCCCATGTCGTCGGAGCGCGCGGGAGGCAACCTGGCCCTGATCGAGGGCACGATGACGTTCCGCCGGGATACGCCGGTCCAGATCGTGAATTACCTTTGGATGCAGTTGGAAAACTTCCCCAAGGACGAGAGCAACATCCCACTCTTTGCGATCCGCCGTAGCCGCCAGAGCGCGCTCGTCTGCGGTCCGCAGCGATCGGTGTACGATCGCGCGTGGGGTATTCCACCCGCCCTCGGCGCGGGTGGTGGCAACGAATACCTGATCGACCCGGGCGGCTACGTGGCAGTCATGCCGACTGGCGAGGGGATCGCTTCCGCACTATTCAACGTGGGGGCGGGACCGATCGGCGCCAGCCCGTGGGGCGCGTGCAACTTCGGCCTGCCCGGGCAAGGCCATTCCTTCAAGGCGGGCGACTCGCTGGCATGGCACTGTCTGGTGATCATGGATGGAATGGACCAACCAGTCCATAACCTGCACCGCATCGAACGCCTCTGGAAGTATTACGGCCTCGACGGCACGCACCATAGTGGCCTCGTGGTGAAACGCGGCAAGCTGATTTCCCACTTTGGTCTAGTGGACTTGGCGCCGCAAGACGGTATCGTGGAGTTTGCGGTTCCGTCGCCCGATTTTCCGCTCCAACTCCCGCTGGGTCTACGTTTCATCGGGTTTAATCCCAGTTGGACGCTCGGACAATTCCAGATCAGTGGCTACTCGATGGGCAACTATACCAACGGTGTCAATGTGTATCGCAACCTGGGGATCGACGACCGCGACATGGTCTATCTAGCGGTCTATCCCGACAACGTGCCGTTGAGCCATTCGATCATCGGCCATCCGGTGCAGTGCGACAATCCCCAACTGGTCATCGAGTTTGCTCAATTGAACACCAAGCCGATGGAATATCGCGTGGCGGTGAACAACCCGACGGATGCGCCGATCAAGACGATCTTGAAAAAGTGCATGGACCTACCAGGGTTTGAGTTCGCTGATAACCTGGTGGATGTCCCGCCGGGAGGCTATAAGGTGATTCGCGAGAAGTGATGCCATCCTATCACTTCATGGAAACCGATTGGCGAGAGCAACGGGGGATGCATGGCCAGCGGGCAGAAAACCACGCCAACACCGGATCTGCAAAGCGGCCGTCGAGTATCACGATCGCCCGAGTCATTTCATTCTGGATAGTGGTGGTGGTTCGCTCACAACCGCCAAGCAGCCGATCCAAGGCATAGTCCTGGTCCGTGACTTCATGTTGCTGTCTGGGCGGGCAAATGCGCGTTCCCAGCAAACGTTTGGCCGAGATGGGACGTTCCGACAAACCACCCTATTCTCGGAGCGACAGCAGGCCACCGAACCTGCGTCGGTCACCCCCACCGCCGCAGCGAAGGTCATTTCGAGCACGCGTCGGCGTGCCCCGCCGCCGCAGGCAAGCGACCGTTTCACTCAGAGGCATGAAATCCCGCCGATGACAGGATAGACTTGCGGCCGAGAGTGCCTTGGTCGCTTACCATTTTTTCGGCAATCCGGCACCTTGATTTCCTTGACGGCAACATGGGAATGCTTTGGATAGAAAATCAGCCTCGGGGTGTGCAAATCGGCCGAGCGACGAAGAACGAAGCGTTTTCTTGCACGCGGTCTGGCGGAGCTTCGCCCAGCCCTGGAGCGGGAGATGAGGCTCCTGCATTCGTAAGCTGCTATAATCGTGGCTAAGTGCGGCGGTGTGAACGGTTATGAAACATGCGAACCAGCTTGGGGCTTTGCAGTTGGTCCACTCAGGAAGGGTCTTGGTTATGAAACTGAACCTCGGCAAACGATTCGGCGCTCTGATGCAGATGGAGTCGAGCCTGATAGCACGCATCATTCCCGCAAAGACGTGTTTGACGTATTGCCACCTGTTGCACGAAAGCACATTCATGCTCCGTTTCCGTCGGATTCCTGCTATCATTGCTGCCGGATTGGTCCTCGTTGTGGGTGGAGTATCATTTGCGGCTGACCGTGCGACCTTGCCGGCAACCGCGGAGCCCGCGCTGAACTACACGGTGTCGTGGCTGGGGAACACCTTCGCCGAGCCGAACCGGTGGGTGCAGATGGACGCGGCGGCGATGTGCGTCACCGACGACGGCACGGTCTATTTCAACGTCTTCTGGGAAGAGGGCGGGAGGAACGTTGGCATCTACAAGGACGGCCAATGCGTCGGCAACGCCGGGCACACGCACGGCTGGGGCTACGAAGGCGGCGAGGCCGTCGCGGCAAACGACAAGTATCTGTTCATCGCCCAACACGTCGGCAACGAGAGCGGCGGGCTCCAGGCGCCGAACACCTGGCCGCCCAAAGGCAAAGGCTGGACCGGCGTGTCGCGGCGACTCCGCGACGGCAAACCCGCTCCGTTCGACCGAGGCAAAGGCGGCGACGGCGATACGCTGAAGGGCTGCTTTCTCGTGGTCAACCAATTCGATGAGAAGTCGCCGGTGGCAGTTACGGGAATGGCCGCGACGAACCAGCGGCTTTGCGTCGCCGACGCGGCCGGCAAGATCAGGATATTCGATCCGAACACGATGACGCAGACGGGAGAGTTCGACTTTCCGCGCGCCCGGCAGATCGCGTTCGCCCCCGACGGCAGCCTGTGGATCATTCGAGGCGGCGAGGGTGCGGCGCCGGTGGAGATCCGGCACTGCTCGATCGCGGGCGAAGCCCGGGCACAGGCCGTCTCGGGCGTGGCCGTGCCGACCGCGCTGGCATGCGACGCCAAGGGGCGGCTCTTCGTCGCCGACAACGGCCCGGACCAGCAGGTCAAGATATACGACGCGGCGACGTGCCGGCAGGTCGGCGCGTTCGGCGCCAAGGGCGGACTCCTCTCCGGCGTGAAGGGCCAGGTCGGCCCCCAGAGGTTCAATGGGCTCGCCGGCGTCGGTCTGGATGCGGCCGGGAACCTCTATGTAGCCTGCCGGGGGCGGGTCAATCGCTACGGCAACGGCACCGGGCTGGTGCTCGAATCGTACCAGCCGGGCGGCTCGCGCAACTGGCAGTTGCTCGGCCTGGAGTTCGTCGATATGGCGGACGTTGACCCCGCCGCCGATACCCACGTGTACACCAAGGCGCAGCACTTCGTAATGAACTACGGCAAACCGCGCGGGCAGGAGTGGTTGTACCGGGGCTACACGCTCGACCGCTTCGCCTATCCGAACGACCCGCGGCAGCACGTGGACTGCTTCAGCATCTTCGCTCGCCGCATCGGCGGCCGGCTGTTTCTCTTCAGCGTCGATATGTATGCGGAGCGGCTCGTCATCTTCCGCCTTTCCGAGAAGGACGAGATCGCGATTCCCTGCGCCTATTTCGCCCAGAGACACCAGCTGGGCCCGTGGCCCCCGCACCAGCCGGCCAAGGGCCCGTGGATCTGGCTCGACAAAAACGGCAACGGCGATTTTGAGGCCGACGAATACCAGAGTGCGCCGATGCCGGACTCCTCGGGTGAGGGCTGGTGGGTCGACAGCCGAGGCGACGTGTGGCAGGTCGGCGACGCCAACACGACGCGCCGGTTCCCTTGCCAGGGCCTCGATTCCAACGGCGTGCCGCGGTACTCGTTCGCCACGGCCTCGACCCAGCCGGCGCCCGAACCGTTCATCCGCTTGCAGCGGGTCGAGTTCTTTCCCGAGACCGACACGATGTATCTGGCGGGTTACTCGAAGGAGTTTCCGAACCGGAAAGGCAACTGGAAGACGATCGGCAAGGTTGTGTGCCGGTACGACGCCTGGAGTACGAAGCGGACGAAGCAGTGGGAACTCAACCCACCGTTCGACGAAGCGCAGGAAGCATCGAAAACATACGGCACGCCTGTGGCAATGAGCATCGCCGGCGAGTATCTGTTCATCACATATCTGAAGACGGCCGAAGTACGCGTCTATGAAGCGAACACGGCGAAGTACTGCGGCACGTTGCGGCCGGGCAAGGACATGAGCGGCTGGGTGGACATTCCCTACGCCGTGCGCGCCCACAAACGGTCTAATGGCGAATATCTCGTCTTCGTCGAAGAAGATGCGAAAGCGAAGATCATCATGTACCGTTGGCGTCCGTAGCCGGGGCGGCGGCGCCGGCGACCCGCAGCTCATGTACGAGATCAGCACCTGGGCATGGCTGGTTGGGTTAAGCGGGAAATACCGTCGTCCCGTGAACTCAACCGTGTTGCGGGACCTGCCGGAATACCACCCGATTCTCGGAACCTCGGCCGGCCGACTTGCCTGCGTCGGTCACCCCCAACATTTCCGCCATTTCTGTACACTAGCTGAAAACCTCGGGAAATACCGTATTGTACGGGTTATTTCTCGTTTTCCGCCGCTTGGCTGTTCAGGTGTAGTTAGGTGTAAAAAGGGGCGTTGCGGGTGTCTTTGACACCCGCTGAAACCTCACCAACAAACGCCACGGGGCCGGATTTCTCCAGCCCCTTGACGCCTCAGTAAGATACGACCTATTTCATCTATCGGCATGCATGGCCGGTGGCTCAACTGAGAATTGGCCCCCTAAACGCTCGCCCCTGCCCGCCATGGCCAACGCCACTCCAATCCATTTCGTAACCGCAGGCCATGTGGGGGCACTGCCGGTTCGCCGCCTTGGGTCGGTCCCAAGGCCATTCAGTCCCTCCTGTACCTTGGACGGGGCGGTTTGGCTGGCCGTTCCGCCGGTACGAATTCGCGCTGGATGACCGCCTCCCACCAGCCAGCCGGCACTTCCACGTGCTGGTGTTCCTGGTGGGTCATGGGTGCAGGCCGCTCCAGAAAGAGCACTTGTTTGCCACGGGCGAGGCACTTTAATAGAATAGGCGAGCTTGTGAAGCTGGATTGGTTCCAGGCTCACCGCAAATGGGAGGTCTGTATACAACATGCCAACGGAGGACTGAAAGATGATCGCTCGAAACGTCGCCCGGCTAGTTGCCGGCTTCCTGCTGGTGACGGCCTGCATCATCAACGAGGCCGCGTGCCAGGGAACCCCGCTCGTCGGCCAAGCCCAGACCCCTAACAACACCGACAGCGATCCAGCTCGGCTAGCCCGCATCCGTGCCGCGAAGATGCCGCCGATCACCAGGCCTACCCTGTTCTGTACGCCCGAGGCCGACGCCATCTGTTCGGCCCTGGAAGTGTACCCGGAAGACAACCCGTGGAATCAGGTCGTCTCGAATTGGCCGCTGCACCCGAACTCGACGAACATCATTGCGTCGATTGGGGAGAAGGGGCCGCTGCGATGCAACCACGACATGAACTTCGTCCTCGTGCCGCCGAATCAGCCGCGCGTGAACGTGAAGCTCACGGCCTATCCAGACCATTCGGAAAAGGGCCCTTACCCGGTGCCAGACAATACGCCAATCGAAGACTGGCCCGGCCCTGGGGGGCAGGTGACCGCCAAGGCGCTGGACGCCGTCCAGCGCGACTTGGCCAACCGGAGGAACGACCGGCACGCGATCATCGTCGATCCGGTCAATCGGATGCTCTACGAATTCTGGACGATGAAGAAGACCGACAGCGGCTGGCAGGCATCGAACTGCGCGGTCTTTGATTTGAAGTCGAACAAGCTTCGGCCCGACGGATGGACCTCCGCCGACGCCGCCGGGCTGCCGATCTTCCCGGCCACGGTGCGCTACGACGAGATCCAGCGGGGCATGGTCGAGCACGCGATGCGCGTGACGGTGGTCAAGACTCGCCGAGCCTACGTGGCGCCAGCCACACACTTTGCCAGCCGGCGTACAGACCAAACCCTGCCGCGGATGGGCGAGCGGATCCGACTGAAACAAGACGTCGACATCTCCGGCTTTTCCCCGACGGTCCAGGCGATCCTCAAGGGCCTGAAGAAGTACGGCATGTTCGTGGCCGACAACGGCATGAACTGGGGGCTCTCGATCTCCTCCGACCCGCGGATTCCCCGGTTGGGCGAGGAGCTGCGCAAGATCAAGGGATCGGACTTCGAGGTAGTCGTGCCGCCGCAGTAATAGGGGATTGCCCTGATTTCCGCGCAGCGAGAGCGGAACTATGTCGCTTTGCGCTCCTGTTTGTGGCGAAGCAGTTTCGAGAATAAGCTGCATTCGGACACGAGTCTGACGGATGGTTGAACATAACCCAAGGTTTATGATTGAGGACCGTGCCAGCGTAGGATAATAATCTGTGCAAAGTGCTGGCCCGCCCGTTCTCCCCCCACCTTGTTTCGTTGGAGGTTAAAGATGTACTCGCGATTTGATTTGTTAAAGAAGTTTGCGGTAATCGCAGGAGTTCATGCATTCGGGGTTCCTGCGACGGTTGCCCAGCGATCGCCGAACTTGAAACTCAACGGGGCCCCTTGGGGCGTCGCGCTGTTAAGCGTATTTGTCTGCGGGCTTGCCGGCAGGCCCGCCGTCGCCGCGGACCACAGGCAGACCGCGCCGGCGGCAACCGTCATCGACGACTGCGAATTCTTAGAGGCCAGTCGAACGATCTGGACACTGCATAACGTCACAGTGTCGTTGTCCGATCAGCACGTCACCAGCGGCAAGTCCTCCCTGAAACTGGAACTCACGGCCGCCGACGGCGGGTTCGAACTGAACCTTCCCACCAAACCGCTCGATTGGAGCCGCTACAAGGCCCTGAGTTTCGACGTGTTCAACGCCAGCGAGAAAGTAATCGAGTTCAGGCCGCGAATCGACGATGCCTGGTCGGAAGGGTTCAGGGACCGCTTCGAGCCGTGCGATCAGCTATTCCTGCCGCCAGGCAAGATTACCCATCTTCAAATCGACATAGACGACCTCCAGGCGAACAATTTCCGCCTATTGGACACCTCACGCATCACGCGCGTAAGCTTCGGCATTTCCCACGGCGATGGTCCGCGGGGCGTGCTGTACGTCGACAGCTTCCGCTTGCTGCCGCTGCCGACGGAGGATCTGGCCAAGATCGTCCCGGACGCCGTTGAGCCGCGAGTGATCGATGACGGCCGATCGGCCGAGAAGAGCCGCTTGCTCTGGCAGGGCTCGGACGCCAAGGTCGAGGCGCTCGAAGCCGCCGCGGTTCCGGCGGAGTTGCACGCCCGCTCGGCGCTAAAGGCGACGTTTCATGCCAACAAAGAATGGTCGGGCATGAAGATCGAGTGCAAACCGAGTCCCATGGACTGGCGGGGCTACAAGACGCTCTGCTTCGACGCGTTCAACCCCAACGACAGGCCTCTGGTGGTCAACATTCGCATTGACGACCTCGGCGCCGTCGGTCCATACGGCCGGTTCGAGGTCAGTGATGTTTCTTTGCCGCCGGGCAAGAAATCGGTGCAAATCGACATCTGGCGCATGCTGAACATGGCCGGCCGGAAGATGGACAAGTCGAAAATCGTCCTCTTCACGCTCTTCACGGGGTCTTCGCCTCAGCAGCAGGTCTTGTACGTCAGCAATCTCCGCCTGGGCGTCAACGCCGGTGGGCGGCGCAACGAGTTGCGACCCGGACGCATCCCGGGCGAAACACCCGCAACCTTGGGCAAACGGCTTCTCCAGGACCCCGAGATCCAACCGCTGATCCCCATTTTCAAGGCGATGGGGCCGCACAAGATGGCCATCTGCTCGCACTCGGCCAGTATCTCGATCCACTGGTCCACGTCCGGGGCGTTTTTCGACGTCGCGGCGGAGGCGATCCGGACGGTCAATCCGGCTGTCGAGTACAAGGGTTTTCATGCCGGTGGAATGGGCGCACCGGCCGCCATTCAAATGTTTCTTAAGGCCATGCAAGAGTACAAGCCGACAGATGCGTATTTCCTCGTGGTGCCCGATTTTCCCGCCTTCGTCGCCCAGCAAAAGCTCATCGACGACATGAAGGCCGTCGGCAGCCGGGTCTTCGTCTTCGACGCCGTCAAGCCGTGGGGTGCTTATTCGTCCGCCCAAACGGAGAGCCTCCGCAAGCTCTGCAAGGACCGCGGGGCGCCGTTCATCGAGTTGATGGCCCGCGGCTACGGCGCACCGCGATGCTATAAATGGACCACCACCGACACGATCCACATGACGACCGAAGGGCATATGTTTTACGCCCGTGAACTGTTGAAGGACTGGGCGAAGATCTACGGGCCGGCGCCGCAAGCCGGCAGCGGCCAGTCTTCTCAGGCAATTGCGCCGGCGCCGAAGGCCGGCGGCCGCGAGTCTTCTCCGGGAATCTTGTGGGACCCCAGCGCGCCGGTGGTCCATCGCAACTACCAGGTTGAGCCGGCCGGCCTGCGCCGCGTCACTGTACACTTGGCGGTGCATGGCGAATTCCAGTTTCTGAGCGGGCCGTGCATCGTCGCGCACAAGGGCCGCCTCTTCGCCTGCTGGACCAACAGCCCCAGCACCGAGGACCCGGACCATGAATGCGTACGCGGCCGGTGGTCCGCCGATGGCGGGCTGACGTGGGGGCCGGTCCAGCTCGTCGCCGGCAATGCAACGCCGCAGGCGTCATACGGCCATGGAACCATCTTTTCCAACAACGGTACCCTGCGGGTTTTCGCGGCGCGGTTTCTGCGGCCCAAGGGTGCTAAGGAAATCATCGTCAACATGGACGCTGTCGTTTACGACGATGCAGCCGACCGCTGGCAAGTGCGGGGAACGGTCGCCGAGAAGTTCTGGGCCATGAATGCCCCGCAACGGCGGCCCGGCGGAGGTTGGATCCTCGGCGGCGATTACGGCATCTATCCCGGGCAATGGCCGGCCGTTGCTTTGATCGACGCCCTCGATTCGAACCACTGGCAAACGGTCAGCATCCCCTTGCAATACGATCAGAAGAAAGACGACAAGCCACCCTTCGCCATGGAGACCACGCTCTGGATCACCTCGTCCGAAGTGACCGCCCTGATACGAAACCCCTATCGCGACATCGCCCTGCTGTCCTACAGCCATGATGGAGGAAGAAGCTGGTCCCCGGTGGTCGAGAGCAACTTCCCCATGGCCGAAGAGCGGGCCTACGCCGGCACGCTCAGCACGGGACAGCGATACCTCGTTTCCAACTGCGACAATCGCCAGAACCTGCTCCTGGCGGTGGGTAAACCCGGCGCGACCACGCTCAGCAAAAGCTGGATAATCCGAAAAGGCCTCGTGCCGGCCCGCTGGCCCAAGGGAGAGCAGCCCGGGTGGACCTACCCCACGGTGACGGAAAACGACGGCAAACTCTATATTACCTACGCCGCGGCGCGGGAGGATTGCGAGATGGCCATCATACCGGTGGCGTCGCTGGCCGTCGGCCCGTAGGATTGGACCTCCTGAAAGAATTCTTCCGCCCGTCCCCGAAAATCATCGACGGGCACAATTGAAGCTAATAAAGTCTAGCAACAGGTTGGGGCTGCCGCTTATCATGTGTGGTGAAAATGCTCAGGCGACCCGCAACTCAGCTCAAAATCGGTTAAACAACTCTCACGCTCCTGGAAAGCCATGTATGGAGAGAAATCCTTCAAAGGCATCCCGACGTGCTTCTCGTACCCCAAAGGCAAGAATCGGACGCGTTGCCCGAGGCATGTGCGGCGCTGCGTGGGCCACCGTGGCCGTGCTGGCCTGGATGCCGACGGACGCCCAGGCCCTGATCAATCCCAAGTTCACCCCGATCCACTTGGTGGAGCAGTCGCAGATGATCCTGGAACTGAAGTTTCAGGGCGAGATCAGGCGGGGTAAGGCCGTGGCCACTGTGATCCGGACGCTGAAGGGCAAGAGCAAGAAGCAGACGCTGGAGTTCGACCTCACCAGCACCACCTACGCCGATCAGGCCGCGCTGGTCCGGAAAACGCTCAAGGAGGCCAAGGACCGGCCCGCGCTGATGTTCTGCGGCGGCCTGAGTGACAAGCCGGGCGAACAGCCGGCCGAGCCCTCGACGCCGGACGCCCGATCCGGCAAGGCCTACGTTCACCTGGAGGGAATGTGGATTGCCCTGGACGAGGATGACCAGGGCCTCTGGGCATTCGACCAGGTGAGTCAGCCCATGGTGGCCACTTGGAACGGCGGCACGGACATGCTCGTGCGTGCCGTGGAGTACATCCTCAAGAGCCCTGCGGCGGAAATACCCGTCAAAACCGGCGTCACCTGGGCGGCGGCCCTTGCGGCCGGCCGCGTTCCGGGGAAGGTATCGGCAGCCGTGCCGGTGGATCTGGCAGGAGACGGCCACTTGCTTTTGATGGTCGCTTCGGATGCAGGCGACCGCCTCATCGCCTTCTCGGGCAACACCGTTGCCGACGTGACGGCCAAGCACCACCTGCGGAGCAAGTCCCTGGCTCTTGCCTGGGCCGATTTCAACGCCGACGGCCGGCTCGACCTGGCCAGTTGGGACGGCAAGTCGCTCACGATCCACGTGCAGGGGCCGGACGGTACCTTCGCGCCATCCGAGGGCGGGAAGGTCACGGAGTGCATCGGCCTGTCCGCCGTGGACGTGGGGACCAAGGGGAAGGTTGGACTAATCATCAGCACCCATGCCGCCCCGCTGCTCTTGCTGCCCGGCCCCATGGCAACGCCGACGCCGCTGGCGGCAGGAGCCTGGCCGGGCGGCGAACTGGGCCCGGCGGGACCGTGCCTGGTGGCCGATTTCGACAACGACAGCCTGCCGGACGTGCTGCAGCCCTTGGCCCAAGGAAGCCTGCTTTACCGCGGCACACGGCCCGGCAGCTTCGCCTCGCCGGTCGCTTGCCCGGTGACCTTGGGATCGAGCCCAACCCGCATCTGCCCGGGCGACTGGGATGGCGACGGCTTGCTCGACCTGTTCGTGGCTGGCGAGGACGGCTGCCGGCTGTGGCAGAACCTCGGCGGCGGGCAGTTCCTGGAATGCTCGAAACTCGCGGGAGAAGTGGGCTACGCAGCCCGTCGGGGCGCGGTGGCCGCCTGTCTGGGCGATCTGAACAACGACGGACGCCAGGACGTGGTGGTCCTTTATTCCTCGGTGGCGCCGCAGGTGTTCTTCAATCGCGGTTTCCGCAGCTTCGGGGTCTCGCAGTCGTTGGACCTGGAGCGTGGCAGCGTGATGCCCTCAGCGGCCCAGGGCCAGCAGGCGGGCTGTTTGGCCGATTTCACGGGTAATGGGGTCCAGGACCTGGCCCTGGTGCTCCGTGATGGAACGTGTGCCCTTTTGGTTCGCACCCCGACCGGCTCCGACCTGTGTGGGCGGGCGGTGCTGACAACAAGATCCCGGTTCGCCGGCCCGCTGGCGGTGCAAGCCGCCGTCGAGGATCGGCCGCTGGGAGTATGGAATGTTACGGCGGGTGGGCCAGGCGCCTTTCTGGCTCGGCCCGAGGCCGGACCGGTGACTGTCAAGTGGCAGTTCCCGGGCGGCAAACTGCAGTCGCGACAAGTGATCTTGGAGGACCGGCCGGTCGTGATCGAGCTGGCCCCGGAAGTAGAGAAGAAATAACGTGCCCATGCAAGGAGAACCGATGCGTCTTCACATCACCTTGACAACCGTGTTCGCGGCATTGGTACTGCTCGCCCCCGCTCCAGGCGCAGCCGCGCCGCGCAACATTCCCGCGGGGATGGTCGCGGCAACGCTCGTTCGCATGGCGCCCAACCTGCGAACGTGGACCAGCGACGCGACGCTCTGGCGCTACTATGAAACCTGGCAGACCGACGTGGCGCGGCTGGATTCCGGGCAACTTATCCGCGTCGATCCGCTCAATCCGCGCATCGGCTTCTCCGGCGCCAAGATCTGGAGCCAACAGCAGTCGGGCAGAAATCCCCAGGAGCTGCGATTCCCGGTCCGCGAGGCGACCAAGGTCAACGGTTCGCCATTTCCACCGCCGGATTGGAAAACGCCCGATTTCCACGACGGCGATTGGGTCCGGACAGCCACTCCCATGGCCAACCATTACCGCAGTTTGGCCGCCGTCTTTCTGCGGGCCAAGTTCGCAGTGAAGGAGCCGGCCCAAGTGCAAGAGCTGACCCTGGATGCCTCGTTTCAAGGAGGTGCGGTTTTCTACCTCAATGGTCAAGAGATCGGCCGCGCCTTCCTGCCCCAAGGGAAGCTGGACGGTGAGACCTTGGCCGAAGACTACGACAAAGAGGTTTTCGTCAGTCCCTCGGGCAGCCTGCTCCATCAAGTGGATGGTTCGATGATGCTCATGGGCGAGGAGGACCTCTCCCGAGGCTTGCCCGACCCGCTGCTCCAGGCGCGATACAAGAAGCGGTTCCGCCACGCGAGCATCAAGATTCCACCCGGCGTTTTGACCAACGGCGTCAACGTGCTGGCCGTGGAGGTACGTCGTGCCGCGGCCCACGAGGTGATGTTCACCCATGTCGATCCTAAGGAAATGGGCTACAACGTGCAGGAGCATCGGGCCTTCTGGTGGAACCGGGCATCGCTGGAAAACTTGACGCTTACGGCCAAGGCGCCGCTTGGCGCGGTGGTTGGCAATATCTCGCGACCCAAAGGCGTGCAGGTCTGGAACTGGCCGGCCTGGGAGCCCGTCGATCCGCGGTCTTACCGCGATCCCAACGAGCCGCTCGGCCCGATCCGCCTGTGCGGGGCCCGCAACGGTACCGTGGCCGGCCAGGTGGTCGTCAGCTCCACGGCCGCCATTCGGGGCCTGGAAGTCGCGGCGGCAGAACTGAAGGGCCCCGCCGGCGCGGTCATCCCCTGCTTGTGCGTTCAAGTCCGCTATCCGGTGTTCCACGCCAGGTCGGATTTGGGTTTTGCGGCCCTTGAGGAATCGGCGCCGGCACCAGTGCTCCCTCACATCCTCACGGTGAACTATTTGGGTTTTGCGGCCCTCAAGGAACCGACGCCGGCCGAGGTCAGCCTGTTGCGGCAAAACCCGGCCGGCGCGATTGCAATGCAACCCGTGTGGCTGACGGTCGAAGTACCGCGCGACGCGCCGGCCGGCGATTACACCGGCACGCTTTCCGTTCGGGCCGAGGACTTGCCGCCCGTCGCCGTGCCGATCGAACTCCACGTGAGCGGCTGGACACTGCCCGATTCGCAGGACTACGTCGCGCACATGGGCTACATACAGTCGCCCGACTCGGTGGCGATCCGCTACGGAGTGCCGATGTGGTCCGAGCCGCATTGGAAACTGATCGAGCGCTCGTTGGCGGTGCTCAGGCGGATCGCGACCAAGGAATTGACTATTCCCCTGATCCGCCGCACCCAGTTCGGCAATGAACACGCCATGCTGTGGTGGATCCGGCAGGAGGACGGCTCCCTGGTCCCCAACTTTCAGATCATCGAAAGGTATGTGAAACTGGCTGCCAAGCACCTGGGCAAAATCCCGGTGGTGATATTCTACGTGTCCGAGGGCGAGGACGACCGCACGATCCCCTGGATCACCGAGTTCGACCCGCAGACGGGCGAGTGGATCGCCGCCCGCGGGCCGCGCTGGGGAACCGCGGAAGCCCGGGCCTTCTGGAAACCGGCTTGCGACGGGTTGCACCGGATCCTGGCCCAAAACGGCCTGGAGCAGTCGTTCGCCTGGGGCTATCACGCCGACGGAGGCAACGGTCCGGAATGCGCCAAGGAGTGCATCGCGGACTTGAAGCTGTTGGTGTCCGAGGGCCGCTGGGTCCGGCTGGGGCACGGTTGGTTTAGCAGTCAGAGGTTGGACCGTGCGCCCAACGGCAACCCCTACGCCCGCGTGGCCCTGGTGGGCAATTATGCCGTGCTCTGGGACCCGGAGAAGGACAAACCCTTCTATGGCTGGCAGAATCCGTACGTGGTCACGGCTTATCCGCGCGACCAGAACATCGGCGCCAATCTGCTACGGCACTACCGTTTCTGTGCCGAGTTGATCCTGCTGACCGGCCAGCGCGACCCGCCGGCCGGCTGGGGGCTGAGCGACTTTGCCGGCGAGTTTGGCCGCGAGACGTTCCTGGGAATGCGGGGTTTTGGCCCTTTCGGCGGCGATTTCTGGCCGGTGCTCGGCGGGCACCACGGCTGGCACGACATCATCGCCCGCTACAACGATCCCGGTGCCGGCCACTGGGACCCGCGTTCCAGTTGGAGCACCGTGCAATTGAACGCCTTCCAGAACAGTTTCATTGTCGGCGACGGCGCCGACGGCCCGGTATCCAGCGTCCAGGTCGAGGTCCTTCGCGAGGGCCTGCAGGAGGCCGACGCGCGCGTGTTCGTCCAGAATACTCTGCTGGATAAGAAACTGGCGGCCCGACTGGGTCCCGACCTGGCCCGGCGCTGCAAGCTGCTCTGCGATCGGCGCACCTGGGAATTGCGGTATCTCTGCGAGTACACGGTCATGGGCTACTCGAAGTCGGCTGCGCCCTCGCATTACATCTTGGATTCGAGCGTCTGGCGGCAGCGATCTCGGGAACTCTACGACATGGCGGCCGAAGTAGCCGAGGCCCTGGGCAACCACCCGGCCGGAAAGGAGCAGCAACGATGAACACCTACACGCGGGGCACCCGCTTGCGGGTCGCGACCATGCTACTGGCAATTTGCGGAGCCTGGACCGCGGAGGCCGCCGAGGAGACGCTACGGGTCGCCCTGGCGACGGCCCCGCTGGCCGATCCCAACATGGTCCTCTCGGCTTCGAGCTTCGACCGGCAGAAGCCCCAGCGGCCGATCGTCTATTACTCGGCCTACGGCAGCGAGGTCCTGCTGCCCAACCGCCGCATGGTCTTCTCCGCGCAGAACCCGCAACAGGCGCTTTCGATCGGCGGCGTCGCCGGCATCCTCCGGCAGGGGCCCGAGGGATTCCGCCTGGTCGTGGAAGGCAAGTCCGCGGCACTGAAGTTCTCCGGCCTGGGTTGCGCACCGGCGCCGATGGCGACGGCCGCCGACCCGCAATATCTGCTGGCCTTTCCGCGAGCGTTCTCTTTCGGCAACACAACCACGCTTTTTATCCGTGCCGGCTCGGTCAAGACCGCAACGGTCGGAAAGTGTCCGATCTTGTTGTACGACGAGAACCTCGACGGTTCGTACAGCAAGGGGACCGACGGCCTGTGCGTGGGCGATCCGGAAAAGATCGGCATCTTTGCGCCGGTCGCCGACCTCTTGCCCACGCCCGAGGCCGTCTACCGCATCGAGCGGATCGCCCCGGACGGCTCGACCCTGACGCTGGCGGCGTACGCCGGCCCGACCGGCCGGTTGAAAGTCGAGTCGGCGGTGGAAGACGTGGAATGCCGCCTGGCGTTGGCTTCCGACGACGGCAAGTGTTCCTTCGGCATGCTCGCCGACGAGCAAGCCCTGGTGCTTCCCGCCGGCAAATACCAAGTGCTCTATGGGCTGCTCTACCGTCCGTTAGCCAGGCAGGCGGCTGCCATCGTCTTGCCCGGCAAGGGCCTGCCGATCCCGGTCCGCGCCAACGGGCAGGTCAAACTGGTCCTCGGCGAATCGCTGCGGCAACCGTTGGAGGCGTCGGAACAGGTTCTGACCACGACCTTCGAGGCCCTGCTGGAAATCGACCTCAGTGGAGTGGTCGATGCCTGCGACCATGGCGAATTCAGCAAGGCGCAACAACTATTCACGCAGATTGCGGGGAAGTACCCGAGCGGACCGAACGTTGAGGCGACCCGCGGATGGCTGGAAAGCGTCGGTCAGCGGGTGCAGCTTGAAGCGTCGCCCGAGGCCGTGGCCTTTCGTCAGGCGCAGGCCAAGGTGCTCGCGGCGGTCAAACAAGGCGATCCGGCGGCGGCCCGGCAGTGGCTCCCGGCGGCGCGAAAGGCGTTCAAGGCCATTCCGGCCCGGTTTGCCGGCTACGGGGCTTATCGAACCTGCAAGGCCCAGGCCGATGCCCTGGAGCGCTTCTGTGCGGGACGCGTGCCGGGCCTGAGGGCGACGTATTGGGAAGGGCTCTTCACGAAGCAATGCGGGGCCGAGAGGGTCGAACAGATCGATTGGGACGGGGCCCGTGCCGGCAAGACGCAATTCTTCGGCTGCCGCTACGACGGCTTCCTGGTCGTCCCCGAGAACGGCGAGTACGAGATTGCGTTAGCCAGTGCCCAAGCGGCCAAACTCTCGCTCGACGCTCAGCAAGTCATCGATCATGGCAGGGCGCACAACATGGCCGAACGATCAGTCAAATTGACGCTCACCGCCGGTCCGCACCCTCTGGAGATCGAGATGTGGAACACCCTGGGCCGCGGAGGGCTTCATCTCCGCTGGACGCCGCCGGGCGGACGCAAAGCGATCGTTCCCCCCTGGGCCTTGGAATGCCGCTCCGCCGGCCCGTGAACGGTTACCTGGAATGGAGCCGCCGTATTCTGGCTTTTGCTGGGTACACTGGCCCAGGTTACCTTGACCTGCCAGCCGACTTCGCTGTAAGGGGCGACGATGATCACTTCGGCGGCTACGGCACCACCGTGGACCACGTTCTGGCGATGGCTCTTGACGACCCCTCGATGGACGACGATCTCCACAAGACCCTGGCTGCGCACGAGATCGTGCTTGGGGAGGAGTGAGCCGACGGCCGGCCCCGTCTTGGCTTGGTCTGTGTCACCGAGGGCGATGAGGGTCTGGAACAACGGCTTCAGACACCGGGGCCGCGGCAGCGGGTGTCAAGAAAAACTTGGTAACTCAGCGGCTAATTTGCCACATTAGGGTTAGTCGTGATTGCCGATCATGGTGGATGGCGGTGCATTTCCTTGCCTGCGTCGGAGTGCCCCTCCTCCGCGCGCAAGCAGTCGCAAAATGCTTCGGATGCGACGCGCCCCCGAGGTCGGCATGTGACGTTGAAAACACCGCCGTGCATTAGGGTGGGGTGGCTCTTCCTGGCATCTGTGCGTTCGTTGTTGGAAACCTCAGATCTTATGGCTTTCCAGCGCTTTGAATTCTGATGGCGATCTCGGACTTCTGTGGCCGGAAAAGTGCAGGGCGAACACGACTCGCGGGTCCAGCATCAGAAAAGCAACCTCTTGTGACACAGCGTCCGGCGCGACCATAATGGGGAAAAGGAGAATCGCCATCAATGAACAGAACCACACGACACACCGTTATCGCCTTCGTTACCGCCCTGCTGCTGACGCCGCTGACGGCGCTGCATGCCGCCGAGCCGACACCGAACGGGAAGCAACTACCAGCCGCCGATCTGCTGAAAGCCCAACCCCAAGCCATCGAGACATGGAAGGACATGCGCTTCGGCATGTTCATCTGCTGGGGCCCAGTCACGCTGACGGGCCGGGAAATCGGATGGACGCGTGGCAATCCGACGCCGGTCGGGGAATACGACAATCTTTACAAGAAATGGAATCCGCAGAAGTTCAATGCCGAAGAGTGGGTCGAGGTTGCCAGGGACACCGGCGCGCGTTACATCGTCTTTCTCCTCAAACATCATGATGGGTTCTGCCTTTGGGACACGAAGCAGACCGATTACAACATCATGAACGGTCCGTTCAAGCGGGATGTTGCCAAGGAAATGGAAGTGGCGTGCCGGAAGCACGGCATCGGCTTCTTCCCGTATTACTCGACGTGCGATTGGCATCATCCGGATTTCCCGGTCACCGGCCCGGGCGGGAAGGTGAAACGCCCTGTCGCCAATCTCGACCGCTATAATGACTACCTCGAATCGCAAGTCAAGGAGTTGATCACCGGCTACGGTCCGCTGGTCGGCATCTGGTTCGACGTGCCGCAGTGTTTCGACCGTGCCCGCGGTCAACGGGTCATTCGCTTCGCCCGCTCGCTCCAGCCGGACATTCTCGTCAACAACCGCACCGGCGCGCTGGGGGATTTCGACACCCCTGAACAGACCGTCGGCCGCTGCCAGTTCGGCCGTCCGTGGGAAAGCTGCCTCACGCTGGGGACGCAGTGGACCTGGAAACCGAACGACACACTGAAGCCGTATACCGACGCGATCCGCATCCTGGTGGCCTGCGCTGTCGGCGACGGCAATCTCGCACTGAACACGAACCCCATGCCCGACGGCCGGATCGAGCCGCGGCAAGTCGAGAGTTTCCGCAAGATTGGCGCGTGGCTGAAGCAGTACGGTGAATCCATCTACGGCACGCGCGGCGGGCCCTTCGTGGCGCCCAGTGCCAGCGCGGTCAAGGCTCTGGGAGATCACTTCGCCTTGCCGGGCGGCGCATGGTGGGGCGGCAGTACGCACAAGGGCAATGTCATCTACCTGCATATCCTCCGTTGGCCGAGCGACACGATCACGCTCACGGCGATCCCACGCAAAATCATCAAGACCTGCGTGTTGACCGGCGGCCAAGCAACCGTGAAACAGACCGAAAGAGGTATCGAAATCGACGTGCCAGCCGCCAAGCGAGATGCCGTCGATACCATCGTGAAACTCGAACTCGACGGCCCGGCATTGGGCCTCACAAAATCACCATGAACTCACGCGAACGAGTCCTTACTGCTTTCAACCACGTTGAGCCGGATCGCGTGCCGTGCTGGTGCGGTGCGTCGCCCGAGTTCATCGCCAAGGCGTGCCGGCAACTGAATCTGCCGGATACGGAGAGTTTCTTGGTCCGCATCGGCGATGACTTTCGTCGCGTCTTCGCGCGGTATGACGGGCCGGAGCAGTTTAGCCCCACCGCAAACCTCGCGCCGGGCGCGACCTACCGCACGCCCTTTGGCGTCGAGCGGCACGGCTACGGCTATGGCCAACCTTTGAGCCATCCGCTGGCCCGCGCTTCGCTCAACGAGGTCCACGATTTCCACTGGCCCGATCCCGGGTGGATGGATGTTTCGCACATTCGCTTCGAGGCGCTGGCTTGGAAGGGGCAATACGCCATCCTGGGAGGCGATTGGTCGCCATTCTGGCACGATGCCATCGATCTGCTGGGCATGGAGGCGCTGTACTACAAGTTCTATGACGAACCGGAAGTGGTCGACGCCGTGCTCAAGCACATCGTTGACTACTACGCCGGTGTCAGCCAACGCATTTTCGCGGCAGCCGGTGACGCCATCGACATCTTCTTCATCGGAAACGATTTCGGCAGTCAGAGCGGGCCGTTGATGGGCGAGGACCTTTTTCGACGCTTCATGCTGCCGTACCTGGAACGGCTTTGCTGCCTGGGACACGAGCACGGCAAGAAAGTCATGATGCATTGCTGCGGCGCGTTTGCGCCCTTGCTGCCCGCGATGATCGAAGCCGGACTCGACGGTGTGCAGGCGTTGCAGCCCACCACGCCAGACATGCAGCCGGCGGCGCTCAAAGCCCGCTTTGGCCGGCAACTGGTGCTCAACGGCTGCATTGACTCCCATCATGTGCTTATCGAAGGTACGCCCGCGGTGGTGCGTCAACGCACACGGGAGATTGTCAACATCATGCACCACGGCGGCGGCTATATCCTCTCGGCCAGCCACGATTACCTGCTGGAAGAAACGCCTGTGGAAAATGTTCTGGCGATGTTCGACGCCCTGTGAGGCGGGGCGGGATAAGGGGGCGATATTTCCTATTGCAGTCGCGACCATGACCGGACGATTGTCTCAGAAACCCGTCCGGCCCGAGACATCTTGGAAAAGCACGGCTTTCTCGGAGCAAAGTGCCCCGTCGCTCCCGATCGTTGCCTGCGTCGGTCACCCCCTCCTCCGCGCGCAAGCAGTCGCGAAATGCTTCGGATGTGATGCGGCCCCGAGGTTGGCGTGGCGCGTTGAAGACGCCGCTGTGCATCGGGGCGAGGCGGCTATTCGTGGCCCCAAGGAAACCTGAAGTTCTACGGCGGCACTTTGAATTACGAAATGGCGATCTCGGACTCGTTTTGTCAGGAAATCTGCGGCAGGGTGGGCGGATCAACTCAGCGTCAAGAAAGGAATCTTCCTGGGGCGATAGCTTTGAACCGGCTTCGATTTGCAGTATCATCTCAGTCACGAAGCTGTTTGTACCTTCAAAGGGAGCCTGAGAAATGCCCGTCATAAGAACCGCCGCCTTGCTTCTCGCCGTCCTGTTGCTTTCGGTCGTGCCCGCGGTTGCCGACCCGCCGGCGAGCGCGCCGGCGCAAGTCAACGCCGATCCGTTGGCCGCGACCTTCGAAACACCGCCCGCCGAAACCCGGCCATGGGTCTATTGGATGGTCATGGACGGCACGCTGACGAAGGAGGGAATCACCGCCGACCTGGAAGCCATGCAACAGGCCGGTATCGGCGGCGCAATCATCATGGAAACCGACCTGGGCATTCCCCGAGGGCCCGTGCGGTTCATGAGCCTGCCATGGCAAGAGTCGATCCGCCACGCCTTCCGTGAGGCCGACCGCCTGGGAATCGAGATCGCCTTGAGCACCGGTCCGGGCTGGTGCGGCACAGGCGGTCCCTGGGTCAAGCCCGAACAGTCGATGCAACACCTCGTGGGCAGCGAGACCCACGTGAAGGGACCGGTGCACTTCGATGCGCCGTTGCCGCAGCCCGCGCCGCGAACGCCGTTTTTCGGTGAAGACACACTGACGCCCGAGTTGCATAAGGTCTGGAAAGAATTCTACCGCGACGTCTACGTCGTGGCGTTTCCGACACCCGCCGGCGCGTACCGCATCCCCGATGTCAACGAGAAGGCTCTCTACTTCCGCCCACCCTATTCGTCGCAGGCAGGCGTCAAACCGTATCTGACTCCCGATCGGACGATCCTGCCGCCCGAGCAGTGCATTCATGCCAAAGAGGTCATCGACCTGTCGGCGAAGCTTGCCCGCGATGGACGCCTGGCGTGGGACATGCCGGCAGGCGATTGGACGATCGTGCGTTTCGGCCGGACCATCACCGGCCAGACGACGCGGCCGGCGCCGGCCCCTGGACTGGGCTTCGAGTCCGATAAGTTCGACCGCGCGGCTCTCGACGCCCATTTCGCGGCTTACGTCGGCGTGCTGCTCAAGACGGCCGGCGAGCCGCCGCACCGCGACCGGGGCCTCACGGCCGTACATTTCGATAGCTGGGAGATGAGCTCGCAAAACTGGTCGGAGAAGTTCCCGCAGGAGTTTCGCCGGCGGCGCGGCTACGACCTGCTGTTGTACTTGCCTGTGATGCTTGGCCGCGTGGTACAAAGCGTCGAGGTCTCGGAACGGTTCCTGTGGGACCTGCGGCGGACCGCGCAGGAACTCGTGGTCGAAAACCACGCCATGCACCTCCGCGAGCTGGCCGGTCGCCACGGCCTGAAGCTTTCGATCGAACCGTACGACTTGAACCCGGCCGGCGATCTCGCCCTGGGCGCCGCGGCCGACGTGCCGATGGGCGAATTCTGGTCGCGCGGCTTCAACACCACGTTCAGCGTTGTCGAGGCCGTGTCGGTCGGGCATACCGAAGGACGGCCAATCATTGGGGCCGAGTCGTTTACCTCTGCCCGCGATGCGTGGCAAGCCTATCCCGCCACCCTCAAGCCGCAAGGCGATTGGGCCTTGTGCGCGGGCGTGAACCGCTTCGTCTTTCACCGCTATGCCCATCAGCCCTGGCTCGATCGTTATCCAGGCATGACGTTCGGCCCGTATGGGATCCATTGGGACCGCACCCAGACCTGGTGGGAGATGGTCGCCGCTTATCACCAATACCTGGCCCGTTGCCAGACGCTGCTCCGCCGCGGCCTGCCGGTAGCCGACGTGCTGTACCTCGACCTCGAAGGGGCGCCGGATGCGTTTTGCCCACCACCCTCGGCCATGCTCTCCGGACTGCCCGACCGCCGCGGCTACAACTTCGACGGCTGCGTGCCGGGCACGCTTATCGCCCGTGCATCGGTTGATAACGGACGCATCGTATTTCCCGACGGCATGTCGTATCGCCTGCTCATCTTGCCGCAAACCAGGTCGATGACCCCGGCAGTGCTGCAAAAGATCAAGCAGTTGGCCGAGGCCGGGGCCACGGTAATCGGCACGCCGGTGGAGCAATCGCCAAGCCTGGAGAACTATCCGCAGTGTGATCAGCAGGCACGGCAACTTGCGGCCGCGATTCGGGGCAACAAGCAGGTAGTTGCACCGGCGTCCGGTGCCGGGCTGTATCCGGACTATGAATTCACCGCACGGCTCCTGGCCGGAAAGGGCATTCCGGCCGACTTCGAATCGGACGGAAACCTCCGCTACACGCATCGCCACGACAGCGACACGGAGATCTACTTCGTCGGCAACCGCACGGATAAGCAGACGGCGGCAACATGTCGCTTCCGCGTCGTCGCCTGCCAGCCCGAACTTTGGGACCCCGTAACAGGCCAGCGGAGAATCCTGCCTGACTACCGCGAGGAACAAGGACGGATGGCCGTTCCGCTCTGCTTCGCGCCGCATCAAAGCTACTTCGTTGTCTTTCGCAAGGGCCATAACGCGCAGTCCGTAGCGGAGTCGCCGGACAAGGCCCAGCTTGCCGCCACGGCAAACTTCCCTCCAGCGAAACTCCTGGCCGAATTCGAGCGTTCATGGGAAGTCGCCTTCGATCCGAAATGGGGCGGCCTGGGCCGGGTGACGTTCGAGAAGTTGGAAGATTGGGCCAAGCGGCCAGAACTAGAAATCCGTTACTATTCCGGCAAGGCCACCTACGGTACGACGTTCGACGCGCCGTCTGCGGCGAGCCGCATGACGCGGCTCTTTCTCGACCTGGGCGAAGTGGTCGCGATGGCCCGAATCAAGCTGAACGGGCGCGACCTGGGCGTCGTCTGGTGCGCCCCGTGGCGTGTGGCACTGCCCAAAGGGCTCGTGAAACCGACCGGCAACGAGTTGGAAATCACGGTAGCCAACCGCTGGCCCAACCGCCTTATCCGCGATGCCGGTTTGCCTGCCGATCAGCGGTTAACATGGAGCACGTGGAGCCCGTACCAACCGAAAGACCGGCCCTTGCCTTCGGGCCTAATGGGCCCAGTCCGGCTGACAGGCGAAGAGTGAAAGCGCGAGCGATAAGCTCACGGTCTTTCGCTCCGCTGGATCGCTCGCGTTGCGGCTTGCGACTCCGCGCTCCTGCAGGGCAGCGACCGCCGTTGCTCAGTAGGCGATGGTGCTTCTCGCAGTATCGGATTCCTTCTTGATATCTTACGACGACCGAGTAGATTAGTGTAGGTTCGCTCTACTTAGACAGGGGCGGAGTATGTCCTATGCAAAGCGTCGTAACAATCTTCCTGGTTGCCGTTGGTTTATGTATCTTTCCCGGCCGTTCCTCCGCGGAATCTGCTGCATCACCATTCGCATCCGCTAATCCACGCGGCAATCCCGGGACCCCTGCGCAGTCGGACGTCGAATCGCGCCGGCAATGGACGGTGCTCCATCGCGACATCGCGGAGTTCAAACAAGCCCGAGGCCGCACGAGGATCGACGAGAAAGCACGCATGTGGACGGGGTCTAACGGGGGCGGGCCGACATGGCAGGAGATGGTTGCCCAGACCTACCGACAGGCGTCGCTGATTTTCGAGAGCGACCGCGACCCGGTGGACATCGTGCTCCGCCGGACCGAGGCGCTGCTTCAACATCTGGCCTTGCTACCACGGGCACGGGATCTTGAGCCCCTGCGGCGGGAACTGTCGGCGTTTCAGAGCGAGGCGCGAGCAGTCCCGCCGGGCGATCCCGCGCGTCAGGTGCTGTTCGACCGCTTGATCGCGCTACGGCGCCGGGTTGCGTTGGCCAACCCGCTGCTCGACTTCGCGTCGATCCTGTTCATCAAACGGTCGTTCTGCGGTGGGCCGGGGGGGGAAACTGATGGAGATCATATGGTCCCGCAGTTCTGGGGTCGTAACGGCATGTCCGGGGGCAAGGCCGGCGGACTCTTCGTCTTGGAGAACGCCTTCACTACCAAGCCGACGTTGCGCGACGTGCTCGCCGGGAGCGTCTGCCGCAACGGCCCCTTCCAGGGGAAACCATTGCCACCGGGCGGCTTTCTTTCACCCGAATTGACATTCGACGGCAAGCAGGTGTTGTTCGCTTATTGCGAGAAGGGTGGCCAGGTCTTTCATCTCTTTCGGGTTGCGATTGACGGCGGCGGCTTGGAGCAACTCAGCGACGGTTCCTGGAACGATTTCGATCCCTGCCAGCTTCCCGACGGGCGGATCGCTTTCATTTCCGAGCGACGGGGGGGTGTGGGGCGATGCTTCGGTTGGTTGTCGCCCGCCTACACGCTTCACCGGATGGATGCCGACGGGAGCAACATCCGTCCGTTGAGTGTGCATGAGACCAACGAGTGGCAGCCGAGCCTCACGCACGACGGTCGGATCGTTTACACGCGGTGGGATTACGTCGACCGCGGTTTCAACCAGGCGCATCACCCCTGGGTGACGATGCCCGATGGCCGTAACCCGCGGGCGCCGCACGGCAACTACGGTCTCTCGCCGCGCCTGCGGCCGTTTATGGAAATCGGCGTACGCGCCGTGCCCGGTTCGTCAAAATTCATTGCGACCGCGACCGGTCATCATTACCAGGCCTACGGATCGCTTGTGCTCCTGGACTTTGCCGTGCCGGACGACGGGGCAATGGCGCAGGTGAAGCGTCTGACCCCGGAAGCGTATTTCCCGGAGGCCGAGACTCGCGAAAAAGGCGACCGGCAACTCTATGCGACCGCGCGACCGTTGAGTGAAGACTTCTGGCTTTGCGTTTACGATTCCGATGGAACGGCGGATCGGGGTGAAAAGAACCGGTTCGGAATCTACCTGGCGGATGCGTTCGGCAACAAGGAGTTCCTTTATCTCGATCCGGACATTTCGTGCTTGAGCCCGATCCCCCTGGCCGCGCGACCCCGCCCGTCGGTCATCCGGTCGCCGCTAGCAGACGACTCGCTGAATCCGACGGCGCCAACCGCTCCGGCGGCCACGGTGTCGGTCATGAACGTTTACGATAGCCGCCGCGCTTGGCCCGCAAGCACGACGATCAAGGCCTTACGGATCGTTCAGGTCTTGCCGCGACCCAACAGCAGGCCGCATAAGGATGAACCCAGGATTGGTTATGCCATGGACAACGGCGCCCGATCGGTGCTGGGTACAGTGCCCGTCGAGAGTGACGGCAGCGCGCAGTTTCTAGTCCCAGCCGGCAAGCCGCTCTATTTCCAAGCCCTGGACGCGCGGGGATTGGCCGTGCAGTCAATGCGGACGGATACCTATTTCCAAGCCGGGGAAGTTCACGCCTGCCAGGGTTGCCACGAGGATCCGAACCGCACCCCGCCGCCACGGTCGGGACTGCCGCTGGCCCTCCGGCGGGTGCCGTCCCGGATCAAGCCCGAGTCGGACGGCTCGAACCCACTCAGTTTCCCGCGCCTGGTCCAACCCGTGCTCGATGCGCGCTGCGTCGCCTGCCACGCCAAGTCTCCACAGGCACTCGACCTGTCGGCCGGCCCGGTGGATAAAAAAGGGCGGCCTTGGTCTGTCGATTCGCGCTGGTCCACGTCGTACACGAACCTGGGGCCGTACACGCATTATTACGACTGTGGCCCGGGGGAATGGAACCGCTGGGTCGCCTCAAGTACAATTCCGGGCCAGTTCGGGGCTCGGGCATCCAAGTTGTTCCAATTGCTCGACAAGGGGCATTACGACGTGAGACTCTCCCCGCAGGAACTCCATCGGATCACCCTCTGGCTTGACGCCAACGCCCAGTTCTTCGGCAGCTATGAGAACGAGAACGCTCAAGCACGAGGCGAGATCGTGCGGCCGAGTTTGGAATGACCGAAATATCAGACCGACGCACGCGAGGAGTTGCTGGGATGTTTTTGATCCAACTCCGGCTGGCAGCGCCAATCTCGGTTGGGCCGATCTCCAGCGGCGCTTGACAAGCCAGCTTTCGCCGGTCACGATCACAATCGTCGGTCGGCCGCTGGAGAATTCCGGCGGGCACGATGAGGGTGAGAATCCAGGGAAGATTCACGGGGGCGCTAGTCCTCGGTGGGACGAACGAGACTAGGAAGCTCTTTGAGAGATTTCTGGGCTGTGACCGTTTAAGGTTCATTCCATAGCGGGCTCCGTCTTAACGGCCCTGCCGTGAGTCCGCGCCGGCGGTTCAGGAAAGTCAAGCTAATACGCAGACGCCACCGCCCAAGAAGTCCACAGCTTTGGGAGAACTTGTCCATGATCTCCCATCCCGCGACACGGCGGCTATTTCTGGCCCCAAATTTTTCATTTAATCAACCGTTATCTGAGATTCCCATCAAACACCGATTTCCCGGAACGACGTCAGCCAGCTAACCTGCGGCGGTCACCCCCAACTCCGCAGCGAAACGCCATAAGGTGGGGTCAGGTTGGGAAACTTTGCGGTTTTTCTTGACTCCGGGTCGGCAATTTGACACTTCCGCCTGACTTTCGCGACAAACCCAGTCCGAAAACGACGTCTCGAAATACCACTTTTTCTGCCAAGGGTGCACCGGTCGACAGGAATTGACGCTGGGGGCCCGATGGCGACAGGGCGCATGCCGGAAACGTGACGAGGCGATCGCTACCCGTCTGTGCAGACGGGTCGAAGACACGCGGCGGTCTTCTTGCAGAGGAGGTCAACCATGGACTCTTACACGAACATCCAGTCATCGGCGTCTCGCCGTCCCATCCGCCCTTTGGCCCGTTTTCGGGTGATTGCCCGGCACCACGATCACTCGCAGCTCGGTCATCACGATGACGGCGAATTTCATCGCCAGCACCTGGCCCAGGCCTGGTAGCCGTTCAAGCCCCGTCATATACCGGGCGACCTACCCAAACATAAATCGACGGCATATCGCGAGTTAGGGAGAACATGAAAGGCACCGAAACTCGTTGGACCAACACAGGGACGGTCGCCGATGTCGCAATTGCCGCATCTCGTGACATGCTCTCTCACTGCGAGGAACCGCCAAGCGGCCAATCATCTGTGCGGAAAGGGCATGCGGGCAATCCTGCCCCGTTGAACAGATTGCACACCGGATCGTCTTCAAAAGCGTATCGCACTGCCGCCGGCCGCGCAATCCCTTTGTCCGAAACGACGACCGTATCGCCTTCGATCACGGCCTTGGGGGGGACGAATTTCCGGTCGGCCCCGGCAATGGAAAACCCATTCACGTCTCCACCGCCTCGGGCCACCAGCCCGCCGCTGGTGCATTTGAAATGCAAGCGGACGTTGTTGCCTTCCAGTTTCATGGTGTCGAAGACCGGTCCGGAGCACACGACATTCCGGCCGTAGACCATCGCCTCGGCGGTCAGCGCCAGGCGCTCACCGACAGGCCTCTTGTCCGGCGGATGCAGGTCGCCCGAACCGCCGACGTCGATGGTTACGACCAGTCCAACGCGGGAAACGGTCCGCGCCACCTGCTGCTGCTGTTCGCGAGTGATCGGCCAGTTCCACGTCGGTTTGATGTTGGGCAACTGTACGACCAGGAAAGTAAACGGGCTTCCCCACGCCAACCGCCAGTCGCCGATCAGGGTACTCAGCTCGTGGGCATACTGCTCGGGACGGCCGGTTCGGGCCTCGCCCTGATACCATGCCGCCCCTTGGATCGCATAGGGAGCCAGCGGGGCAATCATGGCGTTGTAGAAAATTGATGTCGGGTATCCCCAGCCGCGGAATGGTGAATTTGGATCCGGGGGCATGGGGCGGCGATTCTCCGCCCGGGCTTGTTCCCACTGCGCCCTGTCGCGGTCATACTGATCGAGGATCTTGAAGAACTCGGGGTCGGGCCGTACGAGCCTCTTCATCGCCGGGTCGGAATCGAGCGTGTGCCGGCTGATCCACGCCTCGACCGCCGTGCCGCCCGAGGTACTATCGATCACGCCCACGGGGACTTTGAGGTCCTGGTGCAGGCGGCGGCCGAGGAAAAAACCCACGGCCGAGAAGCCGCCTGCCGTCTCCGGCGAGCACACGGCCCACGCCCCTTCGAGATCCTGCCTGGGTTCCGCCGCGGCCGACATGCGGACCTGGAATAACCGGAGCATCGGCAATTTCGCGGCGGCAGTCGCCTCCTTGCCGCCGGTTACTCCGCCGAGTGAGACTTGCATGTTCGACTGCCCCGAACAGAGCCAGACCTCACCGGCCACCGCGTTGTTGCGCACGATCTGGTTGTTGCCCTGCACGACGAGCGTGCCGGGGATGCCGTCGGCCGCCGGCACGGGGAGCCTCGTCGCCCAACGGCCGCTTTGATCCGCGGTGGCCGACGCTCGGTGTCCGGCAAACGACACCATAACCTTCTCACCGGGTGCAGCCCAACCCCACACGGGCACATCCCGATTCTGTTGGAGCACCATGTTGTGGCTGAAAATCGCGGGAAGGCGGACGTCGCCCCGTGCCTCTGCAATCACCGCAAACAGCGTGATCGCCGTGCTCAGCACAGAACCGCCAAGACTCCAGCAGGAATTCGAACCGTTTGCTTTTCGACGCACGTGCACTCTCATTATTTCACCTCAAGCGTTCGAGGAGCTTGATATAGGTCCGTCCTGAAGATTACGGCTTGCAGCGATGCTACTCGACTTCTGCCATGCCCCATTCTTTTGGCACCAGCTTGCTTTCGTTCGGGACGTCGTTGAGGACGCCCGCGGAAAAGCCGTTGTTGCTCCAGTAGCTGCGCACCATGGCCTTCGTGCCTTCGTTGTTGCCGAAAATGTAGCCCACGTCGATCTGTACTTTCGTCCGCGGCTGCGGTTGCCAGCCGAGGATTGCCAGCGGCACGGTGGCCACGGCTTTGAAGGAGCCACTAGTCAACTGCTGGTATTCCAGGGCGACCCGGTCGGTGGAGTCGATGCTGTCGAAGGATTCGACGTTGGCCGTGCGGAAGACGACTGGCTGGCCTTTGAAGTCCTTCAATTTGGGGCGGTAGAGGACCGCCACCGGTTTGTCGTTCTTGCGGGAGATCAGCAGACGCAGGTCGCCGATCACCGGCTTCTCGCGTTTGCTGTCGGCGTTGGGATCGGTGGCGAACTGGATATCCAGGCAGTTGCCTCCTTTGAAGAGAAGATGCGGATCCGTCATGCCGTTGACCATCGGCGCGGGGCTCGTCACCTCGAACAAGACGTACAGGTTCTTTTCGTCGTAGGCGGTACGGGCCTGGAAGGACTGGCTGGCGTTGATTGTTTTTGTCACCGGCTGGGCCAGTTCCAGCGCCTTACGCCCGCGCACGATGACCAACCGCTGTCCGCGCGCCAGTTTCGCCTGGTAGGCCGCAAAGGCATCGATCACCTGTTTGCTATCCGCAGGCGTGATGGTCAGCGTGCCGCCCGGCAACCGTTTCACGGTATCCAGCCCGAACACCTCGGTGATGCGTCCGTCCTGGTCGCCGCCCAACGCAAAGTACCGGTTCATCCCTTTCGGCTTCACGAGCTGCCCATTTCCGTTCTCGCAGGCGATGACGTCGGCTCCCAGATCGCCGCCCGTCCGCGGATCGCGGAAGACCGTGCCGACACAGATGCCGTCACGTGTATAGAGATGATGGACGCCGAAATACGTGGCGAACCCGCAATAGTCGCCCGCCGTGCCGAGCAGCACGGTTTGTCCCACGATCTTGCCCGGCTGCTGTGGCGGCTGACTGAGTCCTCCTTGAAACCAGGCCATGCCGCCCCGGTAGGCCCAAAGCATCTTGCCGCCCTGCTGAAATCGTGCAAAACAGATCGCTTTCGGACCATCCGGTGGGTTGTCCGAGAAGCCGTACAGACTCCCGTCGGCAGGGTCCGCAGCGGCCAAGTTGCATGGAAAGGTCACCTTCTCGGGCTTGGTGAAGTCATAGACCGGACGGCCGTTGGCTTCGATACCCAGGGGGCGGTAAACTTCGCCCTTGGGCATCCAGAGATTCAAGTCGCGGTCCGCGCAGGAAAAGTTCTGCGCGACCACCACCGCACCGATCTCTTCCGGCTGCATGATCCCGTCATTGTTGGCATCGACCCAGGGAAGGGTGGCGCCCCAGGGGTTTTTCTTGTTGAACGTCGGATCGCGAAACGCCTTCGCGGTGGCCGGATAAGGAATCCACTCTGTTTTCCATCCCCCGCCCCCCGTGCCGTGACCCGACACAAAAGCCAGCAGCGGTTGGAAGACATCGCCGACGCGCATAAACAACACCTTCGAGTATATGCCGTCAGTGGCATAACCGTACTGGCGGCCGTTCTTCGCGGTAAACATGTGCAGGCCACCACCGTGTGTCGACAAGTTGGCGGGCGAGTTGGGATCGCGCTGGCGCCAGACGGTGCTGTAGGGATAGGAGGTTCTCTTATCCAAGTCCACTTTCCAGAGCGCGCCGTCGCAATAGACCTCGTCGGGTCGTTCTGAATCCATCCAGATAAAGGCCGAGTAGTGCGCGCCGCCGAAGAATTCCTTCTGCAACGTGCCCATCGCAGCATCCCAAACGCTCACCCGCTTGGGCGAGTCGATGCACTCCATAACCCACAGACGACCCTTGCCATCGATGGCCATGCCGGCCGGTTCCAGCATGCCTCTGGGATCAAATCGCCCCATGTCGGGCCGGCCACCCGACTTGCCGATGCTACGCAGGTATTTCCCCTGTGGCGAAAAGACCGAGACGTTCTGTAGCTTGCCGCGATTCGAAACATAAAGCGCGCCTGCCGCATCGACCGCGACGCCAAATGGCATGTCCAGATGCTCGCTCGCCAGCGCGGATACGGCTCCATCCTTGATCGAAATCAATTTGCCGTTGCTGATCACTGCCAGATCCCTGGCAGGACGCACCGCCAGCGATCCGGGGGACGGCACGCTCCAGGTGGTGAGCATCTTGCCCCTCGTCGCATCATACACGCCAATCAGGTTGCGTGCCGCGAAAGAGACAGAAACTTTGCCGTCCAGGTATGCCAGGCCGGTTACGCGATTCGTCTTGTCGTCACCGCCCGGCGGCGCCGCCAGGTAGGCGGCGCCGTTGCTGAAGAACAGGGGCCGGCCATCCTTCACGTCATAGCAACGGACTTCCGTCCCTTCGCCGGTGAAGATCCGCGCCGTATCCGTGGCCAGGTAGTCTGCCATGTGGAGTATGCCCCAGCGTTTCTTGCCTTCGCCATTCGTGCGGATGATCCCCCAGCCGGCTTCCGCGATTTGCCAGGCCATCACCAAGTCGTTCCCTACCGTGCAGACGGCCACCGGGTCGCCATGGTCGCCGCCCCAGCCGCCATCGTTGGCATCCGTCTTCCACGGCGGCTGGCCCGAGTTATGCACGGAAGTTACGAACTGGGTGGTGATCGGCTTATGATAGAGCCCTTTCCACGTATAGGTTCCCGCCGGCAGCGGTTGGCTCAGGTTATCCAGGCCGTCCCACTGTTCGACTAACTTTCCCTCCAGGCGCGGCGCGGCGGCGGTCAGCGTGCGCACTACCTCGTTGCGGTCATTGAAGAGCGCCAGCGAAACCTGGCCTTCTTCCGGCATGTCATAGGTAAACTTGAGCGGCAGCGGCTTCTCCGGCGGCAGACCTTCCTCGACCAGTTCCTTCGGAAGATGCCCGGTCTTCGAGAAGATCAACTTGCCCCAGCAACCCGCATTCTGATACGGAAAGCCGGGATAGGCCATCAGATCGTATCCCCAAGCGCTGTAGCCGGCGGTCTTCAGCCCGTCGGGCCTGCCCCAGTTGAACTGCAAGCTGGCCGCCACCACATCGCCGCCTTTCGGCCGGTTCTTCGCCGCCAATGTGGCCCACGGGATGCGGTACTCGAACGTGTAGCCGCGCTTGTCGTCGGCCATGCGGTAAACCGCCTCGTAACTCTTCTTCGGCATGACGCCGAACTTCTGTGCGCCCGGCAGCAGGTCACTGGTCATGCCACTGACCGCTTGCAGGTTCGCTTCCTGGCGATCCGTGTAGTACCACAGCAACAGATGAACGAGCTGGTCGTTCTTGCTCTTGTTCCAGTTGGTCTCGGTCGTCGGGTAACCCAGAGCGGGATCGAGCACGAGGCGGAACTGGAAGGAGTCTGCGTCCCACCCACAGTCGCCTTCCGCCTCGGGCGAGTGGCGGTTCATAAGCGGCGACGGGTCGCGCACCTCGCCGCCCAGATAAAGAGCGTCCGCGTCGTACATCACCGCCACGCGGCCGCTCTGCACGTCCTTGCTCGCCGCCGTCACGTACACGGTGATCGCGCCGGACAGGTCCCAGTCGTCCAAACGGCCGTCGATCGTGACCTTTCCCGGCGCTGGCACAGCGAACATTCGTTTGTGCAGGCCCCAGCCGGTCTCCTGCGCCGGCAGCGAAGCCGTTCCAGCCAGCGCAGCAGCGGCAAGAAGGAGTACAGCGAGGGGACGGCCCAATATCTGCCGGAGCTTGCCGGTGGCGCGCGTTGTCGAGAGCATGGTTTTTTCCTTTCTCGGAATTCGGAGGTGCGTTATACTGCTCGCGGCTGACAGTGACACTAACCCGAAGCGCCAGCGAGCGCGGTAAGTCGTTCCCTCGCTTGCGCTTCGGGTTAGTATGAAATGGGACGATCTTACGATCGTCATTCGCATTGGCATGATGTTACTCCTGTTGCCAGGGTCATTCATATTTCAAGTACTTCTTGGCGCCATCGAAGTCGCCGAGCCAGAACACGATCCGGCCTCCGCCGCTCTTTTCAACGAGTCGTTTCGGACCGCCAAGATGTGTACAGGGCACCCAGCCATTGCCGCCCGCTGAAACCCCGGGCGGTCCCACGATCATCAAGTACGCCGAGCCTTGATATGCCTTGAAAATCGCCGCGCCGGGATTCAATCCCTGAAAAGACTTGTGCCGGCTTGTGTTCGGAACGTCAAGCCCATGCAGTGTCCAGCCAAAGGATGCGGGAAAAAGCGGGTTCACCGGCAAATCGCACGAACGCACCAACGTGTTCCCGTCCAACCGGTTCTGTGTCAACCGTTCTTGGCTGCTGAAAAATGGGCTGAAGGTTTTGAAACAGAAAGCGGAAAGGTCGAGCGGCTCCATATTTTCCCCCGACATCCGGTATTCGACCACCGGACCGTCCACCCAGGCTTCGAAGTTCAGCTTCTTGCCATCCTTCTCTCGGGAGTAGCTGATCCGCCGTCCGCCGTCTTCGACTTTCCAGTCGATCTTCCACTCGCTCTCCTTCTCGTAAGGCCATGCGATTGCGCCCCCAAACGGGCCGAATCGCCCCTCGGGGCAGTCCACGGACCACACGCTCTCGGGAAACCAGGGCACATGAATATTGAACGTCGCCCACCCCAAAGGCTCAAGCCGAATTGGCTCTTTGAGAAACAGGTCGGCCCGCAGCTTCACCGGCTTGGGGGCCGCAACGGGTGGCGGCGCATACTTGGGACTGGTCGCCAGATTCTGCGGTTTCACGTCGGAAACGCAGCGGAAGCCGCTATCGTAGATCCGATTCTCCTGGGAGTGCGACAACCGGTGGCCGACCATGTGGCTGTAAGGCTGCTGATGGAGCAGGCTGGATCCGGCCAGGAAATAGTTGTTGGTATCTTGCATACCCGACTCCGAGGCCACGGGCGGCGTGATAACCACCTCGACCCATTGCAACACGGAGCCCACCATATCCATCACACCGTAAGGGCTGGCCCCATCGGGGAAGGATCCCACCGGAAAGCCGGCGCCCAGCGACAAATTGCCGGGGTTGCGGTAGCAGGCCGAGTCCTTCCAGGTGTTTCCCCACGGATACAACCGGCCATCGGTGCCGCGCACCGCTTTCTCCCATTCGATTTCGGTAGGCAGGCGTTTACCGACCCATTTGGCATAGGCGGCGCCGTCTACGGAGTTCACGCCGATCATCGGCCAGCACATTTTGACCGGATCGGCAACAAAGGGATCGCCGACCAACTCACGCCAGGCGACGAGCCAGCCATTGTACTGAATCTTGTACCCCGTGGCCTTCATGAAACGCAGGAACTGGCCTCGCGTCACCGGGTACTTGTCGATCCAGAATTCCTTGGTGGTCAACAACTGCCGATTGGAGTGGAAGCGGAGCATGTCCGGATGCACGCCGGCTTCCTTGGCCGCGGCCAGCTTCTCCTTGGCGGACATGCCAAAGAGAAATGATCCGGCCGGGACGCGCACCATGTTGTTGTCCATCTCCTCGGGCGAATAGTTTAGCCCAGGCTGGCTTTCGGCACTTTCCCCCAACGCCGCGGACTGCGTTATCGAAGTTGTCGACAGCGTGAGCATCAAGGCAACCGTCACTAGGTTGCAAGCCGAAGTTGGTCGCAGGAGTCTCCCTTGCATGTCGTGGCTCTTCATGATGTAATTGCCTTTCTTCAAACTTTGAAATCGCCTCTACTCAGTATTGTCAAAACATCCGGGAATTGGCCTCGTCCGCTGGACGATTAACGGGTACAACAGCGTTCGCTCAACATATCTCGTTCCGAACAATATGCTTGCGGAATCCATGAAAGTCAATTGGGAATGACCGGCCTTCCGCTTACGCGGAAGCAGGGAACCCACCGGCCCTTACCGCGACGGCAGCGCCTGGCTGATCATTCTCGTCCGGGTCACCGCCAGCGACAAGGCCGAGGTAACAATCTCCTGCCCGTCGGTCGTGGTCGAGTAGCCGCGAACCATTTGGTCGCTCGGGCTACGAGGTTGCTATTTGGTTAGCTGTCTCATCTACCCATACGTTTGCTCGGAGTCCCGAAATACCACCGTTTTCTCGGAACGCCTTCAGCCAGCTTGCCTGCGTCGGTCACCCCCTCCTCCGCAGGCAAGCGGCAGGGCTGGGGCGGCTGGACGCTACGTTGCGGCGTACACGCAGCCTGTTGGCAAGGCAGGGGAACAGGCCGCCACGGCTCTGCTGGAAGCGACGCGTCGGAAATGATATAAAGATGGAATCACCCCCATCACCCCACCGGGAAATCACCATGCGCGCCCGCAAACAGCGTGTGCTTGACTCCAACTTCACTGATCGCGTATTGAGGAGGTCGCAGCCACTGGGGACGCCCAACGTAATCAAAATGGTCCGGAAGCTGCCTCTCGTCCTTGCCCTGCACGAGCGAGGCATAGCCGAGTGGGACATCGCGTTGAAGACGGGACTCACAAAAGCTACGGTGCGGGCGTGGATACAGAAGTACGGTGAATTTGCCTCGCAGGTCGTCGAGAGCCTGCGTGAGAACCTCGATATCATCAACGCTCTCGACGCGGGCGAGGAGGTGGAGGAATAGGCTCGCTGTTTGGGCGGGCTGGGATCGTTTGGCGGACGACCTATAAGGCTATGCTGGAGGCTGCCAGGGCTTGATGGGGCGAAGGGCGGCTGGACGCCGACAGCGACCTGTCGGCGAGGCCACCGGGACGACCGGCTGCCCGCCGCTTTTCTTCCACGGCACGTTGCTCGGGCGTGAGGCCACCATCACATCCAAAACACAAGATGATGAAACCCGCCACAAGTAGGCCCAACAACAGTTCTGCATACACATTAGCCCGAGCGCTTTGTGCCATGATGATGCTCCACAGAGAACTGTTGGTTGACGTGTCGCCCTGAAACCGGCGTAGCGACGCGGCTACGGGCGGCCTGCCTTCACGTCGAGCGACACATCCGGCGGCAGTTTCCACACATCGAATAGGATGTACGCCGCGTCTTCGGCAGCGAGTTCTTCTTCTCCATAGCCGTATTTCCGTTGCACGGGATTATATTGACTTTCGTGGCTTTCGGGATCGTCGTTCTTGGCGAGGAAAAAGGCGGGTTTGTCCCGCAAGATCGTCTCGGCTTCGCCGGCTGCGAGGATTGGGGTGGGAAGGTCAAGGTGGAAGCCACTCTCGGGATAGAGCCAGAATTGCACAAATCGCTCCGGGGCAGACCGGGGCGGACCACCGCTACCCCACTCGCCCTGGACGTTGAAGACTATGTAGATCGGGAGCCGGAATGGAGTCGCATCCTGGGCTATCGACAACCCTGTCTCGCCATGTTACAACGATCATCGGCCGCGAAGTGCGGGGCACCCCCTCTGCCCCGAAGGCCCATGGGACTTCCCGCAGTCCCGTTCCGTTGCTTACCTTCGCGGCCTTTTTCGTTTGGCCCCGCCGCCCAGCCCTGGTCTCGGCCGTGCCATCGCGATCACCCGTGTCACCATTGAGTTGGCTGTGGTGGTGCGGGATGAAGAGGAATGATCGGCCTGGCTGTGCCAATCCGCTAGGCCGCTACAGACTCTTGAATCTTCCGTGGCCCAGATGATCTATGGCCGCGCCTAAAGCAAACCCGCAGCTTCCAACTCGTGGTATTCTTCCGGGCTGAACACTCGGCTGCGTGTTAGGAAGTGTACATCCAGCAGGCCTTCGAGGGAGAAGCCCTCGGCAGCGCCCGGAAGAGCGTCGATTATCAACTGGGTATGTTTCCAGTAGTTATACTGGCTGGCGCTCATATAGAATGGGCAGCCGTCGACTTCGCCGAGCAGCACATCATTGTCTCCAACCAGCAATTCGCCAAGCTGGAAGCACATCGGCGCGCTGCCGTCGCAGCACCCGCCCGACTGGTGGAACATCAGCGGGCCGTACTTCTTCTTGAGCCGCTCAATGACCGCAAGCGCCGCCGGCGTGGCAAGCACCCGCTGAACTGGATTGCCGATGTTGTCTTGTGGCGCAGGCAAGGTCCATTACCTGCCGCTGAAGAAGCCGAGCGCGTTGGGGTCGTAGCTGACGAGCACGCACTTAGTCTGGCTGTAATGATCGAGCATCATCTTGTGGTTCTCACGCCCTACGCCGGAACTCTTGTAGCCGCCGAACGCCGCGTGCGCGGGATAGTGATGGTAGCAGTTGACCCAAACTCGCCCTGCCTGGATGCCGCGAGCCATGCGGAAGGCCGTCATGTTGTCGCGTGTCCACACGCCGGCTCCGAGGCCGTACAGGGTGTC
>JBEKTY010000065.1:0-39444 GCA_049515555.1 Thermoguttaceae bacterium
GGCTCCGCTCCTACTTGTGCCATTCCTGGCCTACCATTTTGACAATTGGTGGCTGTTGTTTGGAATTCTGTTTTCCTACGCAGGAGGTTCGGGCTCGCTAGCAATCTGGTTCACAGTATTCATCATTGGATTCTGGATAAAGAGTGGCTTTGACATCCACCAATATATCACCTTCTACTATTTCTGTTCCTTGTGGGGCTGCTTAATGTTTCATTGGTCGCAAGCCTATGACGCCGAGCGAAGAAAGGGGACTTCGGATAGCGATGAAGAAAAGTTCAAGCGTTGGGCTGACGAGATTACGCCGCAGACAGCGCAAGGTATCAGGGACAACCAACCAGAGAAAACCGTAACGGCTGTAGACCCATCGGAGGAGACTGCCGATGCTTCCGCCTATAGTGTGACACCCGCAATGAATGAATCTATCTACACACTTACCGACAAGCAGGTGTTCACCCTGGTGGTTCGTCGCTCAATTAAGTTCGTGTGTGTACGTAGCGGCGTGGTCTTGCTAATCTTCATCGTAGGCTATTTCTGGCCTTTCGGCGGGCTTCTTTTGTCTTGGGTCGCTATTGCTGACTTCGCACTTGACGTATTGCTTGTGACGGTCGGAGTCGCACTCCCGCACGCAATGCAGTTTGCTATCCTGGCCGCGGCTCGGGTATGTAACCAGAGGGTGCGGCGACGGCTAAGCGCATATGCTTCGGGAGCCACCCTCGTGCGATTTGGTGAAGCTGGAATAATGTGCATATACGCTTACTTGCTTTACCTCCATTTCATCAAGTAGCTCGAAGGGGTGGAAAGCGGGGGAAGCCGGGGCGCAGCTAGATGGAAAACTGGGCAAGATCGGCGCGATCAATTTCTCACCCCCGCCGAAAGAGGTGTTGCGTCTTTCGTGGGTCAGGTATAATCAAGGTGTTTACGTAGGGTGGGACCCGGCCGCCAATTGCTGGGTGGCAACGCCCTACGCACGCCATTCTTCAGCGTTGAGGGGAAAAGTATGATAGTTGCGAAGTGTGACAAGTGCGGTGGCCCATCCTATTTGCAAAGCAGGAAACAGCATCGGATGGGTTCAGGCCCAAGGAGAGAGTCCGACATTTGGGAAAAGACAGAGGTGTTCAAGTGCCCCGCTGACGGCGAGCCCACTACGTTGGTCACACATTACGGGCCTTGGGGTTTCACCCCGCAACCCCGTGAGATGCAAGATGAAAGGTGTGGCGAGTGCGCGGCCCTATGCCCTTTACAGAGCATGGAAGAGAACTTGATTCAGGAGCGGTCAGACTTTGATGGAGAGTCTGACGGTGTTGACCTTTGGGAGATGAAAAGGGTGTTCAAGTGCCCTGTTGACGAGGAGTTTGAGCGGACTCGGAAATTCCTGGAACGCAGGCCGGAGATTTCGGTCAGTCCGCAATAGGGTTGGGACCGCTCGGGGCCGCCCGGCCGCTTCGTTAGACCGCCGCCGGCGCTTTGGGGAGGTTGCCGAGCGATGACACCGGCCACGATGCCAAACGACTGGCGGTACTGCGGTTTATCCGACTGGGGGTGGATCTTCCGGCACGCGTGTAGCATCTCCGCAATACCGTCCACCGCTGGCCACGACGGGCGCTTGGCAACTCATTCTGGCAACGGGTGGAATCGCAGAGGCGCCCGGGGAACCCCATAGGGTTCCAAGACAGTAGCCCCGGGTCGCGATAGCGCACCCCGGGGTCCGCAGATTCATAAATTGCCGACCCCGGAAGGGGTCGCAGGACATCGCTTCGACCCCCTTGGGGTCGGCTGGGTGTGGGATCTCGCGACCGGTGGTGTCGTCGCTAGCGCTCCTCAACCACCGGCTAATGTCTGGCATTCCTCCGGAATGACCGGCGAGCGATTCCGGCGATGTCGCCGCCAGCCAAGGCGGTGTAACCGCCAGGTGCGAAGGCCGGGTACCGAAGGCGTCAATTGCGCCGCCAGAAAGAACTACCACTACCCCCGGCGGCCGCGGCTTGCTTGTTTGCGCGGCAGTCGCTATGTTGGGCAAGATGGCCGAAGGGGTGGTCCCCGTGAATCTCTCGTTCCAAGGAGCTACACCATGAATTCCGCTCGATTGCGTAACGGTTCTTTCGCCGCGGCGATGCTCGTTGTTTTGGGTGCGGCGGCCGGCGCTTGGGCCGCGACCACGCTGGATGAGATCATCCAGCCCGGCACTAAGCCGCAAGTGCTCGGGACCGGCTACGGGTTCTGCGAAGGTCCCACGGCCGACGCCCAAGGCAACGTCTATTTCTCCGACGGCAAGAAAGACTCGATCCACTTCTACGAGCTGGGCAAGCCGGTGGCGCCCTTCGTGCTGGACAGCACCGATGCCAACGGCCAGAAGATCAACACCAAGGGCGAGCTGTACACCTGCGAGGGAGCGGCCTACCGCGTGGTGGCCTTCGACGTGAAGACCCGGCAGAAGCGGATCCTCTGCAGCCAGATCGACGGCAAGCACTTCAACGAGCCGAACGACCTGACCATCGACCATCTCGACGGATTCTACTTCACCGATCCCAACTACGCGCACCACGGCCAGAAGGCGGTGATGAAAGAAGACGTGTATTACTGCTCGCCGGAGGGCAAGGTGACGCGGGTCTCGACCGTCTGCCGGAATCCCAACGGGATCCTGCTCTCGCCCGACGAGAAGATATTGTACCTCTGCGATTGCGGCGGGCAGCGGATCTATACCTGCGATGTGCTGGCCCCCGGCAAGCTGGGCCCGCCGCGGCTGTGGATCGAGGTACACGCCTATCCCGACGGCATAACGCTCGACGAGCAGGGCGACCTGTACCTGGGCTGCGGCGGGGCCGGGGTGCGGGTCTATTCGCCCCAGGGCCGACTGCTGGGCACGATCAAGGTCTCTTACGCCTCGAACCTCTGCTTCGGCGGCCCGGATTTCAAGACCCTGTACGTCACCGCCGCGGACAAGTTCATCTGCCTGCCGATGAAAGTGGTGGGCCTGAAACCGCTGCCAGTGCGGGTGAAAGAAAGCCGGTAGGGCCGTGGGCGAGAATGACCAATGACAAATCCCAATGACTAAAGCGGCGGCGTTGGTCGCGGGTTATGGTGGGGTTCGCTGCGCTCGACCCACCCTACAACTACCAGGGATTGGTCATTCGAGCACGCGGCCTATTCGGCCTCTTCGTAGGAATGCTCGACGTTGTCGGTCGCCGGGCGAATGACGCTCTTCGCCTTCTGGTCGATCGCAAACGGCCCCGCCTTCATGCTCACGCGAACCACGTACTGCTTCTCGGCCTTGGATGGTACTCGCCACGAGTACCCGCAGGTGAAACCTCAGCCATATTTGAAGGTGCCTTGTTGCACAATGGCATCCTTCGCGTTGTAAATGGTGAACTTGGGACCGTCAGGCCGGCCGCCGTTGATCAGCAGATTGTTGCAAACTTCGCCGCCCGCGCCGACCAGCGACAGTTGCAAAGAGATTTGCTTCTGCGCCTCTTTCCCGGCGTCACCGGGGGGGACGAACTGCGGGCTGGCCGTGACGACCGGCTTATAGGGCGGGCCGAAGGGCAGCGCCGCGGTTTGGCCCGGGCGGACCGTAATCGGCGGGCAGTCCTTGGCCGCGGCGGCGGAGACCATGGTGTTCCCCGACCGCGTGGGCGCCACCGCAGCGGAGGCGAACAGGCTCAGCAGGGCTTCCAGCACCGAGCCGCCTTCCGGCTCGGCCTTGGCCCCCGCCTTCTGCTTGCCCGCGTCGTTCTTTGCCGGCTCGGTCTCGGGCGGCTCGCGCCAGCCGGTACGGTCGATGGTGTAAGTCGCCAGATTCCACTTGCCGGCGGGCACGGCGGCCTGCTTCGCGCCCCCGCACTCGACCCGTACATACCCCAGGTCGCTCCACAGGGCGCCCCGAAAACCTTCGTGCGGGCTGCTGACCGATCCCAGCGGCGCCACTGACGGCGTCAGCGTCAACTCGTCACCCGCCGGCGATACCTTCAAAGCATAGAACTTCCCGTCGATCGCCAGCAGCTTCGATACATACTGCTGGGCCGACGACTCGATGCTGTTATAGCTGAAGGCCTTCGGGTCGTTGGGGTCCGGGTCGATGAGCAGCAGGTCGCCGTGTCGGAAAAAGAGCTGCCCGCCGGCGCCTTGAACGTTCTTCTGGACCGCAATCTCGTCGTCGAAGCGGCCGTTGCAGTTGTAATCCAGGAGGTACACGTGCCGCTTCTTGCCCGCCACCGTGATATGCCCTTCACGATAGGCGGCCGACATGAACGACACCGAGGCGTACTTGAAATCGCCGGCGGTGCTCGAGTACAGGCTCACGAGGAAGGCGTAATCGACCTTCGTGCCGTCAAGGTCCAGGGTCAGATCGACGCGGGGGAACTGGTAATTGCCACCGCCGCCCGGAAACACCCCCTGCGATTTGCCTTCGATCGGTTTCTGCTCCGACAGGTCGCCGCTGTGCTTCAGATCGAAGTACATCCGGCTATAGGCGTCCGACTTGGCGTCCTTGGTGTCGAAGGCGTAGGCGAACGTCTGCGTGCCGAACTTGAGCGTGCCACGGAACGGGTGGGCCGAGGCATACTTGGGCTCTTTCTTCACGATGCGGGCGAACTCGGCCTCCTGCGGCGTCTGCCCGGCCCCTTCCGTGCCGATCTGCATGAAGGACCGCTGGGTGGAGCCCACCTGGCACAGGAATCGCAATTGCCTGGCCACCGCGTCCGAAGGCCCGCTGAGCGAGCCCAGCCGTTTGAGCTCGAGCCGGCATGTCTCCGCCCTGGCGGCCAGGTTGCCAACCGCGAAGGCCACCGCCAGGGCCACTACACCGAACAGAAATCGCAACCATCGGTTCATGGATCGTTCCCCCTTTTTGAAGGATTGGCCGACAGCGGCATTATCCACCCGGGCCGTGTTTCTGTCAACGGTTTTGGGGGAAGGATGAAGGATGAAGGCGGAAGGATGAAGGGGGAAGGATAAAAGATGAAGGCGGAAGGATGAAGGCGGAAGGCGGAAGGCGGAAGGGGGAAGGGGACCGTCCCGGTTTTCGTCCGCCTGTCCATTGTGGACAGCCCCAAATTGGGGCGGCCCCCTTAAGGGTGGACGGTTGAAGGCGGGGGGGAAGAGGGATAGTTCGCGTTTGGGCTTCGTTCATGGCACGTGCTATCCCCTGAGGTCCGAAGCCCCAACGGGGCGGATCAGCACAAGCCCAGGGCAATGCCCTGGGGCCTCGGGCCCGATTTCCGCGGAGCCCTGAAAGGGCGCGCTAGTCTGACGGCATAGTTTGATCCGCCCCTTCAGGGCTTTGTGGTATGATGACGATTCTGACCCAGGGCGTTGCCCTGGGCTGGAACTGGAACACACCTTCGGTGCTGGGCAGAGCAGGACCGCTGGCCGCCTCGAATCACGCCCCGACCAAAGTTGCGCCGGTCGAAGTCTTTCATCGAGAAGAATCCTCACCTGCCCGGCTCGCGACCGCTGGCAGCACAATTTTTGCTGTCCGGCCTGGCAGAATTGCCATTGGCGAAAACCGTGCCGATCGTGAGGGCGCCGCAGCCCATGCAGCCCAGGCAGCGGATGCAGCGCTGCTGGCCGGCCCGCTGCTCAGCCGGGCCGTGGTGGCGGCACAGCCGGCGGCACACGTCGCAGTCGTTGCACTGGTCTTCGCGGAACCGCACCACCAGCACCGACACGTAGTTGAAAAGCCCGTAAATGGCCCCCAGCGGGCAGGCCACCGTGCACCAAGGCCGGTAGGTGAACAGCATGGCGACCAGAAAAACGGCCAGGATCACGATCTTGAGCAGGCCCGGCCAAAGGACCGGCTGACCGGCAAGGGCCAGCCGGACGGCATTGGGCACGGCGCCTTCGATGGCCCCGGCCGGGCAAACGCGGCAGAAGAACAAGGGGTGATTCTCGCCGTAGAGATATGGGATTGCCCCGACCAATACGGCCAGCACCGCGTAGCGGCCGTAGCCCAACCAGGAGGGCAGGAGGAACTTCGGCGTCGGAACCCTTGCCACAAGGTCCTGCAGGAAGCCGAAGGGGCAGAGCCAGCCGCAAACGATGCTGCCCAACACCGCCCCCACGGCCACCAGGATGCCCAGAGCGATCCAGGGCATTGTATGCACCGCGCTGAAGTTGGCCAGGATGCCGATCGGGCAGGCGAATGTGGCCAGGGGGCAGGAATAGCAGTGGAACACGGGCGAGCACACGCTGTGCATGCGGAGCATGAGCGGGTCGAGCCAGGCCAGCAGGAAAGCGGCTTGGACCCACGCTCGCCAGCGAACGAGCCGCCAGCGGCCCGGCCTGGTTGGTTGTTTGGCCATGGACACCATGACCGGGGGATTACCTCACTCAGGTAGGGCACAAGGCGGGCAAGTCGCCGCTGTAGGTCTGGAAGAGCCTACCCCGCTCCAGGGCCACTTGTTCGCGGACCGGGTCGCGGACCAGCATCACGCCGCCCACGGTCAATTGCCGCAGGAGCGTGGGCTCCAGCTCGCGGACGGGCACGTACTTGATGCGGGTGATCTTCTGGGCGACGAAGGCCGGGGCGTTGGCAAGGGCCGCCGGCTCGGGCGACTGGCCGGGCCCCGTCGCCTCGCCCCACGGTGAAGAGCCGCCACCGGCCGGGCCGGGAGCAAAGGGGGTGAGTGGGGAGTGGGGAGTGGGGAGTGGGGAGTCGCCGCCGGGCGGGCCGGGCGTAAAGGGCATGGGAAACTGGATCGTCTCCGTCACTTCCTTCTTCTGGAAGACTTCCACGGCGTGGCCCCTGGCCCCATAGAACACCGCGGCGATTCCACCTGCCACGAGGACGATAGGAATCCAAGAAATGGCGGAGGTGAATGGGAATCGAACCCACCCGAGACCCTTCCGAGCCCCACACTGGTTTTGAAGACCAGGGGCAGCACCAGCCACCACTCACCTCCGTAAGTATTTACCAGTAAAGCACTTCTGTGCCTGCCCGACAAGCCTGGGTAGGCTCACCGTAGCGCCGCAAACCCCAGTGTAACCGCAACTTGGGGAAACTCAAGCTTAGAATTGCCAGCCTGTTAGAATTGCCGGCCCTTGCAGTTCACGGATGCGGGGATAGGGCCGATTGCCGGCCCCGCGCGGTTCTGCTGCTTGATCCGGCGGTGCTACAGGAAGTACGATGGCGGCTACGAGGCACGCGACAAGAATTCCAGTCCCGTGGGCCACAGCCAAATGCAACGTCTGCTGCGAAGCATACTCTCGGTGGCGTGCCTTGCCCCAGTCTGTGAACTTGTCCAGGCCGGCGACTGGCCGCAAATCCTCGGACCGCATCGCAACGGCGTGGCCATCGCAGAGCGAATCGCCAGTGCCTGGCCCGGCACAGGGCCAAAGACCTTGTGGCAACGCGAAGTTGGGCGGGGGTTTGCCGGCGTCGCGGTCAGCCGGGGAAGCGCCATCCTTTTTCACCGCCTTGGCGATCAGGAAGTCGTCGAGGCCCTTGCGGCGAGCACCGGCAAGAGCACCTGGAAAGCGGCGTTCACGGCCAGCTATCTACCGACCTTGTCCGACGACGACGGCCCGCGGGTTGTCCCGATCATCGCCCCGGAGCGGGTGTACACCTACGGCGCCATGGGACACCTGCGCTGCCTCGACGCGGCGACGGGCAGGCTCCTTTGGGAGCGAAACACTTTCGAGGACTTCAGCGCGAAGCAGCCCGTGGAAGGCGAGCCGCCCGAAGGGTACTTCGGCATTGGCAGCTCTCCGATCGTCCAGGGCGATAAGATCATCGTCAACGTCGGCGGCGACACGCAGGAAGCCGGGATCGTGGCCTTCGCCGTGGATACCGGCCGGACCGTCTGGAAAGCCACCGCCGAGCGGGCCAGCTACTCGTCGCCTGTGGCGGTCTCCGTCGGCGGCGTCCGCCACGTGATCTTCGTCACGCGGCTCAGCGTGCTGTCGCTCGATCCCGACAACGGGAAAGTGCGGTTCAAGTTTCCCTTCGGCCGGATCGGTCCGACGGTCAATGCGGCGAACCCCGTCGTACTGGACGGAAACCTGTTCGTGACGGCCAGCTACGGGATCGGCTCCGTGCTGGCGAAAATCGTCGGCGACAAGGCCGTGGTCCTGTGGCGAGATCCACGAATCCTGGCGAGCCAGTACACCACCTGTGTGGAAAGCGGCGGCTATCTGTTCGGCATCCACGGGCGGCAGGACGGGCCGCGGGCCGAACTCCGCTGTCTCGATCCCTGGTCACGCAAGATCCTCTGGTCGCAACCGTCCTTCGGCTACGCGACACTGATCAAGGCCGACGACAAGCTGCTGATCCTCAAGACCGACGGGACGCTGGTGCTGGCCGCTACGAACCCGAAGCAATACGAAGAGCTGGCCCGCATGCAGGTTTGCGACAACATTACGCGTGCCCTGCCGGCCCTGGCCGAGGGCCTGTTCTTCGTGCGAGACACCAAGGTGCTCAAATGTATTGATCTGCGGCCGGGCAGGCCGTAGGGCGACCTCCCTAATCGGGTTAGTTCCTTCCGCTTGACAACGAAGGTGATCGGGGGTAATTTAGGAGATGTGCGAGCTTTCCATTATGGGGGGTACTGTTCCGAGCGGTAGATAGGTGCCGCCGTCCTACCTGTTCTCAGTCAGGGGTGGTCGACGATGAGCACGTCAGCCGCTGGTCCGTACCGTTTTCACCGCGGGAAGCGGGGGTCCACCTTCAGCAGGACTTTGCAAGTCGAATCGTTGGAGACGAGGCTGCTGCTGAGCGGGACCAGTCTTCCTCGTCCAACCGATTCGACTACTGCGTCCTTGATCTCCTCTCCGGCGGGCGTCCAGCCGGTATTGACCAAGATCACGGTCAGCCCCGCCAAGGTGAAGATGGACCTCTATACCACGCACCAGTTCACGGTGGCGGGTTGGGACCAATCTGGCAGGCCCATGGCCGTACAGCCCACGTGGACGGCCAGTTCGGGCACGGTCACGGCGGCGGGGCTGTTCACCCCTTCCGCCACGGCCGGCAAGGTTACGATTACCGCGGCCAGCGGCTCGATTCGAGGCAAGGCCACGGTGACGGTCTTCAACACTGCGCCCAGCGTGGCGACGAAGGCCAGCGCTACGCCGAAATCCGTGACCGGCGTCACGGCCGCGCTGGCCGTCCTGGGCGCCGACGACGGTGGCGAGGCCAACCTGTCTTACACCTGGTCCACCACCGCGCGGCCCAAGACGGCGCCGCCGCCCACGTTCAGCGCCAACGGCGCCAATGCCGCAAAGAACACTACGGTTACGTTCGGCGCGCTGGGGTCGTATTCCTTTACCGCGACCATTACCGACTCCGGAGGCCTTTCGGTGAGCAGTCGCGTTGCGGTGACGGTTGCCCAGGGATTGACCAGCATCAAGGTCAGCCCGGCGACGGCCACCGTACTGGAACTGGCGACGAAGCAATATACCGCCGTCGGCTACGACCAGTTCGGCGTAGCCATGGCGCGGCAGCCGGCTTTCGCCTGGAGCGCCGGCGCAGGCACGATCGCCGCCGGCGGCCTGTTCACGGCTCCCGCTTCGCCGGGCGCCGTCACCATCACCGCTACGAGCGGTTCCGTCCAAGGTAAGGCCCAAGCGACGGTCACGCCCTTGCCCAACCTGGGTCTCCAAGACCCCGGTTTGAGGGCCCTGACGAGCAGCCTGTTTGCCCGCGACGGCCAGATCAACCGCGCCGACATGATTCAGATCCTGGAAAGTGTCGGCACGGAAGACGGCGTGGTGGACGCCACCGAACTGAGCGACTTTCAGAAGATCGTGAGCAATGCCGCGCTGCTGAACATGCCCGCCTACGTCCAGGCGCTGGCCAGCGACGTGGTCCACGGCAACACGGCCAACGCCAACTACCAGGGTCAACCGCTGGGCAACCTGTTTGCCGGCGATGCGGCATCGAACCTCGCCGAGCTGGTCGACAAGTGGTTCTTGGGCACGGATCATCCCGCGGTGACGTGGGGCTCCTACACCTATCAGAATTGCAAGGGCTCGTTGTTCGGCGCCACCGGGCCCCACTACACCGACGTGCAGCAAGGCCAGCTTGGCGACTGCTATTTCATCTCGGCGTTGGGATCGATCGCCAGGGTTTCTCCTCTGGACATCGAGCACATGTTCATCGACAACGGAGACGGCACTTGGACCGTTCGCTTCTATAATGATAACGGCACGCCCGACTACGTGACGGTCGACCGCAGGCTGCCGGCCGACTCCAAAGGCGACCTGGCCTATTCCGACCAGCGTAATTCTGTCACCGATCCCAAGAACGTATTGTGGCTAGCGCTGGCCGAGAAAGCCTATGCCCAGTGGAACGAGACCGGCGATGACGACCGCGGCGACACCGGCAATAGTTATGCGAGCATCGACATCGGCTGGACGGGCGACGTCGACGCCCAGGTGCTGGGCCGTGCCGCCACGAGCTACGTCAATTACAGCGGCTGGGACGGCGGTTTCAATGAACAGGTCCTGATCGACGCCATTGACAGCAACCAGGCGGTCTCCGCCTGCACCGTCGGCGCCCCCGATTCAGCTACTACTAAGTTGGTAAGCGACCACTGTTACAACGTGATTGGATACGACGGCACGAGCGGTACTTTCACGCTGTACAACCCCTGGGGCCCCAAGTACAACTATTCCTGGTATCCCAGTTCCGCTCTCATCTGTTCTCTCACCTGGGACCAGGTCAGCGCGGATCTGGACGGCATCGCCGTAGCGGACCCGTCGCCCACGCCTCCGGTGATCAGTTCGCCCGCGGCCGCCGCCATGGTTTGCTTCGGGTCGTTGGGAAGCGCTTGGCAATTGCCGAGTTCCAGCCGTGCCGCCGCTTCGCCCCAACCGTCTTCCGCATGGACGCCGGCCCTGGTAGACGCCGTCTTTCATCCGGCGGCCGTTTGAGCAGTTCTCCTGTGTAGGGAACGCCTCCGTGGCGTTCCGTTGGTCCTGCGTAGAGAACGCCCTCCGTGGCGTTCCGTGGCGAACTCGGAAAGCTACGCAGCGCGCTGCGTGCAATGTTGGCCCTCGGCTGCAATCTCGCTACACGTTCCAGCCGGCTCCCGCCGAAGTTCGGCGGGAGAATCCCGCCGACCTTTGATTGCTGACCGCCGAGCGCCGCGCCGTCCCGAAGGGACGATCGAAAATAGCCTAGCAGTTCACTGCGGGGACGACGGGCAGCGCAGGAATTTCGGACGCCATTGTCGGCGGCCAACAGAGTTGCTATCATGACAAGCCGTCTTTCCCAGGAGAGGGGCGGCCTCATGGCCCGGCGAAAGTTGAACGATTCCACCAGCCCGCCGGATTCGCAGACGCCCGGCAACCCGCTCGTGCGGATTCTGGAAGACTACCTCGCCGAGTTGAAGGCCGTACGTTCCACGGGCGCCGGCGTTCCCGAGACGTCGTACTACCCGGCGCTGGGAAGCCTTTTCAGCGCGGTGGGAAAAACACTCAAGCCCAAGGTCCGCTGTGTGATGGGCCTGAAGAATCTGGGGGCTGGAATGCCCGACGGCGGACTGTTCACCGCCGACCAGTTCCAGCGTCAAGCCGACGGCGCGCCCAAGGCCGGCCAACTGCCGGCCCGCGGGGCGATCGAGGCCAAAGGCACAAAGCCCGACGTGAAAACGATTGCCGGCAGCGAACAGGTCCGGGGATACCTGCGGGCCTACGGCATCGTTATTGTCACCAACCTCCGCGAGTTCCTGATCCTGGAGCGCGGTCCCAACGCCCAGCCCCTCCAGCGCGAAGCCTTCGCCCTGGCCGGCGACGAAAAGACCTTCTGGCAACACGCGGCCGGGCATCCCCGCGCCACGGCCAGTCGTAAGGGCGAGCAGTTTATCGAGTTCATCAAGCGGGCCTGCCTTCACGCCGCCCCGCTGACCAGTCCGAAAGACGTGGCGTGGTTCCTGGCATCCTATGCCCGGGATGCCCTGTTTCGCGTCGAGCAGCAGAAGGAGCTGCCGGCCCTGCAAGCCGTCCGCTCGGCCTTGGAAGATGCCTTGGGAATGAAGTTCACCGACGAAAAGGGCGAGCATTTCTTCCGGTCCACCCTGGTGCAAACCCTGTTCTACGGCGTGTTCTCCGCGTGGGTCCGCTGGCACAAGGACAATCCCGCCCCCAAGGCGAAGTTCGATTGGCGGACCGCCGAATGGTCCATGCACGTTCCGTTCATCCGAACCCTGTACGAGGAAGTGGCCAAGCCCAGCCGGCTGGGGCCGCTGGGCCTGGTGGAAGTCCTGGATTGGTCCGCCGGCGTATTGAATCGCGTGGAGCGGGGCGAGTTCTTCGCCCGCTTCGAGGATGAACACGCCGTTCAATACTTCTACGAGCCGTTCCTGGAAGCCTACGACCCCGAGCTGCGCAAGGCGCTGGGCGTCTGGTACACGCCGCCGGAGATCGTCAAGTATCAGGTGGCCCGCGTGGACACCGTATTGCGCGAGGAATTGGACCTGGCCGACGGGCTGGCCGATCCCAATGTCATCATCCTGGACCCCTGCTGCGGCACGGGGGCGTATCTGGTGGAAGTGCTGAACAGCATTGCGGCCACGCTGCGCGACAAGGGCGGCGACGCACTGGTAGCGTCCGACCTGAAACAAGCGGCCATGCACCGGGTCTTTGGTTTTGAGATCATGCCGGCACCGTTCGTGGTATCCCACCTGCGGCTGGGGCTGATGCTTCAAACGCAAGGCGCACCACTTTCGCAGAAGAAGGACGAGCGCGTCGGTGTGTACCTGACCAATGCGCTGACCGGGTGGGAGCCGCCCAAGGGCCCCAAGCAGCAGGTCATGGGCTGGGCCGACTTGCAGGAGGAACGGGACGCGGCCGAGCATGTAAAGCGGGAAAAGAAGATACTGGTCGTGTTGGGCAACCCGCCCTATAACGCCTTCGCCGGCATCAGCCCGCAAGAGGAACAAGGGTTGGTGGAACCGTACAAGAAGGACCTGAACAAGCCAAAAAATAAGGGCGGCTGGGGCATCAAGAAGTTCAACCTTGACGACCTATACGTCCGTTTCTTCCGGCTGGCCGAGCGACGTATCGCCGAAATGAGCGGCATGGGCGTGGTGTCGTTCATCTCCAACTTCTCCTACCTGAGCGACCCCTCGTTCGTCGTTATGCGCGGGCGGTTTCTTTCCGAGTTCGACAAGCTTTGGTTCGATTGCATGAACGGCGACAGCCGCGAAACCGGCAAGCTTACGCCCGACGGCAAGCCCGATCCGTCCGTCTTTTCCACGGATTACAACCGTGAAGGCATCCGTGTCGGAACGGCCATTTGCGTGATGGTTCGGAAAAAGCATCGCGATTCAAAGCCGGCCGTTCTCTTTCGGCAGTTTTGGGGGACAACCAAACGCCAAGACCTTTTGGCCTCTCATGGAAAGCGGCGCAGCGGAATGGTGAAAGCCGCTCCGGCTCCGAACAATCGCTCTTCCTTCCGCCCCGAAAGCGTGGCGGCGGAATACGCGGAGTGGCCGGCTTTGATCTCCTTATGTGCCCTTGCCCCAATTAGCGGCCTTCAGGAGATGCGACGCGGTTCGTTGATGGCGTTCGCATCTAATGATCTCGCGGAGCGGATGAAGGCGTACTTCGATCGGGCGCTGACTTGGGAGTTGTTCGCCGGCATTGGTAGCGGCTTGGCGCGCGACGCTGGACGATTCAACGCCAAAGAGGCTCGCGCGGCCTTGCTTGAACGCGAGGAGTTCGCCGGTCCGTGCATACGACGGTACTCCCTGTATCCGTTCGATAACCGTTGGTGCTATCACTCCGATACCCGCCCATTGTGGAACGAGCCGCGTCCGGAAGTCGCAGCCCAGTGTTGGCCAGGGAATCGATTCCTCGTTACCCGTGCGTTTGCCGAACGACCGCATGAATGGGCGGTGATGACCATAACGCCCGCGCTACCCGACTATCACCTGCTTCGACCGAATGCAGTTGCCATTCCGATTCTGCTTCGCAATGGTGAACGTCTCTCCACTAAGCAGCACGCAAGTCTGTTTGACGCCCTTGGAGAAGCGCCGTCGGAAAGTCTCCCAACCGCCAATCTTTCTGGTCCTGCCCGCGAATACCTGACAAAGCTCGGCGTCAAAGATCCCGACGTGGACGCGAAGACGGCGGCGCTGGTCTGGATGCACGCCCTGGCCGTTGGCTACAGCCCGGCCTATCTGACCGAGAACGGCGACGGTATCCGGCGCGACTGGCCCCGCATCCCGCTGCCGGGCGACCGCGAGGCCCTGGAAGCTTCGGCGGCGCTGGGCGAACAAATCGCGGCCCTCTTGGACACCGAAGCCGAAGTGCCCGGCGTGACGTGCGGCCCGATTGCCCCCGTCTTCAAGACCATCGCCATGATAACGAAGGCCGGCGGCGGCCAGCTCGATACCGCGGGTGGCGACCTGGCAGTAACGGCCGGCTGGGGGCATAAGGGCAAGGAGGGCGTGACGATGCCCGCCAAGGGCAAGCTGGCCCAGCGCCAATACGCCGAAGCCGAGGCCAAGGCCATCGACGCGGAAGCAACGAAGCGAGGCACGTCGCCCGAGGAAATGCGGCTGCTGCTGGGCGAGATGACCTGCGACGTGTACCTGAACGGCGCGGCCTATTGGCGCAATATCCCCTTGAACGTCTGGGAGTATTACATCGGCGGCTATCAGGTCATCAAGAAATGGCTGAGCTACCGGGAAAAGGTAATCCTTGGGCGGCCGCTGAAGCCCGAGGAGGCCCGCGAAGTGAGCAACACGGCCCGGCGGCTGGCGGCCATCATCCTGCTGCAACCGGCCCTGGACGCCAACTACCAGGCCGTCAAGGCATCGACCTACCCCTGGCCGTCGACGACGGGCGGGGAGCCCGGCCCGGGGCGCGCCTAGCCGGCTGGTCTCTCCGCTTCGGCGAGTCTCGGAGTCCTCCGCAGTCCACCCCGCCTTTGCTTCGCCAGTGGCCAGTGCTAGCGGCTAGGGGCGAGAAGAAAGGGCCACTCGCCCCTCCCCACTCCCAACTCCCCACTCCCCACTCACACTATGGTGTACGTCCTGATCTATACAGGCGTTTAGTAATGTGATATAATACGGGCCGTCGCAGGCTTGCTCCGGCCAGGCCGCCTGCCGTCCAATGTATCCGGCACACGCCGTGTGCCGTTTTCCGCACACGGCGTGTGCGGGCTACATTACGGCACACGCCGTGTGCCGGATACATTGGCGGCTTTGCTCTTTGACAATTTAGGGCAGCCACGGATTGAACACAGAACAAACACGGACAAGAGCAATCCAATCTGTTGCCTGGTTTGGCCCATGGTCAAGAGTCCTTTCCGTGTTCAATCCGTGTTTCATCCGTGGCTACTCAATCGTTTACGGCGGAACTGGCACGGCGGTTGCTCTGGCAAGATGGGTCGCCCCGCCCCACCAACGGCAAGAAAACCTATGTGCACGCCGGGTTTTAAGCGTGCTCCTGGAAAAGTGGCTAAATGTTCACTAGTTCACTGATGTATCGTATTTCCCGGGCTTTGCGGCCAAAAAGGCCAAAATTCCCCCCACCTTTGGAAAGCCCGACAGGCGATTTTGAGACCAAGGAAAAAACAAGTGCAACACGTACCTCACAAGTTGTATGCACTTACGCACGATGCGCAGAATCGCTGACGCAAGTCAGCCAACGAGTTACCGACTTGTGCAACACCGGAGCCTCCCGAAAGTCCCGTCAAAATGTTGCACACATGGAATGTTCACCAAAGACGTGATCTTCTTCTTCAGAGGGGGAAAAGTAGTGGCGAGTGGCGAGTGGCTAGGTTGCCCGGCTCCTCTCACGCTCGGTCAAGCGTTCTTTTTCCCGCCCCAGGCGCCAAGACTCAACAGGTGATCCTTGAAGCCCGTTGTCTCCATGACGGTGCGCACTTCGGCGACGGCCTTATCGGAGGGGTACATGCTGCCGAGGCCGAGCTCTTGCCGGATCCGATCGCGGTTGGCAATGAAGTCTTTCCATTTCTGGCCCCAGGCTTCGGCGATGTCCGCGAAGAAGACGTGCGGCGTCCCGCCCATGCCCTTGTCATAGAACTGCTCGCCCCAGGCTGCGAACATCTGCACGTGTTTGCGCCCGTAGCCGCTCTCGACCTGCATGGAGCGGATCACCTGATTGATGACGGCGATGCTGTTCTTGCGTGGACAGCGGCTGTGGCACGTGTAGCAGTAGAAGCAAGACCAGACCGAATCGTCTTGCAGCAGCGAGGGATCCCCCTGAAGCGCCCGCCGGGCGATCTCCCTGGGGTTGTAGCTGGTGAACCGCGCGGCGGGACAGCCCGAGGTACAGATTCCGCACTGCATGCAGGAGAGGAACCCGTCCCGGTGGTCCTGCATGCGGGGGTCGTTGAGGATCCGCTCGACGAGATCCGCCCGCCCCGGCGGCTGCGGTGAGAAGGCGTTCTGTGCGATGACGGCGTAAGGATTGGCGCGCGGCGTCGGCTCCCCCGCGGTCGGAGTCGGTTCATTGCTTGTTTCTTGGTCCGCCATGGATCTCTCCTGGTAGGTTCAGTTCATCCGTGGGCGCTGCTTGAAAGAACTCGGGCCAGAAATGGACCTGGACCGGCATGCGCCGTTTGTGGGCCGCCGATCGGAGATTGTCACGGCAAAGCAGACACGTCGTAACAATCGGTGCGCGTTGCTCCTGGGTGAAATCGAGCAATCGCCGGGTGGCACTGGTCTCACCACGGTACATGCTGCCCAGGGCCCCGCAGCAACCGGCGTGCAGCGTAGGGTACGATACATGGATCTTGATCGCGGCGAGCTTTGCGGCCTCGGACAGGGCGTCCAGCGTGCGGTCACGGTCTCCCATGCAGCCTACGTAGGGCACGAAGTACGGCGCGATTGTTGCCAGCCGGCGGCGTTCGCGGCGGGCTTTGTCGACGAGCGCCTCCCACAGCGGCGTCGTCGCAATTCCGGCCGTACGCAGGCTGCTTTCACATCCCGGGCATACGGTTAAGGCGATCGGCGCGGCGGGCAGGGCCGGCCTTTGGCGGCCACGCGCCGGATGGCCGCAACAGGTTGCAGGATCGGCCTCCACGATCGGAAGCCCCAAGTCCCGGGCCACGCGGTGCGTCAGCCGGTAGCAGGCCGGGTCCTGGCGCAAGGCACATCCGGCAAAGAATGTTGTCCGGCCGGCCTCGGCGGTTGAACCCGCCGGTTCCCCCGTCTTCCGGCGCGAGGCTTTATGCACGACGGCTTGGGCTGTCGTGCGTATCGCGCCTCGGATATCCCACGGCAGATAGCCGCGAGAAGCCATGGTCATGCCGAAGGCGATCTTGTCGACGTGCCGGCGACGGGCCAGGTGCTTGACGGCGACCCGCGTCGCCTCGCGCTCCGGGCAGCGTTGAGCGCCCTCGTCCAGCTCGAGACTCCGCAGCCTCGCCAACACGCCGGCGACGTCGATCTCCATCGGGCAGGCGCGTGAGCAGGCGTTGCACTCGTTGCAGCGCCAGATGTCCTCACAGGCGAGAATCCCGGCGATGTCCCCCGACAGGAGCAGCCGGATCACAAGCCGCGGGCCCCGGTTGAGATCCCACCCGCTCGGACAGGCCGACGTGCACTGGGCGCACTGGTAGCACTCCTGGCACTCCCGTGCCATTTGCAATACCTGCTGACGGGCCGAGCCGGATATGGTTGCGGTCATCGCAGTCCCCTTTGGTTTTGCCACAGAACAGCCGGATCTGGCGGGCGACCGAGTGGCGGTCCACGGCGCACAGATGCCAGAGCTCGATGGGTATGCTCATGCCGGCGCTGGCCAGGAACTCATCCGCTTGCCGGGCTTGCTGGGCGGCATTGACGTCGCCCTTGCGGAACTGGCATCGCCCTTCGGCGCACCCCGCCAGGAAGACGCCGCGGGCGCCGCGGCGGGCCGCTTCGATGATGTGCAGCGCACTGACACGTCCCAGACACGGCAGTTCCACCAGCCGCACATCGACGGGGTAGCTGTCGTGCCGCATGCCACTCAGGCTGATCGCCACGCCGGCGCACTCCTTGCAGTAGAACCCCAGGACAGGCCGCTCCACACCCTCCATCAGCCGACGCATCCGCCCGTAAATCGCCTCGTCGCTCAGGCTGTGCCGTACGGCCATTTCCGGGCATACCGCGGCGCAAATGCCGCAGGCGCGGCATGCTTCCTGATCGATTTCCGCAAGCGGCGCGTCATCCCGCACGCCTTCCGGCCGCAGCGCGTCGGCGCCACGCCCGATCAGCGCAATCGCTCCGTAGGGGCATGCCGGCCGGCACTGGCCGCAACCGATGCAATGATCGGCGAGTATTTCCGATGGTCGAGCGGTCAACCGTCCCAAGGAAGTGAGGAAGTTGTGGACCTGGCTGGCTACGGCCGAAGCCTCGGTGTTGCACTCCACCAGGGCCTTGGGCCCCGATGCGGAGCCGCAGACGAAAATGCCTTCGGCCGAGGTCTCGGTGGCGCGGTTCTTGCGATCGAGAATCTCGATGAACCCGTCGCCGTCCAGATTCACGCCCAGCACTTGGGCCAGTCGCTGCCCGTCTTGCGTCGGAACGAACCCGCTGGAGAGCACGACGAGGTCCGGCCGCAGGACTCGCTTTTCCCCCGAGGTCATGTCCTCGACTTCGACGACCGGCTTGCCCTGCTCGTCATGCTGGACCTCCGCCGGCAGTCCCCGCAGAAACTCGACGCCCGCCTGGCGCGCGGCCAGGTACCAATTCTCGTAACCGGGCGTCCTGAGATCCAGGTAGCAGATGCGTACCTTCATCTCCGGAAAGAGAACGCGCAGCCGGATGGCGTGTTTCAGGGCGATCATGCAACAGAGGCGCGAGCAGTATCGGAGAAACCGCTTGTCCCGGGAGCCCGCGCATTGGATCATGACCACTTCCCGCGCGGGCGCCCGCCCGAAGGCCGCTTGTGCCTCCCAGTCGATCATCCTCTCCGAGAATTCGGTCTGCGTGATTACGCCGGGGCGGCCGTATCCCAGATAGGAGATGAATCGTGCGGGCGCCGGGCGGCAGCCGACGGCGATCAGGACCGCCCCCGCGTGGACGGTGCTCCGTCGGGGCGATTGCCCGAAGTCGATGGCTTTGACCGGGCAACTGGCGGCGCAGGCGCCGCAGAAGGTGCACGTTTCCAGGTCGATCGTGCGCGGCACCCGCCCGTCGTAGAATTCCGCGTAGATCGCCTTGCCCGTGCCGGCGCCGTTCGACTGGCGGCAGACCGTCTCGCACGTGCCGCAGTTGATGCAAGCCCTGGTCACGATGTTGGGCAGTTGACGCAGGTTGACCTTGAAATCGCCGGCGCGTCCGGAGACGGACTCTACCGCCGCGCAGCGCCAGATGTGGAGGTTGGGGTGGTCGATGGCGAGGTTGCGGTGGAAACACTTGCGCGTGCCGATCTGTGCGTCGGTCGTGGGCAGGCACTGGCCGCAGTCATTGGTGGGAAACACCACGCCGATGCGTGCCGCGCGCCCGCCCAGGAACGGACGCTGTTCCAGCAACTCGACCATGTGCCCCATGCGGGCGATCTCCACGGCCGCCTGGGTCCCCGCCACGCCGCCGCCGATTACCAGCACCGTATTCACCAGTCGCTCGCGCGACGTCTTGTCGGCCGTCGGTCCCGGATGCGCCAGGGCGCATTCGATCAGCCGCTTCGCCTTGTCCGTAACCAGTCCGGCATCCTCCCGGTGGACCCAGGAGCAGCCTTCCCGGATATCGGCGATCTCCAGCCTCAGCCCGCGCGTCAGCAGGCCGTGAAACTGCCGGTGGGCGAAGTCCTGGGAACAGCCGGCCAGCACGAATCGGGTCGCCGGGGAATTCTCGGAGATCTCGATCAGGCGGGCTTGCGATTCCCGGCTGCACCAGTGACGCCCGCGCAGGGTTCGCGCCGGCGGCGCAAGACTCGCCTCGATCGCGCCGAAGTCGATATTGCCCATCATTCCGGCGCACTCGCACAGCAGCACGACCGGCCTGCCGTCGGAGGGCAAGGTGCTCATCGCACGACCTCCGGCGGGCCCGCCTCGATGGCTTGGGAGGGGCAAGCGCGGGCACAGGCGCCGCACCCCAGGCATTTGTCCGCCGAATAGACGATGGTGCTGAAGACCTTGACCCGATCCGGGACCAGGACCGGCCCGGTGGGAGCGTGTCGCGCAAGCTTGCTCAACGCCGCGCCCAGCGCGCCGCGGCGCGTGCTGGCCGGCGCCGACAACAGCAGCCCGACGTCGATCGTGTCGCCCCGCGTGCATGCACCTGCGGGACACGCCTCGATACAGCGCCCGCACCCCACGCAGTCGGCTTCCTTTCGGACGATTTGGCAACCTGCACCATCATCGCCGGAGCAAAACTTGGCGTTCGGCAGCCGTTCCAACACCTCGCGTCCTCGTCTTGACAGCGGCATGCTCAGTTCCTCGGCACTGGGGGAAGGGCGCCGATCACACGATCCATCTCTCGCATGGCGGCCGCCATCCGGTGCAGCTCGCCGGCGCTGGTCGTGAACATCTGGATCCGCTGAGGCTCCACCCCCACCGCCTCCAGCAGGCGCTGAGCCAACGTGACCCGATCAATCGCGTTGAGGTTTCCTTCGCGGTAGTGGCACTGCCCCTTCAGGCATCCCGCCACGATGACTCCGTCGGCCCCTTGGGCCAGGGCTTCGACCATGTGCAGAGGCGATACCCGGCCCGTGCACGGAACCAGGACCAGGCGCACGGAAGGGGGCAACGGCATGCGCATATTGGCCGCCGAATCCGCGGCGGCATAGGCGCACTCCCGGCAGCACAGCGCTACGATCGAGCGCTGGGCGGTGCACGGAGGCGGTGAACTCTGGACCTCGGGATTCATGCGCACACCTCCGCCATGATCTCCTCGTCCGAGAACCCGCCGAGCTGAATCGCCCCGGTCGGGCAATCGGCGGCACAGATTCCACACCCGCGGCAGGCATTCGGGTTGACGACCGCGCGCTCGGGGGCATGCGACGAACGCGTGACGGCCTCGTGCGGACAGACGGACTGGCACACCCCGCACCCGATGCACAGATTCTCATTGCACGAGGCCACCTGCGCCGGTGTCAGCACGTAGCCGGTCGAGAGCATGGCCAGCACTCTGGAAGCGGCCGCTTTGGCCTGCGCGATCGAGTCCGGTATGCTCTTCGGACCTTGGGCCGTGCCGCACACGAACAACCCGGGACGATGGGTATCCACCGGGCGGAGCTTCGGGTGATACTCCTTGATGAAGCCCGCGCCGGTCGTCTGCAACCCGGCGATCCGCGCGATCTCGGCCGTGCCGTCCGAGGCTTCCAGCCCGGCGGAAAGAACCACCAGGTCAAACAACTCCTCATTCTTGCGTCCCGTGACGGTGTCCTCGAAGCGCACCCGCAACCGCCGGTCCGGCTCCTCGGCGATCTCGCTGACGCGGCCGCGCACGTAGTTCACGCCGCGCGTCTGTACCAGCCGGTAATATTCCTCGTGCGATTTCCCCGGCGTCCGCATGTCGGTATAGCCGATCGTGATCTCCGTGCCCGGATGATGTTGCCGGATCAGCGAGGCGTGCAGCGTGGAGAAAAGGCAGCAGATCGCGGAGCAGTGCTCGTTGCCCGAGGCGGTGCAGTCGCGCGATCCGGTGCATTGAAGCATGAAAACGCTGCGTGGCACGGCTCCGTCGGAGGGGCGGCGCAGCTCGCCGCCGGTCGGGCCGGATGCGGCCAGCAGGCGCGCCACTTGGCTCTGCGTCAGCACGTTCTCGAACCGGCCGTAGCCCAACGGGATTTTGCGTCGCGCGTCGAATTCCTTGTGACCCGTGGCGACTACCACGGCGCCCACCGAGATATCCTCGATCGTTTCCTGCATCTCCAGGTCGACGGCATGGGCCGGGCACGCCCGCTGGCAGGCCTGGCATCGCCGGCACGCGAGCGGATCGATGGCAAAGATCGGCGGCACGGCGTTGGCGAAAGGACGACCGATCGCCGCGCGCGTCGCCACTCCGAAATCGAAATCGCTGGGCACGGTTACCGGGCAGGCCGCCGCGCACTGGCCGCACGCCACGCAGGCTTCGGTCACGTAGCGCGGCCGGTGCCGCAGCGTCACCCGGAATTCACCCGGCGGACCGGATATGCCCGCGACGTCCGTCAGCGTGTGCACGTGAATCCGCGGATCCAGAGCGATTGCCGTCAGGCGCGGCGCCAGCGAGCACATCGCGCAATCCTCGGTGGGAAATGTCTTCGAGAGGCGCGCCATGTACCCGCCTAGGGCCGCCTCGCGTTCCACCAGGTGGACCTCGATCCCCGCCGCCGCCAGCTCTTCGGACGCCGACATGCCGGCGATTCCTCCCCCGACCACCAGCGCCGAGCGGGACACGAACGTGCGGGTGCGGGGCAGGTCGCATTGCCGCGCAGCCCGGGCCACGGCCGCCGCCAGAATTCTCCGGGCTTTATCCTGCGCCGCTTGCGGCGCATGGCGATGGATGAACGAGCAGCCTTCACGAAGGTTGGCAAAGGCGACCGCGTTCTCGCCCAGCTTCAAGTCGCGTGCGATCCGCTCGAAGGTGGGCCCTTGGAACCGGGGAGAACAAGCCCCGATCACCAGGTGATCGAGCCCCCGCGACTCGAGGGCCCGCTCGATGACCCCGCGGCCCTCGGTGCCGCACAGGAACTGCAACACCGCAACCTCGGCTACGCCGCTGAGACCCCGAGCCCCCGCCGCCAGGGCCTGGACGTCCAGAACGTCCGAGATATTGCCGCCGCATTGGCACAGAAAAACCCCGGCTCTCATCGCACGCCTATCTTTTCCAAAAAGGGTGTAACGTCCTGGGAGTGGGACTGGAGGCCGCAGTCCTTCTCCGGATCGGCGCCCAGCGCCAGGGCCAGGAGCTGCTGAATGTGCAGGTGGATGAACGGGAAGCTTTCACCGGACGCCCTCGAGATGATCTCGTGATGCCGGTCGAACTGGATCGCGCAGTTGGGACACATGTGCACGCAAACATCCACCTTCTCCTGGGCCAGCCGGCGGAGCTTCTCGCGGGTGACGGCGACAGCCATGGAAGGGTTGACGAATCGCTGCCGGAAACCGGCCCCGCAATGCAGACTCTTCTCGTTGTAGAGTCCGGTCGGGATGGCCCCCGTCGATTCCAGCAGTTCCTCGGGGATCATGAAATTCTCCGAGTTGCCGACGACTTCCTCCGGGAACACTTTGCAGTAATGGCAGGCCGGATGGGTGGCGACCTTGATCCCGGTGAGCAGTCGCTGAATCAACTTGGGGATCGAGTGATGGACGCTCCAGAGGATCTCCATCGTGTGGCTATGTCGAACGGTGCGCGCCACCGTGTCGTCGTACTTGCGGCCGATTTTCGCCAGGGCCGCATTCGCCTCGTCGCGGAATCGCGGAATATCCAGGATGTTGCGCGCCTTCTTGTTGATGGCGTAACAGGTCGAGCAGAGATAGCTCATTACCGGGTGTCCGTCGTCCACGGCAACGCACGCATTGCGCGCCGCCAGTGCCACGGTCGTGGCCACCGGCACGAGTTCCGAATAGTAGCCCAGCCCCGTGCAGCAGGTTTGCTCGGGATGAACCGTGTACTCGATATCGAACTTCTCGAACAGCCACTTGGTGGCCGCCTCCGCTCCCGGGTACTCGCTGGAGACCAGACAACTTCGAAACAGCAACACACCCTTCTTGACGGGCGGTATGTCGGGTGTGGTTGTCATCCTCGGTCCCCTCCTGAAATGCTCGCCCGGAAATCCAACACCATTGCACAGGATCCTCGGCGGGAAGAAGCTTCAACTGCTTAAAGCACGCGCCGTGCCAGTTTCTCGAACGTGCGTTTTTCCAGGGCGAACCGCCGATCGCAGGTGTCGCGAAGTCTTCAAACGGCGGAGTGACCGTGATATATGACGGCAATAACTGTGATTTATCACAGAACACCAGGACCGATCACGGCGGACGCGAAGCGTCTATAGCCTCAAGCACTGCCCGTTCCCGGTATAGCGGATGGGGCAAGAACGGGACAAGGGGCGCGATGCTTGGCGGCACGCCCCTTGTCCTCAGCGCCCCACCCCTTGGGGCTCTGAACGGACCGGGCGAGAGAAACCCCCGATCCGCAGTCCTTCACTCTCAGTACTCGTACTTGTACTGGAAGAACCAGGAGTTGTTGGCCTTCGCATCTGCCAGGTATCCGAAGATGGCCCAGCCGGCCACGATCGTGCTGTGCTTGTTGGGGATCAGGGCCAGATCGAAGGCATGCCAGTCGCTCTCGGGACCGACCAGATATCCGCCCGCGCCGTTGGGGAGCGTGCCGTAGGGGCCGGTCTTCTGGCGAAACTCGTAGGCCAGCAGCAACTTGTCCAGCGGCAGCCAGGACACGTTGCCTTCAAAGGTCGCATGGTACGTGTCGCCGAAGCCTAGGAAGCCGATGTCGGCCGCCTCGCTCATTCGCACCCCGCCGCTAACGACCACCGGCCGGTCCAGCAGCAGCTTGGGGAAGGTCTTGGTCATGGTCAGGGTGAAGTCCGCGCCATAATCGCGGTGATAGCCCAGGCTGGGCAGGATGCCGGGCAACTCCGTGTTGATGTGCGCGATGTCGGAGTTGTACTTGACCTGGATTCCGGCGGTAATGGCCGGAGCTTGGAAGCCGAAGAAGCAGTCGTTCTCCTTCACCAGCAGGGTCCGGATATTGAAGTTGTGCAGCCAGACGGAGTCCTCCTCGATGCTCAGGGGAGGGGCGTATTTCGCGACGTCGGCGGGGAACGTGCCCAAGCCGAGGCGGTCGGCGCCGTAGCTCAACTCGACTCGGGCGAAGAGCGTCTCGCTGACCGTGATGGCGGCCAGGTCCTTCTGGCGGGCGTCGACAAAAGACAGTGCGCCGGCGGGCTTGCCCCACGGACACTCTTCCTTGCCCGGATTGACCAGGTAGGCAAACGGCGTAATCGCCCCGCCGCCGTAGCCTTCAATCGTTTGGAACGGCAGCGGCGGGCCTTTTTCGTCGGCGGGCGGATCGGCCGGCTGCTCTGCCGCCGCGACGGCCTGCTGGTCTGGAGGCGGGGCGGGCTGCTGATCCGCTTCCGCGGCCACGGCCCGCGCTGAAAACAACAGGGCCGTCAGCCAGGCCCCTACGAGCACTCGGAAAACATTCATCCTTGACATGGTTTCCCCCTAATAATTAGATGCCATCGACAACACAATAAGGGTTTGCTTTCCGTGCAAAACCCTGGGTCTCAAATGCAGTAATACGGAGGCACTACGCCACGACCGTCGGCTTGCCCTTTGCCGAGTCACCGTCGCTGCCCGCCTGGGCCGGCGGTGCGGACGCGGTGGCCGGCGGGACAACGGCCAGTCCTTCAAACAGCGCAGTCGAAAGATACCGCTCGCCAAAACTGGGGGCGATGGTGACAATCACCTTTCCGCGATTCTCCGGCCGCTGGGCCACGCGGACCGCCGCGGCGATGTTGGCCCCCGAGCTGATGCCTACTAGGATGCCTTCCTCCTTGGCCACTCGCCGGGCCCAAGTGAACGCCTCTTCGTTGGTCACCGTCTCCACGCCGCTGAGCAAGCTGGTGTCCAGGTTCTTGGGCACGAAGCCGGCTCCGATCCCCTGGATCTTGTGAGGGCTGGGCTTGCCCCCGGAGATCACCGGCGAATCGGCCGGCTCGACGGCAATCGCGCGAAAGTGGCGGTTCTTTGGGCGAATATACCGGGTAACGCCGGTAATCGTCCCGCCTGTGCCCACGCCCGCTACGATCAGGTCTACCTTGCCGCCGGTGTCGTCCCAGATCTCCCGGCCCGTGGTACGCTCGTGGACCTCCGGGTTGGCGGGGTTGTCGAACTGCTGCGGGATCCAACTGTTGGGCGTGGTGGCGGCCAGCTCCTCGGCTTTGGTGATGGCCCCTTTCATGCCCTCCTTGGCGGGAGTCAGCACCAGCCTCGCCCCCAGGATCTGCAGCAAAGCCCGACGCTCCAGGCTCATCGACTCGGGCATGGTAAGCGTCAGTTTGTAACCCTTGGCCGCGGCCACGAACGCCAGAGCAATGCCCGTGTTGCCGCTGGTCGGCTCGATGATATGTGTATCGGGTTTCAGGGTGCCGTCCTGCTCGGCGACCTCGATCATCGCCCGCCCGATGCGGTCTTTGACGCTGCTCAGCGGATTGAAGAACTCCAGCTTGAGCAATATCGTGGCGGCGCCGGCCGGCACGACGCGGCTCAACTTGACCAGCGGAGTGTTGAACGTGGTCTCGATGATGTTGTTGAACGTCTTACCATGGGGCATGATAGTCTCCTGTGAAAATGGTGTGCCGAGCCACTGGTGGCTCGTTAGGTTGGGGCAGGGTCCTTGTCGGTCGGAACCCGCCGGCTGTTTAGGTCCGCAAAGTACTGGACCAAGGCGGGCGAGAACACGAAATGCGGTCGACGCGGCCGGGCCGCCCGGCGCGGTGACACCCGGCCCGCCGAGCCCGAGGCTCCACGGATCCCCGGAATCTCCTGCCGCCCGAAACGAGTTGGAACCGTGTCTGGTAACTGTGACATCTTATTCTCCTCCCTCAGGATCTTGGTCGCGAGTGGCGAAGTCGCCTCCGTTGACCGACAGCGATTACAGCAATGGCCGTGCCCAATCGGGAAACAGCGACAAATCGGAGATTCTCCCGCGCCATTCATCATCATGATTAGCATTGTAGTGATATATGCCGTGATATGTGCTGGCGTAACCTTGAAATGACACGGGACGACCAGCAAGTGTGCTACCCTGGCTGAGTGGCAGTACGCCGGCTGCGTGGCAATTCAATCTGGCGCGATAGTTGCTGCAAACCTCAACTCGGGAATAGAGAAACAGGGCGTTTCGGGTCCCGGTTACATGGCTCGCAGAAGACTTGTTCAACATGCAAGAGTGGCAGATTACACCTCCCGAGACATCGAATTCGGGCCCTTTGGAACCCGTCGCCGAGGATCAGTCGCCCGGTCGTCAGGAACGTCGAATTCGGTCGGCCCTTGGACTAACCGGAGGTCCACTTCCCCCAGTCGCGCGGCAGTGGCTCCGCGCGTATTACGCCTACCTGCTTGACCGCCTGGCATTTCCCTTTGAGGCCCAATACGCGGGGGAGTATATTTTCCCCGGCGTACTTAGCATTCCAGTGACCGTTGTTGGCCTCGTCGATCCGGAGGTGACTCCGGACCAGGAGAATTCGGGCCTTTTGTGCAGGGCTTTGCGGGGCCAACAGGAGTTGCGTGTTCCCCTTTCGGATGTCGAGATCGAGGACAGCAGACCTAACTTCCAGCTCATTGAGGACTACTGGTATTGGTTCTGGAATTGGCGGTTCGACCCTTCGATCTGACAGGCGATCCGGCAACCTTGCATCATGAGGATCGGCCTTGCCCTTCCCGCTTCACCCTTCCGCCTTCCGCCTATCTGCCGATGCAGTACAGGTGTTTCTCGGCCCGCAGGAAGATGTGGCCCTGGCTGACGGCGGGCGAAGCGTAGCAATTCTCGCCGAGCGGGTTGTCGGCCAGCACTTCGAGCCGCGGCCCGGGGCGAATGATCTTCGTGCCGCCGTCGTCGGCCAGGAAGTAGACTGCTCCGCCCGCCGCGAGCAGCGATGCACTGTAGTGCGGTCCGATGCGCTCCATCCAATATCGCTGGCCGGTGGCGCACTCGAAGCAACTGGCGATCCCGCCGTCGGAAGCGACGAGAAAGTACCGCCCGCTGACGATCGGCGACGGCACGTAGGCGCAGCCCTTGGTGGTATGCCACTGGACGTGCGTCTTGGTCACGTTGCCATGTCCGTCGGGGCGGATGGCCATGATGTGCCACTGCGGGAAGCCGGCCGTGATGAACACCAGCTTGCCGTCGTCGACGGGCGAGGCGATGAACTGCTCGGTGGGGCCGTCGATGATCCAGTGCCGCCGGCCGGTGCGCGGATCGTAGCTGGCCACGCACAGGCTGCCGGAGAGGATCATCTGCGTCCGGCCGTCGAGCTGGCGGATGAGGGGGGCGCAATAGCTGCGGGTGCGGTTCTCGCGCGGCGTCTTCCACACGGTTCGGCCGGTGGCCCGCTCCAGGGCCACGAGGTAGGCGTTGCCGTCGTGATCGCCGTTGAGGATCACGAGGTCCTCGAACAGCACGGGGGAGGTGCAGAAGCCGTGCACGCTGGCGAACTTGCCGGGCCGCGCCTGCCACTGCCGCTGCCCCTGGAAGTCGTAGGCCGCCACGAACATCTCGCAAGGGTCTACGGCCTCCGGGCGCTCCTTCTCGGTGGTGAACGACCTGTCGCCCTTGGCGACCGTGGGGTCGATTTCGGCGAAGGCGACGTACACCCGCCGGCCGTCGGTGGCCGGGGTGCCCGAGGCGCCGCTGTTCAGTTGATGCCTTCGTTCCAGCGGCGAGTGGAGGACGACTTTCTCCCACAGGATTTGCCCGCTGGCGCGATCCAGGCATAACAGCACGCGCTCCTGGCGGTCCTCGCGGCAGGAGGTAACGAAGACCCGATCACCGCAGACGATCGGCGAAGAATGGCCCTTGCCGGGGATCTCGGTCTTCCAGGCGATGTTCTGCCCCAGCGGACCGTTCCAGCGCAGCGGCACGTCGTTTTCCAGGCTGCTTCCGTCGCCGCGGGGGCCGCGCCAGCCGGGCCAGTCCTCGGCCCGCGCAGGCGCCGTCAGCCAACCGAGGCAGAGCAACAAAGACAGGGCCATTAGCTCTAGCATCGGCCGCAGAACAACTTCCGCATTATTGTAGTCGGCACAGGCCGTGTGCCGGATTTCCGCACACGGCGTGTGCGGACTACATTGAGACACGAAAGTCATTCTTCGGCCGATCATGCGGTTCGCAAGCATCATGGTATCCAGGCAGGTTTGGGGGAGGCACTAGCGGCGGGGGGCGGCGGCGGTCATCGCGGCCCGGCGGGCGGCTGGCCCGCGGGTCCCGAGAGCCGCTGCTCGGTCTGGATGGGGTAGGAGCGAACGTCGATCACCGGGCCCGGCTGCGGCTGCGTGCCCGGCCGGGGCATTGCACCGTCGGCGCGCGGGGCGGCCCGCCGCCGCCCGGCCTGTCCGCCGCCGCCTGCCGTCTCGTCCGGTGAGTGCGAAAGAACATCCATGCCCTTGGCGAACACGCCCATCACCACCAGCGCCAACGCGACCAGGGCCAAGGGCGGAAAAGCCAGGCTCAGAATCGCAACAACCAACACCAACCATCCCATTATCAAGTCTCTCGGCGCGATGGGAGGCGCAAAGTTCCCGACGGGGACAGTCCCATCTTCGTCGGACGAAAATTGGGACCGTCCCCAGGTTGTTTCTCGGCCGCCCCTTACTGGGCCTATTAGAGAGTCTATCCTGCCGGCACGGTCGCGGCAATGCGCCGGGGGCGAAGTAGCCGTTAACGGCGTGCAATGTAGCAGGCACACTCCGTGTGCCGTCCGCTGACGTGGAAAAGGGCACGGCGGACGGCACACGGAGTGTGCCTGCTACGTTCACCCGTCGCCGGCTCACCAATGGGCCCCCACGAATTGCCGATACTCGGCGTCCGAGCGGATGTAGCGATCGGGAATCACCAGGAACAGGCCCTCGGCGGGCAGCTTCCGCAACGCCTGGCCCAACTGCTCGAAGCCGTGATCGACCATCAGAATCAGCCGCGATCGCTCGAGCGTCTCCCGCATCAACGGAAGCAGCTCCGCGAGCGGCGGGCCGTTGGCTTCCACCGTCAGCTCCAGCCCGGCAAGGTGCTCGACGGCCAGCACGTCGCGCCAGTGGCGGCAGCCGGTGGAATGCAGGTGAAACAGCACGTGAGGACCGATCCGCCGCACCACGTCGGCGGTCAGGGCCTGGAACAGATCGCGGTAGACGTGGGGCGCGCACATCCCCAGCGCGTCTTCCTGGATCACCACGGTCGGGCCCGGCGCCCAGTAGCCGAAGATGTGGGCGTAGCCGCCCAGCTTGGGCGGCAGGGCGGCGAAATGCGCCGCCAGGGCCTCGACGAGGAGCTCGTTTACGCGGGCGGCCGCGCGGGCTACCGCGGCCGGGTCGTCGCACAGGTCGCAGAAGAAATTTCCCAGGCCGCGCATCGCGCCCAGCACGTCGGAAGGCCCCCGCAGAATGCTCGGGCTGAGCCAGCAATCGTCGGCCAAGTGGGCGGCCAGGCGCTCGGTCTGCCGCTGGAGGCAAGCGAACCACTCCGGCCGGGCCGGCAACGGGGTTTCGGCCAGCTCGGCCAGCGACGCGACAATCGCTGCCGGCCCCAGGGCTCCTTCGGAATAGCGCACCGGACAGCCGCACCAGGCCTCGAGCCACGGAATCGCCCGCCACGCGGCACAAAACGGCAGGCCATCGTCGGCGGTCACCCGGGGACGGGCGAAGCAGGCCTCGTACTCGGTTTGGACCAGCTCGGGCGTTACGTCTTCCGGTTGCACCGCGGGCCGCGGAAACGGCCGGCGCAGATAGGTGATCGGCAGGTACACCTTGGGGTCGACGACGGCCACCGGCGGCCGGCCGCCGCGGTTCTTCCCCCAAAAGGATTCCCGAAAGCGGCCAATCGACTCGTCGAGCTGGGCCCGGCTCTTCATTTTTCTTTCTGCTGGGCGGACCGGCCGGCCCACCACGCCAGGCCTATCATCGACACCCCGAAGGCCAGCAGCACCAGCCCCCACCACAAATTGACGTTTATCCCGAGCGAGCAGCGGTAGAGCTTTTCGTCGGAGGCGGTGGCCAGGCCGAACAGCGTCAGCAGCCCGCCCACGAGCGTGAACATCAGGCCCATCGGCCAACGGAGATCGAGCATGGGAGCCACCTCGCGGATTACCAGAAAATGTAGTTCAGGGCCACGCAGGCGGCCAGCAGGACGACGCCCAGCACGGCCGGCCGCAAGATCCACGCCTGGCCTTCATCCTTGAGCCGCGGCGTGAGCGAATAGACCAGTCCCTTCAGTTCGTCATCCGTCTTGGTCCGCCGCGTCAGGAGCGAGATCGTCAGCGTCAGGGCGAAGCAGCCGATGAACGCGAAGCTGGCCAGCCAGAAGTTCTGGGCCATCTCGCTGGGGAAGGAGTGGAGCACCGTAAGATATCCACCCTTGATGCCGGGCGCATTGCCTTCGGCCAGCGTGCAGGCGTGGAACAGGCCCGAGAGCGTTGTGCCGCCCAGCAGGCCGTAGAACGCCCCCTGTTTGGTGCTCCGCTTCCAGAACATCCCCAGCAGGAACGTGGCGAACAGCGGCGCGTTGACGAAGCCGAACACGAGTTGAATGATGTCCATGGCGTTGGACCAGCGGCTGACCAGGTAGGCGCAGACGATGCTCAGCAGGATGCCGACCACCGTGACCACGCGGCCCATCCACATGTAATGGGCGTCGTTGCGGTTGCGGGCGATATAGGCCTGGTACAGGTCGTAGGTCCACACCGTGTTGAAGGCGGTGACGTTGCCCGCCATGCCCGACATGAACGACGCCAGGAGCGCCGTCAGGGCCAGGCCCATCAGGCCCGAGGGACAATACCGCTGGACCAGCGAGACGATCACGCCGTCGTAGTCGGGCACGGAGACGGCGTCCTGAACGAGGCCGTAGAGTTCGCCGGAGTTCTGGGGGTATTGTTTTCGGGCCGCGTCGCCGGCGACCAGATTGGCGATCTTGGCCGGGTCGAGCTTGAGGGCCGCGGCGTCGTCGGGGCCGATGGCCTTGTTGACCGCTTGGAGCGCGGCTTCGGCCGGAAGTTTTTCCGCCGATGCCTGAGCGATGGCCGAGACCAGCTTGGCGTAGACCGCGTCGTCGAGCGGTTTGGGCGGGAGCCGATAATTGTCTTTGCCCGCGATGGCCAGGGCGGCGGCAATCATGCCCGGCAGGATGACCAGGGCCGGAAAGAGCATTTTCGGCACGGCCGCGATGAGCGGGGTGCGCCGCGCGGCGGTCATGTTCCGCGCCGCCATCGCCCGCTGCACCACCAGGAAGTTTGTGCACCAGTAGCCGAAGGAGAGCACGAACCCCAGTCCGAAGACCATGGCGAACACGTCCACGCCCATGGGATTGGCCGCCGGGCCGGCCAGCAGGGGCTTCCAGGCGCTGGTCCAGGAATCGGGCGGGAAGCTCTTTCCCGCCTTCTCGATCATGCCGGCGGCGGCCGGATTTTGCGCCACCTCGACCAGCTTGCCCTTGAGGGCCTCCCAGCCGCCCACGTCCTTCAGTCCCAAATAGACAACCGGCGAGAAGCCCAGCACGATCATGAAGAACTGCAGCACCTCGGTGTAGATGGCCGAGGTCAGCCCGCCCTTGAGCACGTAGACCAGCACGACCGCCGAGCAGATCCACAGGCTGACGTCGTAGTTCCACCCCAGCAGGCTGTGGAGCAGCTTCGCCAGGCAGTTCATCGAGATGCCCGAGGCAAACAGCGTCATCACGGCGAAGGTGATCGAGTTCAGGCAGCGGGTCCCCTCGCCGAACCGCAGCTTGAGGTATTCCGGCACGCTTCGGGCCTTGGAGCCGTAGTAGAAGGGCATCATGAACACGGCCAGGAAGATCATGGCGGGAATGGCCCCTACCCAATAGAAGTGGCATTGGGCGATGCCGTATTTCGCCCCGCTGGCGGCCATGCCCACCAGTTCCAGGGCCCCGAGGTTGGCCGAGATGAAGGCCAGCCCGGTGATCCACGCCGGAATGGCCCGCCCGGACATGAAGAAGTCCGAGCTGCTCTTCATGAACCGCTTCAAGGCGAAGCCGATGCCCACCACGAAGGCCACGTAGATCAGCAGGATACTGTAATCGAGGGGGGCCAACCGCATGGTCTGCTCCTTGGCTGCCGGCGGATCAAGAAAGGCCAGATTCGGCCATTATGGCCGGGGAGGCCGGGACCCGGCAAGGGCGGCGGCCAAGATTTTTCTGACCGCCAACTGCCGTCCGCCTTTGCGCCTTTACGCCTTTGCGTGATCCTAATCAGTTTCTCTCGCAAAGGCGCTAAGCCGGTATTTCGGCCTTTCGTTGTCGAACTGTCGAACAGTCGACCGCCTCGGAGTACCTTTCAGAAGTTACCGCGTTTGATGCGTCCGTAACCAGTTGACGGCCTTGCACTAACGGTCTTGCCGCCGAACGTAAAGTCATACGTCTCCAGAGGTACGTGTTCGACTTTCGCCGTTCCTGGCTGCCTAACCCCTTTGCCGCCTTCGACTTTCGCCATTCTTAATGAGCCCGGCGTGCGCGCAGCTTTGAAATCTGCGAACAACTGAGCCACCGATGGACACAGATTGACACAGATTCTTCTCTCGCCTTGGGTTCCCATTTTGCACTTTGCGGTGTTCGCTCGTGGGCGTTGGGTCTTTGGTCTTTGGACTTTGGTCTTGGGTCTTTGGTCTTGGGTCTTCATCTTTCCACCTCCATCCGTTCGTCTTTCCGCCTTCCGCCCCAATCCCTAATCCCCAGCCCCATACCTATACATTTGTACCATATTTGCCGGCTAATTGCAAGAGCAGTTTCTTTGACCAGATTTCAAGGCCGGAATCGCTTTCGGGGCCGGGGAATTCTCCCTATCCCACAACAATTAGGCTATTTGTCCCCGTCCCTGGACTCATCTAACCGCCTCTGTCCGTCAATAGGCGCCCGTGCCCCCTTCCTCCCCCCTTTCGTCCCCCGAAATTGGCGCGAATCTGGAAACCAAGGGAAGCCAGCCCGGAGAATCCCCTAATTGACATCCCGCAGCCGGCTTATCAAAATGATGAGCGGTCAGAATGGAGGATAGGCGGGCCATACTGACCCGCTAGGGGGCGAACTGAGGAAGCAATATCCCACGCATACGGGGCGTTCTCATGGAGGCGAAGTCGCTTTGCCGCATCGGGGTCTTCTACGACGGGTCCTATTTCACCTACGCGCGGAGGCACTTCTACTTCGATCGTAAGCTGGGATGGTTGGATCTTCGTCCTTTCCACGGCCTGCTGGAGAATTTCATTCGCACCAAGGAACAGGGCTACACCCACTATCGAGTGGTCTACGGAGCCTGGTTCCAAGGTCTCTTCGGTGTTGGGCAGGCCGAGGAGCGGCAACTCAAGGCCGATCGGAACCTGTACGACGATCTGATGCATGCTGGTATTGATCCCAAGTTTATGCCAATGCCCCAATCCGGTTATTCGGAGAAAGGGGCTGACGTTGCACTGGCAATTGATGCGATGCAAGTTGGTTTAAGCGGTCTGATCGACATAGCAGTCCTCGTCACCGGTGACGCCGACTTCGTACCCTTGGTTCGAGCCCTGATGAAACAGGGGGTCAGGGTCATGGCCGCATACTTCGACTACAAGGATGGGGACCACAAGAGCTTCATCAACGAACGATTGGCTAACGTGTGCAACTATACCGTGGACGTGAACGGAATGGAGAGGGATAAGGACTTCAAAGCGATCTTCAAGGGCCTGTTCCGAAGACACGAAGACAGTCCGGGGGAATCCCTGAGACAGCATTCGTAACTCAATGGACTGCGAAATAATTCTATATGCTGCCGCCGGAACTCCGGAACGCTTATTTTTGAAAGACAACGAAGCGGCGTTGTTCATCCAAGCGTGGTCTCCTCTCCGGTTCGGCGATGCCTATTGCCTGAAACAAAGCAACTGCCATCACATACGCAATGAGCGCGTTGTCCGTATCTCCCTCATGTCCCTCGATGCAGCCTACGTGAACCCTGACTCGTCCTCCAGCACGAAGCGTATTCGTTTCCAAACCACAGGCTTGCTACTGGTTCCGGACCCGAATCGTAACTGAATTGGCGGTTCGTTTGGCAACCACTTCGTCGGTGAGGAGTCCGAACTCCCTGAGCGTCACGGGACGACCTCGGCCGACAGGACGACCTCATTCTTCAGGAAGTGTGCGGCATACTGGAGCGCTTCTTCGACGTCCTCGGCGGCAAGGTGCGGATACGCGCGGAGGATCTCGCTGCGGCTGGCCCCCGACGCTGCCAGCTCCAGGATGAACTCGACGCTGATCCGCGTGCCCTTAATACACGGCTTGCCGCCGAGCACGTTCGGGCTGAATACGATGCGGGTAAACATGGTTCGTCTCCTCATTAGCCAATTGTACCACGAAGGTCGCGCGGCGGTACTGGGGCGCGCCAATTAGGAACCGCGTCAGAATAACCTGCATATCTTTCAAAGAGGGTGGCACGCCCTGAGCGTAGCAAAGGGCGTGGCGGACCCGCAAAGCACGCCCTTCGCTACGCTCAGGGACGTGCCACCCAATTGATCAACTTATCTTGACGCGGCGCCTTACTGCTGACCGCCCAGAATTCGCTCGGCGGCCAGCTCGCCGCTGTGGATGCAGTCGGGAATGCCAACGCCGTGATAGGCGTTGCCGGCCAGTTGCAGGCCGGGAAGGTTGGCCAGGCGGGCCTCGATCCGCGCGATGCGGGCCAGGTGCCCCACGTGATATTGCGGCATGGTCCGCGGCCAATGGGCCACGTCGCAAAAAACCGGCTCGCCGCGGATCCCCAACAGCGGCGCCAGGTGCTCCAGGACCAGCGGGCAGAGCTCGTCGTCGGGCATCTCAGCCAGCTCCGGCCGCCGCGCGCCGCCGACGAATACCCGCAACAGCGTCTTGCCTTCCGGCGCCCGATGCGGATACTTCTGGCTGCTGAAGCTGCAGGCCAGGATCGGGCTCTGTTCGATCGCCGGCACGACGGCGCCCGTGCCGTCCAGCGGGTGGGCGATCTGGCGGCGGTCGTAGCCCAAGGAGACGATGGCGGTGCCGGAATGCTCGATGGCGGCCAGGTCGGCGGCCAGCTCGATGTCGACCGGCATGAGCAGCCCGGCGGCCACATGCGCGGGGGCGGCCACGATCACGGCGTCGAACTCGGCGGGCGGCGTGGGCGGCGGCGCCGAGCTGAGGCCGCCGGCCAGCCGCAGCCGCCACAGGCTGCCGCATTGCTCGATCCGCTCGACAGGCGTGCTGAGGCGGACGGCGGCGGCCGGCAAGCGGGCGGCCAGGGCCTCGACCAGGGCCGACAAGCCATTGGCGAGCGTGACGAACATGCTATAGCGGGCCCCGCTCTCGACCGGCGCAGAGCGCCGCCCTTTACGCTCTTGCCGCATGGCCCGGATCAGGCTCCCGTACTGCCGCTCCATCTGGTGAAAGCGGGCCAGCGTGGCCTCGACACTGAGCTTCTCCATGTCGGCCGCATAGACCGCGCCTACCAGCGGCTCGACCAACCGCTGGAACACCTCGCGACCGAGTCGCCGGCGGACGAAATGGGCCATGCTCTCGTCTTCTTCCCCCCGGCGGGGAGGGATGAAATATTCCAGTGCCGCCCGGAGTTTCCCCAACGGGCTGAGGATGGGCGTGACGGCCAGCGGCCAGATCTGCGTGGGGGCCATCATCAGGAACCCGTCGGGCAGCCGGCACAATCGGCCATGCCGGACCACGAAGGTCCGCCGGCAATTGGGGTTCGTCTGGATGATCTGGTCGCCCAGTCCCAGCCGCCGACAGAGGGCCAGGCCCCAGGGCACGGTGGTAATGAAATTGTCGGCACTTTGCTCGATCTGAAAGCCGTCGCGGCGGATGGTGGAAACGACGCCGCCTAGCCTGGGGCCGGCCTCGAACAGCGTCGGCCCGGCCGGCCCGGCCAGCTCGACCAGGCGGCTGGCCGCGGCCAGGCCGGCGATCCCGCCGCCGATCACGGCAATCTTCTTCGCAGTGGAATCAGACATGATATACGGAATGACGCGTCATCTGCCGCCCCTGGATGGCGTCAAGGCGGCCTTCGGGCGCGGCCGTAAAGTAGAGTAGGGATTATGGATTAGCGACTGGTGCTCTGTCAAATCATTTCCCCCTACAAAATCCGTGGCGGGCGTGCCAAGCTCGTCTTGGCGAAATCGGCCGGTTTTGGTACCGTATCGCCCGTCTGACCTGCGTGGCCGAGGAGGTGGCCTCGCGGGCGGCCGTCCAAGACGAATCCATTCTCCCACTGGGAGAGGGGCGGGGAGTCATGGAAGAAACCGTGAAGAGAATCCTGGACGGCCACGAGGAACATGGATTGGTGCAACCGTCACGGCCCCCGCGGGCCGTCAGCGGCCTACATGGAAGGACGGCCAGCATGCATTCCGATCAGAAACGCGAGGTCCGGGTCCATATCCGGTGGATGATCCGCCGCGACATGGCCGAGGTCCTCCAGATCGAGCGGGAGAACTTCGAGTTCTCTTGGGTGGACGAAGATTTCGTCCGCTGCCTGCGGCAGCGCAACTGTATCGGCATGGTGGCCGAATACGAGGACCGCGTCGTGGGCTTCATGATTTACGAGCTGCACAAGTCGCGGATCCACGTGCTGAACTTCGCCGTGGCCGCGGCCTACAAGCGGCATGGCGTAGGCAGCCAGATGGTGGCCAAGCTGATCGCCAAGCTCTCGCCCGCGCGCCGCAGCCGCATCGTCCTGGAGGTCCGCGAGACGAACCTCGCGGCCCAATTGTTCTTCCGCGAGAACGGCTTCCGCGCGATCTCCGTCCTGCACAAGTATTATGACGACACGCCGGAAGACGCCTACCTGATGCAGTACCGCTACCGCTCGGAGAGGCAATCGGTCGTCGAGCCGAGTAATCGCATCACCCGCCTGGCCGGATAGCGTGCTGACCGTGCCTTCGTAGCCGTTCACGGCATGGGCGGTAGCAGGCACACGGAGTGTGCCTGCTACTTTTGCGCGGGGACGCGAGCGGTTGCGTGCCTTCTTAAATTGCGGCGTGGCAAGGCTTTACGGCTCAAGGCGGGGGTAGCTGGGGTCATTCGGAAGATGGGCAGGGTGCGCAATCTTTGCCGGTTTTTCCGGTTATTCTGCCCGGCGGTGTCAGACTTTGCGGGCTAGGGAGTCTGTGCGTCAAGTTCCGCTTGTAACGCTTCCGATGAAGATTCTGGTTATATCGCTTGTATCGGTGGCGCTGACCTGAACGTCGGGCGGCCAACCACATTGGGCCCGCCCGGGCGATGCCCGCGCCGCCGGCAAGCGTCTGACATCGTAGGGGGGATTGTCTCATGCCATCTCATTTGCGCCTGGCACTTACAGCCACTCTGGCGGCGATCGGACTCGGCGCGATGCCCTTGGCCCGGGGGGCCGACATCAGCGACCGGGAGGAAATCTTGGGCCGGCAACAGATCCGAGCCGAGCTGGCGACAGCTATGGCGAGCGGACACTTGAGCCCTTCGGCCCAGTACCAAATCATGATGGATGCCAGGGAGGTATTGCGGCCCGAGGACCTGCCGGGGGTGGAGCGGGCGCTGGAGCGATTGGCGTCGGGCGACGCCCCGGCTGGGCGGCAACCGCGGCGGCTGGCCGCGGAGGTGACGGCCGAGGTTCCGCCTGCGACGGGCCCCGCGGCCGATCCGGCCCAGCCCGACCAAACGCCACCCGAAGCGATCGCACCGGGCGTGATCTCCGGCGACGAAGCGCCGGCCGAGGCATGTCAGCCGTATTGCGACGGTCCGTGCTGCTACCCCGGCGACGGCTGGCAGCCCGGCAGCCGGTGGCCGCGACTGAGCGCGATGTGCGTGGAGGCGTCCAGCACGATCGACGGATTCAAGGGCGCGATGGACCCGCTGGACACCAACGGCAACTTCGGGCTGGGGGTGGGCGTGAACATCGGCATGCCCCTGTTCCCGCGGCTGGGAATCGGCGTGCAGGCCGGCACCAAGGAGATCGTGAGCGATTTTAGCGGCACGTTGTTCACCAATAGCGACGCGCGGAGCCAGAACTTCACCACGGTCGGTTTCTTCCAGCGGATTCCCGCCTGCCGCAACAGCAGCCTGGATTGGGGGTTCGTCTACGACTGGTTGTTCGAGGATTATTACGATAAGTTCCGGTATGGGCAGTGGCGGGCCAAGGTGGCCTGGGAAATGAATCCTTGGAACGAGGTCGGCGTGTGGACGGCGCTTTGCAACCACGCCGCCACCGGCACGATCGACCTGACGCCCATCGGCGGCGGGCTGACGGAGGTGGCTTTCCGCCCGATCAACCAGGGAAGCGTGTACTGGCGGCACACCTGGTGCAATGACGCCAATTTGACGTTCCGGCTGGGCCTGGCCGAGAAGCCCAACGACATGATCTTCGGCGCCGAGAGCCGAGTCCCGATCAGTCCACGGCTTTCGGTGATCGGCAATTTCAGTTATCTTCTACCGAGGGACCCGGGTGGGGCCCTAGGGCAGTCGGAGGAGAACTGGAACCTGTCGGTGGGGTTGGAGTTCACGCCGGGCGGCATCGGCCGCTGCCTGAGAAACCGCTTCGCCCCGCTGTTCGGGGTGGCTGACAACGGTACGTTCGCGGTCCGCGAGACCGAGTAGGAGTTAGAGGACGTGAATCTCTCGGCCGAAAAACGATTCTGGCGACGTAAGTCCTTATTTCATGGTTCAATTTGCGACGAAAAATAACGACTTACGACAACGGCTTTGAAAGATTCACAACCTCTTAGGAGTTAGGAGTAGCCTGACGGCGGCGTGGCGGCCTTAAGGCCCTGCGTTGGAGGGTGCGGGGTGCCTAACCTACTTCTGCTTCTCCCGTTTTCTCACGCCACTGCCGCTCCCCGCCTTCTGACTTTCTCTTCTAACTTCTAACTCCTAACTTCTG
>JBEKTY010000066.1:0-39231 GCA_049515555.1 Thermoguttaceae bacterium
CAGATTCTGCTCGGAATCGACGGCCAGCAGGATCCCGCCCACGGACGCCACGACGCTGTCGTCGACGACCGCCGCCTGGCAGGTCCAGGGCGGGGCCCCGTCGCCACGCAGCTCGACGAGCGGCTTTCGCCGGAGCACGTCGCCTGAATCGCGATCCAGCTCGATCCACAGCAGTTGCCAGCTCAACTGTCCGGGCGGCGCCTCGGCGGCCAGGGCAAACAATCGCTCCCCCAGCGGCAGCGGATCGGAGACGAGGTCGATCGGACCCTCGCACTCCCATCGCTTCTTGCCGCTGGCCAAGTCCAGGCAGACCACAAGCGGGTGGCCGGACTTGGGCATCAGTCGGGCATAGACCCGGTCGCCGGCCACCGCCGGCCGCATAGGCAGCAGCGGCCAGACGTGGGTTTGTGCCTGGTTCGACCCCAAGCCATAGGTCCAGAGTATTTTGCCGGCGGCCGGGTCGATGGCCGCCACCTGGAAACGATTGGCCACCAGCAGGACGTTGCCGGCGGGTACGAGGGCCAACTGCCGGGCCAGCCAGTCCAGGCCCTTGATCTGCCAGGGGACCTGTTGCGGCTCGGCCCCCGCGTCTGCATCGAGTTTGAGGCAAGGCTTGGGCTCGAAGGCGCCGGGTGCGGCCAGGGGGCCCACGCCCGCCGGGGCGAGAGCCGTCGCGCCCGCGTTGCGATACCGCTCGCGCATCTCGCGGACCCATTGTTCGAACAATTGCGGCGCCACTTCGGTCTCGCCCAGGACCACGGGCGAGCGGATCGGCTGGCCCGCGTCCCGTCCCAACATGGCCGAAGCCAGGCGGATCCGCGCCTCCAGCGCGGGCCGTTGCCCAGGCGACGCCGTGGGCAGCGCCTTGCGGTAGTGGAGCAGGGCCTGGCTGAACTCCCCGCCGGACAAGAGTCGATCGCCCAGCCAGCGGTGGGCGGCGGCGGCGGCCGGCGTGCCATAATACTGCACCACGAAGGCCTCCATCGCCGCCTGATCGGCCCGCGCTATCGCCTCCCGCACGCGAAGTTCGTCGGCGGCCTTGAATCGGGCCGCCACCTCCCGCTGGAGCTGCGGGTGATGCTCGATGAGCAGTTTCACCGCCGTGTGGTAGGAGGTGAACAACTGGACGTCAGCGGCATCGGGCACGAGCCCGGCCCCCGGGGCCACCCCGTTGCCGGCGAGCACCTGCGCCGCGTCCGGATACAACCGATCGCCGGCGGCCGCCTCCAAGTCGGACACCGCGGCGAAGGCGTCGCGGTTGACGGAGACCGTCAGGCCGTGTTGCCAGCCGTCTTCCACGGCGATGGACTTGTGGCCGTTGGGGCCGGCCCGCACCCCACCCAGCTCGCCCAACAGCCACTCCACCAGCCGCCGCAACGGCTCCTCCTCCTGCGGCCACGGCTGCCGCCAGCGGATCGTCTGGTGCCAGAACATCAGCCGGCTGCAGCACTGGTATAGCTCTCGCCATTGCTGCTGGCCGAGAAGGACCAGGAGCCAGTCGCGGGCCAGCGGCGGGCTGACCAGGTCGAAGCGCCGCTCCGGGTTCGGAAGCGAGGCCGCCGCGAACGATTTCCGCAACAGGTCGAAGCCGGCCGAATTGACCTCCAGCAACACCGATCGCCCCAGCCGCTGCCAAGTCTCGAGATAGCGGCGATGTTCCTCGGGATTGGAGCCGTCCAGCAGCAGCGCGGCATCCTGTAGGAGGTGGATGCGGGCCTGGAAGGACGCGGCGCGATCCGGCCCGTCGTCCAGCAGTTGCTCCAGGGCCGCGACGACCACTTCGTGGTTGGTGGTGGCATCGCCGACCAGGGCGTCCAGCGAGCAGGCGCAGCGCCAGGCGGCCTCGTCGGCGCCGGCGGGCAGGTTCTGGCCGACCCATTTCCGCCAGGTCGCAACGTCGGACCAGGGCGATTTGGCGGTCTGTTTGGCGCGGCGGCTGGCGGCCTGCCTGAGCAGGGCGGGGGGCGCCAAGTCGGTCAGCCCGTCGAGCTGCCGCACCGAGATCGAGCGGAGCCGGATGTGCCGTGTGGGGAGGGAAGGTTCGCTCTGGGAGGGCTGGAGGAAAATGCCCGCCTGCCGCCAGCCGCCCGGAAACCACACCGGGCCGAAGGTCCGACCCCAATGCACCCCGTCGCCGCTGATCCAGCACGCGAGGGAATTAGAACAGGCCACCAGCCGCAGCCATTGCCGCGGAGCGGCATAGAGGGTGAGGTACCAGTCGGCGTTGAGGTTCGAGCGATTGGAGGCCTGGCCGGGCATGCCGTACTCGAAGGCGGTCCAGCCGGTCCGCGAGTCGGTCATGAACTCGATTCCGCTCAGCGGCTGGCCCTTCTCGTCGGCCAGGAAGACGCCGCTGCCCGGGGTGGGATTGTCCAACTCGAACACGACCTCGCAGGGGCCCGCGGGGGGCGGCGACACCAGGGCCCAGGCCGGCTGGTCGCTCTTGCCCGCCGTCAGCTCGACCCCGCCATCGGACAAGCGCTGCAAGCGGGCGCCGGCCGGCAGGGTCTCCTTCCACCGCAAGGCGGCGGGCGACCCTTGGCCCAACACGATGCGGTGCGCCCCGACGGGATCGTCCGGGACCGGGCCGCTCCGGCATACCGCCAAGTCGCCGAGCATCACCCCCTGCGCCGACTCGATGTAAACTGCCGCCGGCTGACCCTCCAGCGGCGCCGTAAGCAGCCGCACGTCGCCCCGGGTCAACACGATCGCGCCTTCCTGCCAGCGGGCCTCGAGCGTAAACTCCTGGAGGATGTTGACACGAAAGTCGTCGGTGGCGACGAGCGACGTGCAAGGCCCGCCGTGGGGTGAAGCGGGCCTCTGGCCGGGCGCCCACGGCTGGCGATACGCGAGCCACTGGCTCCCCGTGCGGCCCGGATTGTGCGACAGCGTGAGGCATTCCCGGCCGGTCCAGAAATGAACTTGCAACGTGGGGCCGGCGAACGACCAGCGGAGCACGGCGTCGGGGGCCCAGGAGCGGAGCTTGGCCAATCCGCTGAAGCGCACGAAGCGCATGGCCGACTCGCGCGGCTGCGGCTGGATCTCCAGGCGTTGGCCGGCCACCGGCTCGAGCAGCTTCCGGGCCTCGGTCTCGCCCAGGCCGCCCAGACCGCTGCGGTCCTGGAAACACACCTCCTCGAAAGGACGCGGCTCGCCCGACAGGTCCCAAGGCTCGACCTGGGCAGGCAGCACGCGCAGCCTTCTGGGGCGGCGGGGTGCGCCGCAGGCATCCTCGCCGCCCGGCAACCACCCCAGGACAATCCCGGCAACCAACCACAGCGGGAGCAGCGATGCCGGGCGCTTTCGGATAATCATGGCCCGCTACCGGCCGCGGTTCAGACGGCTGCGATGGTTCATGCGTCGGATAATCATGGCCCGCTACCGGCCGCGGTTCAGACGGCTGCGATGGTTCATATAATCGACCAGGACTTCACCCAGGTCGCGGCGGGTATCGACCAGCACGCGCTCGATGCGGTTCCGCTGGCAGATATCTTCCAGCCGCCGGTTGTGGCCCTCCATCGCCCGCATGTACGCGCGGCGAATCCGTTCGGGATGGGTCAACAGCTCCTCGGGAATCTCCAGCCCGACGAACTTCGTCATCTGGTCGAAGTCGAAGTGCAGCTCGTCGTGGTGCATGACCTGGAACAGCACGGTCTCGTGGCGGCGGTAGCGCAACTGCTGCAAGGCGGATTCCAGCGGCGGCAGCTCGGTGAAGAAATCACTGAAGATCATCACGATCTCGCGGCGCTTGGTCCGCCCCACCAATTCGATCAGGCAATGGGCCATGTGCGTCTTGTGGACCGGCTCGGTGCCCTCCAGCAGCTCGGCCATGCGGATGATCTGGGCCATCGAGTTGCTGGGCGGCACCACGCCGCGAATCTCCTCGTCGAACGTGGCCAGCGAGACCTTGTCGCTCTGGTGCACCACGGCGTATCCCAGCGCGGCGATCATCTGGGCGGCATAGCCCAGCTTCTGCTCCTGGCCCTCGCCGTAACGCATCGAGGCGCTGCTGTCGAGCATGAAGTGGCAGACCAGGTTGGTCTCCATCTCGTACTGCTTGACGAAGTAGCGGTCGCGGGTGTAATAGATCCGCCAGTCGATGTGCTTGGGGTCGTCGCCCCAGGCATACTCGCGGTGGCCGGCGAACTCGACCGCGAACCCGGAGAGCGGCGACTTGTGGCTGCCCGCCAGGTTGCCGAGCACCAGGCCCCGCGGATCCAGGCGGCGCCCGGCGATGCGGGTCAGCACATCGGGGTTCAGGTAGCGGGAAAGGATGGTTCGAGCCATGGCAGCGCGTCGTTTCGTTCGGGACTGACTAATTCAAGTTCACAATTCGCGGTCCTCTCTCCCTTTGGGAGAGGGATAGGGTGAGGGCGTTTGACACGGGCATCAGGGTTCCTCGATGGATTGTTTCTCTGTGTCCCCTCAGCCCCTGCCCATCTCCCGGAGGAAGAGGGGAGCGACGCGGTTCTCAGGCGGCGGGCCGCTCATAGGTCCGCTCGGCGGGCACGGCCTCCAGGAGCATGTCGATCAAGTTGTCGCTCGACAGGTTGTTGGCCTGGGCGGCATAGTTGCCGGCGATGCGGTGCCGCAGGGCCGGCTTGACCAGCCACTGCACGTCGCCGATCGTGGCGTGGTTCCGGCCGTGGAGGATCGCCCGGGCCTTGGCGCAAGTGACGAGGGTCAGCACGCCGCGGGGCCCGGCCCCCCACGAGACCCACTTATCGATGAATTGCTGGGCCTCGGGCGTGCCCGGCCGGCTGGCACGAACCAGCGCCCAGGCATAGCCCAACACCTGGTCGCTCACCGGCACGCGGAGCACCAACTGCTGCAGCCGGATGATATCCTCGCCGGAGAGGACGGGCGAGATCTTTCCCAGCCCGCCGACAGTCACCCGGCGGGCGATCTCCCATTCCTCGGCCGGGCTCGGATAGTTGACCTTGATGTACAGCAGGAAGCGGTCCAATTGGGCCTCCGGCAGCGGGTAGGTGCCTTCCTGCTCCAAGGGGTTCTGCGTGGCCAGGACGAAGAACGGGTCGGGCAGCCGATGGTTCTCCCCGCCGGAGCTGATCTGCCGCTCCTGCATGGACTCCAGCATGGCGGCCTGCGTCTTGGGCGGAGTGCGGTTCACTTCGTCGGCCAGGATCATGTTGGCGAACAGCGGACCCGGCAAAAACTGGTACTTCCGCTGCCGCGTCTCCGGGTCCTCCTGGATCACCTGCGTGCCGGTCACGTCGCTGGGCATCAGGTCGGGCGTGAACTGGATCCGCTTGAAACTCAAGTGGGTGGCCTCAGCCAGCGAGCTGACCAACAGCGTCTTGGCCAACCCCGGCACGCCTTCCAGCAGGGCATGGCCCCTGGCAAAAATGGCAATCAGGACCTGCTCGATCACGTCGCTCTGACCGACGATCACCTCGGCCAGCTCTTTGCGCATCTGATCGTACGCCGTCTTGCACCGCTGGACGGCGTTCAGGTCGTCCGCCGAAACAATCTGCTTCTCAGTGGTCATGCGTGGCTCTCGTAGTGGGGTTCGGGATTGGGAATTCGGGACTTGGAACGTGTTTGGTTATTGCGCCGCGAAGGCTCAATCGAGGTTCTCAAAATAGCGTCGGAGCCGCTCGTCATAGCCGCGCGGCGGCTGCCGCTGGGCGTTGTTGCGGATGGCGCTGCGCAGCTCGGGGGGCAGGCGGGCGAACCAGGGCTCCTCGAGGAATTTCTTACCGCCGGCCTCCGCGTCATCCTTGGAATTCTCGCCCGGTTGGCTGGCTTGGGTTACGGGCTGGGCCGGCGTCAGCGGCTGCGGCGGCCGCGGCACATTCTGCTTCGGTCCGCCGCCCGGCTGCGAAGCTATGCCGTTGACCGTCGGGCCGGTGTGTCCGGGATGCGGCGGGCCCTGCTCCGGATGCTCACCCTGCTCTGGATGCTCGCCCTGGCCCTGCTCCGGATGCTCCCCTTGACCCATCTCCTGGCCCTGCTCCGGATGCTGGCCTGCCTCCTGGCCTTGCTCCGGGTGCTCGCCCTGGCCCGCCTCGTGCTGCTCGGCCTGGGCCTCGGCGTGGGCCAGCTCGTTGGCAATTTGCTGCTCGCGGGCGGCCAGGTCGGCGGCCGCCTGGGCCAGCGATTGCCGGACCGCGTCTTGCGCCGGCTGGGCCTCGGCCGGTGAAGGCGGGTGGTTGCCCTGCTCGGCGTGCTGCTCCGCGTTGCGCAACTCGGCCGTCGCCGAGGGGTCCAGCGGCACGGCCTGCGCGGCAAGCTGGCCGGCCTCCTGATGTTCCTGGGCCATCTGCTCGGCCTCATGGGACGCCAACTTGTCCATCGCGTCCTTAAGCTGCTTATCGGCCTTCTCTAAGTCGGCAGCCGTCTTCTGCTGATCGGTCTTGGCGGCCGGCTCGTTGTGGTGGGCTTCATCCTGCCGCGCCTGATCCGAAGCCTGCGCGGCCTCGTGCAGCGTGCTGGCGGCCTCCGGCGCCGCCGGTTGAGCCAACTGCTCGGCCTCTTTCGCCAGTTTACTGACCTCGGCCTGGTGGGCCTGCTCGTCCTTTGCCGCCTGCTCGGCCTTGGCCGCCTGCTCGGGGTTGGCCGCTTGCTCGGGCTTGGCGCCTTGCTCGGCATTGGCCTGTTCGGGCTTGGCGCCTTGTTCGGCGTTGGCCTGTTCGGGCTTGGCGCCTTGCTCGGCGTTGGCCTGTTCGGGCTTGGCGCCTTGCTCGGCGTTGGCTGCCTGTTCCGCGGCCTGCTGGGCTTGGGCCTCTTCTTTCTGCGCCTCGGCCACTTTTTCGCGGGCCTGCGCTAGCTGCTGCAATCGCTCGGCAGTGGGATCCATGGCCTGGGTCAGGGCCTTCTCGACGTTATGCCGGCCCTCTTGAACCTGCTGGATCTGCTGGTGGGCGACCTGGGCCAGTTGTTGGAGGCTGTTGGCGGCGGCCTGGGCCCGCAGGGCATCGGCCAGGGCCACGGCCACCTCGGAGCGGGCCAACTCGATGGCCCGCTCGGTCTTCTCGGCCGCCTGATTCCGATCGGCGGCCTGCTGCTGCATTTCGGCGGCCGCGTGCTCGGCGTCTTTCTGGGCCTCCTCGACCCGGGCGGTCACCGCCTTGGGAAGCTCGCGATTCTGCGGCACCTGGGCCAGGTCCTGGGCCACCTTCTGTTCCTGGGGCGCCGCTTCGGCGGGCTTGGTCTCGCCGGTCTTCGAGGCTTCGGCCTGCTCCTTCTGGGCCTTTTCGAGGTCCTTGGCGGCGGCCGTCAGGTCCTGGATCTGTTTGGCCAACTGGTCGGGCGATTTGGCGGCTTCCTGCGACTGGTTCTGCTCGGCCTTTTCGGCCGCCTGTTGCAGGTCCTTCAGCACGTTCTCTTGCTGGGCCAGCGCCTCGGGCTTTTTCTGCTCGAACAACTGCGCGGCGGCCTCCTGGGCGGCTTTCTCAGCCTGCTCCAGGGGGGCCTTCACCTCGGGCTGGGCCGCCTCGGCCATGGCCGCAATCTCCTTGCGAAGCTCGCTCTGCTCGTTGGCGAGCTTCTCGGCCTCGGCGGGTTTCTCCTTCTGGCTCTCCTCGGTCTGCTGCTTGAGCTCCTGCTGCTTCTCGATCACCTCTTTGATTTGCTGGGCCACCGCGTCGTTGTCGCGATTGGCGATCTGCTGCGCCTCGCGCATCAGGATCAGCAGCTCCTTCAGGGCGCGGATCACCGCCTTCTGGCTGACGGTCGCGTCGTCGAGCTCGGCGGCCTGGAGATGCGATTCGGCCGATTTCAACTCGTCGTCGACCTTGTACTTCTCCAGCTTTTGCAGGCCTATGACGGCCTCGTCGCCGAAGGGGCCCGTCCAATGGCTGACCTCGGTCAGCGCCGTCTTGAACTCGCCGTAGGTGGCCCGCACGTCGCGCTGGTCTTCGATGGCCGTGAGATTCATCGCGGCGCGGCGGGAGGTGGGCTGCTCGGGCAGGCCCTCGGTGGCCCGCAGGACCTTGGTCTGCAACACGATCAACTGCTGCACTTGGGCGGCCATCTCGGCGATCTTCAGCCGTCGCAACAGCGACTGCCGCTCGACCAGCAGCCGGATGACGATCTCGCGGCCTTTCAGGCGGGCCTGTTGGAAGGCCTGCTTCTGCTCGTCCTCGGTGCCCTTTGTAGTCTTGGTCAGCAGGGCCAGGACGGCGGGCATCTCGGCCTTGATCATCTCGTCCAGGTGCGTCTGCATGTTGCGGATCTCACCGTACCACGGGTGGGACGTGAGGCCGTTTTCCTTCAGTTGTTGCAGTTGCAGGTCCAGCACGGAGCCCACCAATTCGCGGGCCATGGCCTGCACCTGGCGTTGGACCTGCTCTTGTTTGCGGGCCTGCTCCGCGGGCAGGGTTTGGGCGTTCAGCGCCGCGGCGCCCCCTGCCAGGAGCAGCCCGGCCGCCAACCACGCACGGAACGTGCTCATCACAAGTCTCCTTTCAACGTGATTCTCCGATTCCCAGCTCGCGCTGGATCATGGTCTTCAGCTCGCGGGCGGAGTGCCGGTCGGCCTCCAACATGCTCGCCAGGATCCCCTGCTCGTCGGTCACCTGGAAAACCATGGGCTCCGACGAGGTGCTTTTTCCTTCACGTTCGACGGGCTTCGGTCCGGCGGTCCGGCCCCGATAGTCCTTGGCCCAGACCGTCACGCGGACCGTGTCGCCTTTTACCAGTTTCAACGGCGCGAGGTCCAGCGGCCGGACATCCTCGAGGTCCCGCTGGGGCGTCTGCCCGTCGGCCAGTTGGTAGACGTTCACCTCGCCGGTTCGGCCCTCGGGGGCGGAGCCGTCTTCGCGCGGCGTCTCGCCGGCGTGGAGGATTTCGTAAGCGAACCACACGCGGGCCAGGGCATGGTCGTCGATGGCGCGGAAATAGATCGTGGGCCGGGCCACCGGCAGCACGAAGGGCGTGCGCGTGGCCGCCGCCACCCGCGGCGGCAGATCGGGCTGAATCCGCACCACGCCCTCCAGCGGCCGCTCCAACTGCTGCTCGTCGGTGTCCGTCACCTGCAACGAGAAGCGCAGCGGCCGCAGGACGCAAGTCAGCGGCGTCTCCTCGTCGTCGGTCAACACCCACACCTCCGGCAGGCGGTCGGAAGGCTCATGCCGCACCATGCGGTAGGGCTTCTCGTCAAGGGTTAGGATGGCTTCCTTCAGCCGCTTGTCCGAGCGGATCGTCATGCGGACCTGCGAGCCCTCGAGCACCGCGAACTGCCGCATGCCCCGCGGAACCTTCGTCGCGGCGGCGCCCTCGTGCCGGGTGTAGTCGGGCGGAATGACCTCCGGCTCCAGCTCGACCGCCGGCGGCGGCGAGGCAATCAAGTCGGCCGGGTCGGTCCACGCATCGCCGACGAAGAACTGGCAGCGCACCGAATCGATCAACCGCGGCAGCACGCCGGCGTAGGCCCCCGACTGGCCCTCGACGGCCGCCAGGGCCAGGTCGGCCCGCAGCCCGCTCCCCTTGCCGCTCAGGCTGGCGACGCCCGACCCGGGAAGTTCCCGGGAGCAGCGGGCCTCCAGCCGCAGGGGCTGGCCGTGGCGGAGATGGATCGGCTGGGCGCCCCACTGGGCGGGCTCTATCTCCCGACCGTTCACCAGCAGCATGTCGATCTGCGTCTGGGTGGGGTAGTGGGCCGAGCCCAACAGGAGCCGCTGCAAGAACGCGACGATGTGTTGCGGGATGAATACGGCTACCACGGCCCACAGGACCACGACCAGGCCCAGCACCTGGATCCGCCGGGCCAACTCCCGGGCGGGCAGGTTCTTCATCACGTTGATGTGCCGTTCCTGGGTAGCCGCCTGCGAAATGACGGCCTCCTCCAGGGCCACGGAGCCCCAGGTGGGGGCTTCGGGCCATTCGAATTCCAGGGCGGCCACCAGGTCCGTATCGATGTGCTCGCGGCTCTGGACCATCAGCGCCAGGTCGAGCTCGCTCTCGCGGCCGCCGAGCCAGGGCCGCGTGTACCGCCGAAAGGCCCAGATCACCACGCCCGCCCCCAATACCAACAGGAACAGCCGCTGCCAGACGTCCATGCTCCGCTGGAAGTACCAGTCGATGGGAAAAGCCACCGCCAGGACCAACAACACGGCTGTCGCCAGGGCGCTGTAGGCGGTAAGCCAGCGGTAGCCCACGCGGCGCCGCTTCAGACGCGACAGGCGACGATGGAGAGGGCCCAGTGCCGTCATGCTCATGGCAGGTTCACCCACTTCCGGACCAGCCATTCACCCATCAGCAGGCACACCAGCAGGGCGAAGCTGAACCAGGTATTGGCCAAGGAAATTACCTCGATGGACGTTTCGGTTTTTGCGGCGGGCCGGATCTCGCTGGCCATCTGCCGCACCTCCTTGAAGTCGTAACTCTTGCCCCCGGTCTCGGCGGCAATGGCTTGTTGCAGATCGGCGTTGCGGACGGCCCGCTGCCGCTCGACCGGCGTGCCCGTCACCTGGAAGGTGCACTCGACGGCCCGGCTGGTGATGGGGTCGGTGACGCGGACGCGGTGTTCGCCGGGGGTAAAGACGGTGACGCGGGTCTCGAAGACCCCCTTTTTCAACTGCGCCAGCCCGAGGGGCTGCGCGGCCGGCCGGAGGCGTTTTCCGCCGGCCGGGCCGCCCGCGCCCTCGTCGGGCGGCAGGACCATCTCACCCTGGAGCTTCTTGTTCGGCAGGCTGTTCTCTTCCAGGGCCATGAAATCGGCGTTGTAGGCCTCGACGGTCACGATCACCGGCTCGTTGGTCTGGTAATGACGGCGGTCGGTGCGGACGACGAACCGCTTCTGAGAGCCCAGGGCGTGGCTGAGGGCCAGCCGCTGGATCATCTGGCCCCAGAACTGGCGGTAATACTTCTCGCCGAACTTCTTCCGCAGCCGCCAGGTTTCGTCGAAGCCCAGGTAGATCACCTCGCCCCGTCCGTAGGGGCGAATGGCGATCAAGGGCTGCTTCTGCTTGCCGTCGACGCAGGTCTGCGTGGGGTGCTCGGCCAGCACGGTGGCCTGCGGGTGCTTGCGGCGGACGGGCTGATACCAGGGCAGCGGGCCCAGGTTGTCCCAGGCCTCACGGGTCTCCTGGGGCGTGGTGCCCAACTGCATGAACTCGTACTCGGCCGCCATGGGCGTCAGTTTCAGCAGGAAGGGCTGGCGGTCGTCCAGGCTGCTACCCGGGTCCACCTTCACCGGCAGCAGGTCGGCCAGGGGGGTCTCGGCCAGTTGCCCCGGCCCGAAGCGGGGACCGGCCAGCACCACCAGTCCGCCGCCGAAATCGCCCACGAACTCCTTCACCATCTCGCAGAACCGCGGGACGAGGGCCGACTGCGGCATGTCGCCCAGGAAGATCACGTCGTGGGCGAAGAATTCGGCCCGGGAACTGGTCATACTGGGCAGGAACAGCTCGTTGACGCGCCTCACGCGGGGGTCCGACGAATGCAGGAACGTGCGGAAGCCCTTCATCCCCACCAACTCGTCGCGGTAGAAGACCTCCTTGATGAACCGCCATTCCCAGGTGGGCTCGTACTCGACGAACAGCAGCCGCAGGAAATCTTCGAGCACGGTGATTTCGCGCTGAGCGCGGTTGTTCTCGCGGACGATCTCGCCCGGCACCGGATCGGCCTCGGCGACGATGACGAAGCGGCCCGGCTTCTCGGGCACGTAGGGCAGCTCGATGGTTTGGACGCGGGGGCCCAGCGCCACGGCCTGCTCGGCGATCGTCACCCGAGAGCCGGTGTCGCCCTGCAAGCCGCCCAACGGCTCGGCGAAGACCCGCAGGTGCGTGCTCTGGCCATCCAGCCCCTCCTGGCGGAGCGTGACCTCGATCGTCGTGCGCTCGCCCTTCTTCGCCTTGATGGGGGCTTGCAGCTCGACGGCCAGGTCGGCGGCCGTCGCGGCCCCCAGGCCCACGGTATACACCTCGACGCCCAGCCGCCGGGCGGCCTCGACGGCCGGCGGCCCCGCGTTCTGACAGAAATCGCTGAACAGCACCACGCCGCCCAGGTTCGAGGTGGCGTGGCGGCGGCCCAGGTCGGCCAGCGCGGCGCCAATCGCCGTCACCTTGCCGTCGCTCGTCAATTGACCGGCCAGGTGCGAGCCGTCCACCTGGGGCTTGTTCCCCTCGGAGAGCTCGAGCGAGCGGACCCCTTGCGGCCCGTCGAACATGAACGCCTGGAGGCGGAACCGCTCGCCCAGTTGTGCCAGCACGTTCTTGCCCTTTTGCTGAACCAGGGCTTTGAGGTAATCCATGCGGCTGGGCGCGGTCGAGTCGGCAGGGGCGGCGGGGGGGGGCTGTTGGGGCTGGCTCTCCGGCGGCTTGTCCATCCCCAGCATCTCGGCCAGCGCGGTGTGCTCCGCCGTCGGCAGCTCGTCGCGAATGGCCATGCTGTCCGTCCCGTCGAACACCAGCCACAGCAAGGGCCGCTTGCGGCTGACGACGTTGATGCTGAGGATAGGCTCGGCCAGCAACAGCAGCAGCAGGCAGAGGGCCAGGCCGCGAAAGAGGGCCATTACAACCCGCGCCTTGCGCTGCCGCTTCTGCTGGTAGCGGCCGTAGAACACGGCGGCGATTATCACCAGGCCCAGGCAACCGAACAGCAGCCATACGGGCGAGTGATGGGCCCAGGCCGCCCCCAGCGTCGCCTGATAGTCCTCGACCTTCTGGGTCTGTTCCAGGCCCAACAGGCGTCCGAGGAGGCCGACCAGGAGTTCGTGGAAGCTCATGCCTTTCGCTCCGTGCTGCGAGACCACCAGGCCAACAGGACCAATTCGAGCAACAAGCCGCCCATCACGGCCGCCAGACCCCATTTCCACAGATCGGTGCCCTGTATTTCGGCCAGGGCGGCGCCGGCCTGGGTGGCCTCGGCGAAGCCGGCCCGCCGGGAGGGCTCCTGTTCTTCACCCTCCGGCCGGGCAAGCTGCGATTCGTCGGCCGGCCCGTTGACCGCGATCGGGATTTCCCACAGCTTGGCTTCGAGGGCCTCGGGACCCGAATCCTGCACCCGGGCGGCCGTCACGCGATACACGCCGCGCCGCATCCAGTTGCCCAGCGTGATCCCGTAGCGGTCGCCGCCCAGGGCATCCACCGACAGCGGCTGCTCGTGGCTGGCCGGCTGGCCACCCGGCTGACCGATGACCTCCGGCACGTCCCGCGCAACCAGCGCGAAGCGGGCCGATCGGTCGGCGGGGGCAATCGGCAACAGCAGCGACCGCTCGCTGCTGATGTTGCGGGGCGGGAACGTCTCCAGGAGCATGCTGCGGAACACGCGGTCGTAAACCCACACCGCCTGCCGCACCACGGGGAGCGTATTCCAGCCCGGCGACACGCCCGTGCAGATCAACAGCACCTGGCCGTCGCCCCATTGCCGGCGGACCAGGAAGGGCCAGCCGTTTGTGAAGCGGCCCATGACTTTGGGCTTCGCCCGCTCGACCAGTTCTTCGATCGGCCGTTGGTCCAGCTCGCCTTGGGCGGCGTGGCGCCACAGCAGCCAGTTGGGGCGAAGCTGGGCCCGCTGCTGTTCCAATCCGGCCCGCTGGGCGGCCAGCGTGGCGTCGGTCCCGCGGAGCTTCGCCTCGCGCCGCGACAAGTCGGCCAACTGCTTATCGAGTTGGGCCAGGTTGCTACGCTGCTCTTTGAGTTGCCCGCTGACCGCCTCGGCCACCTGCTGCTGGGCCTCGGGGCCCGTCTCGGCGGCCACGGCCTTGAAGAACAGGGCGGGCGGCCCGTACATGGCCTTGAGCTCCTCTTCCGCGGTGCCCTCGGGCAGGAAGTATTCATGGACCAGGCTGTCGAAATCCAGCAGGAAGGGCTCGAGCTGTCCGGCGGACTCTTCCGGCAGCCGGCCGATGGTCGCCGGCCCCAGCGGGGCGGGGAGGATTCCCAGTCCGCCGCTCCAGGCCGCCGCGGTCCAGGCCGCCGGATCGAAGTCGCCGCCGGCCGCCAGCACCAGGTTCCCGCCCTGCGCCACGTACTCCTGCAACACCTGCACGAGTTCCAGCGTCGGGCTCGCGATGCCGGCCACGACCACCAGCCGGGCGTCGGCCAGCGTCTCCGGCGACACCTGGTCCGGCCGCACGTGCCGCACCTCGATCAGTTGCCGCTCCTGGGCCGTGCGGCTGGTCAGCGGCGCCAGCAGCCGCCGCAGGAAGAACGTCTCGCCGTAGCGGTTCTGCCGGGCGTTCTCGTCCGAGCCCAGCGAATCGACGAACACCACCGGCAGCGCCGCCACCACCGGCACGACCAGGTACCGCTGATCGTCGGCGGGCAGCCGGTCGTGCGGAATCGACACTTCGGCCGTGACGAAGCTGGGCTTGCCGGGCTCGGCCGCCACGTCGAAGCGGTAGGGCGGGAACTCGACCTCCTTCGTCTGCCCCGGCTCCAAGTCCACCGTCTGCGTGGCCACCACCGTGCCCTCGATGGTCAGCGTCACCTGCACGTCTTTGCGGGGCAGCGGGCCCTGGTAGCGGATCGTGGCCACCAGCGTGGCCGGCGTCTGCATGTCGGCGATCCCGTCCCGCAGCTTGAAATCCTCGATCCAGGCGTTGTCCACCACGTCCGGCGCGACCTGCAGGACCTCCATCGGGCAGGGCAGTTGCTTCAAATGGTCGGCCAGCGATTCCGCCGGCCAGGCGGCCACCTGCTGGTCCGCCACCAGGACGATCCGCTTGGCGGGCATGGTCGACAGCCGGCGGCAGGCCTCCAGGGCCAGGTCGATGGTGGCATGCGGCCGCATGGCGCGATCCACCGGCTCGATCGTCGCCAGGGCCTCCAGCGCCTCCTCGGCCGTGGAATACGGCTCGTAGCGGATCCCCCGCGGCGAGCCGCACGTCGGCAGCACCGACACCCGGCTCCCCCGCGGCAGCCGCTCGATCACCTCTTTGGCCTTCGCCTTCGCGTCGTCCAGCAGGATGCCGTCCAGCTTCTGGTAGCCCATGCTCATGCTGTTGTCCAGCAGCACGACGGCGTGCACCGGCTGGTCGGGGTTGGCCAGCGTGGCGCCGGAGCGGGTGAAGAACGGCCGGGCCAGGGCCGCCCCGAACAGGATCAGGCACGCCATCCGCAACAGCAGCAACAAAAAATCGCGGAGGCGGAGGATCCGCCGGCTGCGGAAGATGGCTTGCCGCAGGAAGTCCATGGCCGCCCACTCCACCACGCGGAACCGCTGCCGGTTGAGCAGGTGGATCAACAAGGGTCCGGCCGCCGCCACGAGCCCCGCAATGGCAAACCCCGGCAATAGGAACGACGGAAACGACACCGTTGACCTCTTTTTATTAGCTGCGCGTTCTTAGACGATCGGAGCCGCAACAATATGGCAGACGTCGAATCATTTCTGGCCGCTCACACCTTACTTCTTCTTTTGGAACTGCTGCCGTAAGCTGTCGATCTTGCCTTCCTGCAGAATAGGCAGGTAGCGGTTGGGCATGGCCAGGACGAAGCAGGCCACCGCGGTCATGTACATCTCGCCCGGCTTGCCGTCCACGCGGCCATTGGGGCGCCACATGCCGTCGCTCTCCGCTTTGTGCTCGCCGCCGACCTGGCTGTTGACCAGGCTGTCGCGCAGCATCGGATAGCACTGTTCCCAGGACTTTCCGCCCCGCTGGTACAGGGCCTGGCCCACGTAGTAAAGCGTGTAGGCGTCGAAGGGCGGCCGATCCCGCTTGGCCTGCCCGCCCTGCGTCTCCTGCTTGATCGCCGCCTCGATCACGGTCATGTTCTTGTCGATCCGCCAGTCGTCGTACTGGGCGAACTCCTGGAGGCAGACCACGCCCGCGGCGGCCATGGCCAGCGAGGCCTGGCCGCCCCCGCGGGTATACGTGAACTGGCCCGGAAACTTCTTCTGCTCCGATTCGTCGGCGTTTTGCGGGCAGCCGTTGGCGTAGTAGTGCTCGCGGACGCTGCGGATGGCGGCCGTGATCACCTCGGGCGGCACTTCCAGCCCGCTGTCTACCGCGCTGCGAAGGGCCTTGGCCTGCATCACGGCCAGGCTCAGGTCGTGGCCCATGTCCTGCGCCGCCGCATGGTAATCCCAACCGCCGTCGCGGCACTGGGTCTGGGCGATCAGCTTCAGCGCGCGGTCAAACACCGAGCCGATCCGCTGATCGCTGGTCATGCCGTAGGCCTGTCCGAGCACGAACGTCGCCAAGCCGTGGTTGTACATGTCGCGTTGGCCGTCGGAGATGTTCAGCAGGCCGGACTTCTTGCTCTGGGCCTCGGTGAGCACGTACTGCAGCGCCTTGTCGGCGGCCTTGCCGTACGCTCCGCGGCCGGGCGTATTCCCCGCCGCCAAGAAGGCCAACGCCCCCATGCTCACCAGGCCCAGGTCGTTGGATGTCCAGTTGCCGTCGTGGCCCTGGTTCTGCTCGAGCCACTTCAAGCCGGCCTCGAGCGCCTGCTGGCTCTTGGGGGTGATTTCCCAGGGGCCTTCCGCGCGGCACTGGGCAACGAGAATCACAGCCTGCACCAAGACGGCCAGGCCCAACGCCTTGTTCCAGCGTGTCGCCATGTTCATGGTTGTCAACCAACTCTGTGGCTTGGACCGCGGTCGGTCCGTGCAACTCACTCGATGCGGCGGGCCGCGGCGGGAAGGTAGGCAGGTCGAAGGAGGGTCATTGTAATGCGTGGCAAGGTGCGGTGGCAAGCGCCCGGGGCGGCGCCCGCCGCAATTCGGCAGGCCAAATCTCTTCTCCATTCCGCGCCGCTTAGTCTAATTGTGACTAGACGGCGCACGATGTCAAGCTTCGTAATTACTTTTTTTTCGGCGCCGGGTGCCACTGCCGGCTTGTCCGGCAGTGCCTCTCTCACTGCTGGACAAGCCGGCAGTGGCACCCGGCCGTGGCGCCCCGCCGCGGCCGGTATGACCCGTATTTCAGCCTATTTTGGCCACTAGGGGGCCCGACGGCCGGCAGGCGCCGGGAGTGAAATCATTTGTTCAGTCGTACCCGTGGTGGGCAAATTTATGGCCGCTTTGTGGTCCGTCCCGGCCCACTCGCCAAGGTGGAGGACGAGCCGTTGCGGGCGGCTGCGGCTCGGTGCGGTGACGCGAACCCGCGCCCGTGCCCCGTCGTCCGTAACCACCACCTCCAGCAACATCGGGCCGAACTCGGTGGGCATATCCCGCAGGCGCGTAGCGGCCCCCGGCCTGGCCCACGCCGCCGGCATCCCTTCCAGCAGGTGCAACTCGCCGCCGCGCTCCAGCACCAGCAGGTGGCGGACCAGGCGGATGAACTCGGCGCTGGCCCAATTGTGCGGCATGTCGCCCACCTTGTTGCTCCCTTGGCCCCGCGGCATCTGCTCCTCCCGCCACGCCAACAGGGGCGAGGCATGATTGGCGAAGGCATAGAGCACGCGGGCCGCCTTTTGCCCTTCGCCCATCCACAGCCAGGCGTGGCCGTAGAACGAGGCGAAGTAGTTCCAGATGCCGTCGGCGGCCCAGCCGGTTCCGAAGACCATCCCCTCGCGCTCGGTAGCCTGGAGCATGGCCAGGTTGCCGCGCACCAGGGGATCGTCCGGCGCAAAGACCTGGCCTGGGAAGACGGCGTGGCAGAAGGCCCACTGGGCCCGCTGCGGCAGATGATTGCCGGCGTTGAGCATGACGATCGGCAGGTACCGGTTCCCGTGCGGATCGGTCCGCATGTCGCGCTGGGCCGCCTTGCGGAAGGCGGCGTAGAAGTCATCGTACTGGCGCTGCCAGCCGGCAGCCTGCTCTTCCTTGCCGAGCCAGCGGGCGGCCTGGATCACGGCCCGCAGCCCGACCAGGGTCCAATAGATATTGGTATACTCCGACAGCTCGCCGCCCAGTCCGCCGTCGGGAAAGCCGGGAGGAATGAGCCCGTAGTGCGGGGCTTTGGGGTCGACCGACGCCTCCTGGCGGAGCCGCTCGATGAAGGCCACGGCCCGCTCCAGCTTCGGCCAGACCCCGGCCAGCCAGGCCTTGTCGCCGGTCAATCGTGCGTGGCGGGTGACGGCCCACAGCACGATCCCCGACTCCTTCCAATATTTTTGGATCAGCGTGAACCCGCCGTCGGGACGCTGGTGGGAGAGCATGTACTGGATGCCGGCCCGCGCCTCGTCGCCGCAGCCGAAATAGGTCGCGGCTTCCAGGAGGAACGAGCCATCGACGATCCACAGCCCGCGATAGCAGGTGGGCCCCACCTGGAAGGCCGGCAGGCCATTCTTGATTTCGCGGGCCTGGTAGATGTTCCGCATCGACGACTCGACGAGGGCCTGGATGCCGGGATCGGGGACTTGGATCCGGTCGTAGGGCAGCCGGCCGGCGTTCCAGAACGGTTCGAGCCGGCCGCGGGCCGCCTCGGCCTCGGCTAGCGTCTGCGGCCCGGGGCCCGCTTCCTTCCCGCGGGCAATCGTTACCGCAAAGCGGTGCTCGCCCCCGGCCGGCAGGGTGGCCGGCGCCAGCCGCAGCAACAGCGTATTGTCGTCTTTTCCCGGCCCGAATTGCGCGCTCTCGATCGGCTCCGAGCAGACCAGCCGGGTATTGCCCGCCACGGCCCGCGAGGACTTGGGCAGCATGTGCGGCTTGGCTTGGCTCTGGATCGTCACCAGCGGCCTAACCACCTGCGAATCTCCGCCCGTGTTCCGTAAACGGACCAGGACGATATCGAAGCGGGAGGCCGGCGGTGCGGTCAACAGTCGTTGACCCTGGCGTATCGTGCCGGTGCCACTGCCGGCTTGTCCGGCAGTGCCCCCCACACTGCTGGGCAAGCCAGCAGTGGCGCCCGAGACGTTGGTGGGCGAGGCGCTGTCGGGCACAACGGCAAACGCTTCCTCGATAATCTCGATCGGCCCCTGGCGCAGCAGCGTTCGCACCAGCGGCACGCGGGGCGAGGCCAATTCCTGCTTCACCCAGCGGGGACTGTCCCGAGTTTCGCGGGGACTGTCCCGAGTTTCGTCCGACGGAACTGGGACTGTCCCCTTCGGCCGCACGGTCGCCGATACCGTGATCCGCGTCTGGAAATCCGAGAACTTGCCCGGATAGTCGTACAGCACTTCGCCGTCCTTCCCGACCAGGGTCTTCTGCCAGTCGTCGGGCAGGCAGATGGCCGTCTGCCACCAGGGGATGGCGTAGCGGAAATCGACCTTCCAGGGGTCGTCTTCAGCTCCCGCCGCCGCACGGCAGAGTACCAGTAACAACGCCAGAACACACGCGGACAACGTCTTCATGGTGCCCCCTATGCGGCCAAAACTAATTGTAGGCGGCACACGCCGTGTGCCGCACTTTCCGCACACGGCGTGTGCGGCCTACTATGAACGTATCCGAAACGCCTGATCCATGCCCTTTGCCCAGTCGTCCCATAGGTAGTCGTCGATCCGCTCGTCGGCGATCGCCCGCAGGGCGTAGCGGACCTGTTCCTCGTAGAATTCGCAGAAGGCGCCGGGGCGGTCCATTCCGCCGTTGAGTTGCTGGGCCTCGGCCGGGCAGGGGGCCCCGCAGAAGTGCCGGATCGCGCAGCGGCGGCAGGGCTCGATCTGTTCGACCTTCCGGCCGGTGACGCGGCCGAAGGGCTGGCTACGGAGCACGGCCGACAGGTCGTCGCGAAAGAGGTTGCCGCCGCGGAAGGCTTCCAAGCCGATGAACTCGCTGCACGGGAACAGGTCGCCGTTGGGGGCCAAGGCGAAGAAGCATCGCCCGCCGCCGCACGGCGAAATGTCGCACATCAGCCGCCGCGCCGTGGGGGCCACGATGGCCAGCAGGATATTGGCGAAGTTGCCCACGACCAGCTTGCGGCCGGTCTGTAGGTACAGCTCCCGGCTGCGGTCCAGGGCCCGCAGAAAGGCCTTGGCCGCCGGCGCGTCGTCGGGCTTTACCCGCCGCGATCTGGGCAGCGTGCAGCGCAGGATGTTCAGCAGGCAGGTCGGCACCTGCCGCTCGTGCAGGAACTCCACCAGGGCCGACAATTGCCGCAGATTCCGGTCGGTGATGGTCGAGATCACGCTCCAAGCCGGGTAGCCCTGGAGCCGCTCGATCGCCTCGACCACCTGGCGGTGCACGCCGCGGCGGCCCCAGGTGTGCCGGGTGCGATCGGCCACGGCCGCCGTCGGCGCATCGAGCGAAACGCCGATGCTCACCCCGTGCGACCGCAGGAACTCGATCGACTCGTCGTCCAGCAACGTGGCGTTGGTTTGGATGCCGAAGCGGAAATCGTCGCCGTGCCGCCGGATGCCGGCGAAGATCGCTTCCCGATTCAGCAGCGGCTCGGCCCCATGAAACACGATCTGGGGCAGGACGCCGGCCGGCAGAGTAGCGCGGAAAAAGCGTTTCAGAATCGCAAGGGCTTCGAGCAGTTTCGCCTGCGACATGTGCTTCCCGGTGCGGCGCATGCCCTCGGGAATGTAGCAGTAGGTGCAATTCAGGTTGCAGCGCTCGGTGGCGTTGAAGTAGACGGCCGAGGGCTTCAGCCCGAACCGCAACTGGTTCATCTCCTCGGCGAACCCGGCGGCCTGCTTGCGGTAGGCTTCGATCAGGCGCCCGCTCAGGGCGAGATCGGCCACCCGCTTCCGCTCGACCAGCGCCCAGAAGGCCGTGTCGGGCTCGATGAGGGCTACGTAGTGCGGGTGACCGATGTCGATGGGCAGCATGGTGGGGCCGTTGCCGGTGCCCACATAGCGGCCCCGCGAGGGGGCTCCCGTGCCAGCCGGCGCCGGGGCGCTGCGGCCCGCCATCATTTGGCCTTCCTGCCCGTAAGAATAATATAGTGCGACAGGCCGGTCCCCCGGGCCTGGCACTTCTTCCGATACGCCACCACAGCCTTCTTCTTCTTTTGCTTCGTCACGTGATGTCCTTTCCGAGTGAAACGTTCGGACGAGGTGGAAAAGGGAAGCGAAAACAGGAGTCTATAGTTTCCGCGGCCAATGTCAAGAGCCACGACCGTCGTTCTGAGCAGTCCGGCCCGGGCGGCGGGGGACGCGGGGACACGGGAACACGAAGACGCGGGGACGCGGGGGTGAATACATGCACGGAGTTTACCTATTTTCGCTAGCCTTGTCAAATTTGGTGGCTGGCACCTTTTCTTCTTCGCTGCCAAAGGCGCTCGCGTTCCCTAATGTCGGTGGTAGAATAGAAGAGGCCCAAGGCGACCCGAATCAGGTGGAGGGCCCGTCATGCCCAACGTGTTTGAGAAAGACGGCTACAGGTTCTTCTTCTATAGCAACGAACATCGTCCCATTCACGTTCACGTACGGCACGGGGATGGCGAGGCCGTGTTCAACCTTGAAGAATCGGTCGAGCTGCGGGAGTCCCAAGACATGAAAGTCAGGGAGCTATCCAAGGCCCAACAACTTGCCGAGGAGCACAGACACTTGATCGTGGAGAAATGGCATGAACACCTTGGCTGACAAGGTTCAATCGGCCGTCTACCAGGACGAACACATTGTGGTGCGCATGGAAAGCGGCGTGGAGATTCGCTTCCCCGTTGCCGGCAATCCCCGCCTATCCAAGGGTACGCCTCAGCAACTCAACAACATTGAAGCATCGCCGTTTGGCTTGCACTGGCCCGACCTGGACGAAGACTTGTCGTTCCGGGGGTTGCTGGAAGGGGACTACGGGCAGAATAGACCGTGTCGGCCAGCGAGGGGGGGCGGGGCAGCGTCCGCCGGACGTTGACCGTTGCGGCAGCACCGGGGTTCCGGGGACAGCATACGTAACCCATGTGATGGGTGGGAGTCCCGGGGACAGCGGAGTTCCGGGAGCTGAGTTCCGGGGATACGGGGGGAGTTCCGGGAGCTGAGTTCCGGGGACAGCATACAGAATTGTTGAAGGATCACACGAGTTACGAATGCTGTCCCCGGAACTCCCGGGCCAGCAATCCCCGGGCCTCCCTCCATCGTCGCCGGGCGGCGGTTGGAACCTGAGACTACCGCAGCGTCGGCATATCGCCCTCCCACGGCCACTCTTTTTTATTCGGCAGCGGCGGGGAGGGCAAGACCTGCTGGGGTTTCATCGACGGAGCCAGGTTGTAGAGCCTCGCCCCTCGGGCAGCATCGAAGATATTGAGGGCCCAGCAGACGAGTGGCAATAGGAATAGAAACAGCACGGCAATAGCCGGAATTCGCACAATATCGCGGGCCGATCGTTCGGCCTCGTCTGACCGCCGCTTGCATTCAGCCGACTTCTCCTGAGAATCAGCAAGGCCCTCGCGACTCGCCGGCGAATCCGACATCCGCTTCCACGTAAGTGCCATCCGCTGCCACCGGACCGCTGATTCCAGTTGCCATATCGCTTCGTTTTGCAGAAAGGAAACGCGGCTCTGTTGATGTCCGCGGTATGCAGCGATGGCGAACGCCAGAATTCCAAAAAGGGTGGTCGCGACCAGTACGACTACCCCCCGGAATATCCGTTCGCAGTAGACTTGCCCCAGGCCGGGAATCACGAAACTGAGGGCAGCCGCAACGCCGGGGTTCTTTTCGGAATGTCCCATGCTCGGCCCTCCCCGCCCACCACCCTACCCCGCCCCGCACCGGCCGTCAAGGAGCTGCCGAAAGACAGCGTGCAGGTGTGGCGGAATTGGATTGGTTGCCGTGCTCATCTTTTGTTCATCCCCTGCCGCTAGCCGTTCGTCGAGGCGCTGCCCGTCGCGGTGCTCCCCAATCGCCGGGACCAGGAGCGGCGCGGCCTCTGTTCCGCGCCGTCGCGCCCGGCCGATGCTCCCTGTAGCCGGCGGTCTGCATCAGCGTTGCAACCTCCGGCGGCTGGTCGGGTCTGCTTTGCCGTCCGTGGTTTCCACGGCTGCCACGCGCCCGCCCGGTTGCCCGCGTGGAAGTCAGTGATGCCGACGACTGATCCACTCGTGGTCCTTGTCGCCGAGCTTTTCCAGCGGAATCGTGATCGTCTCGCCGTCGCGCTTCAGAAGTTTCACTTGTCCGAAGGCCACGCCCTTGTATTGGGCCTCGGTCGTGTGCGTGCCGCTGGCATCCGTCCAGGTCCGCCATTCCGGTTCCGGCGGCTTGGGGGGGGTCGGTCTTGCAACCTTCACCGTCTTTGGCGTTTTGGCTTTTGGCGCGGGTTCGCCCGAAAATGGATTCGCAGACTCACCGAACGGGCCGGCATCCGTCGAGATCCGCCGCTGCGGCTCCGGCAGCTTAGTAGTCGGGGTCGGCCTGGAAGCCTTCGGTCGCTCCGGCGCGTTGACCTGTGGCGCGTTGTCTGGTGGCTCTGGCAACGGCGGCGATGGAGGCGGAGACCTACTCTCGTTTCGCTTCGCGGCGATACGGTCCGCAAGTTGCTTATCGTCAACGATGGTCTGGCCATCAATAACCATAGTCACAAGCCGCCAAACATCGTCGTCCAGGTATACGATTGCCCCCCAGCGATGAGTCAATTCGCCCCCAAAGTCGTTCTTTGCCTTGACCGTGCCCTGGCATCCGAAAACAGTGCCTTCGCGATTTGCTGAAATCTCGCAACCAAACCACGGGAAGCTGGCATCGTCCGGCCATCTTAGAAATTGACGAACGTAGTCCTTGCATGTACGTTCGGCTGAGATTTTCAATCTCTGAACTTCAACCTCTCGCTCGCTGGCTTTTTCCTTTTCGGCCGCCTGCCGATCTTCTTCCGCGCGCTGCTCGGGCGTGATAGCGTTGCGGCGATTGGTCTCGGCCATCTCACAGGAATGAATTCCCCAGCCGGCAATAATCAGAAGGACCAGGAGGCCGAGGATTTGTGAACCGCAGCCAGCCTTTTTCATAGCATTAGCCCCCCCTTTCTTCGCAATCCCAGCGTGCCGTCAGCTAAGTAGGCAAGCGGCAACCGTAGGCTAGCTGCTCCGGTGGGTTCCGGGGACGGCATGCGTGGCCCATGTGATCCTTCAGCTGTTCTGTACGCTGTCCCCGGAACCACAAACTAGGCTGCCCATTATATGCGCCTTTATTCTGCCTTATTCCTTCCTTCCGCGGCCGGGGCCTGCTGGCCAGGCAGCTTGCAGCGGACAACACGGCAATGGCAATGCGGTTCATTTGTCGCCCATCGGTTTCGTCGTAATCACGCCTCAGTCACAGGTTACCCCCATGCAACCTTCCAAATGTCCGAGCCAGCATGAGTGCCATGACTAAAATCCCCAGCCCTAGGACAACCACGTGCTTCGTCTGCCGCAGATCGAACCGGCCAACGCGGGCCACTAGGACGTAGCCCACGGCCAAATTGAACGCTCCCCACAGGACATTGACCACCGAAGATGACAAGCCCTCGCCGGGTGGCGATGCAAATGGGCTCTGAAACGAACTGCCGGAAATGCCGTTCACCAGATGTGGGATCGTGTTTGCGAGGAAGCCTCCACCGAAGAAGTAAGCGACAAGGTGATACCAGCGAGTCACAGTTTCCATCTCCTTGTCCCCAAGTCTCCTTGTCTCCTTGTCCCCGCGTCTGCCCAACTCCCGCGTCTCCGCCTTACTTTCTCGCCGCGGCCCGCTTCGCGACTTCCGCGCGCAGTTTGTCCCGGTTTAGCAGAAAGACCGGCTCGATCCAGTCGAGCGTATCGCGGATATCCAGTGGATCGGCCCCCGGCGGACGGTCGGTCTCGGCCGCGTCGGCCACCAGGATCAGGTCCTTCTGACCACCGGTCGGCCCGGCCAGCGGCAGCGTGCCCGTATCGATCACTTCGCCGGAGCCGATTATGTGTTTGCTCCGGTAGAGCGGCGTGGCGTCGGAGCGGTTCACCGCCACCACGGCCCGAACGCAGCCGCCGTCGCCGGCCAGACGGTCCAGGCCGGCCCGCGTCCGAAAACCATCGGCCAGCGGCGGAATCTGGAACCACAGCTCGCACGGCGCATGGACCCCCAGTCCCCAACCGTACGCCTGCTTGGCGCCGGCCAGCAGCCCGCCTGATACGTTGCTATCCAACCGCCAGGGCCATCCCTTGCTCAGCATCGGCCGGCTGACATAACGGACCGGCGGCCAGCGTCCCAAGGGAAGCTCGTGGGGCGGGAAATAGTATCGCAAGCGGATCGAGAGCAGCCGCACCCAGACCTGATCGAGGCTCCATACGGGCCGGGCGGTGTGATACCAATTGGCCCGATCACCGCCAATGCCGGCCGGCTTCACGCCGCCCTCCGAGGTGGTCACGATCAAGCCTTCGGCGGTCTCGATCCGCACCAGCCGCGCGGCGCCCTTCAGGTCCAGGTTCAGGGCGGCCAGCTCATTACAATAGGTTTGCCAGGGGTCGTCGCGGGGAAAAACGATCTCGGCCAGCTCGGCCAGCGGCACTTGCTGGACACCCTGTCCCACGAGCACTCGCACGGCGCTGCGTTGCCAGCGGAGGGCTTGGTACGGCAGGCGTCGCCCATCGCGGAACAAGAGCGTGCCCGGCTCGATCCCGCCCGGTGGAACTCTTCCCCACACCACGCGGCGGAGCCAACGGGGCAATACGCGGACCCGCGTCGCAAGCCGGACCTCACTGGGCGCCGTCGGCGGCGCCTCGATCGCCACCACCAGGTGCGGCGGCTCGCCCGGCTTTGCACCCGCCTCGCCCGGCTTCGCACCGGCCTCGCCCGACTCCGGTTGAACGTACTCGATCACGCGGCCCGGCAAACGGTCGCCATTGCTCAGCTCCACCAGCCCGCCCATGTTGCCGCCCGGCTCGAAGGCCGGCAGCGTCTGGTCGCGGAGCCAGCGGAGCGGCCGGCTGGCATTGAGCAGCTCGATGCCGTCCAGCCGCGGCGAGTCGGACCACCCCGCCCAGTTGTTCAGCTCCCGCCCCTCGACGCGGGTTCCGTCGGCCAGCATGCCCGCGTAACGCATCGCCGGCCCCGGCGGGTCGCCGGGGTTCCCCCAGGCGCGGGCAGGATGCCCATGCCACCCCACCCCGGGCGCGGCCACAACGACTGCCAAAACCACCAAACGCCGCATGTACCGTGCTGCAAAAATCATCGCAATAAAATCCCTGGTCCCCTCTCCCTCCGAGAGAGGGCAGGGCACCTCAGCAAGACAATCCCGCAAATCGAAGGGCGGGCAAACCAACCGGGCCGAAAACGATTATACTGTGCCTTCAACCTCTTGCAAAATGCGGCAAGCGGCGTAACCGTATCCGGCACACTCCGTGTGCCGATGCCCCGGGCGGCACACGGAGTGTGCCGGATACACTTGGCAGGCCAATCATGTTCCGGATTTTCGTTCCGCACTTGCACGTGGCCGGTGTTCAGGAGCTATCGGTGGATCGGCTCCGGGCGCTGGGCCTGGACAGCCTGCTGCTGGACGCCGACTCGACGTTGAAGCGCTACGGCGCGGCGGAGTGCGTGCCGGAGGCGGCCCAATGGCTGGCCCGGCTGCGGGCCGCCGCGGTCGGCGTGTGCCTGGTCTCCAACGGCACGGGCCGGCGGATCGGACCCTTCGCCGAGCAGACGCGGCTGCCGCTGGTGGCCCTGGCGATGAAACCGCTGCCTTGGGGGTGTCGCCGGGCCGTACGCAAGATGGGCTTCGACCCGGGGCGCACCGCCATCGTCGGCGACCAAATTTTCGCCGACGTCATGGCCGGCCGACTGGCCGGCCTGACGACCATCCTGGTCGATCCGATCCATCCGGAGGAGGAGCCCTGGTTCACCCGCCTGAAACGCCGCCCGGAACGCTGGCTGCTGCGAAGGATGGGATTGATTTAGGGATTTAGGGATTTGGGGATTTGGGGATTTGGGGATTTAGGGATTTTGGGGATTTGGGGATTTAGGGATTTTGGGGATTTGGGGATTTAGGGATTTAGGGATTTTGGGGATTTGGTGCACAGGTCTTAGGTTTTGGGTCTTAGGTCTTGGGGATTTCAGCTCTCTGGGACCTAAATGCCGCCGGTCCCCGGTCCCGAGCCCGGCCCCAAATCCCTAAATCCCCAAATCCCCAAATCCCTGGGCCGGCTTCCCGCTTGACATTTCCGCGTCGAGGCGGTCGAATACATATAGGGTGAGGCGGGCCAGCCGGCCGGGGCAGCCGCGCACGCGGTCTGTCGCCCCGAGGAGGCTATGACCATGTCCTTGCGGCCCATTCGCTGGGGTTCATTTCTCGTAACTGTTGGCGGCATGAAACGTAGCAGGCACACTCCGTGTGCCGTCCGCCACGCCTTTTTCAGCCCCAGCGGACGGCACACGGAGTGTGCCTGCTACTTTGCGCGGGGCTACACGCTGGTGGAGATCCTGGTGGCCACCGCGCTGACGCTCATCCTGATGACCGCCACCGTGCAGGTCTTTAGCGGCGTGGGCAACGGCATCACCAATTCCCGCCGGGCCCTGGAGGCATTCAACCGGCTGCGGGCCGCAGAGGCCAATTTGCGGATGGACCTCCAGGGGCTCACCGCCACCGTGAACCCGCCCGCCCGATCCGAGGAAGGAAAAGGCTATTTCGAGTACGTCGAAGGCGGCGACTGGCGGAACCAGGTCACCTATGCCGCAGGGTCAGGCTCAAACGCCGAGGGCCAGGTCGTTCTGCCGAACGGAATCTGGCAATTGCCGACCGGAACAGGGCAGGGCGGAACAGGGCAGGTGGTCTACTCGAGTGGGACATGGGTTCTCTCCTCAACCCCATTGTACTGGTCGACCGATCTGCCGGCATACGATAGCACGAACAATGTGATTGACCCGCCCTTGCCACAAGCTCAGACCTCGTCGAGCGCGGCCGTCAACACGCCCAGTACGGTTGGCCAACGGGGCGACATCTTGATGGTCACCACCCGCAATAGCGCGCGGCCGTTTACCGGCCGTTTCGCGCAAATGGTTATGAACAGCAGTGGCAAGCCCACCCAAGGCACCACCCTGCCCAACGGGCTAACTATGCCCGTCTACACCCAAGGCACGATCCAATCCGACGTGGCCGAGGTGGCCTGGTTCGTTCGCGGGCACACGCTGCACCGCCGGGTATTGCTGGTGGCGCCGGGGGCCAATTTCGCGCCCGGGGCCACTTACGCGAGTTGGACTTCCACCGAATTCAACCTGGCCGCCACCTTCTATTCACAGTTCTATAATTTGAATGACGTTTCCGGGCACATGGTCTATACGCCGGCGACGGGCATGTTTCAAGTGGTGCCCAACAGCCTGGCCGACCTGACCAAGCGGGAGAACCGCTACGCCCATTCGACGGCTCCCATGCCTTCAGAGTATTCCTCGTCTCCCTCTTCGCCCTCTGCATTTTGTACCCCCACCTCGGCGCCATACGCCCAATCTGCCTTCCCGTTCGACGTTCGCCGCTGGGGGTTCTTGGGATTGCCTACGCTGCAAGAGTGTGCGTCGGGCTGGATAACCGTGAATGCGTCAACCGGCAACTGGTGGGCGGGCAGCACGCCCAGCCCGCTATCATCGATGCCGCCGCCCAACTCAACTACTCCAATGACGTTGCCAAAGCCCGGCGACTTCTCGCCGACGACCCCCGCTAATACCGTGGTGCCGTGCATGGACCTCTGGCGCAATATGTGCTCGGACGGTTCCAACCATGCGGATTATAATTTCTGGGTGCCGGACTGGTATCTGGCTGACGTCGCCACCAAGTCGGCCAGCAATGGATACGCGCTGACCGCGCCCAGCACTGTCCAGCGCCCGCCCGACGACGTAATCCTGACCAACGTCATCGGCTTCGACGTGAAGGTGTGGGACCCCGGGGCGCCGCTGTACTTGGTTAACGGGGTGACGGTAAAGCCGGGCGACCCCGCCTATCCAACGCTCAACGTGGCGCCAAACTATACCGTGTGCGGCTACGGGGCTTACGTGGACCTGGGCTACGACCGTGTTACCTACGCCGACTACATGAGCTACCTAGCTGCGAACCCGCTTCCGGCCGGCGTTCCCATGAAGCGGTTCAACCACCTTGGTGTCACCCAGTCGGCGCTGGCCGTGGTACCGCCAAATCTTCCAACGCCCTGCCAAAACACGACCGTGCCTTGGCAGTATGCCTCTGCCGCCAGGGTCTATGACACCTGGTCAACATCGTACGAGAGCGACAGCCTTTATGACAGCCTTACACAGCGTTATTGCGGCCTTTATTATTGGGCCAACAATACCGCGGGCAAGGCGGGCCCACCCCAACCGCTGTCGCCGTCCGGATCGAATTATCCCATTGGCCCGAACACCTTCTCCGCGGGCAACGCCAACAACGGCTTCGACGACGACAATAGCGGCATTGTCGACGACCCTGGCGAGCAGATCACTTCGCCGCCCTATCCGGCGCCGCTGCGGGGCATTCAGGTGAAGATTCGGGTCTTCGAGCCCGATAGCCGGCAGATCCGCGAGGTGACCATCGAGCAGGATTTCCTGCCGAAGTAGCCGCCTCGGACACGGTTGGACCGGTCAGGGTTCAACTCATCGACCGTTGGCGTAACACCCCGGCGGTAGCCTTGTCGGTAGGCAGCGCCCTCTGTGGCGTTCCGGGTGCATGGGAACGGGACAGAGCCCGTTCCCTACAGAGAAGTCGGGCGCGGGAGTGTTACCATAGTTTGAACCATGCCCTGGACCGACAAGAAAGCCTTGCGTAACTTATTGTCACGCAAGGCTTTGTGGAGTGGAGGATATCGGGCTCGAACCGACGACCTTCTGAATGCCATTCAGACGCTCTCCCAGCTGAGCTAATCCCCCTTTTAGATAGAGAAACTCGGCCCCCCCGGGTCTTATTATTGCCGCGTGGGACCGATCGGGCAAGCGCGCACTTTATCACGCCATAAGCCGACCGTCAACAGGGGGTATCGGCCGAAAGGGTGCGGCGCCGCCAGCGGCGGACAGCGGCCCATAATACATTCTCCGCTTTACACGCCTTGCCGGGTTCGGTATCCTCCCGCCACAGTTCCCGAAGGGCGGGGGGCAGTTTCATTGTTGCTGTACGAAGAAACGCGCTCACTCGTCCCATTCTTTAGGGTGGTCTGATGATTCCAACCGATTGCCGAAGGGCGGTTTGCCCGGTGCTGCGAGCGGCCTGTGCGGGTCTGGCGCTTGTGGTGGGCTGGACGATTGTTGCGGGCGTGGCCGCCGGCGCCGACTTTCGCGTAACCAATCGCGTTTATGCCGGCAGCGACCAGAAGCCCCAGAGCCAGGGCACGACCATCTTCTACGGCGGCAGGGTGTACGACTTCCTGGACGAGCCGGCGGAGGTGATCGTGCTGGACAAGGCCGCCGGGCGGTTCACGCTGTTGGACGACCAGCACCGGGTGCGGGCCGAGTTGACCCCCGGCGAAGTGGCGGCATTTGTGGCACGGATCAAGCAGCGGGCAGCCGCGCATCAGGACCCCTTGGTTCGGTTCCTGGCCACACCGAGCTTCGCGGAAGAGTTCAGCAGCGATCCGGCGAGGAATAATTTGGGCACTTCGGAGGGGGACAGTCCCATTTTCGTCGGACGAAAATCGGGACAGTCCCCAGGCGGTTTCCCGGCCGATCCCAAGGACCTCGGGCAGTTGACGTTGCGGGGCCAATGGATGACGTACCGGGTGCGGCTGTCGGCGGCCGACGCCGAGGTTGCCCGGCAGTACCGCGAGTTCTCGGATTGGCAGGTGCGGCTAAACGTGGTGTTGTTCGCCGGTGCGCGTCCGCCGTTTGCGCGGCTGATGCTCAACGAGGCCATCGCCCGGCGGCAGGCGATTCCGCGCGAGGTTTGGCTTTCGACCGAGCCGGGTGGGCCGGCCAAGGCAACGGCCTCTGCGTCGCAGCAAGGCGGCGGGTTGGCCAAGGCGACGATCATGCACAGCGAGCACGAGTTGCTTCTGCCGCCCGGCGCGGCCGACGTGGAACGGGTGGCGGCGGTCCGCGAGTCGATGCGGACATTTCAGGCCGTGGCCTTCGAGCAATACCGCAGGGGCGTACGCCGATGAGGTGGTGGCTGGCGAGTGTTCAGTTTTCAGTGTTCGGTGTTCAGCAAGCCGATCACTGAACACTGAAAACTGAAAACTTGCATGCCAACTGACGACTGACAACCGACAACTGTTCTTTCTTTGCCGATGAACGAGCAAGCGAGCAACGAGCCGGTGGGCGGGGCGGCACTGGAGGCCGCGCGGCGGGAAAAGCTGCGCAAGATCCGCGAACTGGGAATCGACCCTTGGGGCCAGCGGCTCGACGACTGCCAGCCCATCGGCCAGGTTCGCCAGCGGCAGTCGGAGATCGTGGTCGGGCCGTCGGAGTCGTCGCCGGGCAGTCCGCCGACGGGCAGTCCGCCCGCTCGGCATGGCCCGCGGGTCCGCGCCGCCGGCCGGATCATGCTCCAGCGGCGGGCCGGGAAGCTCATCTTCCTCGATCTCCGCGATTGGACCGGAAAGATCCAAGTCCTGATTGGCAAGAGCCAGGTGGGCGAGCGGAATTGGGCCCTGGCGCTGCAGCTCGACCTGGGCGACATCCTCGGCGTCGACGGCGAGCTGACTTACACCAAGACGGGCGAGCTGACGATCTTCGCCGCCGATCTGCATTTCCTGAGCAAGTCGCTAGAGACCCCGCCGGCCAAGCACAAGGGACTGAGCGACCCCGAGTTGCGGCAGCGGATGCGCTACCTGGACCTGATCTACACCGAGGGCGTGTGGGAGCGGTTTCTGAGGCGGACGCGGATCGTACACGCGATCCGCGGCACGTTGGCCGGCGAGGGATTCGTCGAGGTCGAGGGCCCCACGCTGCACGCGATTGCCGGGGGGGCGGCCGCCCGGCCGTTCGCCACCCATCACAACGCCCTGGACATCGACCTGTACTTGCGGATCGCACTGGAGCTGCACCTGAAGCGGCTGCTGGTGGGCGGGGTCGAGCGGGTCTACGAGCTGGGCCGCGTCTACCGCAACGAAGGCATCGACGCCCGGCACAATCCCGAATTCACCATGCTCGAACTCTATCAGGCCTACGGCGACTACCGCACGATGATGGACCTGACCGAGCGGCTGATCGTGGCGGCGGTGCGGGCGACGGGGCAGGAGCTGAAGCTCCGCTGGGGCGAGGCGGAGATCGACTTCACCCCGCCGTGGGCCCGAAAAACCTACGACGAGCTGTTCGCCGAGCACGCGGGCGTTTCGCCGCAGGACGAGGCGGGCATCCGCCGCCTGGCCGCCGGATTGGGCCTGGAAACCGCCAATCGCCATCCGGACGTGCTCAAGAACGCGGTCTTCGAGGCCCGCGTCGAGCAGGCCCTGACCGGGCCGGTCTTCGTAACCGACTACCCGGCCAGCATCTGCCCGCTGACCAAGCGGAAGGCCGGCCAGCCGGCGGTCGCCGAGCGCTTCGAACTGTTCGTCCGCGGCATGGAGGTGGCCAACGCCTATACCGAGCTGAACGATCCCGATCTACAGGAGCAATTGTTCACGGAGCAGTTGGCCGGCCTGCCCGAGGAGCAATCGATGGCCAGGATGGACCGCGATTTTCTGCGGGCGATGCGGCACGGCATGCCGCCGGCCGGCGGCCTGGGGATCGGCATTGACCGCCTGGTGATGCTGTTGACCGATTCGCAGACGATTCGCGAGGTGATCCTGTTCCCGCTGCTGCGCCCGGAGACCGAAACCACGAACCCGTGAGCAACGACCAGTCATGTACAAGGTTCTTCTGTGTTGGCGTTACCTCCGCACGCGGTACATCGCGTTTGCGTCGATCATCAGCGTGATGCTCGGCGTGGCCACGATGATCGTGGTCAATAGCGTGATGGCCGGCTTTACGCACGAGATGCAGAGCCGCATTCGGGGCATCATCTGCGACGTGGTGTTCGAGGCGCACTCGCTGGAGGGCATGCGTGACGCCGAGTGGCACATGGAGCAGATCCGGCGGTTGGCGGGCGACTCGATCCAGGGCATGACGCCGCTGGTCGTGGTGCCCGCCATGCTCAGTTACCCCTACGGCGGCAACTGGGTGACGCAGCAGGTGCAACTGATCGGCATCGACGGGAAGACGCAGGGGGCGGTGAGCGATTTCAGCCAGTATTTGCAGCATCCGGAGAACCGCCGGGAGATGAGTTTCGCTTTGCGCGAGGAGGGCTACGACACCCGCGACCACCAGGCCGAGGGGGTGCCCCCGGAGCGCTTCCAGATGGATCGGGCGGGCTGGGTGCATCGGCGGGAAATGGCGCCCATGAAGAGGTTCCAGGAGGAGATGCTGCGCAAGGAGTCATCGCCTATAGGCCCTCACCCTAGCCCTCTCCCGGAGGGAGAGGGGACGCGGCGGGAGGCGGGAGCGGTCGATCCCTTCGCCCGCGGCCGCCCGGAAGCGGCAGCCGAGGATGCCACGCGGTTCGACACGGCCCACGAGCAGTTCACCGGCGCGGTGCTGGGCATCGCCATGTCCAGCTATCGCACGGCCAAGGGCGAGGACCGCTTCCGCCTGCTGCCGGGCGACGACGTGAAGCTGACCTTTCCTACCGCCGGCGTGCCGCCCAAGGCCACCAGCGACGACTTCACCGTCGTCGATTTCTACGAAAGCAAGATGAGCGAATACGACGCCAGCTTCGTGTTCGTGCCCATCCGCAAGCTCCAGGAGCTCCGCGGCATGATCGACCCGAGCACCGGCGCGGGAATGGTCAACTCGATCGAGATCAAGCTCAAGCCGGGGGCCGACGGCAACGCCGTCCGCGACAAGTTGCGGGCGGCCTTCGCCTCCGAGCTGTACGGCGTCTACACCTGGCGAGACAAGCAGGGGGCGCTGCTGGCCGCCGTGCAACTGGAAACTGCCATCCTCAACGTGCTGTTGTTCCTGATCATCGCCGTGGCCGGCTTCGGCATCCTGGCCATCTTCTACATGATCGTCGTGGAGAAGACGCGCGATATCGGCATCCTCAAGTCGCTGGGGGCCTCCGGCCGCGGCGTGATGGGCATCTTCCTGGCCTATGGCCTGTCGCTGGGGCTGGTCGGCTCGGGCGTGGGCCTGGCGGTGGGCCTGCTGTTCGTACACTACATCAACCAGATCGCCGACCTGTTGGGGCGGATCACCGGCCACCCGCTGTTCGATCCGCAGATTTACTATTTCTACCGCATCCCGACGATCGTGACTCCGCAGACGGTGTTCTGGATCGTGGCCGGCGCGTTGGGGATCGCCGTGCTGGCGAGTGTGTTGCCCGCCCGGCGGGCCGCCCGCTTGCATCCCGTGGAGGCATTGCGGTATGAGTGAAGTGGCTGGTGGCTAGTGGCTGGTGGCTGGCTCCGATGGCTGACCGCTGATCGCTGACCGCTGATTGCCGACAACTGACAACTGACAACTGCGCGGAGGCACGCGCTATGAGTGAGGCGTTGGAGCAAGTGGGGAACGAGGCCGTGGGCGTGGCGGTGGGCTCAGGGTTCAGGGTTCAGGGCTCGCCGGCGGCGGCCCCCACTGACCCACCGGGGGACAGGCCGGGCGTACGGGCCTCTGAGAAACCGCCGGCGGCCGCCGAGTGCCAAATGCAAGCCGTCGATGTGCACAAGAGCTATCACAAGGGCCCGGTGGAAGTGCCGGTCCTAAGGGGCCTCAGCCTGGGTGTCCGCCGGGGCGAGTTCCTGGCGGTCGTCGGGCAGAGCGGGTCCGGAAAGAGCACCCTGCTGCACCTGCTGGGCACCCTCGATCTGCCGGAGCGGGGGGAGATCCGCTTCGAGGGCCGGCGGATCGACCGGCTGCCGGCCTCGGCCCGCGACGCCCTGCGGAACCGCCGCTTCGGCATGATCTTCCAGTTCTATCACCTGCTGCCCGAGCTGACGACCCTGGAGAACGTTCTGGCCCCGCTAATGATCGCCCACGGCACCTGGGGTTATTTTCGGCGGAGCGCGGCCTGCCGTGCCGCGGCCGTCGAGCTGCTCGAGACGGTTGGGCTGGGCCACCGCATGAAGCACCTGCCGCGGGAGCTTTCCGGGGGCGAGATGCAGCGGGCGGCCATCGCCCGCTCCTTGGTCGCCCGGCCCACGCTCCTGCTGGCCGACGAGCCCACGGGCAACCTCGATCAGCATACCGGCCGGGAGATCACCAGGATCCTCCGCGCCTTGAACCAGCGGCAAACACTGACTATAGTGATGGTTACGCACGATCAGGCGATTGCCGCCCAGGCCGATCGGATCGTGCGGCTGACCGACGGACGAATTGACAGTTGATTTTAATTTGTCCGGGAAAAGGGGACAGGCACCTTTTGCCGGAACGGCCCTTCGGGTGCTTCGCACAAAAGGTGCCTGTCCCCTTTTCCCGGTTTACTTACCATGTCCACTCCGCTGAAGGTTTACATCGACGGCACGCTGTACGACAAGGAAGACGCGAAGATCAGCGTCTACGATCACGGTCTGTTGTACGGCGACGGGGTGTTCGAGGGCATCCGCAGCTACGGCGGCAAGGTGTTCCGCCTGGCGGCCCACTTGGACCGGCTGTGGAACTCGGCCAAGGCCATCTGGCTTACGATCCCCATCACGAAGGCCGAAATGGCCCGGGCCATCGAGCAAACCCTGGCCGCCAACGGCATTCCAGACAGCTACATCCGCGTGCTGGTGACCCGCGGCCCGGGCACGCTGGGGCTCGACCCGAACCGCTGCACCCACCCCCAAGTGATCGTCATCACGGACCGCATTTCGCTGTACCCCGAGGAGCTGTACCGCCGGGGGCTGGAGATCGTCACGGTGAGCACCATGCGGAACCACCCGGCGGCCTTGAACCCCCGCGTGAAGTCGCTCAACTACCTCAACAACATCCTGGCCAAGATCGAGGGCCAGCAAGCCGGGTGCATCGAGGCCCTGATGCTCAATCACAAGGGCGAGGTGGCCGAGTGCACGGGTGACAATATTTTTCTGGTCCGCGCCGGCCGGCTGCTCACCCCGCCCACCGAGGCCGGCATTCTGGAAGGCATCACGCGCGAGGCGGTCATGGAGCTGGCCCGCGGCCAGGGGATGCCCGTCCGCGAAACGCCGCTGACCAAACACGACGTCTACATCGCCGACGAATGCTTCCTTACCGGCACGGCGGCCGAGGTCATCCCCGTGGTGAAGGTCGATAGCCGCACCATCGGCGACGGCACGCCCGGCCCCATTACGCGGGACCTGTCCGAACGATTCCACGCCCTGGCGCGAAGCTGAACGAGCCCGTGGAAACACTCAAAGAACTGTTCCTCCGCTACGTGATCCATCTGGACCGCTCCCTGGAACAGCTCGTGGGGGCCTACGGCGCGTGGACCTATCTGATTCTGTTCGGGGTGGTTTTTTGCGAGACGGGGCTGGTCGTCACGCCCTTCCTGCCCGGCGATTCGTTGCTGTTTGCCGCCGGCGCACTGGCCACCCGGCCGGGGTTCCATCTCGACCTGGGGGCGATGTTCGTCCTGCTGGCCGCCGCGGCCGTGGCGGGCGACACGGTGAACTACTGGATCGGGGCCTACGTCGGTCCCCGGGCCTTCAGCGGCGAGGTCCGTTTTTTCAGGCGGGAATACCTGGAGCGCACCCACCGTTTCTACGAGCGTTACGGCGGCAAGACGATCATCCTGGCCCGATTCGTGCCCATCGTTCGCACCTTCGCCCCCTTCGTGGCCGGCATCGGCGCGATGAACTACGGCAAGTTCATCTTCTATAACGTGCTTGGGGGGGTAGCTTGGGTGGCAATCTTCCTGGGCGCCGGCTGGTGGTTCGCCGGGCGGCCTTGGGTGAAGCAGAACTTCACCCTGGTGATCGCGGCGATTATCGCCATTTCGCTGATGCCGATGGTGCTGGAGCTGCTTCGGGCCTGGCGGTCGGCGGCCGCCGGCCGACGCCGTAATGCCCGGGCCCAGTGAGTGACGAGTGGCGAGATTGTAGGGTGGGTCGAGCGGAGCGAGCCCCACCAGAAGCCGCTCACCACTCACCACTCACCACACACCACACACCACTCGCCACCCGCCGCTCACCACTACGATGCCCCGATCAAACGGAATAAATTATTTTACTGGCGATAAATTTCAATTGACGGAAAATTTATAAAGCGTTACAATGACCCGGCGCTAGGGTGGGTGAGTAGGTCGCCAGGGAGGTCGATTGAGGCGGTTCCACTCTTCCTGTTATTGCCGCCAAGACACAAGGAACCCCGCGGATGCACGTCCACCGCCAGTCGGTGGAGGTTGTGGTTCAAACGCCTGCGAAGCTCAATCTGTTCTTCGAGGTGCTAGCGAAGCGTACCGACGGGTACCATGAGATCGAGACGCTCATGTGCCCGATTGATTTATTCGACACCCTGTATTTTCGAGAGGAATCCGGCGGACGCATCGATTTCCAGTGTCGCATGGGGTCGGTGGCGAGCGGATCGAGTCAGAGCGGGTTTGACGAGGTGCCGCTGGGCCCCGACAATCTCGCCGTCCGGGCGGTGGAGTTGCTTCGCCGGCGGACGGGAGTGAATCGGGCCGCGCGGCTGCGGCTGGTGAAGCGGATCCCGGCCGCCGCCGGTTTGGGCGGGGGCTCCAGTGACGCCGCTGCCGCGCTGGTGGCCGCCAATCTCGGTTGGCGGCTCGGTCTGACCCGGCCCGAGCTCGCCCGGCTCGCCGCCGAACTGGGTAGCGACGTGCCTTTTTTTCTCGCCAGCGGGCCGGCCGTGTGCCGTGGCCGGGGCGAGTGCGTCGAGCCGGTTTCCGGCCTGGGAGCGTTAAGTTTCGTGGTCGTACGTCCGCCCGATGGATTGTCAACGGCCGCCGTGTACGGCGCGTGCCGGCCGGCGGAGCAGCCGCGATCGGCGGGCCCCTTGTTGGAAGCCCTCCGCCGGGGCCGCCGCCGGGAAGCGGGCCGCTTGCTCTTCAACCGGCTTCAGCCGGCCGCCGAGGGCTTGTCGCCGCGGATTGCCGGCCTGTGCCGGACGTTGGCCGCCGAGGACTGCCTGGGGCACGGCATGAGCGGCAGCGGTACCGCCTGCTTCGGGCTGTTTCACCATGCCGCCCAGGCGCGGCGGGTCGCCCGGCGGTTCCGGGCCATGGGGCTGGGAACCGCCGTTGCCGTGCGAAGTTGCTGTTAGGGGGCCGGAAGAGTAGGGTGGGTCGAGCGCAGAAAAGCCCCACCGGAAATGCTGTGACTAGTGGCTAGTGACTAGTGGCTGGGACCCAAAGCTAGCCACAAGCCACTAGCCACTATTGGTGGGGCTCACTTCGCTCGACCCACCCTACACCGGCTGGGCCTTTGGAATCGCAAGGAGAAAGACCGTGGAAATCACCGAGGTTCGCGTGAAGCTCATGGAGGAACCGGGCGAGCGACTCCAGGCATTTTGCTCGATCACCCTGGACGATGCCTTCGTGGTGCGGGATCTGAAGATCATCGAGGGTACGACCGGGCCCTTCGTGGCCATGCCCAGCCGTAAGCTGACCGCCCATTGCCACCAGTGCGGCTGCAAGAACCACCTGCGGGCCGCCCACTGCAATCAGTGCGGCGTGCGGCTGAAAGAGCCGCAGACCAGCCGCGACGAGGACGGCCGCGCCAAGCTCTACGCCGACATTGCGCACCCCATCAATTCGGCCTGCCGTGAGATGATTCAGCAGCGGGTGATCCGGGCCTTCGAGGAGGAGAAGGCCCGCGCCAAACTGCCCGGCTACGTGCCCAGCTACGACGACTTCGGGGAGGAGGCGTGGACGGTGCCGGCGCGGCCGGCCGCTGCCGGGCCGCCGCAGGTTCAGACGGCCGAGAAGCCCCGCGGCCCCCACGGCCCGCCGCGGAGCAATCCCACCCGCGAGCGCCGCCCCGGCGACGGCTTCGGCGCTGGAATCTTCGAATAGCCCGTATTAGGCACACTTCGTGTGCCGTCTGGGTCGCATCCGGCGTGCTCGGTGTGCGGCCTCGTGCCATCGGCACACGGAGTGTGCCGGATACAATTACGCCCTTAGGCGAAGAACTTCACCGCGTTGCGGAAGACGGCCAGGCCGTCGCCGCCGGGGTGGCCCTCGCCCCGGGTCCACCGCGGATGTTGCGTGGGGTCGATGTGCCGCTCGGGGTGCGGCATCAGGCCCAGCACCCGGCCGGTGGCATCGCACACGCCGGCCACGTCGGCCACCGAGCCGTTGGGGTTGTCGGGAAACGGCAAAGAAGCCGCCCTCACCCCCGGCCCCTCTCCCAGAGGGAGAGGGGAGACCTTCGCGGCCCTCACCCCCGGCCCCTCTCCCAGAGGGCGAGGGGAGGTCGCGGCGGGCGTTGCCCCAGGGCCCCTTCTAACTTTCAGCGGCAGGTACCGCAGCACGAGTTGCCCGGCCGAATCGAGCCGATCGAGGGCGGCCGGATCGCGGGGGATGAACTTCCCTTCGCCGTGTGCCACGGGCAGGTACATCTCGTCGATGCCGTCGAGGAAGACACAGCGCGGGCGCCCCTCACCCCCGGCCCCTCTCCCAGAGGGAGAGGGGAGATTTTCGCGGCCCTCACCCCCGGCCCCGCTTGCGAAACCGCAAGCGGCCATCGGTTGATCGCTCGTGGCGGAC
>JBEKTY010000067.1:0-39148 GCA_049515555.1 Thermoguttaceae bacterium
TTGTCATAACACAGCGCGCCCCCGCGGGGGGGGGGCGCCCCCGGGCCGTTTCTTTCAAAAACACCCCCCCCCCCGCTCTGTTTTTTTGGGGGGGGGGGGGGGGGGCGCCCCGCCCGGGCCCCCCCCCCCCCCCCGCCACCGGAAGACATAAAAGCCGTTCCTTGCGGCGTTGTAGTGAAGAATCAGCGCTCCGTGGGGCAAGCCCCACGGGGGCGTTCACAGTTTGAATCGCCATAGACGTCATTGCCCAGTTCAGACCCCCTTCGGCTCGCGCTTGTAGACACCGAGACCCACGTGACGTATCATCGCGGCAGACATGGGGGTTTGGCCCGTGTTGCGGGAATACCGAGGGCGGCCCGCTGGGGCTTTGGGCCGCAGCAACTGTAAACGCCACCGCCGGCCTTGTGCGGCGGAGCGATGATTGATCACTACAAACGCCGTGATACCGACGGCCGCTTTTTTCCCGTCTCCGCTCGGCCGGTTACGCCGGCCGAGCGGAGACGGGAAAAAAGCGGAACTCCTTGGAGGGCCGGCGTTTGTAGCTGTCCAACCATCGCCCCACGGGGATCAACCCCGTGGTGGCGTTTACACTTTGAGTTCATACCAGGTACGGCTTGCAAAGGGGGACGCGATCATGTACCGGAACTTGGCGGGGTTGTCGGTTTCTCTGGTGCTGCTGGGCCTGTGCACATGGGCCGCCGGGGCGGAGTCCTACCCGCCCGACCGCGACGCACCCGGCGACGCCATGATCCAAGCCTATCTGGCAAGGGAAACGGAGAAGATCGAGTCCGATTTCCTGGCCGGCGTCACTACCGGTCCGCAGTGGGACGAGCGCAGAGCGGAGTACCGGGCCGAATACTTTTACATGCTGGGCCTGGCGCCACGGCCTGAAAAAACGCCGCTGCGGGCGACCATCACCGGCACGCTGTCCCGCGACGGTTACACGGTCGACATGATCCATTACCAGAGCCGCCCGCGGCTGTATGTGACCGGCAATCTGTACCGCCCCGCCGACGTGCCGCCGGGCCGGCGGCTGCCGGCCGTGCTCTACGCCTGCGGCCACTGGAACCAGGGCCGCTCCGGCAACAAGACGGCCTGCCAGTCGCACGGCATCTGGCTGGCCAAACATGGATACATCTGCCTGGTGGTGGATTCGCTGCAGTTGGGCGAGATCGCCGGCATTCACCACGGCACCTACCGCGAGGGCCGCTGGTGGTGGCAGTCCCGCGGCTACACGCCGGCGGGCGTCGAATGCTGGAACGGCATGCGCGGCATCGACTACCTCGCCGGCCGGACGGACGTCGACCCGCAGCGGATCGGCGTAACGGGCATCAGCGGCGGCGGGGCGGCCACCTTCTGGATCGCCGCCGCCGATGAGCGGGTCAAGGTGGCCGTGCCCGTCAGCGGCATGGCCGATCTCCGCTCCTACGTTTCCAATCGCGTAATCAACGGCCACTGCGACTGCATGTTCCTGTACAACACGTTTCAATGGCCGTGGACGCGGATCGCGGCCCTGGTGGCCCCGCGGCCGCTGCTGTTCACCAACAGCGACCAGGACGGCATCTTTCCCATGGACGCGAACCGCCGTGTGATCGAGCGGCTGCGGCGGCTGTATGCCCTGTGCGGCGCGCCCGAGCGGGTCGACGCCTTCGTCAGCCAGGGTGGTCACGCCTACCGGGCCGACATTCGCCAGGCCGCCTTCCACTGGCTCAACGCGGCCCTGAAAGACGATCCCCGGCCGGTGGCCGACAGCGAGAGGGACCTCGTCAGCGGCGAGGGAAACAACCAGCATTACCCGATCGAGCCCGAGCGGCTGCGGGTCTTTCCGCACGATTCGGACCTTCCTAAGGACGAGCTCAATACGCAGATCGACCGGCAATTCGTGCCCATGGCACGGGTCGAGCCGCCGGCCCCGGGCGGGCTGGCGGCCTGTCGGGCGGCGCTAAAGGCCGAGCTCCGCCGAGTGACGTTCCGCGCGATGAGCGAGCGGGTGCCGCCCGCCCGCACAATCGAGCCTGCCCAGGGCGAGCTGCTCCGCCTGGAAAGCGAGCCGGGAATCGAAGTCGGCTTGCAACCGGCGCCCCCCGCCCCGGCCGGCAAGGCCACCCGGCTGCTCATGGTCGTCCGCAACGCCGACGGCCGGCCACCGCTTTCCGACTGGCTGGGCCGGGTCCGCCTCTCGGGCGACGAGGTCTGGCTGTGCGCGGGGCGGGGCGTGGATCGCACCCGCTGGACCCGCAAGAACCCGCCCAACTACGTCGAGCGGGCGCACGCCCTGCTAGGGCGTACGGTGGATAGCGGCCGCGTGTGGGACGTGGCGGCCGCGGCCCGCTTCCTGCATGCCCGGCACGGCGGTCAACTGCCGGTCTACGTGGCCGGCGAGGGCCCGGCCGCCGTGCTGGCGGCCTACGCCGCGCTGTGGGAGCCCGAGATCGCCGGCGCGGTGCTGGGCCGCCCGCCGCTCAGTCACATGGACCCCGAGGCCCCGCCGCTACTGAACGTGCTGCGCGTCTGCGACATTCCCGACGTGCTGGGCATGCTCGCCCCGCGGCCGCTGACGGTCTATGCCGGGCAGGCCGCGGCCTTGGACAAGGTGGCCGCCATCTACAAGGCCGCCGACGCCGCCGGCAAGTTCGCCCGCCAGGACGAATAGGCACCATTTAATTCTATCGGGGCTGCTGCTGGACCACCTCGATGGCCGCCAGCATGTTCTCCAGCGGCACGTCGCCTTCGACATCGTGGGCGGGGGCGAAGATATAGCCGCCCTCGCGCCCCAGTGCCACGAGGCGGCGGGCCTCGGCCCGCACCTCTGCCACCGTGCCGAAGGGCAACGTCCTTTGGGTCGACAGCCCGCCGTGAAAGGCCAGCCGTCCGCGGTAACGTGGCAGCAAGCTGTAAACGTCCATCACCTCGGGCTGGAAGGGGTTGAAGCAGCTCAGGCCGATATCGAGCAGGTCGTCGAACAACTCGTCGACGTCGCCGCAGGAATGGATCATTACGAACTTGCCCGCTTGCCGCACCGCGGCGTACATCCGCTTCAGTTGCGGCAGGATGAATTCCCGCCACAAGCGCGGACCCATTTGCAAACCGTGCTGCTGCCCCCAGTCGTCGCCGAAGTACACGGCGTCGATGTCGTGCTTCAGGGCCTCGCGGAGCTGGGCGATGTTGTAGTCGGCAATGCGGCCCAACAAATCGTGGACGAAGCGGGGCGCGTCGTAGAAATCCATCAGCAACTGTCCCATGCCCCGCAGGGTCCACGCCCGCTCGTACAGCGAGAAGCCGATCTGGAACACCCGGAAGCGGTCGGGAAAGCGGGCGATCCCGGCCGCTATGCCGGCGAAGATGCGGGGATCGAGCGGATCGGGAAACTCGTAGCCGGCCAAGCTGGGCCGGGCCAGCACTTGCCCTTCGACATTGCCGATGTCCTTATCGACGCTCCGGTCCCAGACCACGCCGAACACGTCTTGCACGCGATCATGGCCCAACTCGCTGAAGAAACCGATGTCGCTGCCGAGCTTCAGCAGGTGATTCTCCAGCGGGACTTCGATGTCCGGGCAGCCGTAGTGCCGCTCGAGCTTCTCCCGGGCTTCCTTGGTAAAACCCATCGACCAAGGGACGTACGGCGGCCGCTTCCCTTCCAGAACCAGGTGGATGACGTCGCGTTTCTGCATGAAAGTCAGCGTGGCGTGCGGTTAGGAACCGCGAAAGAGTGCCTTGAGCAAGTTCCAGCGACGGTGGCACGTCCCTGAGCGCAGCGAAGGGCGTGGTTCTTCGCACCTCGCCACGCCCTTCGTCCCTCAGGGCGTGCCACCCCAGTTGGTCGACTTATCTCCTCGCGGTTCCTAACCGCAGGGGCGTGAACGATTACAGATCCTCCGAGCCAGGCGTTAGCTCGTCTGAATCTGGATCTTCCTGACTTCGGGCTTCTTCTCCTCGGGCAGTTGCAGCTTGAAGGTCAGCGTCAGGATGCCGTCCTTAAGCTCCGCCACGGGCTCGCCCTCGATGTTCTCCGGCAGACGAAGCTGCCGCTTGAACGAGCCGTAGGACAGCTCGCGGATGTGATACTGCTCCGCGCTCTTCTCGCCGTTGGTCTTGCTCGTGCCCGAGATCTCCAGAACGCCCTCCGGCAAAATCTGGACGTTGATCTGCTCGGGCGGGTAGCCCGCCACGGTGGTCTTCACCACCAGGTGGCCGTCGTTGGTCGTGTAGGCGTCCAGCGGCGGGAAGTTGGCCTTGCTCTTCACCCCGTCGGTGAAGTCCTGGCCGAACACGTCGTTGAGCATGCGGTCGAGTTGCCGCGAGAGTGGGCCGAACAGCTCGTCCCGGGAAACAGGGCGCAATCGCAAAGTACCGAACATACAAACCTCCTCTTGACCCCTTGGGTCGGTTAGGCCGCTCCACGTGGGACACGGCCGACTGTCCACCCCGGTTTGGGCATGGACCCTTAAGCTGCCAACTTGGCAGCTTTTCAACGAGAATCATAAAGGAGCAACCTCCGTGCCAAACCCGGCGCCTTTTCCACAGCGGTTCGACACGCTACAATCGCGCCCGCAATCAACAGTCATGTTAACGCTCATCAACAGCAATCGCATGCTGCCGCCGATCGCCCCGCTCGGGCTCGATTATGTGGGGGCGGCCGTGCGCCAAGCGGGGATCGAGGTCGATTTGCTCGACCTGTGCCTGGCAGACAATCCGGCCGGCGCGGTGCGGCACTACTTCCACACTCGGCAGCCCGAGTTGATTGGCGTCTCGTTTCGCAACATCGACGATTGTTTCTGGCCCAGCGGGGCGTGGTTCGTCCCGGACCTCGGGCAACTCGTGGCCCGTGTGCGCGGGCTATCGGGTGCGCCCGTCGTGCTGGGCGGCGTCGGATATTCGATCCTTGCCGCCGACGTGCTCCGCGCCTCCGGGGCCGATTTCGGCATCCGCGGCGACGGCGAACAGGCCGTCGTGGAATTGCTCGCCGAGTTGCGAGGCCCAAGGCGCTGGGATCGGGTGAGCGGGCTGCTGTGGCAAGAGGATGGCATAGTGCACGAGAACCGCCCGGCCTGGCCTGGCACACTGGCCGTACCGGCCGCCCGCGACATGGTAGACAACCCGACGTATTTCCGCCTGGGCGGGCAGATCGGCGTGGAGAGCAAGCGCGGCTGTAGCCGCCAGTGCAGCTATTGCGTCGATCCGCTGGCCAAGGGCCCGACCGTCCGCCTGCGGCCGCCTTCCGACGTGGCCGGCGAGATGGAAGGCTTGCTCCGGCAGGGGATCGACGTATTCCACCTCTGCGATGCGGAGTTTAACCTGCCGCCCGGCCACGCCCGCGACGTCTGCGACGAGCTGATCCGCCGCGGGATTGGTTCCCGTAGCCGGTGGTATGCCTACCTTGCCGTCCTGCCCTTCGACGCGGACCTGGCAGGGCGGATGGCCCGGGCGGGCTGCGTGGGCATCAACTTCACCAGCGATTCGGCCAGCCCCGCCATGCTCGCCAGCTACGGGCAGCCGCATCGGCAGGCGGACCTCCGCGCGGCGATCGGGCACTGCCGGCAGCACGGCATTGCCGTCATGTGCGACCTGCTCCTGGGCGGTCCCGGCGAGACCGTCGACAGCGTTACGCAGTCCATCCGTTTCTTTCAGCAGGCCGGGCCGGATTGCGTGGGGGCGGCCCTGGGGCTTCGGCTCTATCCGTCAACGCGCATCACGGCCACGGTCGCCCAGGAAGGCCCGTGGGAGAGCAACCCCAGCATCCGCCGCCATTACGAGGGCCCGATCCATCTGCTGCGGCCCACGTTCTATATCTCAAGCCTGCTGGGCGAGCGGCCGGCCCGGTTGGTACGCGATCTGGTCGCCGGCGACCCGCGCTTCTTCGAGCCGGAAGAGGAAACCCCGGCCGCCGATCGGCCCGGCATCGCGGGCGACCACAACTACAACGCCAACCGATCGTTGGCCAATGCAATACGTTCCGGCGCCCGGGGTGCATACTGGGATATTCTGCGAACTGGAAAAGGTGTCAGGAACCGTTTCTGAAGAAGGTGTCAGGTGAAAAAGGTGTCAGGAACCGTTTCGATGCACCTCCGTCGGAACAGGCGTCGGCACCGCGCGGATTACATCGTTCCTGACACCGGCCTTGATCGTAACCTTGCCCAATGCTAGCTGCGCTGGCATCGGGTGGCACGTCCCTAGAAGAAAGTGCCGATGCCGAACGTGTGCCTTGTCTTCAGCGTCGATTACGTCAATACGTTTGAAATGCTCGAAGACCTGAACGTTAAGTTCATCTTGAGCACCAAGAATCGCCGAGGAAAATGAATTGCTAGGGGGTTCTAATCCCGACGCCGGATCGTCTTACGACAGTTGCAGGCCCAAATCGAGGCGGCGGGCGTTTTCCAGGGCCCGCGCTGCGGCGCATAAATCCTGAATCGCCACGCCGACCGACTTGAACAGCGTAATCTCGTCGGCGCGGCGCCGGCCCGGCGACCGCCCCAGCACGACTTCGCCCAGCTCGGTGCCGAAGTGCGACTGTTCGATCAGGCCTTGCTGCAAGGGTTGCAGCAAATCGCCCGCTTCAGCCAGTGCCGCGGCCCGATGGTCTACGACCACGCGGGCCCGGCAGACGACGGCGGCCGGGATCTCCGCCATGTCGCGCCGGTAGGCGCCGACGGCATTGACGTGCGCGCCGGCGGGCAGCTCGCCCTCGGCGAAGACCGGCCGGCAGGAGGAGGTGGCAGTGCAAACCACGTCGGCACCGGCCAGGTTCCTGGCGGGTGTGTCGGCACGCTCGACCGGCACACCCAGGCAATGGCTCATCTCGGCGGCAAAGCGATCCGCGGCAGACGGGTCGGCGTCATAAACGGATGCCCGGCGAATGGCCCGCACGCGGCACACTGCTTCCAGTTGCGTGCGTGCCTGCACGCCGGCGCCGAAAACGGCCACCGCCGCGGCCTCGGATCGGGCCATTAGATCGGTGGCCAGACCGGACGCGGCGCCGGTGCGGATGGCGGTGAGGCTCGTGCCGTCCATCACCGCCAGATGCGCCCCGCTGACGCCGTCGATCAGGACCACTAGCGCCTGCACTGTCGGCAGCCCGCGCCGCGGATTGTCTGGAAACACCGTAACGGTCTTCAAGGAGAACATTTTTAGCGCGAGGGAGTGACAGGGCATAACCAGAAGGTCGCCATGCGCGTCCGGCGCTGGCAGACATTCGCGCTTCGGCAGCGTCACCTGCCCGCTGGACAACTGTGCGAAGGCTTCGCGCATGGCTGTAATCGCGTCGGTCATCGGCAGCGCGCGGCGCACGTCCGCCGCGGAAAGATAGAGCAGTGGCGTGGTGTTCATGGCAATTTACGACTTGCGCATGGGGCGCCGCAGCCGCCGGGTTTCAAAGCCCGGGCCGACGGCGCGACGGCAAGGCCTCCCTTGGATGTGCAACGCAATTCCGCGGGCATGGCCAGCCCCACGGCGTAAACGGCGTCGATCGTCTCGTCGAGCGGGATGAAGTTCGTGTACCCGCCGAGCCCAAGGTCGGCATTGACAAAGGCGCCGGCGGCGGCGGCCGCGTTGCGGGTGTGACAGGGAATCTCGACCATGCCCTGCACAAGGTCGCAGACGCTGCCCATGGTGTTCTGAAAACTGATCGCGGCCGCATCGCAGGCCTGGCGGGCCGTGCCGCCGACGGCGTCCACGACCGCGGCGGCGGCCATGGCGCCGGAGGCCCCGATCTCCACCTGGCAACCCGCCACCTCCGCGGCAAAGGTTCCGCGGATCGCCAAGATCGTGCCGACGGCGCCGGCCGCCAGCAGGGCCAGCCCGATTTGCTCGCGGGTCAACGAGCGCTCCTCGGCCAGCGTCACGAGCACGGCCGGAATAACGCCCGCGGAGCCGCCGGTGGGCGCGGCGCACACCACGCCCATCGCGGCATTCACGTGCATCACGGCCAGGGCCCGTGCCGCCGCCCGCGTGTGCGGGCTCCGCGCGGAAAGGCGCGATTCCGCCTCCGCCTGGAAAATGGCCCCGGCACAGGCGGGCAGCAGTTGCAGGCCGGTGAAGTTCGGGTCCAGCCCGCTCTGGACCGATCGCGCCATGATGTCGTAGCGCCGCAGCATTTCCGCCATAACGTCTGCCGGGCTGATGCCCAGCAACTGTGCCTCGTAGGCCAGCGCCAGTCGGCCCAGCGAAAGGCCCAGTCGTTCGGCGCGCTGCACCATCTCGGCCGCACTTGAGAACTGGGGCTGGCCCGCTTGCACGAAGTAAACCGGCGTGGATTCCCACACCCGGGCGCTCGGGTCCCTGGCACGCAGCTCGCCGCGGAAGGTCGCCGGCAACGCGGCCTTGCGTCGGGCCGTCAGTCGCACCCGGCCATTCTCGCCAGAGTCGATTGTGCTTTCCAAGACCTGGCCATCGCCTGCGAGCAGCCCGCCGGCGGCGCCGGCTGTATCGGCAGAGACTTCCAGCAGCGTCTCGTAAGCCGCACCGTTGAACCGCACCGGGCGGCCGTTCAGGCTGGTAATCTGCACTTCCCCGCCGCCGATGGAGCGTGCCGCCAGACGCAATGTAGAACCGTCGGCCGCAGTGAGAGCCATTTCCACCGTGTTCGGATGGTCCGGCTGGGCAAGCTTCCGGACCTCGAAGCTGATTTCCATCCCGGCCTGCGGCGCGTCGCCCAGCGCAGTAAAAAACGATTCGTCGGTCAACGGCTTGCCCAGCAGTCCCATGGCAAAGCCGCGGTCGGCCCCCTGCGCGGCGTAGGTGACGGAGTAAGAGCCGGCCGGGTCGAAGGCCAACGCCGCCCGGCGCGGCGCGCCTCCCAGAATCGAACGGGCCATGCAGGCGATGTGAAACGCGCCCGCCGTGTGCGAGCTGGACGGCCCGCGCATCACCGGACCGAGCACATGATTGAGGATACTGACGGCCCTCATGGTTTGTAACCCTTGGGCTCATCCTCTTGCCGTAGGCGACGAATGCACATGTTACCCATTCTATCATATTGGGCAACTGGCTTCGTTCGATAGCGGAAGCTTTAGGCCGTTGTGCAGGAAATCGTCGAAGTGTTCCCCGAAGCGCCCGTCGCTGCAATAGAGTGCGGCGGCGCGAATGCGGCGCTCATCGAATCGCACCGCACTTTCGTAAACTGTAGTGTCATCTCGGGGATTCACGTTCCGATTATACCTCTGCGGAGGGTGGCACGTCCCTGAGCGCAGCGAAGGGCGTGCTTTCCAGGCCCGCCACGCCCTTCGTTCCTCAGGGCGTGCCACCCAAATTGATCAACTTGTTCTTCGTTCCTCAGGGCGTGCCACCCAAACTGATCAACTTATTCTGTCGCTTACGGCTTAGCCCCGATCTTTTGGCGGCACGTCGCCCACGGGCTGGCCGTCGGTCGTCGGTTTGTGCCGGACGCCCGCCAACGTGGCGAGCGTTTCGGGGATTTCCACGCCGCCGATGTCGCGCATGACCTGCATCATGGGCGGCAGGGTGCGGGACATATTGTGCAGCCAGTTGGCCGTGGCGCTTTGCCCGGCGGCCGGGTTGCTCTCCCAGACCACGACCTTGTCGAACTTGATGTTCGAGATGGCCTTGGCCGAGGCTTCCACGAGGTGGTCGAAGTGCTCGAGCATGAGCAATTGGAAGGCCTGCTGGGCGCCGCCGCAGGCCTCGATGATCTGCTGCAGACCTTGGCCTTTCTTGGACAGGATTTCGAACTGGCCGCGGGCTTCGGCTTCGAGCTTGGCGAAGATGGCGGCGGCCTCGCCTTCGGCCTCGATCCGCCGCTTGGCGGCCTCGGCGGCGGCCTCGACCTCGATCTTGGCCTTGTCGGCCTTGGCCGGGGCCTCCAAGGCCGCGCGGCGCTCGGCCTCGATCCGCTGGGCCTCGGCCAGGGCCGCCTTGGCGCGGGCGAAGTGCTCGGCCTCCAACACGGCGGCCTCGGCCTGCACCTTGCGGGTTTCGCCCGTCTGGTAGGCTTCGGCCTTCTTGACCTGCAAGCCGGCCTGCGAGGCGGCCACGTCGGCCTTGGCCAGGTTCTCCCCTTCCACCGCCCGGGCCTCGGCATCGGCCAGCTTGACGCGCATCTCGCGCTCGGCGTCCTTCACCTGGGCCTGCTTCTGGAAGGCGGCCGACTGCTCGCCCACCTGCTGCTCCTTATCGAGCTCGGCCACGCGGACGGCTTGCTCGCGGGTGGCCTCGCGCGTGCCGATCTCGCGGACCTTGTGGGCGTTGGCCACCTGCACCGCCTTCTCGCGCTCGGCGTCGGCCACGCGGACCTCGCCCATCTTCTCGTTGTCCGCCACGTCGCCGCGGGCCTTCTGGATCGCCTGCGAAGCCGCCTTCTGGCCGATGGCCTCGATATAGCCCGATTCATCGGTTATGTCGGTGATGTTCACGTTGATCAGCACCAGCCCGATCTTGCGGAGCTCGCCCTCCAGCGAGTTCTGGATGGCTTCCAGGAACTTCTCGCGGTCACGGTTGATGTCTTCGATCTGCATCGAGGCGATCACCTGCCGCAACTGCCCGAAAATGATGTCTTCCGAGCGCTTGGCGATTTCCGAGCGGGGCATCCCCAGCAGGCGGATGGCCGCGTTCTGCATCAACTCCGGCGTGGTGCCGACCGCCACCGTGAACACGCTGGGGACGTTGACGCGGATGTTCTCCATGGATAGCGCGCCGCGGAGCGGGATCTCGATCTGCATCGGCTCGAGGTTCAGCCAGGCGAAGTCCTGGATCAGCGGAACGATGAACTTCGCCCCGCCGTGGATGCAGGTGGCCGCCTCGTGCCCGCGCCCCGACTTCCCGTAAATCACCAGCACCCGGTTGCTGGGGCAGCGCTTGTAGCGTTTGGCCAGGAGCATCACCAACGAGAAGGCGACGAAGGTCGCCAGCACGAAGATCGCCCCCAGCCAAACCTCCAAGGGCGCGCTATCGGCGAAGCAGGGCGTAATGCGAAACCAGATGCCGGGCGAGCTGAACATGGCCGCTCCTTTGTTATTCAAAGGTCTGTCAAAGGGAGAACTGTCAAACGCCCTCTCCCGTTGGAAGAGGAATGTTGTTCTTCGCCACGGCTTGGACCTGCACGGTATCGGAGCCGAGGACTTTGGTGACCACGACCGTGGCCCCGCTGGGGATCGCATCGCCGGAGGTAGTCGCCAGGTACTCCATGGTGCGGTTCTGGAGGTTGATCTGGATTTTGCCGGCGCCCTTGTGCTGGGCGGGAATGCGGAGGTAGACGGTGGCCTGCCGGCCCACGGCGCGATCGATCCGTACGGTGCCGTCCGCCCGCAGCGAGCGCATGCCGCGGAGCATGGCGTAAACAGCGTACATGGCGCCCAGGCCGGCCGCGGCCGCGATCGAGAGCGTGGTCAGGGGCGGGCACTCGGCGGCCTGGGCGGCCAGGCCCGCCAGGCCGAAGAAGGCCAGCGCCGCGACGACCGTGCGCAGCGAGAGCACCTGGAACAACCACGTCGAGCCGTGAGCCGCCCGGCTGGCGGCCGAGTGCTGGAACTGGGCCTGGGCTTCGGCGTGCCCGGCGGCGGCCGAGCCATCGTGAGCCACGTCACCGTGCACCTCGCCCGGCGTGAAATCGTGGTCCCCCTCGCCGGCGCCGAAATCGTGGTCCGCCCCGCCCAGGTCGTGCCCGAAGTCGTGGGGCGTGTCAACACCCATGGCGTCGCCGCCCAGGCCGACCAGGGCCAAGAGGAACTGCAGGACCAGGACCGTAGCCCCCACTGCGGCACAGACCACAAAGACGGCGGTCATCGCTACCTCCTCGCTGAGGAGCTTCGGAACGTACAGGTATTCGCCCGCCGATAAGGAGTATTGGGCGATCGACCCGCGGTCAGCGGCCGAAAAGGAATCCGCCTTCTCCGAATCTCAGGGTCCCTTTATTATCATCGAAGGGCCGCCCATTGCAACTACACCCGACAATAGAATACACTGAGCCACAAGCGGCGTACATGGCCACAGTTGCCGGTCGTCTTTCCAGGAGAGGAATCGCGTGATGCGGACACTCAGGCGGGCTTGCCGGATAGCCACGACGTGCCGGATCGTGCTGGCGATTGGGGCCGGGCTGTCCGGGGCCCTTGCGGCCGGCGCCGGGACGACTGCCCACAGCGAGCCGCCCGCCCCCCGCCGCGTGTGCATCGGCCACGGCTCGGGATACTTGCGCTACGCCGACGCACAGGCCACGCTCAAGCTGCAACCAGGCGACACGCTCTACGTCAATCCCGGCGCCTACAGCGGCCTTTCGCTGGGGAACCTGTCGGGCACCGCCGCGTGCCCCATTACCGTCAAGTGCGACCCGCAGGCCGTCTTCACCACCGTCGTCCCGCAGGTCAACGAGTTCCCCAACGTCGCCCACGTGCGATTCGAGAACTTCCGCTTCGAGACGTACAAGAGCACCTGCATGAAGATCACCGGCCACAGCCACGATCTGCTGTTCAGGAACTTCAACGTCAAGGACGCCTCGGGCTACAGTTTCCACGTGTACGACCCGGCCAAGGTCTTCGACGGCAGCCGGGAAAGCACCTTCTACAACTTCAAGTGGGAGAACGTCGTGGTAGACGGCAAGACCGACGGCGCCGCCATAAGCAACTCGAACTACAGCCTGTCGAACATGATCTCCGTGGTGCTGGATTTCGAGGTCTGCCGATGCACCTTCCGGCACTTCGACAATCGCGTCCAGGCCTTCCCGGTCATCGACTTGCTGCGCTGTTTCAACCTGCACGTGCACGAGTGCAATTTCAGCGACATGGGCATGGCCGACTCCCCGATCGGTCACAATGTGTGCATCGCACTGGCCGGCTATGTGCGGGCATACGGCAACCGCTTCACCCGGCAGTGGGCCAACGACGTGCGCGTGTGGCCCATGAAGCTCAACGCCCTGGGCTACAACGGGCCACAGGCCGTCAACCGCTTCTACAACAACATCAGTTGGGAAAAGCGGAAGTACCCCATGTACGAGCACAACCACGTCCAGCAGGCCGATATCGACAAGTCTGCGGGCTACCTTTCCCGCACGGCTTCCGAGATCTGCTTCAACACGCTATACAGGTCGCGGAAGGCGGCCAGCAGCAAAGACCCCTACTGCGCCACCTTGGTCGATGTCTACGGGCCGGACGTCACGATCAAGCATAACCTGATCATCGAACCGGAAGCCGACGTGCCGCTGGACCCGAAGCACAACTACGTCTACCACCTGGGCGCAGGCCCGCAAACGGGCCTGACCGTGGCCAACAACCTCGTCTTCCGGACCTGGGACGAGGCCGGCCTGGTGGATACCAAGACATTCATGCCGTCAAAGACCAGCCCGGTGCTAGACGCGGCCACCGGGCGGATCGACTACATCACCCGCGACTTCTACAACCACGAGCGGTACGTGGGGACCGCGGCCGACGTGGGCGCCGTCGAGCGGCAGAACACCGCGGAATAGGCGGCGGTCACGGCGTTAATAGGCAAACCATGAAGGAGACCGAGGGATGAGACTTGTCTTCAGTTGCTCTCTGGCGATGACGGCCGTGATGGTCTTGGCCTTTACGGGCCGCACGGCCGGCAGCGAGATCACCGTCAAGGGCATGGTGCTCAACAACGTCCACACGGGGCAGACGGGCAAGAGTGTCTTTGTCTACGCCCTGGACGGCACGCCCGAGATCAAGGCCGAAGTGGAACGCATCATGGCCCACTACTATCCGGACAAGGGGCTGGACGGCGACGCGGCCCGCACGCTTCAGGATCAATTCACCGCCCGGCTGAAATACTTCATCACCGGGCCGCACGTCGACGAGCTGCACGCGAAAGCCACCTACGGCGCGCGGCAGTGCACGGCCCTAACGGGGACGGTTGAAGAGAAAGACGGCCAGCGGTGGCTGGCGGTGAGCAAGTATGCCGATACCACGCTGCAATATCCGGCCAAGATGTTGACGCCTGACAAGCCCCTGGTGATGCCCGATAAGCCGCCGTTGGTCGTCAAGATCGACCACAAGCTGTCGCTGCGGTGCATCTGGGCGCCGCCCGGCAAGTTCTTCATGGGCGAGCCTTACTACCAGTGCCCGCACTGGCAGGAGGCCCCGCCGCACATGGTGACGCTCACCCGGGGCTTCTACATGGCCGAGCATCCGATTACCCAGGAGATGTACGAGGCGGTGGTGGGCCGCAATCCCAGCCGAAAGACAGCGGCCCTTGCGCCCGTCAATGTTTCCTGTGCCGACATGTACGCCTTCTGCCGGCGCTTGTCGCAAACCGCCGGGCGGCCGGTGCGGGTGCCCACGGCCGCCGAATGGGAATACGCGGCCCGCGTGGGCACGTCCAACCCGCCGCTCCTGCAAAGATACCAGGATCAGCAGGGCGCTTCCGGGGAGCCGATGCTGGTCAAGGCCAAACCACCCAATGCCTGGGGCTTCTACGATATGCTGACGGGCGGGTGGGAGCGCGTCAGCGACAGCTCCGCGCAACTCGATCGCCAGGACACGGTGGATCCACGGCACATCCCGCCGGAAGACCAGGCCCAGGCCGATCAGGGCCGCAAACACGGGCACATCGCCAAGGGCAACTCGCAATATGCGCCCAGCGAAATCGAGTACATCACCAGCGATCCCGGCCCCGAGACGACATACCCCGGTGTTATCCGCTTCCGCGTGGTGCTCGAAGAGCCATAGGAAAAGTAGCAGGCACACTCCGTGTGCCTGCTTACAATAACTTGAGCAAGTTCCAGCGAGGGTGGCACGTCCCTGAGCGCAGCGAAGGGCGTGCTTCTTCGCACCGCGGCACGCCCTTCGTCCCTCAGGGCGTGCCACCCTAATTGGTCAACTTATTTCCTCGCGGTTCCAAAGCAGCCCGCACGCCCCGTGTGCGGACATGCGGCACACGGCCGGCGGCCGCTGCAAGGGCTCAGTCTTTGGCTTCTGCCTGATCGAGATTATGCTTGTCGATGACGACCGGCGTGAGGTACACCTCTTTGGATGGCGGCGTCTTCCCGTCGCGAAGCTTGGCCACGAGGAACCCCAGGGCCTTGCGGGCTTGCTGCCCGGGAAACTGCTCGATGGAAGCCGTCAGCCGGCCTTGCTTGATGCACGCGGCCGCGTCGGGAATGACGTCGTAGCCCACGCTAACGACTCGCCCGGGCGGCATGCCATGGGCCGCCATGGCTTCCAGGGCGCCCAGCACCATCTCGTCGTTGGCGGCATACAGCGCCTGGAAATCGCCGTGCACCTGGAGCAGGTTCTCCATCACCGACTGACCCTTGGCCCGATAGAATTCGGCGCTCTGGCTGGCCAGGAGCCGGAGCGGGGAGGCGGCCAGCACCTCCTCGAAGCCGCGCTTGCGATCAATCGCCGGCGAGGCCCCGGGCGTCCCCTCCAGCTCGATCACCGCGCCCTTGCCGCCGAGTTTCTGGAGGATATATCGGGCCGCGATCCGGCCGCCTTCGACATTGTCGCCCCCCACGTGAACCAGCACGTCGCCGCCTTCCACTTTGCGATCGACGGTGGCCAGGGGGATGCCGGCGCGGTTGAGGGCCTCCACCGCGGGCACCAAGGCCGCGGACCCGATCGGCGCCATCACGACGCCGTCCACCCCCTGGGCAATGAAGTCCTCAACGATCGCCATCTGCTTGGCTGCGACGTCTTCAGCATCGGCGGCGATCAGCCTCACGCCAAGCTTCGCCGCCTCGTCCGCAACGTGCTTCTTAATGCAGATGAAGAAGGGGTGCGAGAGCGAGGGGACCGTCAGACCGATGACGATCTGCCGTTTCTCGGTCGGACTCCGCCGACAGCCGGCAAGCCCAAAGCCAACGGCCAGCGCCAGAGCTGCCAAGCCCAGAAGCATCGCACGTCTTTTCATGGCATCTACCTTCTTACCGGAGTTTTGCAAGTTGGGGTGAGGACGATACAAGTGGTCCCCCTCTCCCTCCGGGAGAGGGCCGGGGTGAGGGGAACCTGTGTTGGTCACGAAAAATGGGAAAACAGTATCCTCACCCATTCCCCCTCACCCTAACCCTCTCCCGGAGGGAGAGGGGACCGACCAATCCGCAATTTGCATTAGTCCAGTTCTTACTCGAACGCCTTCGGCACGGTCGGCAGGTCGCGGGTCAGCAGGGGCGGAGCGGTCCGGCCCGCCTTCGAGTAATCAAACGGCTTGAAGCCCAGCTTCAAGGCCGGCGAGTTCTCCTTCAGGCGGAAGTCGTCCTTCTCCGCAGCCACGAACAGGGGGTCGGCCACGATCGAGTGCTGGTCCTGGCCGAACTTCTTTTGCCATTGCTCGAAATTGAAGTCGGCGAAGAAGCGGATCGGCTTGCCCTGGTTCCAATACACGTTGTAGTCGAGCTTGTAGTGGTTGTCCCACCAGTTGTTGCCCAGCACGAGATTGGCGTTGTCCCAGTACACGATGTTTCGCTCGAGGAAGAACGACGTATGCGGCTCCGGCCTGGTCCGCTGCCACTGGGCCTCGTCGCCGAAGGCGAAGATGTTGTTCTGGATGTGGTTCTCCTTGCCGTAATGCTGGTGGAAGCCGCCCGAGTGGGCGCGGTACACCAGGTTGTTCTCCATCAGGATGCCGCTGGAACCCTCGTCGGTGTACAGCCCGTAACCGCCGTAATCGTGCGACTTGACGTCGTGGCAAAGGTTGTCGTGCACCCGCGTGCCGGGCGAGACGCCCAAGGTGTAAACGGCGCCCATGTCCGAGAGCACGTTCTGGCCGAGCGTATGGATGTGATTGAAGCCGATGTCGTTGTGATGCGTATGGCTGGGACCGTAGCCCCAGGTCCAGCCCACGGAGATCCCCGTGTAGTAGAAATCGTAGATGTCGTTGTGCTCGATAACGTTATGGGGCGAATGAGCGATCCACACGCCGACGGCCGCCGGGTGCATGCGGCCGCCGTGGGCGATCAGGCACCCGCGGACCGTGTGCCGCGCGGGGATCTTCTGTTCATCGTTCTCCGTGACCCAGCCGTACATGGGGCCGCTGCCCGCGTGCCCGATCTTCACCCCGCCGGCCGCCATGTCGACCATCTCGCAGTTCTGGACGAGGTTGTCGCGGCATCCGGCGCCGAAGGCCATGGCATAACCGCCCACGTGCCGCACGGCACAAGCGTCGAAGACCAGGTTTCGGGCCCCGATCGCCGAAACGGCCCCGTCCAGGTTCACCTCCGCCTGGCCGCAAGCCTGGCCCCGCCCGGGCATGGCCCAATTGGCATGCGCCAGTGTCAGGCCCCGAAAACGAACATGCTCGACCCAGCGGCGGGCGGCCGGGTCGCCCTCCACAACCACCAGCCGTTCCAACCGCGGGGCGATGATCGCGCAGCTTTCCGGCTTCTCGCCCGGCAGGGGCACATAGGTCAGCTCGCCGCTTGTCCGGTCCAGGTACCACTGGCCCGGCTCGCCGAGCGCTTCCCGCACGTTGTCCACCAGGAATCGCTCCCCTTTGGGGAAGGCGCCCAATTCGTCCGGCCCCTCGGCGGCCCCCGCCAGCGTGACCACGCGCTGGGCCACATCCAGCGAACCGACGTGCAGCCGCATGGCAGTCCAGCCGCGAAAGACCTGGACTTCCAGGTCGCCGCGATTGGCCCAGTCGGCCCGCAGGTCGTCGCCCGAGTACCCGAACCGGTCGTGCCACTTGCGTCCGGCCTTTTCAATGGGCGGGAAGTCCTGGGCAATCTTGTAATAGCCGTGCTTGGGCAGGCGCGGGCGGAACCGCCGCCCGTCGTTCACGAAGAGTTGCGCGAACGACCATTTCCCGGCCTTCACGTCGTCCAGAACCTTATGCCAGCGGCCGTCGCCGCCGGTCTGCCAGCCCTCCAGCCGCACTCCGCCGCTGAGGATCGGTCGTTCCTGGCCATAGGCCGCGTAGACGATGGGAATCTGCGCCGTGCCGGAATCCTCCGGGCCGAAATGGATGGGCTTGGAAAGAAAGTACGTCCCGCCGCGGATGGCCACGACGATCGGACCGCTGCGGCCCGGCTGTCCCTTCCACGTACGAACGACCTGTTGGGCACGCTCGACGGTCGCCAGCGGACCGTCCGTTTTGGCGGCGTTGGGTCCGGAAAGCCGGCCCGACCAGGCGTCGTTGCCTTGCGGCGAGACGAAAAGGTCGGCCTCGCCCTGTGCCACGGGTTCCACAATCGCCCCCGCGCTTTGCTCGCCGGCCCGGCTCGGACCGGCCGTTGCCGCCAGCAGAATCCCCGCGGCCATCGCCATCGCAAGTCTCGTTTTCACAGTGGCGCCTCCCATGCGAAGGTAACAGGCACACTCCGTGTGCCGTCCGCCATGCCTTTGTCCGCTTCAGCGGACGGCACACGGAGTGTGCCTGCTACCTTCATGCCGTAAACGGTTACCGTAAAGACAATACCCCCACGATTACGAACTGTTCATCCTAACCTCGCGCCCTTACGGCTGCAACGCAGGAGAGAGTGCGAAGGAAAGGACTCGCGGCGCGGAGACGATTGCCCGATCCCGCACGCTCGCGGTATACTGACGGCCTCACAAGAGAAAGGAAACCTGCCATGACTGGCCAGACCATCGGACATGTCGTCATGAGCTGTATCGCCTGCGTACTGGCGGCCGCGCCGGCCTGCGCAGCAGACTGCCCGCCGCCGGCCCAATCGCCGCCGGGGAAAACAGCGGTCGCCCACGGGCCGTTCCAACCGACCTGGGAGTCGCTGAAACAGTACAAGTGCCCCGAATGGTTCCGCGACGCCAAGTTGGGCATCTGGGCCGTGTGGGGGCCGGAGTGTGTGCCCGAGCAGGGCGACTGGTACGCCCACAGGCTCTACGACCCGAACGACGCCGCCTACAAGTACCACCTTGCGCATTACGGGCATCCCTCGAAGTTCGGGTTCAAGGACATCATTCCGCTCTGGAAGGCCGAGCGCTGGGACCCCGACCGCCTGATGGGGCTCTACAAGAAGGCCGGGGCGAAATACTTCTGCATGATCGCCGAGCACCACGACAACTTCGACTGTTGGAACTCGAAACACCAGAAATGGAACTCCGTCAACATGGGCCCGAAGCGCGACATCGCGGGCGGATGGCGGGAGGCGGCCCGGAAACTCGGTCTGCGGTTCGGCATGACCGAGCACCTGGCGGCCAGTTGGTGGTTCTATAGCCTGGCCAAAGGGGCCGACAAGAAGGGCCCCCTGGCCGGCGTGCCCTACGATGGCGCAGACCCGCGCTATGCCGATCTGTATTGGGTCGGCAATGAGCGGCCCCAGGAGAATTACTACTGTCCGCACGGCCCGGCCTATATCAAGCAGGCCTGGTTCGACCGCATCCAGGACATGATCGACCGCTATCATCCCGACCTGCTCTACAGCGACAGTCCCCTGCCGTATCCCGACGAGTTCGGCCGCAAGCTTCTGGCCCACTATTACAACCAGAGCGCGCGGCGGCACGCCGGCCGGGCAGAGGCCGTCTATACTTGCAAGCAAGACTCGCGCGGCATGTGGGTCCAGGATCTCGAACGGGGTGTGATGGACAAGATTTGCCCGGTGCCTTGGCAGACCGACACGTGCGTGGGCGGCTGGTACTACGACGTGAACCTGGCCAAGGCCCACGGCTACAAGTCGACCGCCACGGTGATCCAGATGCTATGCGATATCGTGAGCAAAAACGGCAATTTGCTGCTGAACTTTCCGCCGCGTCCCGACGGTACGCTCGACGACGACGAGCTGAAGATTCTCGACGGGATGGCCGCCTGGACGGCGATCAACGGCGCGGCGATCTACGGCACGCGGCCGTGGAAGATCTTCGGCGAAACCTCGCGCAAGCTGCAGGGCGGCATGTTCAACGAGGGCGCTTTGCACTACACGGCCAAAGACATTCGCTTTACGACCAAGGGCGACGCGCTTTACGCCATTGCCCTGGGTTGGCCGGAGGACCGCCGGCTGACGGTTCGCTCGTTGGCCGCCGCGGCGGGAAAGATCACCGCCGTTACGCTGCTCGGTCATTCGGGCGATCTGCCCTGGTCGCAGACGGCCGAGGGCCTGATCGTAACGCTGCCGGAAAAAAAGCCGTGCGAGCATGCCTACGCCTTGAAGGTCCTTGGCGACAGCCTGAAACCTGTGCCTCTGCCGAAGAACGAAACGGCCATTCACCCAGGGGCCGACGGCAAGATCGTGCTGCCCGCAAACGAAGCCGAAATTCACGGCGATACGCCCCAATACGAGCACGACGCCCAGAAGGATCAGATCGGCTTCTGGGCCGATGCCAATGACTTTGTCTCATGGAATTTCCAGGTCGCCAAGGCCGGGTCCTTTGACGTTTCTATCACCTACTCCTGCCAGCCGGGCGCCGAGGGGAGCCAATTCGCCGTCCAGGCCGGCGGCCAGACGCTGGTCGGCCGCTCTAAGCCCACGCAGTCGTGGTCCACCTACCGGACTGAACCGCTCGGCAGGTTCCGCTTCGTCCAGACCGGCAATTACACGCTGGCCGTCAAGCCCAAGGCCGACCCGGCGTGGAAGGTCATCGGACTCAATTGCATCACCCTCCAGCCCGTGCCCGCTGGTGCAAACAATTAGCCGAGGAGCAGAGTGGCCCCATGCTTCACGACCCCAGTCATTATGAGCCGCCGCCGATTGCGGAGGAGATCGAGCTCGGCGATCGCGACACGGACGTGCTGCGCCGGCTGGCGGGCGAGGTGGCCGAGATCGCCGCTTTGCCCGTCCACCAGGAGAAGGCCCGGTTGTGGCAGCGGCTCAACGATCTGGAGTCCGTGCGTCCGATGGTCTGGATCAATGAAATTCCCTGGCACGAGATGGACGTCGCCGGGGAATTGACCCTGACGACGGAGCACGCCTGGGCCCGGGACCAGGAGCGCGAGCTGCGGCGGACGCTGTACCAGTGGCGGCACATGCCGGGCGACATGATCGTCAGCCCGTACCTGGCCTGTCCGTTGGCTGTCCACAGCACCGATTTCGGGATTATCGAGGACGTGGACGTTGCGCGGACCGACGCGGCCAGCGACGTCGTCTCGCGGCATTTCAAGATCCAAATCCGCGACTGGCCCGACCTGGAAAAGATCAAGATGCCCGTGGTCACGCACCACGAAGCGGCCACGCACTTTCGCTACGAGGCGATGTGCCGTGTGTACGATCGTATACTGCCGGTCCGCAAGGTGGGCCAGACGCACATCTGGTTCACGCCCTGGGACTACCTCATCCGCTGGTGGGGCGTCGAGGAGGCCATGATCGATCTGGTCGAGCGGCCGGACCTGGTGCATGCCGCCGTCGAGCGGATGGTCGACGCCTGGCTGGCCGAGCTCGAGCAGTTCGAGGCCATGAACCTGCTGTCGCTGGACTGCGACAACACGCGAATCGGTTCCGGCGGCTACGGCTACACCCGATGCCTGCCGGGCGAGAACTACGACCCGTCCCGCGCGAGGCCGCACAACATGTGGGGCTGCTCCAACGCGCAGATATTCTCCGAGGTCTCCCCGCAAATGCACTGGGATTTCGCGATTCAGCACGACCTGCGCTGGCTGTCGCGCTGGGGCCTGACGTACTACGGTTGCTGTGAGCCCTTGGACCGCAAGATCGAGATCCTGCGGCGGATCCCGAATCTCCGCAAGATTTCGGTGAGCCCTTGGTGCAGCACCGAGCGGGTGGTGCGGCAGGTCGGCCGCGATTACGTGATGAGCCGAAAGCCCAGCCCGGCGATCTTCGCCGAGGACCGTTGGCGGCCGGAGCCGGCGAAGCAGGCTTTGCGCGAGTTCCTGGACCAGGCCCGCGGCTGCCACGTGGAGCTGATCATGAAGGACATCTCGACCGTGCGTTACCAGCCGCAGCGCCTGTGGCAGTGGGCCCGCATGGCCGCTGAGGTGGCGGAAGAATATTGTGCCTGAAAGGTTGTGGTGGGGCTCGCTAGCGCTCGACCCACCCTACATCTTCGCCTCCTCGTAGGGTGGGTCGAGCGCTAGCGAGCCCCACCAGAACCCGTTATATCTTTGCCTTCTCGTAGGCAATTACCGCCGCGCCGGGTTTGGCCTTGATCTCGACCGGCAGGCCCTGCGACATCAACTCTTTGCCCGTCACTCTCTTGGGCGCCTTGGCATCGAGATCGAGCACGTCGTACGCGGCGTCCGGGTCGAGGCCGCTCAGTCGCAGCAGGCTGACAGGCTCCTCGGTCTTGGCCCGCCGAAAGGCCTGCACGACCCCGTCGCCTTGCTCGGGGCGGTTGAACTGCCAGGCGATCCACTTGTCTTCCGCCACGCTGTAGGGCGTCAAAGGGTAATAGTCGCCGTAGAAGCAGGGGACGATCCGCCGCCACTCCTCGGCCAGCTTGCGCAGCAGGTCGTAATTCAGGTCCTTGTTCCGCAGGTCGTACCCCAGCACCGTGCTCATGCCGTAACCGCTGCGAATGGCGTATGGGTCGACCGTGCCCACCGGAACCGTATTGGAGCCGAAGTAGGGAATCCACTGGCAAAGGCTGGAGTGGTAGGCCTGCTTGACGGCCAAATCGGCGTAGTTGTAGTCGGTGGGGTGCAGCGGGACGGCGCGGCGCATGGTTTCCAGGTCGTTTCGGCGGCCGCCGGAGGCGCAACTGTCGACGATCAGGCCCGGATGCCGCCGGCGGAGCTCGTCCCAATAGGCCAGGTAGCCTTGCACGTGCAGGTTCTCGGTCATGCCCAGACGATCGGGCGGATCGTTGTTTCGCCAACAGCCCAGCGGATCCATGTTGAAATCCTGGCGGTACAGCCCGATGCCCTGCTCGCTGATGACACGGTCCACGTGATCGGTGAGCCACTCTCGGGCCCGGGCGTCGCCCAGGTTCAACAGGGGGCCCAGCAGCCATTCCGGATGGTGCTTCGAGAGCCACGTGCCGCCGGCCACGCGCTCCGGCTCGAACCAGACCAGGGTTTTCACGCCGTGCTGGCGGGCATGATCTGAAATCGCCCGCAGCCCGTGCGGGAAACGGACCACGTCGGGTTCCCAGGTCCCCGTGTTCCACCATTGCCCGTTGCAGGGATACCAGCCGGCATCCATCCACCAGAAGTCGATCTTGACCCGTTCTTCCCGATAGCGATCGATGAAGTGCTTCTGGTTCTCTTCGTTGGCGTTGCACATCTCGTTGAACTCCAGCGAGGTGTTGCCGAACAGGTTGGGCGGCGGCAGGCCGGCGTCGGCGGTGCGGGGCAGATTGTGGGCGATCATCCACCGCCGCCAAAGATTCTGTGCCGCCGCGGTGTCGCTGCCTTGCCAGAAGAGCATGGCCACCAGCGGCGTGCGGATCTCCTCCCCGGGATTCAGCGTCAGGTGCGTGAACTCCTGCCCCGCGGCGATCCGCAGGCCGCGCTGGGCATCGCGAAGGAATGTCGTCGCCCACTGGCCGGGCCAGCCGACGGCCAGCATCACGCCGCCGCCGGGCATCTGCACGTTGTAATAGGGAAATGCACCGTTCGATGACCTCCCGCCGGCGGGGGCAAAATGCACCTCGGCCCGCGGACCAAGGACTTGCGTCAACGGCTCGTACAGATTCGGGCCGCTCGTGTCGCCCCGCCAGTGCCACAACACGAACTCGCCCGCCTCCGGCCGCTGGATCTTCGCGTCCAGCCCCCGGACGTTCTCCAGGATGGGCGACTTCTGCCGGCCCGTGTTCTTGAAGTACACCGTCCACTCACAGGCTGGGAAGTCGGCATACTCGACCGCCACGCAACGGGCCGCCAGGCCGGTCTGGGGATCGGTCCACACCAGCGTGTGCCGCGTGCGGGCGTCGTCGAGCTTCCGGCTGTCGGTCTGCTTCGGCCAGCCCGCCAGAAGATCGTCCGAGGTTCGGCCCGCATACTGAAAAGCGAACGGCAGACGGCTCGTGCGCCGTATCGATTCGATAGACTGCGACGCCGGGCGGTGATCTTGCACGGGTGGTTGTGCTTCAGCCGTGCCGGGCGGCAGCGGATTCAATCGACACTGCAACAGGCGGTCCCGCAGCCATTCATCTCTGTTCTGCATCGCCTGGACAGCCGGGCTTCCGGCAACGGCCTGAAGAGCACAGGCCACGGCCACGATTATCCCCGCCACGAACGTATCCACTCGCATGGCCTGTCTCCTCGATCAGCTTGGATTGATTTGGGCCAATAAGGGCCGGCCGAAGAATTAGTTCGGCATCTTCCGTACTCCTCTCGCTCCGCGAGAGGAATGGCATCACGCGGAGCGTGATGCGTACGGAAGTAATTTGTCGGCCCATGCCACGCCACAGTCGGTTTGGCTGCCGCCGGGGCACGCTGCGCGCCGCAACCGCCTCCTATGGTAACCAAGAGCTACGTGGAATTCCAGTTGGTCCGCCGATTTTCCCGCCGGCCATCTGGTCCCACCAGAAGCGGTGCCCTTGCCCCGCGACGCAAGTCCGTGCAAAATAGCCGGAACCGGGTTGTTGCCCAGGAGTAACCGTTCACGGCATGAAAATTAGAAAGAGTTGTACGATGCACATCCAAAGAGTTTTGGCCTTAGCGACCATGGCAACCGCCATTTTGATTCCCACGGCGGCCACCGACGCCATGAACCACAACCTGGTTTGGCCGTGGAACGACAAGTGCTCGCCGCCGCAAACCGCCTACCTGGCATTCCACAGTCCGCAGTCGGCCGACATGCTTTTCGATCGGGCCTCGTTGGGGTCCGGGCAATCGTCGCTGGAGTTCGTCTGCCAGGCGGGATTGCGCAGCGTGGGCCTGACTTGGACCCTGCACCGGAACATGGTTGCCAAGCCCTTCCGCAGCGGCCAGGCGCAGCCGCTGCCGGCCAACCGGTTTTGCATGCGCATCGTGCCCGAGGGGCTGCCGCCCGGTTTTTACGACCTGAAGGTGGTTCTCGATACGGGAATGCAAACGATCGATCCCAAGGACGAACGACCGGTCAGGGGTGTCTGCGTCTTCGGCTGGCGCGCGGCGGAAATGGCCGTGCAGGATTCTCGTCCCGCCGATTTCAAGGCCTTTTGGGAGCGGGCGAAGGCACGGCTGGCGGCGATTCCCCTGGACGTTCGCAACGAGACGCCGATGCAGTCGTTCAATCGCGCGGGGATCAACGCCTATAACCTGAAGAGCGCCTGTCTGCCGGCCGACTATGACCCCCAGGGGCACAAGGTCGAGGAAGTCGAGAGCTGCAAGATCAGCTTCGCCGGGCCGGATGGCGGCCGGGTTTACGCCTGGCTGGCCAAGCCCAAGGGAGCGGGGCCCTTCCCGGCGATGCTGGTATTGCCCGGCGCCGGCTTTACGGCCCGGCCGCGGCCACTGGAACACGCCCGCCACGGTTATCTGGCGATCGACGTCCAGATCCACGGCCAGGACGTGGATCTGCCCAAGTACCCGACGTTGCCGGGTTATTACGACGGTTTCCAGTTCGAGCCGCCCGAGGCATACTACTACTATAATGTCCATCTGCGGGTCGTGCAGGTGGTCAATTACCTGGCTTCTCGCCCGGATGTCGATGCCCGGCGGATCGTGGCGGTGGGCGGGAGCCAGGGCGGCCGGCTGAGCATCGTCGTTGCGGGCCTCGACCGCCGAATTGCCGCCGCCGTGGCCGCTATTGCCAACTCGCCCAACTATCCGCACCTGCATTGGGTTGCCCGCTGCAACGGGCTGGACAAGCCCTGGGATTACCCGTTGGATCCAAAGCTCAAGGACCGGATCAAGTCTGACGGGATGGACCTGGCCGGCCAGCCGCCCGCGGTAACCGATCCCGACGGCCGCTGCTTCGCCTACTACGACCCGATGAACTTCGCGCCGGACATCCGCTGTCCGGTTCTGATGAATGCCGGGATGATCGACCCGGCGTCGCCTCCCTTCAGCGTGTGGGCGGTCTACAACCGCTTGGCGTCGAGGCACAAGGCGCTCATTCCGCAGCCGGGCCTCGCCCACGACTGGTCCGCCGAGTTCGACCGCCGGGCCTGGCATTGGCTGGAGAAGCTCTGGCTGGAGAAGCCCTAGACAGAAAGCCGCGCCCGTGTTATCAAGGGAGCCTGCAAGACGGCGGATGAATGGTCACGAACATCGACATCCTGGGACTGGGCTGTACGGCGATCGATGAATTGCTGTACGTCGACGCCTATCCGCCGCCCGACGGCAAGGTGCAGGTCCGCCACCGCCAACGGCAGTGCGGCGGCCTGACGGCGACGGCCCTGGTCGCGGCGGCACGTATGGGCTGCCGCTGCGCCTATGCGGGAACCCTGGGCAACACCGAGCTTTCGCAGTTCGTGATCGACCGGCTCCGCGACGAGGGCATCGACACGGCCTGCGTCTGCCGGCGGGCAGACGCCCAGCCCGTCCGCTCGGTGGTCATCGTCGACGAGAGCCGCCAGACGCGGGCCATCCTGTTCGATACTGAAGGCGCGCTGGGTGCAGATCCCCTTTGGCCGCCGGAGGAGATCATCCGCTCGGCCAAGGTGCTGTTCATCGACCATTTCGGCATAGCGGGGATGATCCGCGCCGCCCAGATCGGGCACGGCGCCGGGATCCCCGTCGTAGCCGACCTGGAAAGTGCCGACAGCCCGCGGTTCGCAGAGCTGCTGAGCCTCGTCGACCACCTGATCCTCTCGCGCGATTTCGCGCAGGCGATCACCGGCCAGGCCGACCCGGCAGCCGCTGCGCAGTCGCTGTGGGGGCCGCCGCGCCGCGCAGCCGTGGTTACCTGCGGCAGCGCCGGCTGCTGGTACGTAAGCCCCTTGGCGCCCGGCAAGGCGGTGCATCAGCCCGCGCCGGCCGTCGAGGCCGTAGATACCACCGGTTGCGGCGACGTATTCCACGGGGCCTACGCCGCGGCACTGGTCTTTGGGCTGGAGATCCCGGCCGCGGTACGCTTCGCCTCCGCGGCCGCCGCCTTGAAGGCCACGCGGCATGGCGGCCAGGCGGGCATTCCCAACCGGGCGGCCGTGGAAGCCCTCTTCGGCGCCGGCCACTGACCGATATGAAAAGAAAACCACCCAAGGACATCGAGGACCAATGAACGTTGGAAAACAGGTGCGGATGAATCGGATTTTCGCCCATCCTTCCGGGCATCTGTGCTCGGTGGCGGTGGATCATTTCATCAACTACGGCTATGAGATGCCCGAGGGCCTCCGCCACTTCCGGCAGACCCTGGCGGAAGTCGTGGCCGCCAGGCCCGACGCGGTGACGATTCACAAGGGGCTTGCGGCCGCGGTGTGGGCGGCCCACGCGGGCCGGGTGCCCTTGATCCTGCAAAGCTCGCTGGGCCGCCCCGGCGAGCCCGCTTGCGAGCAGATTGCCCAGCCCGAGGATGCGGTCCGACTGGGCGCCGACGGCTTTGCCGTGGCGGCCTTCGTGCGCGGGGCCGGCGAGGCGGCCCATCTGCGGCGGGTGGCCGATTGCGTGCGCCAGGCGGTGGCCTTCGAGATGCCCGTCATCTGCCACATCTATCCGCGCGACAAGGCGAGCAACATCTCCTTCGCCCCGGACGACATCGCCTGGGCGGTGCGCTGTGCGGTCGAGGTGGGCGTGGACGTGGTCAAGACGCCCTTCTGCGGCGACGTGGCGGCCCACGCCCAGATCGTCGCCGATTGCCCGCTGCCGCTCGTGGCGGCCGGCGGCCCCAAGGCCGACTCGCTGCCCGCGGCCCTGGAAATGATCCGCCAGGTGATGCAGAGCGGGGCCCTGGGGGCCACCATCGGACGCAATATCTGGGGCTTCGACCAGATCCGCGCGGCCGTGCATGCCTTCAAGGCGGTGATCCACGACGGCAAGGAACCCCGCGAGGCACTTCGGCTCGCCGGGCTAGCGGCTTCGTAATCCCCAAATCCCTATACCGTTTCAGGAGGATTCCCAAATGGCAAGACCGATCACGCTGTGCACCGGCCAATGGGCCGACTTGCCCGTGGAGACGCTGGCAGTCAAGGCCAAGGCCTTCGGCTTCGACGGCCTGGAGCTGGCTTGCGCCGGCGACCACTTCGAGGTCGCCAAGGCGGCCGGCGATCCGCACTACGGCCAGAACAAGCGGAAAACGCTGGAGAAACTGGGCATGCAGGTGTTTGCCATCAGCAATCACCTGGCCGGGCAGGCGGTGCTGGACCACGTCGACGCGCGGCACAAGGCCATCTTGCCGGCCTATATCTGGGGCGACGGCGACCCGGCGGGCGTCAGCGCCCGGGCGGCCGAGGACATGAAGAACGCCGCCCGCGCGGCCCGGCAACTGGGCATCGGCGTCGTCAACGGCTTCACCGGCTCGAGCGTCTGGCACCTGCTGTACTCGTTTCCGCCGGTGCCGCCGGCGATGATCGACGACGGCTTCAAACTCCTGGCCCAGCGTTGGAACCCGATCCTCGACGTGTTCGGCGAGTGCGGCGTGAAGTTCGCCCTGGAGGTGCATCCCACCGAGATCGCCTTCGATCTGTACACGGCCCAGCGGGCCCTGGAGGCGCTGGACCATCGTCCGGAGTTCGGGTTCAACTTCGACCCCAGCCACTTGATCTGGCAGGGGGTCAATCCGGCCCGCTTCATTCGCAAGTTCCCCGGTCGGATCTTCCACGTGCACATGAAGGACGCCATCGTGCGGCTGGACGGCGACAGCGGAATTCTGGCCAGCCACCTGAACTTCGGCGATCCGCGGCGGGGGTGGGATTTCCGCTCGCTGGGTCACGGCAGCGTAAATTTTGAAGAGATCATCCGCGCGTTGAACGACGCGGGCTACGGCGGCCCGCTATCGGTCGAGTGGGAAGACAACGGCATGGACCGCGAGCACGGCGCCCGGGAGGCCTGCCAGTACGTCAGGAAGCTCGACTTCGCTCCCAGCCGGGTGGCCTTCGACGCGGTGTTCGACAAGCCCAGTTAGCATTTAACCACACTCCCGCGGGGTGGCACGTCCCTGAGCGCAGCGAAGGGCGTGGTTTGCGGGCCTGCCACGCCCTTCGTCCCTCAGGGCGTGCCACCCAATTGTCAAACTTGTTCTTTCGTGGGCCCTTAGCATTTAACCACACTCCGGAGGCACGGATCATGAGCGCCAGTCACAGGGCCCTCGTCGAGGACCTGGAACAAGCCTTGGCCCAACTGCCGATGTTCGACGTACACACGCACCTGGTGGGCGGGCGGCTCGGCGCCCGCGGCCTGCACGACATCATCTTGTACCACATGGTCGTCAGCGACCTGTACGCGGCCGGCTGTCCCAGCGGGGCGCGGCTCACGCAGTATCCCGGCTGGCCCGAGAAGGCCGAGGCCCACGCGCGGATCGAGGAGGCCCTGCCCTACCTGCCGCGGATCCGCAACACGAGCTGCGCCTGGATGGTGCGGATCATTCTGCGGGACCTGTACGATTGGCACGAGCCGATCACCGAGGGCAACTGGCGCCGCCTGGACGAAATCATTCGCCGCCGGGCCGACGACCGCGCCTGGCAGCATTCGATCTTCGACCGCCTGAACATTCGCCGCACGTGCGCGGAGTACGCCCGCCGGGGCCCGGGCGAAGACGACGCCCGGCTGCAATACTCGCTGGAGTGGGCCTTCTTCACGCGCTGTCAATGGGGCGAGTTCGACACCGCGCTGTACGAGCTGGAACACTGCTGGGGGCGGCAGCCCGAGCCCCCCTCGCCGATCGGCGGGCAGCGGCCGCCCAGCCAGCGCGTCGTTCGCAGCCTGGAAGACGTGCACGCGGCGATCGAGTATTACGTCAACACGATCCCCTACGAGCAGCTTATAACCACGGCCACCACCGTATCGACCGACATCGACTATCGCCCGGTGGGCGACGGCGAGATGGCCGCCGCCCTCCGGCGGCGGGAGCAGGCCGGCCCCGCCGAGCGCGACATTTATTCATCCTACATCAACGAAGCCTTCCTGACGGCCCTGGAGAAACACGCCGACAGGATCGTCTTCCAGTTCAGCGTGGGCGCCGAGCCCATGCCCTATGAGACCGCCTGTATCCTCTACCAGCGGACGATCAGGCAATTGGCCGAGATGATCGGGCGGCATCCGCGGCTGCACTTCCAGTGCTTCCTGGCCGCGCGGCACGCCAACCAGGCCTTCTGCACGCTCGCCCGCGAGTTGCCCAACCTGAGCCTGGCTGGCTATTGGTGGCACAACTTCTTTCCCCACAGCATCCGGCAAGTCATCGCCGAACGGCTCGACATGCTGCCGCTCAACAAGCAGATCGGGTTCTTCTCCGACGCCTATTGCGTGGAGTGGGTCTACGGCAAGGCGCGGATGGCGCAGAAGCAGTTGGCCCGCGTGCTGGCGGAAAAGATCGAACAAGGCCAGTACACGCGCGACGAGGCCCTGGCGATCGCGGCCACCATCCTCTACGACACGCCCCGCGAGCTGCTGCACATGGCTCCCGGTTGAGCCCAGGCGAATGTCATACTTGACGAACCAAAAGAGAAGCCCTCGGCGACGCTGGAAGACGACGGCATTCTAGCCGCCGGCCTTCTTCAGCTTCCTAGCCTTCTTCTTTGGCTTAGCCTGGAGCAGCCGTTTGACGGCCTCTTCAAAGGGCAGGTCGATTTTGTTGCTGTGCGGCCCGTTCCTGGCGCTCACAGCAGTGTGCTTCTTCATGGCCGGATCGCCGTCGCCTCATGATTGTGACAACCTCTCCATACGCACCGTCCGCCAACACTTCCGGTGTGGCGTGGTTTATATCGTCCTCCGGACCAAGCTTGCTTGTCCACGTACCGTCCGCAATTAGTTGACGGGCCGCGTGTGTATACATGCCCTCACGACCATAGACAGCGATCCTTTCGTATTCCGGTTCGCACGCGGCGGAATCGCAGGCAACATATCCGTACCGCTCAAAGACGCGAACGAGCGATTGAACTTTGTAGTTGCAGTAAGGCGGACCGACGGGCCAAAAGCGGCCTGTTACGGGCTCCCACCATTCCCCCCGCGCACCGCAGGCATGCGCGATACAGTTTTCATCGGGTACCGGATCGCTGGTCAGGCGATAGTTACCCGTTCGCATGTTGGGGAAGTCTGCAAGGTTAATCGTCACTTAGCGTACCCGTTTCCTTTACCCCAGGCTAGCCAGGCGTTGGCAATTTCTCGGAGCTTTCCCCAAGACTCCCGAGGAACTGGATCGCTGCCCGTGATGGCACGCAGCGCCCAGTCCCAGTGATCGGGTCGTTCTCGCATTTCTTCGAGCAGCAACGGAATCGCGCGGTCTCCCATGCCGATTATCTGCTGGTACGCGGGATGTATCACCAGGTCTGTCAGCTTGGAGCTGTGGCCGCGATCGGATTTCCAGACAGCGACCAGATTGCTGAAACGTTGCCGCACCGCCTCATGCACCGGCTCTGGCAAACACCCCTCACTCCCACGCATGGCCTCTCGGATTCGCAGCGCCAGGGACCAGGCCGACTTCGGTGTCACTCCTAGCTCGCGGGCGATCTGGCGGCTGCTGACGCCCTTGCTGCTGCTGGTCATCAGGTCGAGGGCCCTAAGCCATTTGGACAGCGGCAGCTTGCTTTCCTCGAAGATCGTACCGACCCTTACCGTGAATTGTCGGCGGCAATCCTTGCACTTCTTCAGCCCTAGCCGACCAGGACTCTTGCTTCCCGGCTTAGCGACAAGTGGGTAGCCTTTCCCGCCACAATAAGGGCAAACCGGAACACCATTTGGCCAGCGTTGAGTCTCCAGGAAGCACCGTGCCCGGCCCTCGTCTGTAAAAAGCGCCGAAAGGTTGGTAGGATACGCCTTGGCGGCAGTTCCGGTAAGGGGATTCTTCGCGGTCATAGCTTCCTCGCCTACCCACAATTGTACCCTGATGATCGGGTTTGCCAAGTATAACATTCCACAGATGATACTTGCCCCCCTCTTGCTCTTGTTCACCGGTGCACTGCTGCCATCGGCCGTTCCGCTGTCCGCGGCGACGCCAGAGCCGGTCGCTATTGCGGCCTTGCCTAAACTGCACAGCGGCGTGCCAGCCTATCCGGTTCCGTTCATGGCCGTCGCCCGCACGCCGCATACAATCGCCCCCTTGCCCGGCAGGGCCATCGACATCCAAACCGACTTCGGCTATCCGGCCGGTTTTTCCGGACTGGTGGACGCGGCGATCGGATCGGTGGGCTACCCCGGCTATCGCAATTTCTCGAACCTGGACATCGCCTACGACGCCGAGAAGCTTTGCCTGCTGGTTTGCGTGCCCTATCCTTACGGGCGGAAGACGCGGGCCCAGGCCACCGAGCCCTCGCCCGAGCTGCTCGCCGACGACGTCTTCGAGGTGCTCATCGATCCGCGCGACGAGCAGGGCCGCTCGAAGGGCCCGCTGTATCGCGTCGTGGGCAACGCCGCCGGCGTGTGCCGGATCGACCGCGACCTGCCGCAAATCGGCCAGCCGCACCAGGCGTGGCAGGCGGCGGTAAAATACGGCAGCATGATGTGGGACCCCATGGGAAGCTGGATGGCCGCCGTGCAGATTCCCTTCCACGATCTGGGCGGGGCGCCCAAAGACGGCCAGGTGTGGGGCATCCAGGCCGCCCTCCGCTACGTCGATCCGAAGATCACCGCCGTGCTGTCGCCGGCCGACGATTTTACCGATCGCGCGCGCTTCGCCCGGCTGCGCTTCGACGCCGGGCGGAGGGCCAATTACCGCTGCCATTGGCTCTCGGCCGACGAGATCAAGCAGGGGACCTTCTGCGTGGGCGGCATCTTCAGCAACGGCGCCCATGAGCCGGCATGGTTCGACGGCCGCGTGACGCTGCAGAAGGGCGATCGGCCGCTGGGCGGCGGAACCTTCGCCCACGCCGCCCAGCCGCTCTCGAAATACGACGGCGACATGGAGCCCTGTCGATTCCCGTCGCAAGCCTCCGGTCCCACCCAGCGCGACACTGTCGCCCGGTTGGTAGTGACCGACCGCCAGGCCGCAACGATCGTGTACGACCAGTTCCTGCCGTACTGGCAAATGGCCCCCGGCGAGCGCGACTGGCTGAAGCGGCATTTCGCCAGGGAATTCACCTTCCACGCCGGCCCTTATCCGTCCCGCGGCGCGATCGACTACCGCATCGACTGCCAGACGTTGATGGAGGCCCTGCCCCAGGCGGCCCGGGCCGTGGTGACGGTCACTAGCGGCGGCCGGCAGTTGGCCCGGCAGGAACAGCCGCTGCCCAAGGACGGCAAGATCGCCGAGACGATCAACGTCGGCGCCATGACCGACGGGGCGACGTATGAGATCGCCGCGGCCATCGTCCGCAGCGACTCTCAGCCCCTCAGTACGCAGCGCGAAACCTTCACGCGGAAGGTCATGCCGTTCGAGACCGCCCCGCCGGCCGGTGTGGCGGACCTGGTGTCGCCGCCCTTCACGCCGCCCAAGATCGGCCAGGACAGTATCGCCTGCATCGGGCGGACCTATACGCACGGCCGGCAAGGCCTCTTGGAAAGCCTCGTCGCCGCCGGCCGGGAGCTGCTCGCCGCTCCGGCCACTCTGAAGGTGAAGGTCGGCGATCAGGCCGCCGTGGCCCTGGCCGGCGACGCGCCCACGCTGGCCGCCCACGGAAAAGGGCAGGCTGCCTGCCGGCAGACGTTCGCCGGAGCGGGGCTGAAAATGACGGTCGACGGCCGTTTCGACTACGACGGTTTCTACCGCTTCTCGGTGCTACTCGCGCCCGGCGCGGCGGCGGTGGACCTCAAGCAGTGCTACTTGGAGCTGCCCATCCGGGAGTCGCACGCCACGCTCATGGACGCGCCCGTGGAGTGGATGTCGAAGGACTGGCGCCGCTCGACCGGCTTTCTTCCCGCGGCGCAAGGCCGCCTATGGGACTCCAAGCGATTCCCCTTCGCCGTGCGGGAGCGCAAGGGCAACATGCCGCCCTACTGCTGGATCGGCGACGACGACCGCGGCATTGGCTACTCCTGCGCCTCGGACCAGGGCATGCACAACGACGACGCCCTGCCCGCCGTAACCATCGATCGCGAAGGCCGGGCGGTGGTCTTGCGGGCCTGGTTCGTCAACAAGCCCCTCACGCTCGGTGCGCCGCGGACTTTCCAATTCGCCTTGCAGGCCAGCCCCTATAAACCCCTCGATCCTCAACACCGCCTGTGGCGCTGCGGCGTGGCCCGGCCCGAGTGCTGCTACGGACCGTCTGGCCGCTACTTTCACTCGGGCTGGGGAATCGGCTGCTATTATCCGACGTACGGGCGATTCCTGGACCTCGACCGGAACGCCGAGGCCATCCGCCGCGTCCGCCGCTCGGGCTACGACTTCATCGCCGCCTCCGCCTCCGCCTGCTCCGAGTGCGGCGGCACACCCGAGTACCAGCAGTTCTGGCGCGAGTGGGGTAGCGCCCTGGGCTGGGACAAAATGCCCCTGGGTCCCTTGCCGGAATGGATGCAGAAACTTATGAAAGACTCGGGCCGGCCCTACACCGGCTACGTGGCCGTGGAAAGCGCCTCCAATAGCGCCCCCAGCAACTTGGACTATCGTGCCTGGTGGTTCCAGCAGGTGGCCGCCAATTGCGACACGAGCATGATCTACCAGGACAATCCGCCCTACGGCTACTTCGATCAGCCGGCCGTGGGCTACGGCTACACCCGCGACGACGGCCTGCGCGAGCCGACCTCGGCCACCTGGAACGCGCGGACCTTTATGCGACGGGCCCTGCACATAGCCGTCGAGAGCGGCACCCGCAACCCGGCCCCGGGTGTCTATCCCAACATCTGCGGCTCGGCCCAAGCGGGCCGCAGCTTCTGCTTCCGCGGCCTCATAGGCGAAGACCTCGAGTCCGACCAGATCCCGCTGGGCGCCATGCGGGTCTGGTTCTCCCCGCAGTGGGGCATGAACATCGACTGGCTCATGCAAGAGCCCAACGCCGGCGCCAGCCTCAAGTATTGGCGGGCCCTTTGCAGCCGCCTCTTCCTGCTGGACGTGACCTCCTTCGCCCGCTGGGATTCGGCCGACCAGGCCGCCTGCTGGCTGGCGGCCCTGGATCTGTTCTGGCTGGATGATCCGACGCTCGTCTGGCACCCTTATTTCCGCAATCCCACAATCAATTCTACGGTGCGGCCCTCTACGCTCGTTTCCAGCTACACCGCGCGGGGCCGCGCGCTCGTGGTCGTCTCCAACCAGGCGGCCGACGACGTGGTGGAAAACGTGACCCTGGCCGATCTGGCCCCCTTCGGCGCCGGCGGACTGAGCCACTACTATGATGCGGAGACGGGCGAGGAAATCGAGCAGACCGGGGACTGTCCCAATTTTCGTCCGCCTGGGGACTGTCCCAATTTTCGTCCGACGAAAATGGGACTGTCCCCCTCGGCCGCCACACCCGCCGCCCTCCGCCTGCATGTGGCCGCCAACGATTTCCGCCTGGTGCTGGGGCTGGTGCGCCCGTGGCCCTTCGCCGCGAAGAATGCCCTGGCCATGCCGGACCTGCCCGCGCAATCATCGCTCGACGCCCGCCGCACCGTCACGGCCCTGTGCCGGCAACTGCTGATCGCACCCAAGGTGACGGCCGTCGATGGCGGGCACCGCCTGACCGAAGCCTGGGTGCAAGGAATGCTCGCCCACTTCCACGCCCAGCCCGAGAATTTCGTCTACCTCGACCACGCGGCTTGCGCCGCGATCGATTTGGGCGACAAGAGCATTCAGACGGCCCTGCTGTACGACAAGAAGCGCCAAGCGCTGCTGGCCGTTTATTTCAATCCCACGACGACCGACCGTTTATTGCGGGGCAACGTGCGCTCAGCACTCGACCGGCAGGTAAACCGCACCGCCTTCGGCTACGTGCTGGACCCGGTCCGCGGTACCTCGCAATGGAATGTGATCGACGTTCCGGCCGGCAGCGGAAGGCTGGAACTGCTGTACCCCGACTCCGACGACTATGGCCATCTGCGGCGCGGCCCCTTCGCCCAAGGCACACTGTGGACCAACCTCCGCCAGGCGCTCGCGGCCAGGAAGAAGGAAATGCAATCTTCGTCCGGCAAGTAACTGTGTTTCATGAGGACCGCACAGACTCTCCCGCTCCCTCCGGGAGAGGGTCGGGGTGAGGGGAACCTGCGTCGGCCACGAAAACTCGAAAGGCCGGGTCATCACGTATTGCCCCTCACCCTAGCCCTCTCCCGGAGGGAGAGGGGACCGGGCACCCCAATTTGCAAAACGCCAGCCACAACGACGGAGAACTTCCCAATGACAAAAACCATCGCACACATGCTGACAGTATTTGCCATGGCCTTGCTCCTGGCCCCGCCGGTGCGGTCGGGCGCTACCCAGGAGCAACCCGCTGGGGCTGCGGCCAAGTACCGGGGCTGTCAACATTCAGGTTCCCTCTACATCTTGACCACGCCCGAGGGCGCGGATTTGCCGGCCACGGCCTCGGAAGAGGGCTTCCCGCTGCTGGTGCGGCTGACGAGCGACTTCTTCAATTTCAGCCAGGCCCAGGCCAACGGCGAGGACATTCGTTTCACCGGCGGCGGCGCGCCGCTGGCCTATCAGATCGACGACTGGGATGCGGCCAGCGGAACCGCCAGCATCTGGGTCCGCGTGCCGAAGATCAAGGGCAACGCCCGGCAGGAGATAAGAATGTACTGGGGCCAGCCCGATGCGGTCAGTCGGTCCAGCGGAACCGCGGTGTTCAATGCGTCCAACGGATATCTCGGCGTCTGGCACATGAGCCAGCCGGTGAAGGATGAGGTTGGCAAGCTCGAATCGCACGATACGGGCACCACGTCTTCTGCCGGCATTATCGGCCAGAGTCGGCGCTTCGGCCCAGGCAAGGGGATCAACTGCGGCGAAGACATCACCACCCTTCCGCGCGGCTCCAGTCCTCATTCTTCCGAAGCCTGGTTCCGGGCCGAGAAGCCCAACGCCACCGTCCTGGCCTGGGGCAACGAGCAGGGCCAGGGTAAAGTGGTGATGCAACTGGCCAGTCCGCCGCATATCAACATGGATTGCTATTTTTCAGGCGGAAACGTTGCCAGCACCAACAGGCTCCCCATTGCCCAATGGATTCATGTGGCCCACACCTACAAGCACGGCGATTCACGGATCTACGTGAATGGGGTTCTGGACGGCGTCCGCACGACCAAAGGCGCCCCGCTGGCCATCAAGAGCCCGGCCAGGATGTATATCGGCGGCTGGTACAACAACTACGGCTTCGTCGGCGACATCGACGAGGTGCGCATCTCAGATGTCGCTCGCTCGCCCGACTGGGTGCGGCTGGAATACGAGAACCAGAAACCCCTGCAAACGCTGGCCGGGCCGCTGGTGCCCGCCGGCGCCGACTTCTCGGTCTCAGAGAAGAAAATGAACTTACTGGAAGGCGCCAGCACCAGCGTAACGGCCAAGGCCGGCGGTGCGCAGAAGGTCTATTGGATCCTGAAAAGAGGCTCGCGGGAACAAATCGCCGCCGTGGACCGGTTAAGTTTCACCTTTGACGCCGGCCGGGTGGCGGAAGACGAGTCGCTCACGATTCAACTCAAGGCGATTTGCGCCAACGAAATCAAGATTCGGAACATACCCGTCACCATCAAGAAGTCGATTCCTGATCCGGCGTTCACACTGCAAGCGCCTGCCAAGTGGGACGGACGGGAGTCGATCGAGCTTGTGCCGCAAATCGCCAATTTTAGGGAAATGCAGGCCAAGGGCGTCGGTGCGCTGAAGTATAACTGGACCGTTTCCGGCATGGCCGTGATAAAGGAAATTGCGCCCGGCAAGCTCCTGCTCAAGCGTGCGCAGAACAGCGGCACGCTCGTCGTGAAGCTGGGCCTCAGCAACGGCGGCACGGAGATTTCGCGCGCGGCCACGATAACGGTCAAGGAGCCTGCCAAGGATGCGTGGGTCGAGCGCACGCCGGACAAGGACGAGAAACCGGTCGACCATCAGTTCTACGCCCGCGACGACGGCAATGAAGGCACGCTGTACTACAACGGCTCGTTGTCCAACGCCGCCGACGCCGTCTTTCTGAAGGTCTATGCCGGCGACAAGCTTTTCAAGACCGAAAGCCGGAAACTCGCGGCGGACAAGACTTATGCGTTCTCGATCAAGCTCAAGCCGGGACTCATCAAGTACAAAGTGGAGTTCGGGACCACCACGGGCGGCCGCGAGACGGTTCTGCATACGGTTGCCGACCTGGTGTGCGGGGATGCCTACCTGATTGACGGTCAATCCAACGCGCTGGCCGTGGATTGGGGGCCGGGCGAGCACCCCGACACAAGCCCGTGGATCCGAACTTTCGGTTCCCCGGGCGGGGATGCCGGCAAGGGCTGGGCCAATGCGGTCCGTCGCCATGGCCCATGCGAGATCGGCTATTGGGGCATGGACCTCGCCCGCCGCCTGCTGGAAAGCCGGAAGATGCCGATCTGCATCATCAACGGCGCGGTCGGAGGCACCTTGATCGAGATGCACCAGCGAAATCCCGCCAATCATACCGATCCGCAGACGATCTACGGACGCTTGTTGCGGCGGGTGGAACTGGCCCGGCTGACCCACGGCATTCGCGGCGCCTTCTGGCACCAGGGCGAGAACGACCAGGAAGCCCAGGGCGCCACCGGCGGCTACGGCTGGGAGAAGTACCAGCAGTATTTCGTAGACATGTCGGCCGCCTGGAAAGAGGATTATCCCAATCTTCAGCGATACTACATCTTCCAGATCTGGCCCAACTCGTGCTCCATGGGCGGCCGCCCGTCCAGCGACAAGCTGCGCGACGAGCAGCGAACCTTGCCGCGCCTCTACTCCAATATGAGCATCATGTCCACGTTGGGCATCAAGCCTCCCGGGCCCTGCCATTTTCCTCCCGCCGGCTACGCCGAGATGGCCCGGTTGATAACCCCGCTCGTGGAGCGCGACAACTACGGAAAGGTCTTCCAGAACCCCATTACGCCTCCCGACCTGAAGAAGGCATACTATACCAGCGGCACGCGGAATGAGATTGCGCTGGAGTTCGACCAGCCCATGGCCTGGAACGACGCCCTGACCACTCAGTTCTACCTGGACGGCAAAGAGGGCCGGGTGGCCTCGGGCGCCGTCTCCGCAAACGTGGTCACGCTCAAGCTGCCCTCGTCGGCCGACGCGAAAACGATCACCTACCTTGTCGACAAGAAGTGGGACGATAAGAACCTGCTGTACGGCCGGAACGGCATCGCCGCGCTCACCTTCTGCGAGGCGGCAATCTCGCCCGCACAATCGGTTTCCCCTCTCCTTCCGGGAGAGGGGCAGGGGGTGGTCTGAATAAAACCCAATAATTTTGGCAAACTGGGCTTGTTAGGTTCTTTGAAATCTGTTGCGCTCCCTCGTGCATACGAACTGGAAACAAGTTCCAAAGCGAAGGAGCGCAACAGT
>JBEKTY010000068.1:0-38766 GCA_049515555.1 Thermoguttaceae bacterium
ACGGCTTTGACATCGTGCCGAGCGCGGGCATTCTACGCCCGCGACTCCAGTCAACCCCGCCGCAATCCGAACTGATGGCCACCGCCCGCCCGAAAACGAAGGCGACAGCAAGCCCGCGCACAAAGGTCCCCAATTTGCAGGCGGCCACCGTCCGCAAGGCCGCCGCCCGACGGTATGCGACTACGCCCGCGACCCTGCGGAAGACCCTGACGCTGGACAACGGCAAGGAGTTTGCCGAACACAAGCAGTTGGAGCTGGAAGCCGCGTTGCGGATCTACTTTGCGAAGCCCTACTCCGCGTGGCAACGCGGCAACAACGAGAACACCAATGGCCTGATCCGCCAGTTCTTTCCCAAGGGCACGGACCTGGCCAACATTCCTGAGCATCGGTTCACCAAAGTCCAACACCTTCTCAACGACCGTCCGAGAAAACGCCTGGGCTATCGAACTCCCAACGAAGTTCTCGCCTCACGCCTCAATGGTTGCAATTGAAACTTGACAGCGGGAGCTAAGATCGCTCGGCCGGTCTCCCGATCCTGGCACAGCTATTCGGGCGGTATCGGAGTACTACGCGGACCGTCCAAGGTTGTTTCTGACCCGGGCCGCGCGCGAGGCAATCTATGATTGCCTGTGGACGAGATTTTATTTCCGAAACCTGTCGATTGAAGTATTGACGATGATATGGTCGGGAACCTTTGTAACTTCCGACGTTCGGAGGACGCTCGGTATTCATCCCACTAGTCATTTCCTTGGCTCCGGCTGATGTGACAGCGCTGCCGCTGGAATCTCGCCGCGCGGAATGCCGGGGCCTTCCCATCTCATCATGCCCATTCTGTCGGCCAAGAACACCAGATCCACCGGATGCTTGCCCTGTTCCAGGAAGACTTCATCCGAGGTCGGGTCAAACGGACTGATGCCAAAACTGCATGCGACAAACTGCCGCGTCCGGTCATAGAGAGTGAATGAGCCGTAAGGAGCCCGAACGCAAAAACGATAACGTCCGGTGGTCGGCACATCAATATATCCCCAGGCATGCATGACGTTATGCGGAGTCTTCTTCCCGTCTTTGAAATGAAACTCAGCAAGCACCCGGGTTTGCGCCGGCTTCAGAATGTCGAAGTCGGTCTGGTTCCAGTTGCGCCTATATCCGGCCTCGCCCCAATCGCAGTCGTAGTCGGCCGCCGCCAAACCGGGTTTGGCCTCCGCCACCGCGACGGCGGGCAGCGGCTGCTCCCGAGCACCGGCCCCGACGCAGACGATGCGGCCGTCCTCCAGCGGGATGAGCACATCGCCGCCACGCGTGAGCGACATGCCGCCGCCCCGCCTCGGCAGCACTGACGGCAACGCCACCTCCCACAGTTTGGCATGGTCGGCCCGGTTCACGGCGATCACACGCCAGTGGTCACAATCATACACATCACCTTCATGCATTGCCACGACGAAGACTGCGGCATTTTTCGCCAGCGCCATCATACCGGACATCTTGAACTGCCTGCTGTTCACTGCGGCGGCGAGATCGTCAGGCAGTGCCGGATGCTGCTGGTCGGTGGGCAGGTCGGTGATCGCAGCCACGTGTTCAAGGTCCTGCATGAGCCCAAATTGCTTTTTGTTCGCCTCGTCCACGGTCCAGGGATGAGCGTCGTCCTGGGCATTCAGCCAGGCGGCCAGGTTCCGGCAGAAGAGCGGGGCATGATTTTTTCCGTGGTAAGCGATAAAATCGCCAGGCAGCAGCGCGTCGTGATCGTCCCACACCGGAATTTGGCGGCTGGCGGCCGTTCCCGCTTCAGTAGCGCCAATTAACTTCAGCAAGTGCGGCACGGTTGCGGTGTCCTGGAGCACCAGGTTCGCCGGATCGCCGGCTGGCAGGCCGTCCGGCCCGGTGCGCAAGTAGAGCGCCGTGGTCCCATAAGCACCACCCAGGGCGGGTTTGAGCCCCGGCATAATCCTGGCGCCGCCAAAGGCGACCCAGCCGCCCGGCAACACGCCAATGTCGGTATTGTTGCCATCGTCGAATTTACGGCAAGGGCGGTAATCGATGGCGCGCTTCAGCGCACCGCTGGCCGGATCCACCACCGCCGGTCCCCATTCGCCGCCGTGCCACCACAATTTGCCGTCATACCACGCCAAGGCCCCGCCGCCCGCCGGCCCCGGATTGACGAGAAGTCCCTGGGCATCGGTTTCGCCATTACTCTGGAAATCCTTCCGCCATTTTACCGCGCCGCTGCGCGCGTCCAGAGCACAAAGTGTCGAGCCGTCCAATTTGCCTTTCAACCCCGCGGCAACGTAGGCCACCCCGTCATGCACCAGCACGCTTGACCAGACCGGCCACGCGCTCCCCAGCCCGCCCATCAGGGCGAGGCGGCGTTCCTCCGGCGCCATGCGGTAGCGCCAGCAGAGCCTGCCGCTGGCGGCGTTCAGGCAATAAATCCAGCCATCCGAGGAGCCGGCGTAAAGCCGCCCCAGTGCCCAGGTCGGCGCGGCCCTGATGGCCCCGGCCGTCCAGTAGCGCCAGCGTTCCACGCCGCTGGCACGATCCAGGCAGACCACCGCGCCCTCCACCGTGCCAAAATAAACGTCCGACCCTACCGCGACTGACGGCGTGGCGTAGAGATCTTGCTGCAAGTGGAGGGGCAAGGCGGCGGCGTGCCCGCCCGTCGGCTTTGGGGGCGTATAGATCCAGCAGATTCCGGCCGTGGCGGGGATTTCGGCGGCGCAGGAGCCTTTGCGGGTCTCGTCGGCGCGACAGGCCGGCCAGTCGCGCGGGTCCGCCGGCGTTTCCGCCGGCGCGGAAGCATCGCCTTGCTCCAACCGCGTCCCTTCGCGGAGCGGACGCGCGGGAGCCGGACGCACCACGAACAGTCCCCCCCAGACATTGCCGCAGTTGCACACGTTCGGAAAATGCACCAGCACGCCGTCCGCCACGAAAGGGGCCTGGCCGCAAGGACCTTTGTCGATGAAGGGCATCACTTGCCTGCCCGTATGCGCATCCCCCACGCCGCCGCCGATCCCCTTGGCCCAGTCCGTTAAAGCCGCCTTGCTCAAACCGCCCTGGGCCCCGGCCGTGTTGCCCACCACCGCCACGCCGCGATAGGGCGACAACACCCGGCCCGCTTCCGCGGCAGAGAGGGCTTTCAGGTTCGCATCCGTCGCATCGGCCACAAGATAGAGATCGGCTACCCAGTCGCCTAAGGGCAACGCATCCGGCTTACCGGTCTCGATAATCACCTGCGAACCCATCACGCCGGCAGCAACTGCCGCTTGGCGCGCAGCCTCTGCCGCCTTCGCGTCAGCCACCAGGGCATGAACCTGTGCAACTCCGGCCTTGGCCAACGCCGCCGCCAGCGTGCCGTCGCCTGCGCGCGGCATTTCGCAGACGGTGGCGCGAACACCGGCCTTGCCGAGCACAATCTGTGCCAGCGTGTCGGACAAGTCCTCAGCCGCACGGGCGATCGTTGTCAAGAACGCCAAAAACGCAAGTCCAACGATTATTCGCATGAAGTGTGCCAACGTTTGCATCTTAATCTCCTCTGGTCTATTGACGAAATCATCCACGCGGTTCATTTCTGTCCGCCGGGTTCGATGACCGGAAGACAAGTGAAGGATTCCTTGGCTTCGACCTGCCAATACGGTTTGAGATACGGTGTGGTTTGTCCCTTGATGTCAAGACTGAGCGGTTGGTCCGCTTTGGGATTGAGCCACTCTCGCGGTCTGGCGGGATCATGGGCAATCCGCACGAGATACGTGTGGTTCTTCTTCCCACCGAAATCGGGGAGCGGCACTTCTTTGCCCAACGGTCCGACGGCGGCCATCAAGACCGGGCCGTACAGGATGCAGTAGCGTTTGTGCCCTGGAACCTGATCCGCCCCCCTATACAAAGTCACTCGAAAGTCCATGGGCAATGTGAACTCCACTCTATCCCCGTTGCTCCAGGTTCGATCTAGCACCACATAACTGCCGGGTTTGCCGACGGCAACCTGCTTGCCATTGACCGCGATCGGCATTTCCGCGGTCGCCCAAACCGGCGTCCGCACCCGTAGTTTCATGCTCACCGGTTCTTCCACGCTGAATCGCAATGCAACCTCCGGACGTAGCGGGAACTGGCTGCTCATCGTCAACCTGAGCGTTCGGTCTGCCTTCCTCCACGCTATGGACGACGGCTCATAGAGATTGACGTACAAACCGTCGTCGGCAATCGAGTAGATGTATTCGGGCAGCGTGGCATACAGATAGGAGCCGACGACCTCGCAGCACGTATGGTCGAGCCCCGGCGATTCCTTCCTGCCTTCGAGGTGCGTGTGATAGGCGATGGACTTGCCCGTCAGGTTCGCCAGGCCGACGTTGTAGACGACCTTTTCGATCTCGGCGACATACCTTTCATCGGCAGGGAACAACTGATGAAGCTTGTGATTGAACTTGGCCCACCAGACCATCGAACAGGTCTCGCCGGTGTGAGCGATCGGGGTAATGTGGAGCGTATCGGGGGGATACGTGTCGCTTTCGCAGATGGCAAGGGTGCCGCCGGGGTGTTGCCAGTGGCCGCGGTACAACTCCCATCCGCCAAGCATGGCATCCAAGAGGCGGCGGTCGCCGGTGGCCCGGTAGATATCGAGGAAACCCATCCATCCGTAGCAGTAAGCCGAATGCGGATGACCGCCGGGCATCTTCCAGATCGCTTTGAGATCGCGCGCGGACAGCAAACCCATCCACTCAGGATGGACGTGTTTATACGCGGCCAGCACGTCCTCAGGCGTGCCGCCGGAGGCAAAGTGGGCCAGCATGAGACCGGTGCCCGCGAAGTAGTTCTGGCCCGTTTGCAGGATAACGCGAGGGTTGCCGGCAGTCGCCTGCTCCACGCGCTGCCGATACCACTTGGCCCAGGCGGCCAACAGGTCGTTGGCACCAGGGTTGCCCGCATTTGCCGCCGCGACGAGGCCGTGGGCCAGAAGCATGAACGAATAGCCCTCCTCACCATTTCCGTAGGGGGCCGGAAGCGCTCCGTCGGAAGTACGGCAAGCCTTCAGCGCGTTGATCACGTCGTCCATGCGCCGCCGGAGGTCGGCATTCTCGGTCCCTCGCAACGTGTTTCCCGCGCCGATCAGGAACTGCGCCGCGTGGGCGGGAAACATTTTCTCCCAGCCGCGTTGTTGCCCGGGCGGGTTCTTGACCCCGGCCACCTGGCGGAAACGCAACACCATGTCGTCGAGATTGGCGTCGGCCAAAAGATAGGCGGTGTGCTTGTCCATCGCCGGGCGGAAAAGCCCATGTTCGCCGAGCGTAACCCCGCCGACCGGTCCGGCCACGGCATTCGGCACGCGTTGCCATGTTTTCGGGTCGCTGGTAAGCATGGGCGCCGGCGCAGCAGGACCCCTCTTCCTTGCCGGTTTCTTTACCGGACCCAAGGAAATCATGTCAAACTCGTTAACGGTTTTGCTGCCTGCCACACCGTGCAGCATGTAGTCCACTTTGAGTTTCTTGCCGGCGTTGCCCGGGGCGGGGTCGCCGAAATTGTCATTGTCGGCGTCAACGGAGAGGGAATCATTCTCCACCATGCGTGCAACATCCTTGGTAACGTCGAAGGAAGGGCCGCTGGGGAGAATTCCCCAAACGGCCTTGACAATGACCAGCTTCGGAGCTTTGTCCGCCGCGGAGGCGTCCGCGGCGCAGGTGATACTGCCGCCCAGACAGAGCAGCAGGCCGCAGGTAAGTGTTTTGATCGAGGGTACCAAAATGTTTCTGTTCAGTGTCATTGCTTTCCTCGTTAAGGTTTCACATAGAACGGGATGTTTGCCGTGGTCGCGTTGCCCTGTCCGTCGCGCACGAAAACGAATACGCGGTAGGCGCCTTCGGTCTTTGGCGCCGTAAACGCGAGGTTGCCGGCATCGGCCTTCACAACGTGTTCCGGCATGGGTCGGGAGCGACGTTCGCCCATGCCCGCGTATCCGGCACGGGCCACTTCGGGCATGATCTCCCAAGCGAAGGAGAGCGGGTCTCCTTCGGGATCCTCCACATGAATCGTGGCCGTGTGCGGGCTGCCGGGTTTCAGGTAGACGTTGTCCGCGGCCTCCCGGCCGTCGATCCGCGGCCGCTCGACGTGGGGAGCACGGTTCGCCGGCCAGCGGCCGCTCCAAAGATATTCGAGCGCCCCCACCGCTTCGGTCCGCTCACCCGATTCCAGGAACAGGCCGTACCAGGTGTGGGTTCGCTCCTGTCGCCATTGCCAGAGAAAGGCGTAGGAGCCGAGGCAGTGTCCCGGGTCCTTGAGCATCGTGTTCTGGTATCGCTCCACGAAGCGGGCGGCTTTTTCGGAACTGGTTTCTTCGATTGCTGCACCCCACTTGGTCCGCGGCACTTGCCAGTCGCCCGAGGGCCCCCACTCCGTCAACACATAAGGCTTGCCCCAGCCGTCAGCGCGGAGCTTTTCTGGCACGGTTTCGACGCCTTTATAATAATTGACGCCCAGCAGATCCAGGTCGGGACAGTGGGCGCGGATCTCACGGACATCGCCCCCGTTGAGACCGCCGTCGCCGATGACGGTCATGGTCGGATGGTTGGGATCGACCTGGTGGATCATCCGCGCCATGTCGTTCACCGCGTCCCAGACCTTGCGGTTCTGGTAGCCGACCGACAGTTCGTTGCCGACCCCCCAAAGCAATAGCGCCGGATGGTCTTTCAACTCTGAAACCCGGGTCCTGATCTGCTCGAACTGCTCGCGGACGGCCTGCGGATCGCTGTAGTCGAACTTGTGGACCGATTCCATCTTCATCGGCAGGCTGACGGTGACGGTCATGCCCAGCCGCTGCGCCTCGTCGAGGATCCGCTCGACGCTTCCGCCCGCGCGGACCGAATTGCCGCCGCGGGCTGCGATGTCTTTCAAAGGGAGCTTGCCCGTCGGAGCACCCCAGTATCCTGCGCCCTTGATGTAATACGGCTGGCCGCTGCGGTAGAGTCGGAATTCTCCGTTGCTGCGGCGAATCTCGACTTTGACCGGGCTGGCGGCCGGGGCGACGGCGGAGGTGCAGACTAAAACGAGCCCGACGATGCACGACATGTGTCTCAATTCACTTTTCATGTTCAGTCCTCGAGTGTTCCGTATCAGTGTCTGCCGTCAATTGGGCCCGTTCCAACTAGGTTGCGCATCGTCGGAAAGCAAGTGAACTTCTCGGCTTGGACCTGCCAGTAGGGAAGGTAGATACACCCCGGATGCTTCGCCACGCCGAAGTGCAGCGGGTTGCCGGCGATCGGCAGGAGTCGGTTGGGCAGTTCATTCGATGGGAGATCAAGGTCCGTGCCGCCAACCAATGCCATGAGGACCGGACCATACAACAACGCGTAGCGATCGTTGTGCGCATCCTGGTCCAAGCCCGTATACTTCAGGACCCGGAAGGCCATGGGAAAATCAAGAGTGATCGCGTCGTTGTTCGACCAGGAGCGTTCGATCTCGGCATAACTGCCGGGCGTGCCGGTTGCGGCAACCGCGCCGTTGACGTTGATCGGCACCTTGCCGTCGACCCAACTCGGGATCCGAATCCGCAGCTTCATCCGTGTGGGCGCAGCCGCGGTCAGCTTGATCGCCACCTTGCCGTTGTAGGGATAAGCGGTCTCGGTCTTCAACGCGACCGATTGCCCGCCGTGGGACCATGTGATCGTGGAAGCCGCGAACAGGTTGACGTATAGCCCGTCGTCCGCAACCGAATAGACGTACTGCGGCAGTCTGGCGATGAACGGCACTCCCATCACCTCGCAGCAGGTGTTGACGCATGCCGCACCGTCCTTGTTTCCATGCAGGTTGTTGTGGTAGCGGATCGAGCCTTTGGCGTCCTGGCAGGCAAGCACGACGTTGTAGATGACAGTCTCGATCTCGTCGGCGTATTTCGCCTGGGCGGGAAACAACTGCAGGAAGCGATGGTTGAAATCGGCCCAAAATACGCTGCCGCAGGTCTCGCCCGTGTGTTTTCCAAGGTAATACGACTTGGGCGGATACGCCCCGGCAGGCTCCTCGCAGATGGCCATGGTGCCGCCGACGTGCTCGTAAGACCCGTTGACGATCTGCCAGGCGCCCTTGGCGGCATTCAGGTACTTGGCGGCGCCGGTTGCCCGGTAGTGATCGAGCCACGCCTGAAAGGCAAGGATGACGTAGGAATGCGGCGTGTGCAGCGGATAGTAATCCAACGCCAGGGGCTCGGCGTTGGCCGCCTGTTCGAGGAAGAAATCCTGAACGAAGTACCTTTCGACCGCAACAAGGTCCTCCTTCTTTCCGACCGGCGAGAAGTACATCAGCAAACCGCCCTCATGGCCGTTGTTGCAATTGCTGCCGCGAAGCAACGTAGCTTGGTACGGCGACGGATTGAACCAGTCGTAGAATCGCCGCAGGACTGCATAGGCGTCGGGGTTGCCGACCATTCCTGCCGCAATCAGGCCGCGGGTCAGGCCGACGCGGTCGTAGTTGCTCCGCTCGCTCTTGGTTATCTCGGCGATTGGGTAAGGCAGACACCATCCATCGGCAGTCTGACGGCTCTTCACCCGGTTGACGAACGTATCGACGATCGCGCGCATGTCGGCCCGTTCGCCCCAGCGCAATGTGTGAGCCGCGCCGCCAAGCATGCGCCCTTCCGAGGATCCGGGCAGATCGACAAGCCAGAACCCTTCCACGCTCTTGCTGTCGCAGTACGTTCCATTCGGCGCGGCGAAACAGTGGTTCAGGCAGGCGATGTTCCGGTCGAAGCAGTCGCGGAGCGGGCCGGCCTCCAGCGTGACCTCTTTGGCCGGCGCGGTGGCGGCATAGGCCACGGGCTTCCAGGTTTCCGGGACCAGGTAGGGCTTGGTCCCCGCGGCGATGGCTTTGAGTTCCGCCTCAGCAGCGAGCCGGATGATCCTGGGATAATCCAGGGCCTCGGACACCTCGAAGCCGTGAATCTCCTGTACATTACCGGTTGCTTTCGGGTTTCTGTCCTGCCTGACTTCGATGCGGAGCGTGTGCATCCGCTGCGTGCTCAGGCCCGTCTTTTCGAACAGGACCTGCGCGACCTCCCCCGTCGGCGCGTACGCCTCAACCGTTTGCACAAGTTGTTGATCGATGTAGACGTCGGCCAGTCCATGGTCCGGCCCCTTGCCGCCCAGCCAACGCGCCGCCGGTCCCTTGAATACGAGAACGCACGCACTGCGAGGCCGGTCCGCCTGGCAAACGGGCTCTGCGGACGGCAGCCTGCCGTGTTCCCACTTTCCGAAGTACAGGACTCTCCGGTCGTACGGTGCTACGAAGTTCGGATTCGTTGAAGCGGTCCCCTGGGATTTCGTGATTTCGTGAGTCACCTCGATCTTGTCGCATTCCACCCATGAACCTCTTGTCGCCGCATTCCGGGCGGCCTTGACTACGACCCTGAGCTTGTGAGACCCTAACGGCAGCACTCCGGTGTCGAACACCGCCTGGGACTCTTGCAGTCGCGGCGCATACATGTCGACGGTCCACTTCAGCACGCCGTCCACATAGACATCCGCCATTCCGCGGTCCGTGCTTTTCGTGGCAAACCAGCGGATACGCGTGCAGGCGGAGTTGCCGCAGACGAATGCGTCGCCAGGTTGCTGGCTGGACATCGCCGTGCCCTTGTAGTGCGTCTTGCCCAGACCCGAGAAATCCTGCCAGCCCGAACCGGACCGCCATATTGCCGACACGTCGGTATCGTCGATGCTCGTCACCGTCAGGGACGGCGCTGGTTCGGCTGCCAGGCCGTTGACAGAAATCCCTGCCGGCTTAAAGGCGGCGGCCTTACGGTACTCAATCCACACCAACTGTGGCGACTTGCCGAGTTTCAGCGACAAGCCATGGGTGAGCAGGTCCCGTCCAGCAGCCCTTTCCGCGACACCCAGAGCAGCAAGGTCGGCTGGGCCGACTGTGCCGAGCATGGGCATCTGCCCCGCGCCCCACACGTTCGTTGGCGCCATGGGGCTGTTGTAGGCCCGCAGCTCGTATGGGGCCGCGCGATCCAATTCGCGGAGCTTGAATCGAACCACGTCGTCCTTGTTGCCCTCGCGCACCATGACCTGTACGACGCCGCGGCCTTCGGCGGGAAGATCGAACTGCACCGCCGACCAGGTCGCTTGCTCGGACGAATCGCCGAGCATATACCGCGCCCATGAATTGCGATCGGTCTTGAGCAACTTCGTCCTGTAGGCCGGTTCCAGGCCCGCGCAAGCCTCTACGGCCTCGATGAACGCATCCGGCGGCGAGCCGGTCCGCAGGAAAAGGTTGTCGATCCAGACGTTGGTTTTCCGGGCATTCGGGAAGTTGAAAATGAGAGGCCCCGCGGCGTTGTTCCGGTAGACGACGTTCTGCTCGAATCGCCCGCCGGAGCAGTTACCATCGAGGTAGAGCCCCGCGCTGGGGACTCCGCCTTTGCCGGGCGCCGTGTCGTGGATGAGGTTTCCGCGCACGAGCGTGCCACGGCCACCGTGGGCGAAGGTGATGTACATGGCCGCCCCGTCTACCGTGACCTTCATGGCATCGTGAATGTGGTTGTATTCGATCCGGTTGTCGCCGGCAAAGGGTGTAGAGCCGGCTTGGCTGCCCGCAACGCCCATGCCGAAATAGGCCGTGTCGTGGATGAAGTTGTGGGCGATGACCGAATCCTGCGCCAGGAACAGGGCGATGCCGACGGCCCCGTAATAGTCGGTGCCGCAGTGGTGGACGTGGTTGTTGGCGATGCGGTAGCCCGTGTACTGGCCCGGCTGCGGGGGCGGCGCCGCCTTGGTATAACCGGCCGCCACATTGCATCCGCCCAGGCCGATGCCGCCGCCCCCCAGGTCGGCGATCTCGTTGCCCTCGATCGTGATTCGGGAGGTGCCCTCGCGCAAGCAGACGCCCATCGCACCCACGTGGGCCACGCCGCCGTCGCGGAAGCTGCACTCCCGGGCGTGGAAATACTCCACCGCCGCGTCGATGAAACGATGCCCCGGATTGGGCTGGCGATGGACCGCGATATTACAACAGAACAGCCCCATGTAGCCCCACGGCGGTGGCGACCAGTCGACATATTCGCAACGGACACCACGGACATGCACGTTCCGCACCGGGCGATCGGGCGTGCCGACCAGCGCCAGCAGCGTGTTCTGGGCCGCCGGCGCGATGATGTCGGCCTTCGTCAGGTCCTCACCGGACCGCGGCCAGTACGACAGCCGGCCCGTCTTCCGATCCAGATACCACTCGCCCGGTTGATCGAGCATCTCCAGGGCGTTTTCCAGGTAGCAGCGGTTCGCGACCTGGCCCTGCCCGCCAGCGGTCGGGATACTCAGATACCAGTCGCATTGGAACGCCCGGGGGTTCCAGCGATTGGGCGTCGCCAGCGTGAGGGTCTGAGCGGCAGTCGATAGGCCCGCCAGACGCTTGCGGCCCATGTCGTTGTTGCAGATGTGGACGAACTCGATATCCGTCGGATTGCCGTAATCGGCGATCCGCCCACTGACCGATAGCACAACCGGAACGTCGGGCGGGGCCGGGTTGTCCTTGCCGAAATTGCCGGATTTGATCGACCACCAGGGGTCCTTGTCATCGACATTAGGCGTGCGGGCGCGGATAGCTCGACGGCCGTTGACGAAGAGTTGCCGGAAGCACCACTTGCCGGCCTTGACCTGCGGTACTTCCGCGGTCCAGATCTCGCCGGCGCCCTTCTTCCAGCCGCTGATCTTCCGCCCGCCGCTGAGCACGACCATTTCGCCAGGGGCGGCCGCGTAGGTGATGGAGTGGTTGGCAGTGCCGGAATCGTCCGGCCCGAAGGTGAGAGTTTCGGTTTGCGAATAGACACCGCCGCGGATCAGTACCAGCACATTGCTGGTGAGACCGGGGGCGACTTTCGCACGGACCGCGTCGCGGACCTTGGCCAGCGTGGCAAACGGCGCGGCGGCCGTGCCCGGGTTGCTGTCCTTGCCGTCACAGGCTACGTAGAAATCCGCCTGGGCCGGGGACGGATTCCACGCTACGAGATTGGTCGTACTGTTGGCCTCCGCGGCCACGACCGTGTTGCCGGTCACGGCCAAGGCCGCCATCGCTATCGCCGCTACAAGATCGGTTACGTAGTGTCGCATGGTGTATTCTCTTTGAGGGATTGTTTGAGTATTCGGCCGGAACAGGCATTACCATGGGTGATGCCGGAACCGGTTGGTCAATCCTTCGTCGCTAACGCTCCGCGGAATGCTCGAAAGCGATGTGTCGGATCTTCATCCCGGTAGAACCGGGATTCTTGTCGCCACGAACCACGACCTTGATGGTGTGGGGGCGCTTGGGGTCTAATCCTGTCTTGATGAAGGCGAACTGATAGGGCAACGGGCACTCCGCGAAAAAGCAATCGACCGTCTTCTGCAGCACGCCGTCGATGAACACGTCTGCCTTACCCGCATCGCCACTGGCGACGGCCCGCCAGTAGATGTCCGCGCCTTGGAACGGGAATTGGACGCTTTGTCCAGTCTTGGCAGATGTGTTCGCTTGCCCTTGGTAGTAGTGATCGTTCTTTTCAACGGTCCATCCATCACCGTCGTATTGCATTTTCGGATCGGCCGACCCGGCGATCCGGGTCTTCCGGCTCTCGATGCGGTCGCCGGATTCGGGGTGCGGCTCGTAGAAATACGAATCATGCGGCGGGAAACATCTGGATGGCGTACTTCCCGCGCCCAAAGTGATGTCCACGGCCCTGCTTCCTTCCGGCCAGTAGTTGTAGGCCCGCAGCGTCTGGCCGCAGGTGACCGGGTCGATCCCCTTGGCATCGCTCAAGGTGAAGCCGTACAGCTTGTTGGCGGGTTCGTCGAACAGCTTCGCCATGGGCGACCAATCCTGTTTGGCCAGATTGCTGCATGTCGAGATGCAGACCGAGTGGTCGCGAAACCCGACGCCGGGCATGCCCCGGTCATCCGTGACACCGAGATGGATTCCGATTCGCAGGTACTTCTTCAGACTTGTGCTGTAGATGGTATTGCCGTAGATGCCCCGCTGGTCGAACCCAAGTCGGGACGCCTTCCCGCCCAGGCCCGGTTCGGTCCACATGTCGTTGCAGAACTTGAACCACTTGCCCGGCGTCATCTTGTCGGCGATGGCGCAGCGAGCGGCTTCGCTGTACATCATGAAACCGTCGAGTTTGCCCTGTTTGGAAGTGAAGGAGTTCCATGAGGTCACGTAGAAGTAACCACCCCTCACGTCCGCGTAGAAATCGAAATCCGCAGGACCGGCTTCGAAGCAGGACCCTGAATAATCCCGCACATTCGGCAAAGCGCGAGTCAGGATGTCTCCGACGAGAGTCCACGTCAGCCCCAGGTCCTTGCTCGTGGCCAACCGCGTCTTCTTGCTGCACCAACCTTGTTTGCCGTTGTGGGCGTACTCGGTGTGGATCAAGCCATACAGCGTCCTGGTCGGCGCGTCCCACCACATGCCGCATCCCAGGTGGCCGGAGCCACCGTGCAGATTGGCCACACCATCCGGCTGGCGCTCCAGGTGCTCCAGGTCTTTTCCCTTGTAGCGCAGCACGGGGCACCTGCCCTCGTACGCGTGCCGGCCGGGCACGAAGATCATCCATACCTCGCCGTCGATCACGACCTGGCGAACGGGATAATCAAAGTCGGCACACAGAATGGACAGCGGCCGCTTGGTCACTTCCCAAGTAAATGGCAATGAAGGCGTGTTGAGATCCTTGGCTTGTGGGCCAAGCAGATTGGCTTCGGCCCACTGGCCCTTCTGCCGCGTTTCCTCCGGCGAACCAGCCAACTTGCCGGTCGCGGATGAAGGGACAGTGGCACTGCGGTCGGGCGATCCCTGAGACGGCCCTTCCGCAGCGTACAGCGAGCCGGTCAAGATAATGGAGCTAGTAAGCAATGCGATGAAGTCGTTACTTATGTTGGTCATGTCGATCATTCCTTATGGTCGGTTCTATCTTTGCCGGATGGTGGCCGCAGATCGTCGCACCGAAGCTTTTCTTCCACTTGGGCTTTCAGTTTGCGGACATAGAGCAGTCCATCGACCACGACCGGTTAGCTGCCGAAATGTCGTCCGGTCTTGCTGGCGAAGCCCTCGCTCTTGGCAAGAATCTCCAGCCCGTCTTTCTGCACGCGCGCGAGCCAAAGGTGCCCACCTTGCGACCCGCGAGAGTAAGCAGGTGTTGAGACAAGCTGGATGCCTCGTCAGCGATCGCCAGACAGGCGGGCAGCAGGCTCGACAACAACAGAAATGCCACATGGTAAACGTTGACAGCAGGATCGGGATGTGTTGCAGTTCTTCCCTCTGTCGAGCAAGCATGTGTGGTCTCCCTTTACTCGCTACTTGGCCCTGGCCTGCAACCCTACACACGAAAAAAGGGCCCGGCGCGGATTGCCAGCGTGATTCTCGTCTTCATGGGAGTCCCTTTCTTGTGATTGTTGTTTTCGTGGAGATTACTGACGTGCAGATGAGGCGGTGGCGGGGGCGTCCGGCACTTTCAGGTCGCCAGTGGCATACAGCAGGCCGTCGAGCATTGCTCGCGCCACGCACGGCAACCCGAAAGGCTCTTCGTCATGGCCCATGACATTGTAGTAAACGCGTCCCTTGCCATAGCTTCTGATCCAGACCAAGGCCGATGCGAAATCATTGCACCGTTCCTCACTTTTCGGATTGAATACCACCTCCGGAAGCTTATCGGTATCCATCCTGACAAGAGCCCTGGTATCGTTCATGGCCGATTTCGGCAGCCAGAAGGAATAGACCTCGGTGGTGAACCCGGCGGCAGGCCAGTCGCGGTATGGAATAGCCAGGGGATTTCCCGGTTCCAGGATCTTCACGGAGAAGTTCCTGTAATCGCCCCAGGTTGTCTTCTTGCCATGGGGATGGCACCAATCATCGACCACCCCGCCGATCATGGCGCCATACTCCGTTACTTTGTCTGCATTGCCCATTTCGATTAACGCCGCGCCATGGATTCCCACAAGGCCGCCACCGTTTTTTACATAAGCCGGCAGCAGTTCATAGTAGATAGGTTCGATGATTTTCCGCTCCTCATCCTGCCGTTTGAGCATCTCTGCCTTCATTTCCGGGTGCTTGTTGACCAGACCCCACTCCACCCCGTACTTCCCCATCCGTAATAGATGGTGCTGGCAGTTGACCACGACGCAATCAAAGCCGGCCAGCAGTTTGGCGTCAATGCCATCGGGTTTGTAGACCTCCGTGATCTCGAAGGCGCGATATTTCTTCGCGGCCTCCCGCATGAGGATGAGGAACCCGGCGGCTCCCGCCGTGTGGTAGTGTCCGCCTGACCTATAGGTTAGCGCGAGGATCTTCCGCTTCTGGGACACGGGCACGGACAATTTCTCGGGAAGCGCCGCAACGATCTTGTTATAGTTGTCTTGGAACTTGGCACACATGGCCTTCAACTGGTCCGGGGTTTCATTACCCGTGTAATGTCTCCGTTCCCCGATGCAGCTCGCAAGATACTCAGGCGATGGGACGAAGGATGGTTCAAGATACGGCCGCAAGAATGTCCGCGCCTCCTTGGCTTCGTCCGCGTTGTACATCGTCGGGGAGTAATCGGCTTCATCCGCCCTTACGGCGGGCGCGTGAACAAGGCCCATGGCAAGCGTGATCGTTAAACTGGCGGACCAGATGAGGTTCTTCATGGTCGGGTTCCTTCGTTTATTGGGTTCGTTGCTTTCGGAATGCTATTCCGCCGGTTTGGTCGTCGGGTATTTGGTCTTCGGGTAAACCATGGAGAACCATAGGTTGCGGCCCATACGAGCGATCTCGGAACGTTCTCCGTCGGGGGTGTATTTGTAGACATGACTCCGGAATTCCGGATCCTTGGGGTTGGGATCATTCCAATCCGTGACCTTCTCCGCCTTCGCCGGAGGAGTCGCCTGATACAAAATGCCATGGTCATCGAAACTGATGCTGGTGGAATGATGGAAGTCAATATCCGGCGCGAACATCCCGATCCTCAGGCCGCCCTTGGAGACCTTCATGATCGGCCCTCCCAGGGCGGTAAAGCTGCCGTCGGCATTGATGATGACTTGCCGCGGCCAGTTGGATCCCCATCCACCCTCCGACACCTTTCCTTCTGGCGTAAACCTGTAGAATGATGGGAAGTCGCTGCTCAATCGCGTCATATAGACATTGTCATAGGCGTCGCACGACAGCCCGTAAGGATTCCCTTTCAGGTTATGAACCTGAATCAGCAGCCCTGCTGGTTTGATGTCGGGGTCTTGCTCCTGATCCTCATCCTTATAGGTCACGGTAATGGGCAGCATGTCATCCGTCACTTTGTTCAGCGGAATCTTCCAGGTCCTGCAGTTCTTCTTCTGATAGTCTGCAAAATACAGATTGTCCTTGGAATCGATGACGCAGGCAAAGCCCATCCTCAGACCCGTCAAAAACGGTTTCGTCTTGCCGTCGGGCGTTCTTTTCGAGATAGTCCCGCCGGCGGCATAGATGTTGCCTTTGCTGTCGAAGTCCAGCGAAACATTGGCACCTGCACTCCCAAGGACTTCGACCTTATATTCTGGATCGGCGAGATTGATCTTGAAAATGGTACCGCCTGTCGCATCGAGGGCGTACAGATATTGCTGTTCCCCGGCCTTTGCCTGCCCGCCGGGCGTCGGCATCACCGGCTGCGCGCCAGTCGTGGCAGCGGACGCAATCGCCGGCGCGGGAGTCGCAACGGGCGCCGGGATCGGCGGCGGGGTTTGGGCGCTGAGTTGAGGGTTCGAGCCGGTCACGACGCAGCGGAACCCCGCGTCCATCGACCAGAGTTCCGGAACACGACACCAGTCCCGATTGACCGTTCGGAAGCACTTCGGCTTGCAGAGGGGCCAGGCGCCGCCACGAACGCTGCGAACCGTGGTTTGCTGCGCCGGGCCTGTCGGATTGCTCGCGGGCGAGGTCCTGTAATAATGATCGTTATAAAAGTCGCTGCACCATTGCCAGACGTTGCCGGCCATGTCCATCGCCCCGTAGGGGCTGGCACCATCCGGACAGGAACCGACCGGTCGAGTTGACTCGATATCGCCCCAGACCTTGTCGGAATGCACGCAGCGCTTGGGATCCCACTCGTTGCCCCAGGGGTACAACCGCTCATCTGTTCCGCGCGCCGCCTTCTCCCATTGCGCCTCGGTGGGCAACGCGGCGCCGGCCCATCGGGCATAAGCCACGGCCTCCCACCAATTCACGTTCACCATGGGGTGGTCGTCCTTCCAGCCCCAGAGCGGCTCTGGCGGCATCTTGCCAGACACCCCCCACCCCAAATTCATGCCACTGGTCTCGGCGATGAATTTCTTATACTGCCTGACGGTGACGGGATACTTGTAGATCCAGTAGGCGTCGAGCGCCACCTCGTGCTTGGGGGTGTTGACTTGTTTGCGGTGTTCAACGTCCGTGGGCATCGGGTCCACGCCCATCTTGAAGGGGCCGGCCGGCACCAGGACCATTTCGGCGCCATCCTTGGGATTGATACGGGTTGCCGCGGTGGGTTGCGTTGCCTGATCGGCAACAGCACGCTGGGACCCGGAGAAGTCCAGCGTCGCAAACAGAAGCAATAAGGCGGAAAGGAAGTTGCGATTCATCGTTTTCACTTTCATGCTAAGGGTTAACGTTTTCACATCAAGCACTCCGTTCTCAAGGCCGACGAAGCGTGCCGTCCTGGCCGCGCAAGTTACCCCAGCCGAAGTTGAACGGCGGGTCGTCGCGGATCGGGTACTTCGCCGCCAGCCGCTCGTCGACGTCGATGCCCAGGCCGGGTTTCTCGTTGCCGTACATCATGCCCTCGCGAACCTCGGGCGTGCCGGGAAAGACCGCCCGGGTCTGCGCGTTGAAACGGGGCACCTCCTGGATGCCGAAGTTCCAGGTAGAAAGGTCCAAGTGGACATGCGCCGCATGCCCCACCGGCGAGACATCGGACGGGCCGTGCCAGGCGGTGCGAACGGCGTAGAAGCTGCACAAGGCGGCAATCTTGCGCGCCACGCTGATTCCACCCACTTGCGAGATATGGCAGCGGATGAAGTCGATCAGCCGGTCGCTGACCAGATCCAGCCATTCATTGGGGTTGTTGAACAACTCGCCCATGGCAAGCGGAGTGGCGCACTGCCGGCGCAGGTGCTGGAAGTAACCGGCGTCCTCCGGGGCGAAGGGATCTTCGAGGAAGAAGAGGCGATAAGGTTCCAACTCCTTGGCCAGGCCGATGGCATCGATGGGCGGCAGACGCTCGTGAACATCGTGCAGGAGTTCCACCTCGTCGCCCAGGACTTGCCGCAGATGGGCGAACAGTTTCGGCACTGCGCGGCGGTAGGCGGCCGGCTCGAAACGACTCGTCATCGGCCGCTCTTCGCCGGGCTTGCCCTCGTCGGGCAACACGGCCGCCGCCCGCACCCCAGGATTCGTCTGCCGCGCCGAGCTGAGCAGGGGACGGATGAAGCGATAGCCCAGGGCCATGGCGCTCTTGGCCTGGTCGGCCAGCTCTTCCGGCGTCGTCCCCGCGACGTGCGTGTATACCGGGATGCCCGTGCGGCAGCGTCCACCCAACAACTGATACAGCGGCATGCCGGCCCGCTTGCCTTTGATGTCCCACAAGGCCATGTCCACGCCGCTTAGCGCGTTCATGAGGACCGGACCGTTCCTCCAATAGGAGCTGTGGAAGCTCGCCTGCCAAATGTCCTCGATCTGGTCCGGGTCTTTTCCGGCCAGGAACGGGGCCAGGTACTCTTCGACGGCGGTGACGACCGTCCGCACGCGTTGCGTGAAGGTCGCGCAGCCGAGGCCGTAAAGCCCCGGCTCGCTCGTCTCGACTTTCACGATGCACAACCGGGACGGCCCAGGCATGGTCAGAATGGTCCGGACCCGGGTGATTTTCAGGTGAGCTGGCCCTGCGGCAGAAGCCGGGGCCGATGGTGCTGGATCGGCGCCGAAGGCCCGGCTGCCGCTGCCGATGACGCCGGCCAGGGCGGCGCCTTGAGCGATCTGCCTGAGAAAATATCTGCGATTCATGGGATAGAAAGACGGCTAGGGTGTGGGAATGAACTGGGGACAGACGTACGCATAGGTGAGAACCACGAGGGCCACCAGGATGGCGAGCACGATGCTGTGCTTGAAGACCGCCTTGAAGATGGCGGCTTCGTTGCCTTCCTGGCCGGTGGAGGTGCTGGCGACGACGATGGATTGGGCATCGATCATCTTGCCCATTACGCCCCCCGCGCTGTTCGCCGAGGCCATCAGGACGGGACTAACACCCAGTTGCGCGGCGGTGACCTTTTGCAGGTTGCCGAACAGGGCGTTCGAGCCGGCGTCGGTGCCGGTCAGTGCGACGCCCAGCCAGCCCAGCAAGGTGCCGAAGAACGGATACAGCCAGCCGGTCCTGGTGAGGCTCAGGCCGAGCACGGCATCCATGCCCGAATACCTGGTGACGAAGGCCAGTCCGACCATGAAGCTGATCGCCAACAGCGACGGAATCATCTGCCGCACCGTGCGGGCGAGAATTCCGGCCACCCGGCGCGGCGGCATGCGCATGAGCAGTGCCGACAGAAACGCCCCAACGAAGACCGCGGTACCGGGCAGCGACAGGAGGTTCACGTCCATCATGGCCTCTTCCGGAGCAGCAGCCGCAGCGACGGGCGGCATCCGCAGCACGGCGCGATCCAGCACGGGAATGGGGAATTTCAGCGCATCCATCTGCAAGTAGCCCTTAAACGATGGCATGCCGCATAGGAAGATCAGCAGCGAAGACAGGATGAACGGCGACCACCCCCGCAACACTCCCAGGAGCGAGTGGCGTCTAGCGGCCGGCGAGGCCTGGCCGTGGTGCTCCTCGACCTGGCGCGGTTGCCAGATTCTGAGGAATCCCACCATGACCAGCAGGGAGAAAATGGCGGCGACGATGTCGACCAGGTTGGTCTCCACGTAGTTGGACCAGAAAAACTGCATCCCGGCGAAGGCGGCGCCGCTCACCAAGATCGCCGGCAGCACCTCCCAGGTCCGTCGCCAACTGACGGTGCTGCGCACCAACCACAGAGGCAAGATGAAGGAGAACACGGGCAGGATCCGGCCGGTCATGGCGCTAAGCGCCGCCTCGGGCAGGCCGGTGACGCCACTGAGCACCCGAATCGGATTGCCGGCGGCTCCCCAGGCCACCGGCGCGGTGTTAGCCAGCAGGCAGACCGTGGCCGCCTCGAAGGGCGGAAAGCCCAAGCCGATCAGAAACGCCCCGGCAATGGCTACCGGTGCGCCGCCGCCTCCGGTCCCTTCCAGAAAGGCGCCAAAGCAGAAGGCGATGACGATGACCTGGATGCTGCGGTCGCCGGATAGGGCCGTGATCGATTCCCGCATCACCTGAAACTGGCCCGTCTCCACCGCGACCTGGTACAGAAAGATCGACGCGACGATGATCCAGGCGATTCGCAGCAGGCCGAACACGAAGCCCAAGAGCGACGCCTGCACGACCAGGATCGCCGGCATGCGAAAGACCATGACGGCGAGCGCGATCGCCACGATCAGGCCGGCCAGCGCCGAGAGCCAAACTCTCATCTTCAGGACCAGCATCACAAAGAACAGCGTCAGCACAGGCAAGGCCGAAACCAGCGTGGATGCCGGCCAACAGTGCAACGGGTCGTAGGTCTGTTCCCAGGTCATTCTCCTCTCCTACTCGTCCTTGTCCGCCGGCATGGTGCGGAGCACGCCGCTGGCCGGACCGACCGTTTGCACGGGTCCAAGTACGTTGTGGAACTCGTAGGCATCGCCGCGATAAAGGGTTTGCTCCCACCAAAGCGGTTGACGCGGCCGGAGATAGCCGGTCGGGGTCACCAGGAAACCTGCTGCACCACGCGTGACTTTCAGGACTCGGGCATCGCGGCCACGGAGGCTCACTGCCTGGATCGTCTGTTCGGCACCGACAATTTCCAGGCTGTACTTCTTGATCCACACATCGTACAACGATCCGAGCAACTCCTTGGCGACAAGATCCGGACAGAAGTGCGTCAGCACCTAGCGTCGCTCGAAGATCACCGGCAAGTCGTCGGCAAGCCGCAATCGCTCCATGTAATAGACGCTTCCCTCCGCCGGCGCCTGGAGACGTTCCATTACGGCCCGATCGGCCGCGCGGACGGCCAGAGTCTCGAAGCGCAGCAACTGCGTGGTGGGCTTCTTGCCGGCCGCACGGGCCTTCTCCGTGAAGCTCACCAGCGATTGCAGGTCGTAATCCAAAGGGCGGCCGCGGACGAAAGTGCCGAGCCCTTTGCGGAACTCCAAAATGCCTTCGGCGACGAGGTTCGACAGGGCTTTATTGGCCGTTGCCCGGCTGACGCCGAAGCGGAGGCCGATCTCGCGTTCCGTCCAGAATCGTTCGCCCAACAGGATCTGACCGCTGCGGATCAGTTCCCGCAGGGCCTTGTTCAACTGGAGATAGACGGGATCTCGAACTAGGGGAAGCGTCACGGGGAGTCTCCGAAGGGGGGCGGGCAGGAGTTGGACTGGTGGCCTAGCCACAGTTAGTCTAGTTGAGACGAGGGTGTCGTGCAACTATGGTTGGTGAGAATGGACCAGGCCGCGCCGCACGTGCTTACAATGATTGAGGTTGCTGACGCTCAGCACCTGGGCCGGCACCTTGCTGCTGTCCAACTCCTTCTCGTCATACCCTTGCTTTACTTTGTCGTCGAAACCGAGTTTGCCCTGGAAGACAGAAGGGGCATGCACGTTTCGCACCGCCACCACCTCAGACTCTCTCACATCGCCGCGCAAGATCTGGCGCGCGATGGCCGGGAACAACCCCAGCACGTTCGGCACCGCCACGTCGAAGTCGCCCAGCGCGCGCTTGAATTCGCCCGGATCATCGTTTTGGAAAATGAACGATGCATCCCAACCTTGTAGTCCCATGCCATAGCCGAATGCCTGGCAGTTCGAAGGAGCAGAAACCGCTGACTTGGGTTTTTCTTCGGCGAACAAAGCAGCGGGCAGGCAAGACGCGGGCATTGCGGAGCCCATCAGTTTCAGCAGGGTGCGGCGTTTCATTGTTCGGTTCTCCCTTCCATGATTTGTGCGCCGTTGCGGGCGAGCTTGTAGCTGGCGTTCCGGTAAGTGTAATCCAACGCGATGCGGCGCGAGGCGAAGAACCAGCGTCCGTCGCGGCGCACGAGATGGTCTTCGTAAGAGCCGATGTAGAAGCCGATGGAATCGCCCTTGACGGGGATGCCCGAAGCATCGAGCATGGAAAAGGCCCAGGCTTTGTCGCCTTGCACTTCGATGCGCGTGGTGGTGATGAGGTGCCTCCGCAAACGGCCTCCCGCTCGGACCGCAGCGAGGTAGCCCGCATACCATTTCTCGATCGCAGCGCGACCCGTGTGGGTCTTATCGTTCTCGTAGGCGGGCAGCACGACGCCGTCCTCGGCGAACATCGCCGCGATGACGGCAGGCTCCGTGGCGTCGCTGTCGAGCGCGTGGCAGTAGCGACTGAGAAGTTGCTGGATGCTCACCACGTCGGCGGCCGTCTCGGGAGTAAAGGCCGCGGTGGTGAAAGGCGGGCGATTCCGCAGTGTGGGACCGCCGGCAATGGTTTCTGTGCCGTCGTTCATAGCGATAGCTCCTGTTACGTTGTTCAAAATGCTCGTATCGATCGTCTTTGCCGTGAAATCAATCACTCCGCTTTGGCGATGCACACCACGCCGCCATCGAGGAGTTGGACGATCACGCTGCCGTCGCGAGCGATGCAGATGCCGTCATAGACCGGCTCCGAGGGGAGCGGCTGTTTCCATAATTCCTTGCCGGTGGCGCGATCCAGAGCGGAAACAAACCATTTCGTCGGCACCACAGTATTGTGGCGGGCGAATTTCTCCGGGGCATCCATCATGCCATAGGCAGCGACGACCGCATTCGGGCAAAGCACCACCGCATAGGTTCGATGCGTGTCCACGAGCCACTGATGCATGGGCAATTCTCCAAGCCGCTCCCAACTGTTCCTGGAATTGAGTTTGGCGTTCCACTTGACCTGAGACACATAGTCAGAAATCGTGGCGGCCTCGGCTCGTTGGGCTTGAGCCAGCGACACGGTCTTGGCCAGGTCCCAGCAAAGAATCGGAAAATGTTTGATTGCTCCGTTGATGCTGGTCTTATCTTCCAGAACCGGTGTCGCGATCAACTGGCGGTCGTCCCACGCGGCGAACGCCCCCGTGTAATTGGCAAGGTCGATTCGCGGATAGATTCCAGTGCCATCAGCGTTCAGCTCGATGATCGACAACGATTGTGGGGAACGTCCAATCGGCAGAGGGCGCGACTGACTTTCGTAGAAGCGCCGTCCACCAAACAGCAGGAACTTCCCTTGAAGGACCCCCGTATATCGTTGCAGCAGGGAGTTTCCACCGTTATCCTTGTTGGAATAGGATGCCTTGGCGTCGGCAAACAACGCGCATTTCCCGGTCTTGAGGTCATACGAGGTGGTGCGCACCCAGAGTCTCCCCTGGGCGACTGTGAGCGTGCCAACCGCCGTCGCACCATCCTCGGATTTGCGATTGGGAAGGCCGCTGCTGTTGTTCTGCCATATGATGTGGCCTGTCTTCGCGTCGAGGGCATAGACGTGGGTGGCGTCCATGTTGAGCAGGCTAGCTGCGGTGTACGCGACTCCGTCCTGCACCAATACCCCGGCGAAAAGAGGCCACGTGCTAACCAGGTGGCCGTAGACCATTATCCGCCGCTCGGCCGGGGCCGCGCAAAAATGCCACAGTTCTCGTCCGGTCTTGGCATCCAGGCAGTAAAGGAACCCATCGCCGGAAGGAACATAGGCCCGGCCGTCGGCAACCGCGGGAGATTGGGTGATCTGGCCGCCTGTATAGAAACTCCAAACCGGCTTGCCCGATGCCAAGTCAAGGGCGCGCACGGCCCCGTCCGGTCCGCTGGTGATGACCAGGTTGGCCGCCGCGATGGGCTGGGCCGGTTCATAACTCGTTTCCGAACGGTCGCTAGGATATTCGGGATTGACATACGGCTCGCCCAGGGCGAATGACCAGCGCAGGGCAACGTTGTCGGGAACCTCGGCCGTGCTGGCATTGCTGCGCGTGTTGCTGGCGCGGAAGACAGGCCAGTCCGCCGCGGTCGGAAACAGAGGGGCTGGTGGATTGGGATTGGCACTGAGCACCAACCGCTCCGATTCCACAGCCGGTTTCTGGTATTGCCGGGCGTCGCCGGACATTTCGATAATGTTGCCGTTGAGTTGATAGTCGCAAGCGCAGTGAAAACTGGACATGAACAGAATGCCCTCGCCCACGACGCTGCCCATGCTGCACGGAGACTTGTGAAAATAGGTCGGGCGAGTCACGGGCTTCATGGCAGTCAAATCGTATGCCGGGCCGTTCATGCTGCCTGTGATGTAGTTCACAGTCGCCGCGCCGAAGGTGCAGATATTGCGATAGGGATTGTTGGACTTCGCAAACTCCGGGACCGCCGCACCCGTGCGCAAGTCCACGGACTTTTGCCCCAGCACGTACTTGTCCCAGATGAGCGAGCCGCATTGCTGGTGGCCGCCGTATTTTGGGGCGAACCAGAGCAGCTTGCCGTCTTCCGCGTTCAAGGCGATGCGGGCGCTGCCGGGGCGGGCGAAGAGAAGCGTGCTGTCGGAAACCTCCAGTGCTCCGCTGCCGACCGCGAACTGGGGATAGAGATTGTCCCTGTAGATCGCGGCTGCCTCGGGATTGGTCCAGAGCAGTTTGCCGTTTTTCACGTCCAGCGCCCCGGCATATTTCTCCTGCGCCAGGAAATAGACCCGGCCATCCCTCACCGCGAGGAAGAACTCCGGAATGCAGTCCTGCGCCTCGTCGTGGCTCCACAAGGTCTTCCCTGTCTTGGGATCAAACGCGCCGATCATCCGGTTGTTGCCGACCGCAATAGAGTCCTTCAACGTTTCCGCTCTGTCCCGTATGAATTTGAGATGTTGCGCGCCGAATACCCCGTTCCACACGCCGCCGGTGTGGTCGGTGCCGCCGGCGGCGGCAAACAGCACACCGTCCCGCAGCGCAATCCATTTGACCTGCTTGCCCAGGGAGGAGCAGTCGATTCTTCGGAGTTCTTCTTCGGTGTCGGGATGGAGGACCAACACGGTCGGATTGGGCATGTCGACAAGATAGACCGCGTCCGCAGTCATCACGACGGACGATAGATAGTAGTCCGCGGCGTATTTCTCCCCCAGGTCGCGTTTCCAGAGAATGCGGCCGTTGTACGCGTCGCGCATGACCAGAAAATTGACCTCGACTTCCGGACGTCTCGCACTATAAGCCCCTTCCATGACGCTAAGCAATTTCCCGCCGGCGATGCGCGGGGCGCCCGCACCGTGGTTGTAGGGTGTGCCAAGCCATTGCGTCATGCTGGGCATGGTGAAGGCCGTGTCGGTAGACACCGGGTTGAACCCGGAGTCGAAGAAGCGGTGCATCCACTCCGCCGCGCCGGGCAGTTGCGGCCTGGTGATGATCGCCCAGAGACCGAAGGCGTCCTGCACCACCTTGATATCTTGTACGCCGAAGCCTTTGGCCCACGTCTCCAGATTCGCTTTGGTGAGGGTGCCGGCGGAACCCTTCGCCAGGCCTACAATCGCCTTGCCGCCGTGGGGCGTCAGGGCCTTGAGCATCGCCTTGGCATCGAGCTTAGCGAGCAGATCATCGGTGGCATCCGCAATCACCAAGACATTGGCGTAGTTGTCGGCCAAGACCGATGTGCCGGCATCTGCTTCCGCGATATAGAGACGCCGCCCCAAGAGCCCGGCCTGGTCGGCCTTGGCCCGCATGGCGGCGGTTCGCGCCGCGTTGGGTTCCTGGCTCACGACCACGAACTCACTGCCCTTGACAAGGTCGAAAGCCAACTCGCCCCCGCCGGGAACCAAGCAGACACCTTTGGTCTTATGGGCGATATCCAGCAGATGCTTCACCAGCGGCGCGCTTTCCTGGGCAGAGGCGGCGGCAGCGAAAGTGACTACGGAGAGGCCGAACCAAACGGCAATCGAGGGTTTGCTCATAGCATTCGTCATAAGGTACACCTAAGTTCTTTCTGCTCGGCGGCCTGATCGGTTGTCTCATCCGGCTACTTGCACTTGGCAATCAAGGAGAATGCGCGGCTGAGTCCGGCGTTATTGGTAATGGTGACGATCACTCTCGTTTCACCGGCTTGGCCGGGATGCTTGATGGAGAGCTTGCGGGCTCCGTCGTCGCCGGCTTCGATTGATACCGCTTCGGCGGGAAGTGCTTTCAGGTTCTCAGGCGCAGCCGTCACCTTGATCTGTCCGGCTGGGGTCTCGGCGTCGGAAACCTTGAATGATTTCACCGATGTCGTGCCCGGTTCGACCTCCATGGACATGATCAGTGCATCGCAGAACGGCAGCGTGTGCCGGATGCCCGAGCCGTCGGGATTGGTGATCCGCAACGTGTCGAGCGTGTAGCCATCGTTCTTGGGCAGGACGAGACGCAAAGTGTTGAGGCCCTTTTCAAGATTCAGGGGGAAGGGATTGCTCTGGACGAGTGATCCCTGTTTTCCGGGCGCGTCGGCGAATGTCGCCGTTCCGACCGGTTCACCATTCAGGAAGACCTCGGGGCCCTTCAGCGTGGTTGAGTTGATCACCCCATTCACTTGGAGCATGAACTTGCCAGGAGCCGGCGGCGTGATGAAATAGCCGACTTCCCCGCCCCGGCCCCAGAACTGAGTGACGGTGTGCGAGCCGTACGGAGGAATGGCGCCGATGGATTGGCGCCCGCTGAACTCTCCGGGTACCGCATGGGCGACGACTTTTTCGGGGGCCGCCCGCCAGGACTGGACGCTATCCCAGGCAAGTTGCTCCAGCGCCGTGGTCAGTTCCGGCGAAAGCACGTGCTTGTCTTTCCCCAACGGAATCGCCGGGATGCCCACCGGACTCTTGCCGTAGATACAAGCGTAATGGACCAGGCCGATGAAGTACCGCGCCATATCGCTCAGGTGAATTCCATCGTCAAACGCCCTGGCGAAGAAGTCGCCCTTTCCGTAGCCGGGCAACTGTCCCTTATCCATCGCATGCTTGAGGCAGACGAGCGCATACCCGCCGGGGATGACCGCCACCGGCGGATTGAGCGGGCGCATCTTCTGCACATGGATCGCAGTCTGGACATAGACCCGGTGCAGCGCGACCACCTGATCCTCCCAAGAGTCCGGCAATCCTTGGTCCCACCATTGACCATAGACCCAAAGACGCACGCCGGGGCTCTTGGTCTTGAATAGATCGTAGAAGCCGACATACGGGGTTGGCGCGGAGTTATCGCCATTCTGCACGAAACATTGCAGGACGAGATCGGTCACGGGCGCGAACTTGTCGGCGGCATCAACCGCAGGCGTGCCGAAGCCCCGTCTCTCGCCGCGAATCACCAGGCTCCAGAGAGCATGGATGGGCGCGCCGGGAATCGTGTTGCGCTCGAACGTGTCGTCGCCGAAACCGGCGGCCTTCGCGATTTTCTGCGTATATTCGCCCTCGGTGTCGGTCAGGCTGTTGCCCATGTGGAAATGGCAGCGAGCGCCATTGCGGCGCTCTCCGCCCGTGGTGGCCACGGGGACCGTTGTGCTCGGCAGTTCCATCAACTCGATGCCCACGTACACATCGTCGGCCATGGAAGCCTCGAAGAAGGTCCTGGGATCTCCGTCAAATGCCTTGTCGAAGGTGTTCTTGCCGTTGTCCCGCGAGCCGTCGATGCCGAAGGTGCGGCCGATCAGCTTTGTGTCATCGTGGCAAAACTCCAGTTCCGCCACGTTGCACCATGAGTCCTTCGGAGCGAAATAACGCAGATAGCGATAGACCTTGGTGTTCTTGAATTCGACCTCCAGCCACTTGCCCTCCTGGGCATCTTCGGCAACCGTGGCCAGATCGACGAAATCGGCAGTCGGCCCGCTATCAGAGCCTTGGATGATGGCCCCTTTGACCAACTTGGGAAATCCTGCGCGAGGAAGAACACGGACACGGTTGCAGGCCAGACGCTCCGCCGCGGGAGGCGTAGCAGCCTGCGCCACAGTGAGTGACGTGCAGACGCCGACCAGGCATGAAATAGTCAACTTACGCATGGAACTTTCTCCTGGAATCTCTTGGGCCTGATTCTACGTATCTTCCTATCTTGTCCCTTCTCCGACGCAGGCTATACCGCCGTCGAGCAGTTGCACCACCAGGCTGCCGTCACGGGCCACCGCCAGACCATCCATTACCGGTTCAGAAGGCAGGGAGACACGCCATCGTTCAGAGCCGTCAGCGCGATTGAAGGCAATTAGCTGGCACGGCTTGTCATTCGGCAGCGGATCGAGCGGCAAGGCGTGGGCACGCGGTGAATACCCATAGCCTTCCATGCGTTTCGCCAGACGCTGCTCGTCGTTGATCGGATCGTTCACTGCCAGCACGGCATCGGCAGTCAGCAGCATCGCCAACCAGCGGCTGCCCGACGGCCCGTCAATGCGCCAGCGCTCGGCCGGCGTACGGCTGGCCATGCAGGTGCCGATCGGCGTGTCCTTGGCCCCCTTCTCGCTTGCCAGCACCGGCTTCGCCCGATCGTCGCAGGCTGCAAGGAAGGAGGCGCGGTCGAGGACGATCAGGGTGCGGTAGGTGCGGGGGTCCCAGGTCTTCTTGAAGCTGGGGAAGCGGCCGGTGATGAGCACCAACTCATGATCCCAGCTCGGCATGAGTGGCATGCCCCAGACGCCGGTGTCCTTGGCCTCATTCCACGCGCGCGTGCCAGGACCATTCTTACCCGGCTCGGGGAGGATAGCGCCCTTGCCATCGAGGCCGGCGATATAGGCGTTCTGCTTCACATCCGACCAATCGGTGCTGTGCTGCTCGGACCAGAAGCGGCGTCCGCCCCAGATCAGGTGGTCGCCGATCACACCCGTCACGCGAGCAAGTAGTTGGTTGACCGGGTTGGGAAAGATATAGGGATAGCGCCGATCCACGGTCACGGTGCCGTCGGCCAAGCTGAAGGCATTGCCCCGGACCCAAAGCCGACCCTGGGCGATGGTCATGGCCCCGACCGTCTCCAAGCCAAAGCGGCTGGGATCGAGCATGCCACAGGTAGTGTTTTGCCAGCGGATATGCCCACTGGCCGCGTCCAGTGCCACCACCACGGTGCCATCGATGTGCTGCAGGCAGGCGGCGGCATAGACCACGCCATCCTCCACGACGATATCGCTGCTCACCGGCCAACTCGATAGCAGGTGGCCCCAAGCCATCACCCGGCGCTCGGCATGGGCTAGGCGGAAGCTCCAGCGCAGCACCCCGTCACCGGCATCAAGGCAGCGCAGCACCCCATCACCACCGCCGACATACAACCGGCCATCGGCGTAAGCCGGCGCCACCAGGATGCGGCTGCCGGTGTGGAAGACCCATCGGAGTTTGCCATCAGAAAGGCCGAGACAACGCACCGCGCCATCGGCGCTGGCGGCATAGACCGCATCGCCCACAGCCAGCGGCTGTGGTGATTCCCACTCCGGCATTGTGTCGGCGGACTGGCGCGGCGGGTTGGCGAAGGGCGCTGGATGATGCCATTTCCAACGCAGCGCAGCGGTGGCGGGCAAGGTTGCGGCGGAGGCATTGCCGCGTGCCACGGCGCCCCGGTAGGCTGGCCAGTCTTGGGGTTCGACAGCCGGACCGGGACGCCCCGGCGTGCCCGTGGTCCGGCTGGCGGCCTCGTCCAGCGGCGCGGTGACCAGCGCCGCCGCCGCACCAGCCGACACTTGGGCCATGTTGCCCCGCTCGGTGTGTTCGCAGGCGCACTGGTAGCCGGTCTGCAGATACAAGCCGCCGGCAATCTGCGATCCGGAACCACAGGCGCTCTTGTGTTGATCGTCGCGGGTAAGATCGGTGCGGCTGCCGAAGATCCACGAGAGGCCCATCTGGCTGCACACAAAATCCGGGGTCATACTCCACACCCCACACCCACCGGGAACCTTGATCTCCGCTTCCCTGCCCTTCTTTACGCCCGTATGTAAATCAAAGGCGGTGCCACGCACGTACAAGGTATCGCCGCTGGCCAGGGGATGGCCGTGGCAAGATAAAGGCAAGCGGTACAAGACGCGGCCATCGGCCGGATCGACCGCGATGGGACCGATACGAACCGGGTAGAAGACCACCGCCTGCGGCGTCACCAGAGTGGTGCCGCTGTGGCCTAGAGCTCCGTCCCATACGTGGAGATTGAGTTTGTCCTGCTCCTGCTCCTTTATCGCTTCGGCCAAGGCGGGATTGCGCCAGCGCGGCTTGCCGGTGGCGCCATCAAGGCAGACCCCGGCACTGTCAACGGCGAGATAATAGATGGCGCCGTTGCCAACGCTGACCAGGAACTCATAGGCGTTGTCCTGCTCCTCGGTAGAGGTCCACAGGGTCTTGCCGGTTCTGAGGTCGAGGGCACCGAAGCCGTGCCCCAGACCAATATGCTTGGGGCCGATGGGCCTGGTCTCCACATTGGGAGCACCGCTGTTGCTGAGGGCGCCGAAGGGATTGACCGCCATCTTCCAAGTCTCTCCCGGCAACTGCCTCGCGTCCGCCGCGCCGGACATCAGATACAGACGGCCATCGGCAATGGCCAGCCACTTGAGTGCATCGCCGGCTAGCGCCGAGGCATTCCAATCGCCCAGGTCCTTACCCGTGTGCAGATCAAAGCGCTGCACGGCCTTGCCTTTGGGAGCGATGACATAAAGGACGTTGCCGTGGATGGCCATCGGCGAGGTCAGGCCCGCGTATTGGAAATACGGATCCATTTCCTTGATCCACAACACCTGGCCGTTGTTGAGATCGCGGGCAACGAGGGCGTTGTCGTTGCGGACAAAAATGCGCTGGGCGGTGATGCTGGGGACGCCCTCAGTAACAGCGATATACACGCCGACGCCGACCAGGATCATGCCGCCGCCATCGAGGTAGGGCTTGCCCATCCATTGCGTCATCGGCGGCCAGGCAAAGGCCCGATCGTTCGAAACCGCGTTGCCGCTGGCGTCGAAGAAGCGATGCGTCCACGGCGCGGACTTTGGCACCGATCCGCGCACGATGGTGGCGAACAGCCCGAGGGCATCCTCATGCACGTCGGCCGCACCCGCCTTCTTCGCCCAGGCTTCGAGCGCAGCACGGCCGAGGGTACCGGGCACGGCAGCAGCCTTGCCCACCACCAGCCGGCCACCATCCGGCGCCACCTGGTCGAGCAGGGCGGCGCCGTCGAGTTTCGCCAGCACGCCATCGGTGACGCGCACCAGGGTCAGGAGATTGGCGCTGCGCGGCGCGGTGACCGCACTGGTGAAACCGGCCTGCGCTACCACCACCCGCCCGCCGAGCAGCCCGGCCGCCTCCGCCGCGACGCAGGCACGTTGCACCGCCGGCTGGCCCGCCTCCTGGGCGACGACCAGGAATTGCGAGGCCCGCGCCAGGGCCAAGGCGAGCGGGCCGCCCTCAGGCAGCACGGCCAGGCCGCGCGGATTGTCAACGCGGCCAGACTGGCCGACCAGCCAGCGGGCCAGGAGGTCATTGTCCTGGGCGGTGACACTATCCGCGAAGGTTATTGCCGACAGCGTAAAACAAACTGCAAGCGAGAGGTTGCGGAAAGAATAACTCGTATTCATGGATGACGCTCCACGACGACTACACGGGCATGGTTAGCGTTGCGGTGGGTCAAGGTCTCGGTGATAAGGGGCCGGTGCTCTTGCGAATGATTAGTTCACACGAAATTCGGCGCCGTGAGCCGCGCAGGTTGCTCCAACCGGTCGGATCGTTGAACATTTCCAGGATCATCTCGACAGCCAGGGCGCCGAGTTTGTCCATCATGAGGCTGACTGCGGTCATTGGAGGCCAGGCGACCGCGGCGTAGAAGTCGTCGAAGCCGGCAACCGACAGATCTTCAGGGATTCGAATTCCCCGCTCGGCCGCCAGCGCATAAACACCGAGGGCGGCCGCCTCGTTATAGGCCACCACGGCCGTTGCCTTCTGCAAGCCGCCGCCCGGCAAGGATCGGAACTTCGCCCAAACCGCTTCGATCTGATCTTCCTTCTTGGTGAGCCGCGACAGAGAGTAACCGACGCCGATCATTTCAGCTTTGAAACCCCTCGCATCCATAGCGACCTGAAAAGCCTTGCGGCGCCGCGTCTCGTAGTAATCGCGTGTATCACCGGGTCCTACCCAGAGGAATCGCGTGTGTCCCAATGCGCTCAGGTGCTCGACAACGCAAGCGACGCCAATGGTGTCATCCACCTCGACCACGGGCAACTGGGTCGGCTTGGGGTAAGCCATCAGGACGATCGGGGCCTGCCGCGCCTCCAGTTGCTTGACCAGAGGCGGCGTGAGAGAAAACGGCGGAACCACCAGCCCGTCAATCCGCCTTTCATCGAGCGCCTCGAGCCCGCTCTGGATCGGCGACTGGCCGCGTCGGGCGCCCAGAGTGACGAGTTGATAGCCATGGTCCAAGGCTGCGGCCGTCATACCCGCGTTCATGACACCCCACAGGTGTGCGTTCTCCAGGCTCTGAGTAAGGCTGCCCGCCAGGCTGCCGATGGCGTATCCTCGCCCCGATTGCAGGCTGCGAGCCAGGTGGTTGGGCCGGTAGCCTAATTTGCGGCTGGCCGCCAGTACGCGTTCTCGGCAGTTTTCGCTAATGCGGTAATGCTCGGCGCCGTGACGCAGGACCTTGCTCGCCGTCCCGACGCTGACTTCTGCCGCCCGGGCCACATCGTGAAGTGTAATCATAGTCGACCTCGTGCAAAAACGTTTGCGCAATGATCATGGCTTGGCCGGGCTGGGAAGTCAAGCAACCGCGCAGCTATTCCTTGGCGGTCACGATGGCAAGACTTCCATCGCGCAAGGTCAGCACCCACGAGCCGTCGGCCGCGGGGGCCAGGCCGTTGAAGACCGGCTCGCCGGGCAGTGCCACGCTCCAGCGCTGTTTGCCGGTGGCGCGGTCGAAAGCGGCCAGTTTCCAGCCGGCAAAGCCGGGATGTTCGCCGTACTTGATTCCTTCGGCGGGCCGCGTTTCGCCGGCCACTACTACAGCAGCATCCGGACACAGCGCAACGGCATTGATGTCGGCTTCCGCGCGGCGCCACCGCGCTAGCGCCATATCCAGGGACGTGTTGCCGCTGGTCTGCTTCTTGAAGAGCTCATTCTGGCTCAGCTTTTCGCGCCTGGGTGCCTCCGGGCTGCCGCTGTCCGGGCCGTCCCCGTGCCTTCCGTTGACCAGGGCGTCGAACTGCCCCTTCCATGCCTCAAGAGTCCATAGGCTCAATCCAATGGTAGCTTCGTGGTAAGCGCTTCTCGCAACTCCTCCAACCACGAGCAGTTCGCTGCCGGCCAGTGCCGGAGCGATCTGGCTGTTGGGGATGGCATTGGGCGGGTGCGGCAGGCCGGGAACCTGCCCGTTCTCGTTGATTCTCAAGGCGACGAACTTCGCCCCGCTGTTGTCGTGGCGAATGTCGGGATTCCCCAGCAGCGGAAATCCGCCCTGCAGAACCAGGTGGTCGTCCACGACAAGAATGTCCCGCCCCGCCGTCGCAAACCAGGTCCCGAAATTCCAGTATGTTTTCTGGAAGGCCACCATGTCGGTGGTCATGGGAAGCCGCCGGCCCGACTCGGTGTCGAAGATCACCGGGACGCCCAGGTAGTCCCGCGCCCAGAGATTCTTCCCGACCATCGCCAGTTGCCCCGCGGGCGCGAAGGCCGGATCGTCGCGCCCCAGGTAAAGATCGAGGAAATGGTTGTTGTCGGGCTTGGTCCAATGCCGCCAGCGCGGCCGGCCGGTCGCAGCATCCAGCGCGAAGGTTACGACGCCGTTTTGCATCCATTGCCCGGCCACGCCATACACGGTTCCTTCGTGGACGAGCGCCGCCGTCAGGGGCCAACTGCTCATCATCTTGCCATAGACCATCATCCGCCGCTCGGCCGGCGCGCCGCGCCATCGCCACACGAGTTCTCCACTGGCGGCATCGAGGCAGTACAGCCAGCCGTCGCAACTCCCAAAATACACGCGCCCGTCGGCAACCGTGGGCGCCGTGAGAACCGCTCCGCCGGTCCAGGATGACCAGGCCCGTTTGCCATCGCCCATTCTGACGGCCCGGACCGCCCCGTCGCTCGCCCCATAGAAAGCCATTTCGCCCGCGGTCACCGGCGGCGTCGGCCGCTCCAGCCATTCCATGCGGTGCATGTCGCAACCTTCCGGCACCGGAAAAGGCCGATCTAACTTCGCGATCCAGCGAACGCGCGGCGCAAGGCCGGCAGAGATCGCCGCGGCCCCGCTATGCCGCACGTCGCCGCGATACTGCGGCCAATCACCGGCCGCCGCACGGAGCACGCCGTCCGGCGCCGACCCGGTTTCCAGCGGATGCTGCGGCGATTGTTTCACCTGACGTAGAACGCCGCCGGCCGGAGCCAGTCCGCCCGCTCCCCGCAAAACGGGCCAGCAATCGCATTGGCTGGGCATGACAACGACCACGCCTCCCGCGGCGTAGATCCCGACCCCGCAGGGTGATCTCATTCCGAAAGCCACGTGCCCCAGGCCCGTTTTCAGTGCCGGGACCCAGGTCGAGATGCCGCACCACCCCCCGAGAAAATGCGTCCTCTCAAGCAACTCCCCAGTTGATCCATCAAGAGCCCCGGCAGGACAATAGAAGCGGTCCCCCACGAAGAAGTTCTTGGGCCCTGCCGCCTTGTTCTTCCACAGCAGTTTCCCGTCCGCGGCGTTGAAGACAAGGCCGCTGCCGATTTCCGGCAGCGACAACTGCAATTGCCCGGCCGGCCCCACGATCAAGGTGCTGACCGCCTCGGTATTGGGGTTGCGGATCGGCTTTCTTGTCAGGTTCGCGATCCAAGCGGGATCCCGGTTCTCCCACAGTGGTTCTCCGTGCTCGTCCAGGCAGGCCAACCGCGTCTTTTCGCTGTAGAAGAAGGTCTTCCCCTCTCGCAGGGCGATGGTTCGGTAATCGATGGCTGCCGGTTCCTCGTGCCGCCACAGTTGGCGATTGCCCCGCAAATCCCAGGCCACCAGCGTGCGGCCGGCGGCGGCCTGTTTTTGTCGGATGTCGGCGTTCGATCCGGCGAGTATCCAAGTGTAGGCCTTGCGAACAGGCAACTGCTCGCCCAGCAGCACGTGAAGCCGACCTCGGTCGATCCCCAGCCACTTCACGCTCAGATGCGTGTCCTCGCTCAGGGTAATGGCCGGCAGGTCTTCCCCCGTCTCGGCGCTGATCGCCAAGACGCGGCCGGCATCGCCCGCCGCGAGGTAAACCCGATCGGCATCCAAGGCGCAAATCGGCTGATCCGGCTCCAGGTCCCTAGGCAGTTCGCGCTCCCAGAGAATCTGACCATTGTAGAGACTACGCGCAAGCAGTTTGCCGGCCACCGCTTTGCGGTCGGAATTCTTGACGACCCAATCGGACAACTCGATCCGCCGTCCGCCGGCCACGAGCATTGCCCCCTGGTAACTTGTCTGCATGGGCATTGCCAGGTATTGGAGCATCGCTGGCATGGAGAAGGCCGTGTCGCTGGAGACGGGATTGTTGTCCGGACCGTGCAGCCGGTGTGTCCAATCATTGCTACCCGGCAGCGCCGGTTTCGTCAGCAGTCGGCCGCCGACGATCGCGCGGCCGCGGACTGGCGCCAGCACGCGCAGCACTTCCGCCTCGGGCGTTGCATCCGAGGCGATGACCAGGTCCAGCAGATTGTCGGCGTGCGGCAGGCAGTCCGGCCCGCCCTGCTCCACATACAGGGTCCGACCGAGCAATCCTGTCTTCGCAGCCTTCTGCCGGACATCCTCGACCTGTTTCTTCTCGGCCAACAGCACGTGGATGACCCATCTCTTGTTACGAGCCAGGGCAAGAGCGGTATCCACGTACTCAGGCCGGGTGATGCAGGCCACGCCACCCCCCGCTTTGGTCACTTGCTCAAGAGCTGTCAGTCTGCCGGGCAGTTCGCCACCACCAGCACGCGCATCGGCCTTGCTAGGCGCGGTTTTCGGCGAGGAACCGGCCGGTTCTTCAGCCGCGAAACCAGCGGTGGCGCTAGCGAAGATCAACAGAAGGCAATAGGCGTGTTTCATATTATGGTTGAGCTTTCATGGGGTCTCGTCGGGCACCGATGCAGACCACGCGCCCATCCACCAGCGGCGCCAGCACGTCGCCGCCGCGGGTCATGGACAGGCCGCCGACCACCGGCTGAGTCGGCATACGAGCGTCCCATAGCAAGGCAGCATCAGTCCGCCTCACCGCCACGATATGCCAGTTCCCAGGATCACCGCTGACAAAGATTACAGCATTCCGGGCCAAGAGCGGCGTCAGGAATCTGCTTCGCTTCAACTGTTCAGGCAGCACCGGCCGTTGCTTGCTGGGCGGTAACTCGGACTTGATCGTGTTCCGTAATCCGTCATTCCAATATCCTTTGGCCGCAACCGCAGCGTCGAAGGGCTGCGCGGCAACTTCCGCGGCAAGCAGATCGCCCAGTCCGCTGCACAATACGGGAGGCTGATTCCTGGTTCCCAAGAGGAGCGTCTCTCTTGCATCCCAAACCGGAATGGCGTCGCTCTCATGCGCCTTTGGCAGCACAACTACATCCGGATACCCATGGGCATCCAAGGGTACCGCGTCCGGCCCGGCGCGGAGGAACTCACACGTGCCTCTGGGTTGACCAAGAAGGTCCGCTGGCAGATAGAATTGCTTCCCGCCCAAGACCGCCCAACCGCCGGGGAGAACGCCGATATCTTGTCCTCGTGACGGCGCGTATGTGGAAAAACGCATGTGGGCCTTGCTCATGCTCTTGCGGTTGTCGAGTTTGTCGAAATCGACCGCCTGCGCGGCTTTGCCCGTGACCGGATCGACGATGAGTATGCCGCTGTCACCGACATGCAACCACAGTCGCCCCTTGTACCAGGCCATTTGCCCAGTTGCCGAGGGGAGCGTTTCGGATGCGTCGGCAAAGCGCGTTTCCCAGAGCGGTTTTCCGCTCCGGGCATCCAGCGCACAGAGGAGCGATCCACCGCAGGGGCCGATGAGGCCCGCCGAAGCATAAACCACGCCCCCGGTCTGGCCGGCATCGGTCGAAGGTTGCACCAGGACATTCGCGTTGATCGGCCAGGAACTCATGAGATGACCAAAGACCATGATCCGCCGCTCAACGGGCGCAACGCGATATCGCCAGACCAGACTGCCATCTTCGGCGTTCAGGCAATACACCCGCCCATCGCCCGAGCCGGCATAAACCTTGCCTTCCCAGAAGGTCGGCGCGGAGATGATTCGCCCGGCTGTGGGATAGCTCCACAATTCCTCCCCGGTCTTCCGATGCAGACAGCGGAGGATACCCACGGCCGTGCCGAAAACCACGCGATCGCCCACGCAGATGGCTTGCGTGGATTGCGGCTCCAAGCCGGTACTGGCTTCCGTTTTGTAGTCGAACGCCGGATGGGGGGCCCATGTCCAGATCACACGGGTTATGTCGGGAACCGCTGCGGTGGAGGAACCCGACCGGCTGCTGTTGGCCCGGTAGGTCGTCCAGTCCAGCGGGGACGACTGGGCGCCCGTCTTTTCGAGGGCCTTGCCTCTGAGCAGACGGTCCGTCGTGGGAGTCGCGTCGCGGACCGAGAAGTCTCCCGCCGAGCAGAATGCCAGGTGACCAACCCACTCCATGCATCCCGAGCAGTTTCCGTGCCCCGAGAAAAGGGTCCCATCGGCCGCAATGACGCCTGACAGGCAAGCGGCCTTCATGTAGTTCGATGGCGCGACGATGCGTGCCTTGGCGTCACGGTCATAAACGGTGCCCATCATTCCATGGACGCCATGTGTCGACATGCACCATGAACCGCAACCGCCGTAGGATGTGGGCAATTTCTCGCCGGTTGGTTTTCCGTTAAGCGGATCGCGGATGATCCCGTCCCGATCCATGATCTTCCCATCCACCATGATCGGATATTCCAGCTTCCCCAAGCGACTCTCGTCCTGTTCTTTTTGTTCCGTGCGTCCATGTCCTGCGCCCCAAAGAATGCTTCCGTTCTTTGCGGCAAATGCCTGGTAATGACCATCCTTGTAGGAATTGATCATATAGACGTCCGGCGATGTCAAGGCCCCCACTCGTTGCGTGATCATGAACGTAAAGCTCCATCCCGTGCCCAGCGGCTTTCTTGCCATGGGCGCCTCGGTCTTCCAGATCGTCTTGCCCGTCTTCAAATCCAGACAGGATGCATACGACCGGTCCGCATAGAAGAAGACGCGGTCCGCCGTGATCGCCGTCTTGGCCGGATCGATCCCGTTGACCGCCAGTCGCCACAGTTCCTTGCCCGACCCGACATCGATCGCTACCAGTTCGGTCCCCCGGTCATACTCCTGGAACCAATTCTGATGGATGCCGAAATTATGAGGCGTGTTCCCCCAATCCTTCGTATCTCCATTGCCATCCGTCAGTACATTCGGGAGACCTCGCAATGATTTTACGTTGGGCCGCTGGCCGAGAACGGTAACCAGGACCCCACGGTGCAGCATCAGCCATCTGCACTCGATCTGCGGATCGACCGAGAGAGAAAAGCGTCTCCGTTCCACGCCGGTCTCGGCATCGAGGCACAGGACCCTATTGCCGTCTTTCACGTAGACGACTTCGGGTGTGGCAACGATCAGCGAACCGAAGGTCCCAAAATCGTCGGCCGTCTTTCGCTTCCACAGGACGTTTCCGTTATAAGCACTGCGGGCAATAATGCCGTCGGTCTTCGTATTGTCCACAGCCAGCGTCACATTCGCCCGAAACAAGCGGCCGCCGGCGGCCACGGCGATGTCGAACTTGCCGTCGTAATAGGGCTTGGCCGTCCATTGGATCAGGTA
>JBEKTY010000069.1:0-39260 GCA_049515555.1 Thermoguttaceae bacterium
AAAAGATCCGCGCCGAGGCCGGGGCTACGGCGGAAATCGTCGAGCGCCTCCACAAGCAACTCGCCGCGGAAGACAAGGCACAAGCCGAACCGCAATCAAACTGAATATTGAAAGTCTGACCCCGATGGTTCGGGGCTACGGCGGAAATCGTCGAGCGACTCCACAAGCAACTCGCCGCGGGAGACAAACTACAGGCGGAAGGGCAATCAAACTGAATATTGAAAGTCTGACCCCGATGGTTATGGTTCCAAGTCCAAGCTGCAAAACAGGTTTCACACTTGTCGATCACTCTAAGTATCGAACACGCCTCGAAGGTGTTCGACAAGATGGCCTCCAGTAAGGAAAATGTGGGGATCAGGGATTGGGGGAGGGGGGAAGGGGGAAGGCGGAGGGCGGAGGGCGGAGAGCGGAAGGCGGAGGGCGGAAGGGGAAAGTGCAAATTGCAAAATGCAAAATGCAAATTGCAAAATGAGAGCCCAAGACCCAAGACCCAAGACCCAAGACCCAAGACCCAAGACCCAAGACCAAAGACCAAAGACCCAAGACCCAAGGCCCGAGTCGGAGATGCTGAAATGGGCGGTTGTTGTCTCGCGGTTCTGATCATGCTCGTAGGCCCACGGCTGTTCCTGGTGGCCGTGTGGCTGTTGACGAACTGGTATGCCGCCTTCGATTCGCGGTTGGTTGCCCTGTTGGGCTGGCTCTTCCTGCCCTACACGTCGCTGGCCTGGATGTTCGTGTACTTCAACAACGCCGGCCAGGTTCAAGGGGGGTACTTGGTACTGTTGATCTTCGGCGTGCTCCTGGACATCGGCGTTTTCTCGGGCGGCCACCGGGCGATGCGAGGCAGGCGCCCGGCCGGCGACTGAGCCCGCCTTCCGAACGCTGTAGCGCCAGTGGTTTGTAGCTTGCAGTGCTAGCATTTCGATGCTAGCTGCGTTATTCCCGGTGTTTTATGTGTGCGATGCAGCTCGCAAAATACGGGGCTCTCCGCGATTCTGTGAAAAGCACGTGGCGCCCCAACCGTCCCCGATCGAAACGTTGGCGGGTGCCACTGCTGGCTTGTCCGGCAGTGCTGAAGAGACGGTTGGGCAAGCCAACCGTGGCACCCGTTACTTCCGGTCGATCGCGCTGGTTTCCATGGTGACGGTCTGCACGCGGCGGCCGGCCCCCCACGCCCCCTGCCTTGCCTGTCTTGCCAAGCCAAGAATCCGTATTCCCTATAGTTGACAAAAGTTCACTATTGCGTATAATAAGCACTGTTGGAGGGAAAAAGCCATGTTAGAAGGCAACACTCACGTCGAGGACCGGCGCGGCGGCCCGCCGCAGCAGATCGGCGACATCCTGGCCGAACTGCTGGCCCGCTACCAGAGCCGGTTCCCAAGTCCCCAGATCGAGCCACCCGTAGTCATGGAGGACCAGTCATGCTTGTTCTGTCCCGCAGAAATGGCGAGCGCATCCTGATCGACGGCGGGATCACCGTGACCGTCATCAAGGTGCAAGGGCGGCAGGTCCGCCTGGGCATCGAGGCCCCCAAGGCGGTTGTCGTCACCCGGGGCGAGCTCCGCCGGAGAGGGCTGCCGGGGGCAACTGCCGTCGGCCAGGGGGCGGCGCTGTAGCCAGCAGCGTGCACAGATAGTAGAGTAGCCGGCGGGCGGGGTCGAGGGCCGGGATGCCCAGCCGTGCCAGCTCTCGCAGCCGCCGGCAAGGATGGCCCGGTCGGTCCACCACCTGGCAGAAGCGGTCCAGAAGCTGCAAGGAATCGTCGTCGCCGGCTGAGCGTTGGCGCAGTCGGTCGCGCAGTGCCCGCACCTGCTCCCGCGACCGCCGGAAGTTCTGCACCCCGGTCTGCCATCGCCGGCGCCACCCGGGGCGTAGTGGGTTAAAGGTGGACCAGAATCCGCCCTGTCCGGTTACCGTGCCGGGGTGGCGGCGATAGAGGACCAGCGGCTCGGGGACCTGCGAGACGTGTCCCGCCGCGGCCGCGCAGAGGGCCACCCACCAATCGTACATGGCCACCGGGCTGGGCAGCGGCAGGGCCAGCTCGGCCAGCGGGCGGTTCAGCCCGCAGGCGCACCCCGAGGCGAAGTTCCTTCCCACGAGCGTCCGCAGCGGCCGGCCCGCGCCGTGGCGGAGCCGGCTGTAGGCCAGCAGCGAGGGGTGCAGCAGGCGCAGCCGGTGGTCCATGACGGCCAGGTCGCAATAGACCAGGTGCGGCCGGCGACGGCCGGCGGACCACTCGCCTTCTTCCATCGACTGCATCTGCCGCCGGAGCTTCTCCGGCCGCCACACGTCGTCCTGATCGGCGAAGAAGAGGTACTGTGCGCCGCGGCCCAGGGCCTCCTCCATCAACGCGGCGTAGTTGCCGCTGGGCCCCAGCCGGCCGCGGCCGTCCTCGATCACGGCGATACGCTCGTCGGCGCCGGCCGCCTGGTGCAGCAACCCCGGGGTGGCGTCTGGCGAGCCGTCGTCGCGGGCCAGCAGCGTCCAGTCCCGCCGGGTCTGCAAGCGAATGCTCTCGACGAGCTGCGGCAGATACGCGGCGCCCCGGTAGGCGGCCAGCAAGAGGAAAATCGTCGGTTTGTCGTTGTGGCTCACGGCGCCCTCATATTGTAGCCGGCACACGCCGTGTGCCGCCCGCACGCTTACGGCACACGGCGTGTGCCGGCTACATTGGATATTGACCAACTCACTGTTGAGTTCGCCCTTACGCCGCCTGGCGCTGGCTGGTATCGGCGATGTGCTGCACGTAGGCGGCGACGGTTTCCTGCGGCGGGCCGGCCATGCGGATCCGCCCATGGTCCAGCCAAACGATGCGGTTGCAGAGCTTGGCCAGCGAATCCAGGTCGTGGCTCACGACGACCACGGCCTGGGCGCTGGAGATGAGGGCCCGCATCCGCTGCCGGGCCTTGGCCTGGAACGAAAGATCGCCGGCCGACAGCACCTCGTCGACCACCAGGATCTCCGGCTCGATGGCCGTGGCCACCGAGAAGGCCAGCCGCACGAGCATGCCCGACGAGTAGTAGCGGACCGGCATGTCGAGGAACTGGCCCAGCTCGCTGAATTCGGCGATGTTCTGCATGCGGGCCTGGAGCGAGGTGGGGGTCTCGCCCTGCAGGTAGCTGCGATAGCGGATGTTGTCCCAGCCGCTGGCCTCGGGCTCGAAGCCCAGCGAGATGTCGAACAGGGCGCTGACGCGGCCCGTCACCCGCCGCCGGCCGGTGGTGGGCGGATAGATGCCGGCCAGCAGTTTCAGCAGCGTGCTCTTGCCCGCCCCGTTGTGGCCGATAATGCCCACCCGCTCGCCCTGGTCGACCGATAGATCGACGTGCTCCAGGGCCTGCACCTCGATGGTGTTCTGCTGCCGGCCGCGAAAGAGGCCGTGCAACATGTAATCCTTCAGGCTGGTGCGGCCGTGCCGGCGGACCCGGAAGAGCAGCCCGGCGTCGCTAAGCTCGATGAGTTTCATGGCCCGCAACCGTTCCCTAGGAAAAAGGGGACAGGCACCTTTTGTGCGAAGCACCCGAAGGGCCGTGGGCGGCAAAAGGTGCCTGTCCCCTTTTTCCTTTCACAAATAGAACACCAGCCGCCGCTCGCACCATTTGAGCATCGCCGCCGCCACGCCCAGCGTAGCCAGGGTGACCAGCAGGCTCAGGCCGACGATCTGCGGCGTGGGCAGCCGCCCTTCCAAAAGCGGCGGGCGGATCAACTCGATCATCACGGCCAGCGGATTGAACTGCACCGCCCAGCCCAGGTTGCGGCCGCCGAGCACGCTGGGCGGATAGATGATCGGCGTCATGTAAAACAGGATTTGCAGCAGGATCTCCAGCAGGTGCTGCGTATCGTGGAACAGCACGTTGAGCACGCCCGTACATACGGCCAGCGACCAGCCGAAGATCATTAGCAGCACTAGCGCGGGGACCAGGCCTGCCAGGGCCGGCAGGCTGCCCACCCCTTTCAGGCACCAGATCAGCACTGCCGCCACGCTCAGCCCGATCAGGAAATGATAGCCCGCGCTCAAGGTCGTCCGCAGCGGATAGATGGCCAGCGGCACCCGATGCTGACGGATGTACGACTCGCCAACCAGAAAGGTCTGGCAGCCGTGGTTGATCACCGTGGTAATGAAACCCCAGAACGTGAGGCCGATCAGCAGGAAGGGGGCATAGTCGCGATACCCTACCCCGAAGACCTGGGCGAAGACGGCGCACAATACGATGGTGGTGGCCACCGGCTGCAACAGCGACCACCCCAGGCCGAAGAGCGACCGCCGATACCGGCTTCGCAAGTCGTTGCGCACCAGGGCGAGCCAGAAGTGGCGAATCCGCCAGATGTTAGTCAGGTACGCGAGCATGGACCTCTTGCCGGATGGGAACCCGCAAGGACAGGAAGCTGGGTAAGATCGAGCCGTATGGGCAAAATCGTGTGGGCCGGATTCTAACCCGCCAGGCACCCTCGGATCAAGCCCAAACTCCCTGAATCCGGGTGGCTTGGGGTGGCCGGGTGGCCTCGGATAGATCGGCTAGGCCCTGGTCCCGGTACCAAGCCGGTCCATAAACGACGGCTCCGCTTCTTCGCGTCGCCAACGGTGGGCGCGGCGGCCGGTCGCAGGCCGATCCGGTGCAGCCGGACTTTGCGACGCTACGCGGTGTCGGGTCTATCCTGGGGCTCAGCCATCCCCTGGGTCAACGCATCTATCTTCTGCCAGTCGAATAGCTCCTGTTGGATCGGCCAGAGGCGTACTGCCCGCAAGGCGATCCCCAAATCTCGGAGTGCGGCGCCCAGGCAGATTCCAGCCACGAGCGCGGCCACAGGGCTTGGCAGGCCCACGGCATCCAAGGCCACAACACTCACCACCCCCAGCGGAACAAGCGAAGGCAGGCTTCCCCAATGCAGAAGCAGGCTGGCAACGGTCGGCGGTCTGAGCCGTGCCTTGTTGAGTTTCTTTAAGACCATAAGCAATAGGCGGTCGTTACGATTCATTTGACTGATCTCCGCGGCTCGTGCGAACCGTGCCACCGCGCCCCATTGTACTGCTCGCACGGAGGGGGCTTCAACCTGGGGTCGGCCGCGCGCACCGCCAAATCCCCAAATCCCCAAATCCCCAAATCCCCAAATCCCCAAATCCCTCCCATCACACCGGCCAGACGAGCCGGTGTAAGGCGTAGCCCAAAAGCGCGGTGGCGGGCACGGTGAGGATCCAGGCCCAGACCAAACGGGTCACGATGCTCCATTTCACGGCGTTCAGCCGCCGCGTGGCGCCCACGCCCATGATCGAAGCGGAGATCACGTGCGTGGTGGAGAGCGGGATACCCAGGGCACTGGCCACCTGGATCACGCCGGCGGCGGCCGTCTCGGCGGCGAAGCCGTGGATGGGCTGAAGCCGCACGATGCGGTGCCCCAGGGTGCGGATGATCCGCCAACCGCCGGCGGCCGTGCCCGCCGCCATGGTCAGCGAGCAGACGATCTTGACCCAAAGGGCCACCGCGAAGACGGGCGTGTGCAGGAAGCCCAGCCAGGCCGGCAGCCGCTCGAACACGCCCTGTTGCGTGGCGGTCCACAGCGTCAGGGCGAGGATTCCCATAGTCTTCTGGGCGTCGTTCGTGCCGTGGCTCAGGGCCATCAGCGATGCGCTGGCCAGTTGCAGTCGGCCGAAGGCCCGGTTGACGCGGTGCGGCCGGCTGTTGCGCAACAGGAGCATCAGCCCGCCCATCAGCAGGAACCCCAGCACCAACCCCACCAGCGGCGAGGTGACCATCGGCAGCACGACCTTGGGCAGCAGTCCCTCCCAGCCGTGCGCGGTCCGCACCGACCAATGGATGACGGAGAAGTTGCCGCCGGCCGCAGCCACGGTCGCGCCGCACAGGCCGCCGATCAGGGCGTGGCTGGAGCTGGAAGCCAAGCCGTGCCACCAGGTCAGCAGGTTCCAAGCTATGGCGGCCAGCACGGCGCACAGCACCACGGGCGGCCGAACGATGCCCGTATCGACCAGTCCCGTGCCGATGGTTGCGGCCACGGCGGTGCCCAGCATGGCCCCCAGCAGGTTGCAGACGGCCGCCAGCACGATCGCTTGCCGCGGGCTGAGCACGCGGGTGGAGACCACGGTGGCGATGGCGTTGGCCGTATCGTGGAAGCCGTTGATGTACTCGAAGAGCAACCCGCACAGGACGATGCACAACACGAGCGTCATGGGGGCCACCCGAAGCGGCTCACGAATTCTTGAGCGCGATCTGGAAGACAATGTTGCCCGCGTCCCGGCAGCGGTCGATGATCTTCTCCAACATTTCGATCAGGTCCCGCGTGACGATCATTTCGCGCGGCTCGTAAGCCCCGCCGTACAGGTCGACGAGCAGCTCCTGCATCAGTTTGTCGGCCTCGCCCTCGTAACGCTGCAAGTTCTGGTTCTGCTCTTGCACCTTCTCCAGGCGGGGCCCATGCCGCAGCTCGCGCACCATGTGGCAGAGCATCTCGGCCCCCTGCTCGATCAGCGCCACCTGCCTGGCAAGGAACGCCGAGCGGACGGAAGCCCGTGAAGACAGCAGCCGCTGGGCCGACTTCTTGGCCACCTTGGTAATCCGGCTGAGGGCGTCGGATAGCGATTCGATGTCCTCGCGCTCCAGGGGAGTGATGAACGTGCTGCACACCATCGCCGTCAGCTCCTGGTGGATCTGCTTCTCTTGCCGGCGAATAACAATGAGTTTTTCCAGGCCCTGCCCGTCCTGCGGTGTATTTACCAACTCGGCCAACGCTTGGACCGATTGGCGTGCCTCGTCCGCGCCGCCTTCCAGAAGGTCGAAGAACCGGCTGCCGCGACTAATCAGCCGTTGGAGGGAGAACATATCCACCCTTAAGTGTTTGAGAGCCGATCCAACCGAAGATTTGTTAGAATCGCGCGATTGCCGCGTTAGGAACATATTCGTGAATTATGAGCCGATCGCCGCCCGCCCGCAATCCCCACCTCTGGAAGAGGGGTGAGTGGCGAGGGGCGAGTGGTGAGGGGCGAGTTGGGGTCGATCTAGAGCGAGCCCCACCAACAGATTGTAGGGTGGGTCGAGCGGAGCGAGCCCCACCAGAACCCGTGAAAGACTGCGATGGTGGGGCTCGCTGGGGCTCGACCCACCCTACGAATTTCAGCGGCGCCCACCGCGCGTGGCGACGCCGCGCTCCGTAGCGTATAGTATGCGCATCACACGCGGCGCGGAGATCATGGCACTGCACCGGAACGTGCGGGAGGAACACTGTATGCGACTGGCAACCAGGGTCGTGCTGCTGGCGGCCGCTTGTACCATGGCAGCGCTGCCCCACGGCAGCCGCGCCCGCGCCGACGTGAAGGCCTGGCAAGGCACGCTCACGATTCCCACCTACGCCTGGAACGAAGACGTCAACCCCAAGTTCTGGGCCTTGGAACGCGGCCCGCTGGCGACCGGCATCCACCGCCCGATCGTCTATCCTTACGTGATGCAGGACCAGCTTCTGCGCAGCAAGGCCGACCGCGTGTACAAGGCCCTGTTCCTGGAGAACGAGTATCTGCGGGTGACGTGCCTGCCGGAGCTGGGCGGGCGGCTGCACAGCGTGCTGGACAAGACCAGCGGCCAGGAGATGTTTCACCTCAACCACGTGATCAAGCCGGGGATGATCGCCCTGCGCGGGGCGTTCATCAGCGGCGGCGTGGAGTGGAACTCCGGCCCGGAGAGCCACACCGTGACCATCGTCGCCCCCGTGGATGCCGCGCTGGGCCGCAACGCCGACGGCTCGGCCTACCTGGAGATCGCCAATTGCGAGCAGATCTTCCGCACCCGCTGGACGGTGCGCGTAACGCTGCACCCCGGCCGGGCTTTCCTGGAGGAGCACGTCCGGCTGTCGAATCCGACCGACGGCGGGCGTCCTTATTATTTCTGGAACTGCACCGCCTTTCCCAGCGGCCCAGGCGGCCGGCTCATCTACCCCATGAGCCTGGGCACCGATCATTTCAACCGCGAGTTCTTCCGCTGGCCGGTAGACAAAGGCCGCGACCTGACCTGGCTGAAGAATTACGAGATCTACGCCGGGATCTTCGCCGTCGATTGCTCGTACGACTTCTTCGGGGCCTACGACGTGCGGGCCGATCGCGGCATCGTGCAAACGGCCAACCACCACGAGCTGCCCGGCAAAAAAGCCTGGTCGTGGGGCGAGTGGGAGTTCGGCAAGCGCGCCGAGCAGAACCTGACCGACGACGACGGGCCCTACATCGAGGTGCAGAGCGGGCCGCTGGCCACGCAAGCCGAGCACGGCCTGCTTGAGCCCCACGGCCAGATCGGCTGGCGCGAGTGCTGGTATCCGGTCCACGGGCTGGGCGAGGGATTCGAGTATGCCACGCAGGATGTTGCGGCACAGACGGCGCGGCGGGCCGGCAGTCTCGAGCTGCGCCTGTTGGCCACCGGGCGGTTCCCGCAAGCGACCTGCGTGCTGGCGCGCAAGGGCCAAACCCTGCTCCGCAAAGAACTGGACCTGTCGCCCAACGCGCCGGCGGCGCTAAGCCTGGCGGGCCAGGCCGACGGCCCGATTGAGGTGACGGTTACCAGTTGGGAAGGTCGCGTGCTGGCGGCCTTCAGCACGCCGCTGCCGATCCCAAAGGTGGAACCGCCCGACCCGGCCAAACTGGCCCCGAAGCCCGACGATCAACTGAGCGCCGAGGAGCTGTGCCTCAAGGGGCAGAAGTTCGCGCGCGGCCTCGACCGTCCCAAGGCCCGCGAATACTTCGAGAAGGCCCTGGCCCGCGATCCGGGCCAGACGGCCGCGTTGCGCGGCCTGGCGGCCCTGGATTTCGAGGCCGGGCAATATGCACAGGCCGTCGATAAGCTGCAAAAAGCGCTAAAGCGCGACGCCGACGACGGCCGTGCCTGGTTTGACCTGGGCGTCTGCCGGCTGCGAATGCAGGATTGGCCCGAGGCCGTCCGCTGCGGCTACCGGGCGGCGCGCTTTTCGGGTACACGGGCCCTGGGGCTCGATCTGGTGGGCCGCGGCTTGATGCGCGTGCACCGCCTGAACGACGCCCTGGCCGCCTTCCAGCAGGCCATCGAGTGCGGCGGAGATCAGCCCCTGACGCTGGATCGCCTGACGCTGGCCCTGCACGCCACCGGCCAGCGCGATGCGGCGCGGCGGCGGGCCGAGCGGCGAACGGCCGAGAACCCCACGGCCCTTGTGCCGCGGGCGGTCGTGGCCCTGGCCGACGACGCGGCGCTGGCCGCCTTCGCCCGGCAAGCGCGGGCCATGGCCGGCGACCCGGATTTCGAGGTCCTCGAAACAAGCCTCGTCTTTGCCGACTTGGGCTTGACGGGCGATGCCCTACGCATCGTGCAAGCCGCTTGCATCGACGCCGTGCCGCCGGCCCGGCGGGGCTTCATGCCATACTATTATCTGGCCTGGTATGCCGCCCGGGAAGGCGACGCGGCGGCCGCCGCCGGCTGGCTGGCGCAGGCGGCAAGCACGAGCCAGCCGGGCGTGTTCGCTTCCCGGCCGGAAGAAGTCGAGATCCTTCAGTATGCCTTGGCCCACAACCCGGCCGACGCCCAGGCCGCCGTGCAGTTGGGCTGCCTGCTGGCCCATCTGGGGCGCGTCGACGAGGCACAGGCCGCGTGGCGAAAAGCCGTCGCCTTGGATGCCCGCTCGAGCATCGCCTGGCGCGGCCTGGGACTTGCCGCGGCGACCGTCGGGCACGATTTTGCGCAGGCCGAAGACTGCTATCGCCAGGCCATCGCCGCCCGGCCCGGCGATCAAACACTGTACCGCGACCTGGCGGCAGTCCTGATCGCCGACGGCCGGCGGCCCGCGGCCATCCGGCTCTTGGAAGGCATGCCCCTGACGGGCGTGCGGCGGGGCGAGATTACCGTGCTCCTGGCCCAGGCATACGTCGACGAGCGCCGCTACGACGACTGCCTCGGGCTGCTGGAAGCGACGCCCTATTTCGTGAACTGGGAAGGCCAGGACGCCACCTGGCGACTGTTCAACTGGGCGCACGTCGAGCGCGGCCGGCAGCGTTTGGAACATGGCGATGCGGCGGGGGCCGCGGCCGATTTCCAGGCCGCCCTGACCTATCCGGCCAACCTCAACGTCGGCCGTTCCAACCGGCCGGAAGAGGCCCCGGCCGAATACTGGCTGGGCAAGGCGCTGGCCGCGCTGGGCCGCCCGGACGAGGCCCGCGCCGCCTGGAAACGCGGCGCCGAGGGCCCGCCGCGGGCCGATCCCGACCCAACCCTGGGCGGCACCGACCTTCCCCATCAGCAGAACGAGTATCGACAAAAGTGCCGCCAAGCGCTGGCCGGCAATAATTGAATCACGCCCCCTCTGCCTCCGGGAGAGGGCTAGGGCAGGGCGATTGGCCTATGCACGATCCGCGTGCCCTCACCCCCTGCCCCTCTCCCAAAGCGAGAGGTGACGAATTGAAAAAATCCACCATGACAGCTGGAGAATCTCTCATGCGTCAGGCACTCCTCAGCGTGTTGCTGGTCTCGATCAACGTCGCCACAGCGGCGGCAGCCGAGGCATGGCAGCCGGTGGGGTTGGGCGGCCTGGGCGGCATGTTCGCCCTGGCCGTCTCGCCGCTCGATCCGCAGCAGATGCTGATCAACTGCGACATGAGCGCCGCCTACCGGACCAGCGACGGCGGCCGCAACTGGCAGATGATCCATTGCCGCATGTTGCACGGCAACACGCAATGCTGGCCGGTGTATCATCCGACGATCGCCGGCCGGGTATACGCCGTCAGCGGCGAGAACAACGAGCTCCGCGTCAGCGGCGATTGGGGCCTCACCTGGCGGCCCTTGCTGCGCGAGAAGCCCGCCTGGCGGGAGCGCGTCACGCTGCTTTGCGTTCCGCCCGCTTGCCCGGGGTGCCTGCTGCTGGGCGCGGGCGAAGCGGTCTTCGCCAGCCGCGACGACGGGGCCTCCTGGCGCCCCTGCGCGGGCCTCCGCGGCCGGCCGCTGGGCATGATGATCAATCGCCTGCGAGCCGAGCCGAAGGGGACAGTCCCAGTTTCGTCGGACGAAACTCGGGACAGTCCCCGCTCATCGGCCGGGCCGGCCTATAACTTCATTGCCACCCGCGAAGGCGTCTTTCGCAGCCGCGACCTGTACGCGAATTACCAGCCCTGCCAGGCCGGACTGCCGGAGGCCGCCGTGACCGGCTTTACGGGCGGGCACAAGGCCGGCACGCTCCGCCTCTACGCAACGATCGAGTGCTCGCTGGCTGAAGGCCGGTTGGCGGGCGGGGTGTATTCCTCGGCCGACGACGGCGACACCTGGCAAAGCTGCATGGAAGGTGGACTGAATCGCCAGACGAAGCGCACCAGCCCCTATGCCCAGGGCGACATCCCGCAATACCGCTTTATTACGACCACCGATAAGGACCCCCAGCGGGTGTATGTCTACTGCACGGGCACCAGCTTCTATCCGCCCAACCACTCGACGATCTACCGTAGCGACGACGGCGGCCAGACGTGGAAGGCCGTGCTGTTCTCCGATCCGCGTTTCGCCCAGAAGACGCGCTACAACGTGGCCGACGATTACGTCACCGAGCACTGGCACATGCGGGAGCAGGCCCCGCCGCGAAGCCTGGTCGTTAGCGGCGGCGATCCGGACGTGATGACCATCTGCACCAGCCCCTGGGCCCTGCGCACCGACAACGGTGGCGGCTCGTGGCGGGTGATGAACACCGGCCCCGCCGTGGCCGGCGACCACGGCGGCCAGGCCTGGCTGTGCAACGGTCTGGTGGTCACCAGCACCTGGAACTACATGATCGATCCGCACCAACCGGCGCGGCACTATATCTGCTATACCGACATCGGCTTTGCCCGAAGCCTCGACGCCGGACGGAGCTGGATCTGGCAGGCCCTGAGCATGCCCTGGCACAACACGACGTACGACCTTGCCTGCGACCCGGCCGTGCCCGGCCGGCTTTGGGCCGCAATGTCTGAAACCCACGACATTCCCAACGACAACGTCATCAGCGGCGGGCATCGGGTTATCATGCAAGGGGGCGTGGCCGTCAGCGACGATTTCGGCGTTTCCTGGCGGAAGACGGCCCTGCCCGAGGCCCCGGGAATGTCCGTCGTGCTCGATCCGACCAGCCCAAAGGCGGCCCGCGTGCTCTACGCCTCGCTGTTCGAGAAAGGCGTGTTCAAGTCTGTCGACGGCGGCCAGACCTGGGTCCAGTGCAACCACGGACTGGGCAGCCCCCGCAACATGCGCTGCTGCAAACTCTGCCGCGCGGCCGACGGGACGCTCTTCGTGCTGATTACGGGAAAGAAGATCGACGGCAAACTGACCCGCGAGGGCGTGGGGCTGTACCGCTCCACCGACGCCAGCGACCACTGGTCGCTCATCTCCGACCCGCTGGACCTCCGCTGGCCCAAGGACTTTACCGTCAAGCCGGGCGACCCGGGCACGATCCTCCTCTCGGCCGCTGGCTCGCGTCTGAACCCGGGCGAAGGCGGCTTGTATCGCACCACCGACGGCGGCCAGACCTGGAACAAGCTCGCCAGCAAAGGGAAAGAGCATTTCGGCGCCTTCTACCATCCCGCGCACCCGGGCTGGATTTACATGACCCTTACCGAGGGCGCCGCCGAGGCGGGCTTGTTCCTCAGCCGCGACGACGGCCAGACGTGGGAGCCCTTCCTGTCGCTCCCCTTCCGCAACATCCAGCGCGTGGCCTTCGACCCGGCGCATCCCGACCAGATCATCCTCACCACCTTCGGCAGCTCTATTTTGAAAGGCCCGGCCGTGCCCTCGCCCGCCGAGTAACCGCAGGGTGCCACTGCTGGCTTGTCCAGCAGTGCTTCTCCCACTGCTGGACAAGCCAGCAGTGGCACCCGGCGAGCCCCACCATCATCGCATTATTGAGGAGTTTTCTTATGGCGAAGTCCATCACTCGCCGCCAATTTGTGGGCCGGTCGGCCGCCGCGGCTGCCGCCATCGGGCTACCAACGCTGGTCCCCGCGCGTGTGCGGGCGGCCAACGACGAGATCCGCATGGCGCTGGTGGGTCTGGGCGGCCGCGCGGGCACCCACATCAGCGAGTTCGGCAAACAGCCGGGCGTGCGCCTTGTGGCGGTGTGCGATCCCGATCGCCAGCGGCTGGCCCAGGCCGCCAGGATCATCGAGGAGCGCTTCCACTATAAGCCCCAGCAGGTGCCCGACTGCCGCCGCCTCATGGACCGCAAGGACTTCGACGCCCTCTCCGTGGCCACCATGCAGTATTGGCACGCCCTGCCCACGATCTGGGCCTGCCAGACCGGCCGCCACGTGTACGTCGAAAAGCCCCTGGCCCATTACATTTGGGAAGGCCGGCAGATGGTCAACGCCGCCCGCAAGTACGACCGCCTGGTGCAGGTCGGCACGCAGGGCCGCTCCCGCGACACCGACCGCCAGGCAATCGAGTTCATCCGCTCGGGCCAGTTGGGCAAAATCCAGTACATCGTGTGTTTCGCCAACAAGGCGCGGACCCCGATCGGCAAGCGGAGCCAGCCTTTGCCCATCCCCGACACGCTGGATTACGAGCTATGGTGCGGCCCGGCCCGCAAGGAGCCCGTCTATCGCGACCGCTTGCAGTACGATTGCAGCTTCACCTGGAACATGGGCGACGGCGAATCGTGCAACCAGGGGGTGCACGAGGTCGACGTCGCCCGCTGGCTGCTGGGCGAGAGCGGCCTGCCGCGGCGGGTAATGAGCCTCGGCGGGCGGTTCCTCTTCAACGACGCCGGCGAAGTGCCCAACACGCAGCTCTGCTACTACGACTTCCCCTCGGCCCCCATCCTGTACGAGGTGCACAACCTGCGGGCGGAGAAGAGCGGCAAGGGCATGCCCAACTTCCGCGGCTCGGCCGTCGATACGTGCGTGCAGTGCCAGGGCGGCTGCGTCATGTTGCACGCCGGCTCGGTGTTCGACAACCAGGGCCGGAAAATCCGGCAGTTCAGCGGCCAGGAGGACCATTTCGGGAACTTCATCCGGGCCCTCCGCAGCGGCCGCCGCCAGGACCTCCACGCCGATGTCCTGGAAGGGCATCTCTCCACCAACATCTGCCATGCCGGCAACATCTCGTACCGCCTGGGCCGCAAGGCTTCCGCCGACGAAATCCGCCGCCAGATCGGCAACCTCCCGCCGATGCAGGAAATGTTCGACCGTTACCTGGAGCACCTCAAGGCCCACCAGATCGACCCGGGCGAGTCGATCGTCGGGCCCTGGCTGGAGTGCGACGCCGCCGGCGAGTGCATCAAGGACAACCCCCAGGCCAACGAAATCGTCAAAGGCTTCTACCGCCCGCCGTTCACCGTGCCGGAGATTGCGGTTCAGGGCCAACGTGGTTGATATTATCGAGGGGCGAGTCACTCATGCCTTTGCGCAGCCTGTTCCGCCGCCTGATCCGCCGCCCCCTCGGGCTCCCGCTATTCGAGATGCTCACGGTTGGGCTAATACTGGTTGGACTGCTTGTGGCCCTCATCTTGCCGTTTATTCACTGGGTGCGTACCCTGATTAAGTGATACGGCCACGCCGAAGGTCTGAATGTGTATGCGGGGAACCCTGCTCCTGGAAGTACTGTGCGTCTTCATTCTCTCCGGCGCCGAGGGACGTTCCCAGACTTATGTCACCAGGTTCGACGGCTGCGAGAATCCGCTTTCCGAAGGAGGAAGATGGGGCAACAACGGCCAGGATTGGACCAGGATCAGGAAGAAGGACGGGATTGCTTACGGCACCCAGACCGGAACCAGCACCGGCGACAAGAGGTACGACGATTCGTTTGCCCACCTTTCCGGATTCCCACCCGACCAGGAGGCCTGGGGAGTAGTGCATATCGCCAAACCCAACGCGGCTTGCCATCAGGAACTGGAGATCCTCTTGCGTTGGGCGAGTTCCGCGCACCGGGCAACGGGATATGAATGCAATGCCAGGTGCCTGAGCAGCAGTTCATCCTACATGGAAATCGTGCGGTGGGACGGCCCGTTGGCAAAGTTCACCTATCTGGCAAGGATGGGAGGGCCCGACTATGGCCTCAAGCATGGCGACACCCTGAAGGCGTCCATCGTCGGCAACGTGATCACGGTGTACGTCAACGGAACAAGAAGGCTCCGCGTCAGCGACGACACGTACAAGACCGGCAATCCCGGAATCGGAACGTTCCTCCAGTGCGACGGCGGTCAGGGCATGGGTTCTAACTCGGACTTCGGCTTTTCAAGCTTCACCGCACGGGCAAAATCAGCCGTCGATCAGCCGCAGGCAGACCAGCCGGTCGTCGCCGCGCAGGTAGAGCAGGCCATGCGACAGGATGGGCGCCGCCCAGGCCGGCGGTTTGATTAAGAGCGGCCCGTCGGGCTTCTCCCGCACGGCGGCCTTGGCAAGCTCGCAGTAGCGCTCGGGAGTGGCTTTGACCAGCCGCAGCAGGCCGTCTTCGCTCAGGCATACGAAATGCCCGTCCGCGTAGAGGAGCGAAGCCAATCCCAACCCCGGCTGGCTCCACATTACCTTGCCGGTCTGCCACTGGATGCACCGCAACTCGGCCGTGCCGCTGTAGCGGCCGCTACAACCATACAGGTATCCCTCGTGGTAGATGGGCGTGTTCCAGTGGCACTGCATGGCCTTATCGCGGCCCGGCGGGTCGCACCACACCACCGCGCAGCCGCCCGGCCGGACCCGCAGCAGGCAACTCCCCGGGCCATAGGCTTCCGATATGAACACCTCGTCGCCCACCACCACCGGCGTACTGGCATTGACGCTGTCGTGCAGGCGGCTGCGCCAAGGGAAATGGAAATCGACCGTGCCCGAGTGCGGATCGAGCCCCACCAGCCCGTCGCGGGCGAACAGGAAGCACCAGCGGCGCTGGCCGATCGTGGCCAGTTGCGGCGTGGAATAGCTGGCCAGCTCGTCGGTAACCGCGTATTTCACCGCGCCCGTGCGCTTGTCGAAGGCCACCAGGCCCGTGCCGTTGCCCTTCACGCGGTCCATTGTGAAGCGTCCCGCGCTTTGCGACTCGGCCGGGCTGCCGCCGACCATCACGATCAGCAGATCGCCCTGGACCACCGGCGTGCTGCCCACGCCGAAGAAGTTCTGCACGACGCCGAACCTCTGCACCGTATCGATCTTCCACAGCGGCTTACCGTCCTGGGCCCGGACGCAGTGGAGCATCCCCTCGGCGCCGTAAATATAAACGCGGTCCTCGTCGATCACCGGCGACGAGCGGGGGCCGTTGTTGTAGCCCACCTGGTCCTCGTAGTCGGTCGGGTATTCGAACTTCCATAGCAGCTCGCCGCTGCGGGCGTCCATACAGGTCAACCGCGCCTGGTTCTCCCAGCGGTCGAGCTGGAAGAACCGCCCGCGGGCCACCGAGCCGATCCCGTAGCCGGTGCCCAGCTTGCGGTGCCAGACCAGGGGCGGCCCCGCGGGTGGCCAGGCGGTAAGGATGCCGGTTTCCGACGACTGGCCGTTGCCCGCCGGACCCAGGAATCGCGGCCAATCCGTACCGCGCAGGCCCGGTGGAATCTCACGCTGAGTTTGATCGGGCGGATCGGCTGCGGCCCGCGCCGGCCCGGCCAGCACCGCCAGCGCCGCCGCAAGGCACACCCCGGACCGCGATTTCGTCAGCAGCAGCCGATTCATCTGATCTCACAGAAAGTCGTCACTTTACCCTTTTAGCAGACGGCACACGGCGTTTGGCCTGCTACGGTTCCCACGACAAGAGCCAGCCCCTGGCGGGGACCGCCCGGGAGGCGTCGTCCAGCTTCACGCTAGCCGGCTCGTCGTTGAAGTTCTCGATCGTCCAGCTTCCATCGGCGAACAGGTAAAGGGCCACGCGATTGGGCGCACGAAAGGTGTGGCCGACGCCGGGCAGGATCGCCGCCCGGATGGCGTCCAACTCGGCCGGCGGCAGTTGCAGCAGCGACTTGGGGCCGCCCTTAAGCGGCAAGAGCCGCACGTTGGCCGCCGCCAGATTCACCTTGCCCGATAGCCGTTTCGCCAGGCCGTCGGTAAGCAAGACCGGCCGGCCCGACGCGATGAAGGCCGCCAGCTTGCCGGGCAGGTCGGGGTCTTTCAGGGCGTGAATCGAGAAGAAGGCCGCCTTGGCCTCCGTGGGAAACTCGTGGCACGGCACAAGCGGCAGACCCATCATGCCCAGGAAGTCGAACACCCGCGGCTCACTCTCGGGGTGACTGTTGGCCGGTTTGTAGGCGGCCAGGCCCACGATCCGGCGGCGGCCAACCTGCTCGGCCACGGCCAGCAGCTCCGGAATGTTCCGCCGCAAGACCTCGACGTTCTTCGGGCCGGTGCCATTCAGCAGGGCGCCGTAGCAGAACAGCAGCGACTCGCGGGCACCGGCCAGCACCGTCTGCCGGGCCTGTTCCAGGTAGGTCCGCTCGGTGGTGCCGAACGGATCGTACCAGCCGCCGCCGCACTTGGGGCCGCCAATTCCGCCCAGCCACCGCATGATGAAATAGGCCTCGTACGGCGGCGTGCCGCCCCACTGCCTGTCGCCGTAATCGCGGGTCTCCGTGCCCACCCAGATCCGGTCGAAGTCGGCCGTCTCCCGCAGCACCTCGTAGCCCCGCTCGTGGAACTGGTCGTACCACTGCGGATACTTGATTATCAGCCGGGCCTTGGGGTTCACCCGCTTGGCCGCCGCCAGCAGCCGATCCTGCGACAGGCGGACCATCAACTCGCAATGGTAGTCTTCCCAGGTGTCGCCGCCGACGGGGTACGTTTGCTGGCCGATCCTGACCGTCTTGGCCTTGCGGGCGGCGTCGCATGCCCGGCAGGTGCAATCGGTGAACCAGAAATCGTCGATCATCACCTCGTCGAACAGCCCGGCGGCGTACTCGAATATCCGTTGCAGGTGCTCCTGGGTGGCCGGGTCCGTGTAGCAACTGATTCCTCCCCAGCCCGTGGAACGCTTGCCAACTTGGGTAGTGGTGACACAGCCTGAGACCTCGAAGCCGGCGGCCTGGAATCGCTCCTTCGCCCGCTCCAGGGCCGACCGCTGGGCTTGGTAGCCGTCGCGAAATTCCTCGATATAGACCTTCGTAACCGCCGTTTGCTTGCACCAGTCGATGGCGGCCGTGAGGCCCTCCTCCGTGGAAAGGCGGTCGCGTACATCCTGGGCGGTCAGGAGGGTCGAGAAGCGGTGTACCGCCGCCTTGCTCCGCGCCAGGTCCCAAAGGGATTTAGGGATTTGGGGATTTAGGGATTTAGGGACCTGATCGGGGACTGTTCCAACTTTCGCACCGACCGGTGTGCCATCACGCGAGTTGGCACGCTCCGCCGCGAAAACGGTACCGCACCCGATGGTCGCCATGACGGCGATGCCGCACAGAATGGAAAACCGCCTGTTCATTCGTGTCACCTCCACAGAATTTCTCGTTGCTATTGCCACTTCGCGTCGGTCTCCGTGTCCCCGCGTCCCCGTGTCTCCGTGTCCCCGTGTCCCCGCGTCTCCCTGTCCCCGTGTTCCCGTGTCTCCGTGTCTCCCTGTCTCTCACTCCGCCCCGCGTCCCAGCACCTTCCGGCAGCCGGCCATGATAAAAAGACCGTCGGAGCCGCAGGCGATGAAGCGGAACCCGGCCTGGACGTGACGCAAGACTTCGTCCCCGTCGGCCGACACGACATGAATGCCGGGCGCAACGCGATGCCGGGCGCAGGCCTCGAGAATCGCAGCTTGCGCGGCCTGGAACCGGGGATGCTCCAATTGCCCGGCCAACCCCATCGAGGCCGACAAGTCGTAGGGACCGATGAAGGCGGCGTCGATGCCGGGCGTGGCCAGGATCGCGTCGGCCTGGCCCACGGCCTCCACGTGCTCCAGCATCACCACCACCATAACTTCGTCGTTGTGTCGCGCGAAGTAGCCGGCAAAATCGCGGCCGAAGTCCGACGCCCGGCACAGCGATACCCCGCGGCAGCCCGCCGGCGGAAACCGCGCCATGGCCGCCGCCTGCGCCGCCTGCTGCGGCGTATTGACCGCCGGCACGATGATCCCCTGGCCGCCCGCGTCCAGGACCTGCTTGGCCAACACCGGGTCGCAGGAATGCAGGCGTGCCAACAGATCGCAGTCGCTTCCCTTGACGGCCGACACCATCTCGTAGAACGTGCCGAGATCGGTAGCCGTATGCTCCAGATCGACGCCGATCCAGTCGAACCCCTCGCCGGCCATGATCTCGGCCACCGCCGCATGGCCGAGCATGATCCATCCGCCGAGGGCAGGCTCGCCGCGGCGAAGTTTGTGTTTGGTTTGCCCCATGAAAATTGTCCGAAAAGAGCACGGGGGCGTATGCGGTTCCTTGCCAACCGAGATGTCTTCCACCTAGAAGTAAGATAGTCGTAAGATCACCAGCCTGCAACCACCCAAGGTGAGCGACTGCCCGTAGTGGGATTCGCGGGCCGCATATTTCGGAAGGTATGCCCTGGCGTTTACCCCTTAAAGGAATCACTTTTTTCGTAACACTTCAGGTGACTGCTAATTCGCCATGTCCTGGCCGCCGCGGCGTTGTCAGCCCGATCGCCTGGCCTTCCACATCATATAGAACGGTACCCCGGCGAGGATTAGCAACAGCCCGATCACCGTGGCCTGGGGATCGCCTTGGATGACGTAGACCAGGAAGGCCAGGCAGATCGCCAAGTACAATGCCGGCGTGAGCGGATAGCCCCAACAGCGATACGGACGCTGCCGATCCGGCTGCTTGACGCGCAGGCGGTAGACTGCGGCCACCGTGAGGCCCCCGAAGAGGACCGAGGCGAACGTGCTGTAGGTCAGCAGCTCCGAGTAGGAGCCGGTCAGCGCCAGGACCATCGACCAGACGCCTTGGTAAACCAGCGCCATCATGGGCGTTTTGCGCCCGCCGATGGCGGCGCAACTGCGGAAGAAGAGTCCCTCGCGGGCCATCGCGTAGCAGACCCTCGCGCCGCCCAGGATCAGACCGTTGAGGCAGCCGAAGGTGGAAACCAGGATGGCGGCAATTACCAGCGTGGAGCCGACGTGGCCGAAGAGCACCACGGCCACGCCCTCCGCCACCCGGTTCTCCGGCAGCCTGGCGATCTCACTGACCGGCAAGACGGCCAGGTAGGCGACATTGGTGAGCACGTACAGTACCGTCACCAGCAGGCAGCCTATCAACAACGCTCGCGGCAGGGTGCGGTGTGAATCGTGGACCTCCTCGGCCACGAAGGTGACCGTGTACCAGGCGTCGTAGGCGAACAAAGCCTTGGACAGTGCGACGGCCAGTCCGGCCACGAAGCCCGCTTGGAGTGCGGCCTTACCGGGAATCGGCTCGACGAGGGGGAAGAAGTGCGAAGTGCCGCCCGCGTGGGCCAGCCCCGCCACGATCAGGGCCGCCAGGCCCAGTACCTTAAGGACCGTGAATAGGTTCTGCACCAGCGCCCCTTCGCGGACACCCCGGATATTCACGGCCGTCAGCAGGGCAATGACGCCGCAGGCCACTAACTGCGCCGAATTAAGCGCAAGGCAGAGCAGAGCCTGGGGCAGGCGGGCTTGGGCGGCCATAGGCAACAACCCGCCGATGGGAATCCGTGCCAGCACGTGGGCCTCTCCGAGCCCGGGAAGCAGCGTTCCAAGGTACTTGGCAAAGGCGATCGCCACGGCGGCATTGAAGCCCGTCTGAATGACGAAAAACTGCGTCCAGCCGAAAAGGAAGGCCCAAAAGTCACTGTAGGCTTCGCGGAGGAAAACGTACTGCCCGCCGGCATGGGGAAACATGGCGGCCAGCTCGGCGCAGGAAATGGCCCCGAGCATGGTAAACAGTCCACCGAAAACCCACAGTCCGACGAGTAGCCCCGGCGTCTGGACCCATTGGGCCATGATCGACAGTCCGAAGAAGATGGCCGAGCCGATCATCGAGCCGACCACCAGCGCGGTCGCGTCGAACAGTCGCAGGTGGCGTGGCAGTTGAGGAAAATGGTTCATGGAATGGAGTCAGTCCTCCTCGTCCGGGTATTGCGGCGGGCTCTTGCCGATCCGCTTGACCAGCTTCGGATACTTGCCCTTCGGCACCTGGTCGCCACCTCCGTGCTCTCACTGCTCGACGATGATCTGGGTGGCGCCGCCGACGAGATGCTCGGGCTTGCCCATCCGTTTGGCTTTCGGATCGTCGCTGGCCGGCCAACCGCCCAGGTGCGTTGCTCCGGCCAGGCTTAGCCGATAGGCGCCGTCAATCGCGGCAAGGGGAGTGCGGACGTTGTGCCGGTCGATGAGCAGGGCCTTCTTGCCGGGGGTGGCGGGGATCTTCACCTCCGCAGGTTTGTCGGTGTCGGCGAAGGCCATGAGGATCCGCCGCCGGCCGTCGCGGCTCTTGAATTCAAAGAGATTGTAGCCCGATTGCCAGTTCGGCGCGTAAGGCCAGTTGCCGCCCAGGAAATCCACGCCCTGGGTGCCGTGAAGCTGCGTGATGAATTGGGCATCGGCGAACTCCTTCACCAGCACGTCGCGATAGGTGGTCAGCACCGGCTTGGGTTGGCCCAGTGAGCCCATCATGCCCAGGTACAGCCCTTGGCCGTTGGAGTTGTCCAACTGGAAGAAGAAGAGCCGCTCGACGCCGGCCATGGCGGCCCAGGCGAAGGATTGCAGGGTGTAGTCGCAGTATTCGTCGGGGTTCATGCCGAATATGCCGCCCTTGTCGGTCGCGCCCATCTCGCTGACCCACACCGGTTTGATCGTGCCCAGGTAGTCTTGCTGCGCCTTGGCCAGCACGGCGATATAGTCGTACAGGTCGCTGGCACGGCTGTAGCTGTGCTGGTTCATGACGTCGCAGTAATAGTTGTGCTGGGCGGCATGCGGGTCCTGCGCGCAGGCCTCCAAGTACTCGTCCAGGAAGGAACTGCTGGACGGCCAGGGCGTGGGGGCCTTCAGCTTGTGCTTAGCCAAATAGCCCTCGAAGGCGGGGAAGCACAGGCCAGCCATCGACACGGTGCACTGCGGATCGGCCGCCTTGGCCGCCAGGTAGAACACCCGCTGGTACTGGAAGAAGTCGCGGCCGTTGCCCTTGAAAAAGGCGTGGCCGGGCAAATCCGGCTCGTTCCAACTTTCCCAGTGATGGATGACGTCCTTGTAGCGTTTCACCGCTTCGTAGACAAAGTGCCCATACAGGTTCCGCGGATCGGTCACCGGACGGACCTCGACGCCGCGTTGCGGGCAGGAGCACACGCCCCCCTGCACGCCCTTGAACTTGGAATCCTGCGACCACTCGGGACCATAGCCCAGGATCGGCAGCACCTCCAACTCGGGATGCTTGTGCTTGATGGCGCGGACCTGCTCGAAGGGTTTCCAGTTCCAGCCCGCGGGGTCATCGCCCGGCTTCGGACGGACGCTCTGGAAGGGCAGGTCCAGGCGCACCATTCGCGCGCCGGCATCCAGCAGCTTGATCTGGTATTCCGGACTCTCCAGGAAGAAGCCGTTCGAGCACATGGCGAAGGGGTAGGCCCGCCCGCGGCCCGACGCGGCCTTGCTCGCCGCCCCAGGATCAGCGGCTTCCACGACGGTTGCCAGTGCCATGCACGCCAGCGGAGCCATGATGAATCGAAACATTGTCCAGCCCTCTTATAGGTGTCAGCGTCGGTTGCTCTTTACCAGTCCGAGGTCCATCAACTGCAACATCAAATCAGTCACCAGCTCACTCGTATAAGGGTTGCCGCGCCACTCGAATCCGCCGCGGCGCTCCAGCCATGGATCGCAAATGGCCTCGGTCAGCGAGCCCCTGAACGGCCCGGCGGTCACCTGGGTATAGAAGTTCATTTGCATCACGCGTCGCTGCAACGCCTTGAACAACGGGTTCCCGGTCTTTTGAGCCAGCCGGGCCAGGCACTCGATCTTACGGTTCCCGTAGCAGTAGACCGAATACTGGTTGAAATGCTCCTGCTCGCTGTGGGCACACTGCGTGGGGTTCTTGACCCAGCTCAGTTGCTTCGGGCACCAGTACAGCAGGGCGTAGTAGGCATTGGCCACGGCCCGCTCCAGGCAATCCTGCTGACCCGTGCGGTCGTGCTTGTCCAGCCAGTACTCCACGACCGCATAGATGCTATCCTGCTCGAAGTCATTGGGCAAGAGATCGGGATGCATGCCGGTATACCAGAAGCGGCCCTCGACGTTGGCCCGCAGGAATTTCTCCATCTCCGCGCTGACCTTCAGGTATCGCTTGTCGCCGGTGATCCGGGCGATGATCGGCAGTCCTGCCAGGGCCCTGCCGCAGACCACGGAGTTCGCGGTCTTGCCCGTGGCAATCTCGACAGCCTGCGGCAGGCCGCCGTCAGCGTTCTGCCGGGCAACGGCCCAGTCGGCGGCGGCAACCGCCGCCTTATACCAATCCCGGCGATCCAGCCCTTCGTGCCGCTTGACTCGTTGCCAGGTCTGCAAAATGTACCTGGCCATCCAGACGTTCAGGTCCACTTTGTAGCCGTTATGGCCCCAGTCCCAACTGCAAAACCCCTCGGCCGCGCCCTGCCGGCGGAAGTACCACGACGTGTGCATGACCCCGTAGTCGGGTTTGGACGGGTCGCTCTGCTGGCCCTTTAGCGCGAAGTCGATCTGCTCCAGCGCCCTTGTGCGCCACTCCCGGTCGCCGGTCATCTCATACAGGCGGTATTCATAGTAGGCGATGTAGGGATTGTTGCCGACGTACACGAAAGGCGTACCCTTGTGATGCTCGTACCCGATCCCCGGCTTCCAACTGGCCATCTTCCTGCGGCCTTCCAGCGTGATCTGAAACGCCTCCTGAGGCGTTCGCACCAAGAGCGATTCGTCCACCTTGTAGTCGTTCGCCTCGATCCAGTTCTGCATGATGCTTGTGATCGCACGGGCAAACTCCCCGCTGTCGCTGAAGAACAGTTGCAGGGGATGCTCGTACCGCAGGCCAGCCGAGAACTTTCCGCCGCCGCAGCGGAACTGCGGGGCCATCCGCCCGTTGACGAAGTGGAACCCCGTCTTGCCCGTCCAGGTCGTCGGATTGAGGTAGTCGAACCGCATGTCAACGGCGAACAACACCAGCATCGACAAATCCGGGCGATAGACCAATACCCCGGGCACGCCGCAATATCGCATCGGGGCAATCGCGGCCCTTTCACTGTTGCCGGCGAAAGGATAGCTTTGCACGCGCCAGTCGGCGGCGCCCACGCCCTGGTAGGCCAGACAGACCTCAAATCCATCAAGATCCTTATCGACTGACCAGCGGGGTGCGAGCGTGGCTGCGGGCACGTTTTCCTTCAGCGCCACGTCCACCTCGAAGCGGAACGACACGTCGCCAATCTTCTCGCCGCCCGAGAAGCGGGCAGACCGCTCGTCCAACTGCTTGCCTTCGGTCGCTGCCGGCCAGAAGACCTGCCGGCTGGCGATGTTACTGAGGGCCACTATGCCGGAGGCCAGCGGGGCATCCAGGGGCTTGTCGTGGACGAAGAGCGTCCCCAAAGTCCAACGGCCGCCGCGTTTTTCCAACTGCCAGCGAAGGCCCTGCGAGTTCTTCAACACGATTGTGGCCTCTGCGGGACCGATCGCCAGGCTCGCCGGGGGCGGCGTGGGGGGCTCGACCGGGCCGATCGAGATCAACGCCCAGACGCATACAAGGCTTGGAGCCATGCCTTACTCATCAGCGGTGCTGTTTGCGGCCGACGGTGCAGCCACCGGCGGCTAAGGCGACATGTTCCCATCCGTTACTTCTGAAGCACACGAGCGGCACGCGCTGCAACCAGTTGGCAGGGGAGACAATAGTCGGCCCGCGGCCGTCCCGGTGGCAAGGACATCTGCTCATAGGCTGTCAGGTGCCCTTCGGCCTGATGATACGCAACATGGCCGTACAGGCTGAGAAGAAAGTCTTTCCGGCGTCCTAGCGACCACAGACCATGAAGGTAATCGGCCAGAGGCCAGTCGTCCAGATGGGCGGCGAACCGCGTCATGCCGCAGAACTGCCCTCCGGCCGAAAGGCGCGCCTCGACGACCCGCCGGGCGAGGTCGGCCGGCAGGAGGCCGCTGGAGAGCAACTCCGGCCAGTAGCGGTAGTTGGTGTAGGAGGCAACGTCCGCCGCGCCGCTGAGGCGCGCGGGTCTCTGCAACGGCTCGACTTGCGGCGGCAACCACCAGTCAGACGGATCGGCGGGCCACGTCTTGCGGATGGCACGCAGCGTATCCTCGGCCAACGCCGCAGCGACTCTTCTTACCGTGGCAATTGCGGTCGTGGGAGAAGCCTTCTGACGCCGGCACAGAGCGGCCCAGCGCCGAAGACCCTTGACGACCCAAGCGTTGTTGTGGAAATACCTGCCCGTGTCCCGCCGGGTGTCGGCTTCCGGTACCCCGGCGATGAGACTGCCGGCTTGGGCCGCGGCCGCCTGGAGCTGCAGGAGGAACTCGGCCATTCGATCCAGGGCCTTGTATCCCTCGGCCCACCATCCCGCCGTACCGGCCCTTTCCTCCAGCAACGCGGCCGTATGCAGAAGTTGGCCGTACTCGCTGACGGACGGTCCATAGTATTTGATCGTGCCGCTTTCCCGCACGAAATTCGCCAGCCAATAGCGGAATAGCTGAGCGGCACGCCGGCCCAGGCCCCAAGCCGACAGCGCGTCGACCGCGGCAATGATCGTGGGCGGAAATCCGTCGTGCACGTCCTGGGCGTAGGTCCCCACACCGTACTTGGGATGGTCGCCCCGAAATGTTGCGTCGACGTGGGCGAGTCCGGTCTTGACCGACAGGTCCAGCAGCGGGTGGCCCGTGTTGACCGGCGGAGCCGGCTGGAGTCGCTTGATGTTCTCGGCGATGGCCTGCGGATCGAAGGCCGGCTTCCCCATGGGGCGCGGGAACAGGGCCAGGATTCGGTCGAGGTCCGGCTGGTCGGGGATCAGGCCGTAGACAGGATCTTGAAGCGCCGTCCGCCAGTCGGTCTTTGGCAGTTCGCCGGCCGCGCGGGACGCCGTCCAAGCCGAGAGCGCGGTGGCCGCCGAAAGCGCCGTGCAATGTTCGATGAAACCGCGGCGTGTCAGGTTCGATTTCATCATGTGCCCCCCGCCGGCAAATGAACAAGCACCGCTCAACGCGGCATCCGGAGGATAGACATGGGCTAGGCAGCGGCTCAAGGGTGCGACTGTTCCATTCCTTCGTGCTCGAACAACAGCGGCGTCAGGGCAAAGCGAAGCTCCTGGATTGCCGCCAGAACGCCGAGCATTATCTGACATTAAGCTCCACGATGGACCAGAGGTCCAGGCCGGGGACCTTAACGACCGTATGCTCGCCGTTGGCGACGACTTCCAGGCGCAGCGGCTCCGCGCGCGGAGCGTACAGCCGGGCCTGGGTGAACCCCCGCCCGCCGAGGAGATCGTGCCGCAGCCGCACGGCAAAGCCTGCCAGCGGCCGGAGCGCGTCCTTCTCCGTGTCGTAGCCGCGATTGAGCAGGTGCATGGCCAGCGGCGCGCGGGCGTTGTCCGTCGATGCGCGCACGACGACCGTCACCTGGTCCGTGCCCTCGACCTGCACGGCCCCGGGCAGGAGCTTCTCCAAGCGGGCCTCGTCGGGCCACACCACCACCCGGCCCTCGGCCCGGGCCTTCTCGACCAATTCCCGTTGACGGCCCTCCAGGGCGAGGTCCTTCGTTACGACCACAGCCTTGAATCGTGCCAGGCGGTCCCCATCGAGCCGGTAGTCGAGCCAGTCGTCGCCCGCCACGACCACCGTGAACGGGATGTTCCGCCGGGCCAGGGCCGTGCAGATCGGCTGGATGTCGCCACGTCCCCGGCGTCGTGCGGCGTTGTCGTAGACGACCGCCAGCGGGGCCACGGCCTCGTAGCCCTCCAACAGCCGGGCGCTGCGGCGCACGAACTGGTAGAGCCAGGCATATTCCTCAGCCGGGCCCGTGTACCAATGCGTGCCCTTCTCGTTCGTATAGCACCACTGGTGATGCGGGGCCATGAAGTTCTGTCCGTGGGCGTAGGAGAGGGCGATCCACGTGCGGACCAAGCCCGGCAACTTGTGCTCGGCCACGTACGCCCAATCCCAGCCGCTGGCCGTGGCGGCCACGGGCCGGTCAAGGCCGTCGGCCAGCTTATAGACGCAAACCGGGTGCATGGGCGGCGCCCGGCTCGATGCCGCGTGGTCCACCTCGCAGCAGAAGTAGCTCAGGTGCGGGGCAATGGCCAGCGCCTGGGCGTCGTCCAGACCCGAGTTGACGCACAGCGCCAGCGGGTGGCCGGCCAGCTCTTCGGCCCGGCGGCGGTAGCCGGCCACGAAGGCGGTGTTCGCCTGCACCTGGAAATCGAGGAACTCGGCGGCCAGCGGCAGGCTGGCCCGCCGTTGCTGGTAGTTCTCGGGTTTCACACCCCGGTCGAGAAGGAACTGCCGGTAATCGAAGCCGCCCAGGTCGCTGATTCCCAGCGTGGCCAGCTTCTCCTTGGGCACGGCCTTGCCCAGGTACTCGCGGAAGCCCGCCATGCAGTGGCGGCAGAAGCAAGCCGAGAGCCAGGTGACCGCCCCCGAGGCGCCCCGATAGTCGTCGATGTGCAGGCCATCCGGCCCGGCCTTCATCACCTCCACCAGCCGCATGTCGAGGTACCGCCGGTACAGCGGGCTGTTCGTACACCACCACCAGGCCGGTTGGCCCTTGTGTTTGTGATCCCACAGCCAGGGCACCGCGAAAGGCCGGCCCTCGAAGTTGCGGCAGGCGGCGTCGAGGAAGTCCGGGCTGAAGTCGATCGTGCGGCTAGCCTCCGTCAGGAAGCCGACGCTGGTGGCAAACAGCCGCACCCCCTTGGCATGGGCCTCCTCGATATGCTTGGCCCCCGCCCCGCCTGCCCAGCCGAGGACGGTGCAACCGTACGCCTCGTATTGCCGGGGATCGTCGTACATGAAGACCACGTCCGAGTGGCGGAGCCGGAGCGGGGGCGGGGCGCTACGGTCGGCGGATGAAGCGGCGCCGCCCCACAAACAACCGAACAATACCAGCACCGCCGCACACCCCCGATGGCCCATTAAAGTCTCCTCTGGCGCGCAGTAACCGCTCTTCTACTTGAGAACCTTACCCGCCGGGTCGATCCGCTGCCACTGGCCTCCCTCCCAGTAAGGAATAACATCGCAAGGAGTTTGCAGGGTCCCGCCGACGTGAACTCTGGCCACGCCGTTGCGGAAGAAATCTGCCTCGTTGAACCGCGGCTCGACAGCGTACTTGCCCGATTTGTCGATGTAGCCCCAAGTATCTCCTCTCCCCCAAACCGTGGTCTTCTTGGTTCGCACGGCCGCCAGCCCGTCCGAGAACGCATGGGCCTCGGCGAATTGCGGAGCGATGACGACTTTCCCGGCTGCATCCTTGAAGCCCCACTTGCCCGCCTCCTCGAATGCAACGAGATCGCCGCCGAACGCTTCGCCGGTCGCCGCGCGAGAAGCCATGACGAGGAGAATTGCTGCATACATGATTCTTCTCCGCTTGAGCTGATTCAGGCTCGCAACGCTGACCATTCTACCCGGGCGCTCCCCCGGGGTGTAGCCATGCACACGGCCTTGAGCGGAAGCAAGCGTCGCCAGGCCTGGTTGACTCTCAATGGTGGGGGTGCTAGATTGGGCGGCATCCTAAATTGGTTTCTGTCACAGAAGGTCGGAAAATTGTAGGGTGGGTCGAGCCCGAGCGAGCCCCACCAGAAGCGCGACGGAGGACGGGCGACGGACGACGGAGGGGAGCACTCCGGCCCGTCGTCCGTCTTCCGTCGTCCGTCGAAAATGGTGGGGCTCGCTACCGCTCGACCCACCCTACATATCTTGACGCACCCACATCTTTTCGCAACAGGAACAAGAAGCAGAGGAGCCTGTTATGCCAGGACCAGCAGTACCGCTCAGCTTGATGTCCAAGAGCAGCAAGGTCGGCAAAGCCTTGGCGAGTGCGGCCAAGCCCGTAACCGACTCGATGTGCACCAGCGAATCCCTGTTGTCCAAGCGGATCGAAGCCATCGAGCGGTTGGGCGACCTCCAGTTCATCGTCAACGGCTACATCGTTGCGGGCGAGGCCGACGAGAACGTGGAAGAGGTGTTCGATGAGCTGAAGAGGTTCTACTTGCAGTCGCGAAGTTTCTTCAATAGGAAGGTAAGCTACCTCCTGTCGAAATACATGAAGGTCTGCAAGGATGCTTATGTAGGCAAGTACAAAGTGGATGAACGTGAGCTCGAGAGGATCATGGAGAATCTTGAGTTCGAGTTCAGGTGCAGCGTGAGCCCTTTGCCCACGCACACTTGGCTGCGGCTGGTGCGGTACAAGCTGGCTCCCGTCGTCATTATTGTCGTACTCATACTGATCTCTCTCTTTTTTAGGAAGGACCTCGTCCGACTGTTCTTGGAAGGAACGTGAATCACGCCTTGGTAACTTTGTCCTCCGCTATCACAACACGTTGCGCCAGATACTCACAGTTCAGACAAAGGGTTGTTTCCCACAGCCTCATGGGGCGGGAGGATATCAATCCTTGGTGGTCCGAACAAGCTCAACCGAATGTATTCCAAAGGCATGAGTTCCGAGAACTTCTGAGGGGGGGCTTGACGTGGCCCCATCCGCCAACAAGACTCAGTTCAGTGTAGTCAGGCTACCGCTGTGGGGTCCCGGTGGCCATGAAAGTAGGCGCGGACCCCATGAATCACAACGCCGAGTTTTGGTTGGCGGGCGTTTGGTTGATTACAAGGGAAAGGGGTGCCGACAATGCCGACAGAAAAAGTCTATGCGCAGCCTCAACGAGGACACGCTTCTCTCGGAGGGGCGTTGCGGATGTTGCTGATCTTGGTTCCTGTAATTTTTCTCGGTCTGGCACTTTTCTTGGCGATAAGGCCGACGACTGAGGTCGGAGTGTTCGCCGCAGTGTTGCCGGAGGCCGTGTTCGCAGCCCTTTGGGGAATCCTCGTCTCCGGCGTGCGTGTTGCAGCCCAGTGGGAACGGGGTGTCGTGCTCAGGCTGGGCAAGTTCCGGACAGTTCGAGGACCAGGGGTCCTGTATATCATCCCCTTCATCGACAACGTCCGATTTGTTGACCTGCGGCTGCTCACGCTCAACATTCCGAGCCAGCAGGTGATTACCAAGGACAACGTGCCCGCGGCGATCGACGGAGTGCTGTTCTTCCTGGTTGCTGACCCGGAAAAAGCGGTCATCGCAATCCAGGATTACGCATTTGCCATCGCCCAGTATGCCCAAGCCACGTTGCGAGATGTGATCGGCGGACTCTCGCTGGATGAACTCCTGTCCGAACGGGACCAGATCCAGCAGCGGATTGCCGAGATCGTCGAGCAGCGCATCAGCCATTGGGGATTGCACATGGATTCCATTCGCCTCCAGGACATCGAGATGCCGGAAGACTTGAAACGGATCATGTCGCGGCAAGCCGCCGCGGAGCGCGAGAAGCGGGCCACGATCACGAAGGCGGAGGGCGACAAGATTGCGGCTGTCAATCTGGCAGCCGCCGCGGCGATAATGGAGCAAACGCCGGGGGCGATGAAGTTGCGGACGCTCCAGACGATTGACGGGCTTGGAGCCGGACCATCGAATACGGTCGTCATGTTCCCGGTGGAACTGACCGAGACCATGAAAAGGCTCGTGGAATCGCTGCCGCAGAAGAACAGCGGCATCCCGGCGTCAACCTGATGTCATCGAATGCTTCTTCCGTCTCCCCGTGAACGGTTACGCGCGGTTTGGAACGAGCCGAACCGTAACAACAGGGAGGGGGCCGTAACATTTCTGGCCGCTTGCGGTTTATCGCGGCGGGGGGAGGGGCGAGGACGGGCCTTGGGCGGCCGGGCGGCCGGCGGGGGCGGGCTCCAGCACGGCCAGGGTCACGTCGTCCAGGTGCACCTCGCCCAGGCCGCTCAGCGCGAACGTAACGCTCATCGGCCCCGACTGACCCGCCGCACGAAACATGGTCAATTCCCGCCAGCCGGCGGTGCGGTCGATCCGCAGGGCCAGGTCCGCGCCGCCGATCGAGTCGAAGACCAGCAGGCCGTCCACGCTGCCGGTGATGGCCTTGGGAATATTGACCCAGGCGTGTATCACGACGACCTGGCCGGCGACCAGGGGTACGGCGGGGCTGGTGATCCACAGCGGGGGCGTTTCGAGCAAGGCAGGCGGGTTTTCAGGATCGTCGGCGCGGGCCGTCAGCCTGAGGCCCAGCCGCCCACTGTGGCAGGCCTCCGGCACCAGGTCGGCGGCCGTCTGCACGCCTTCGATCGGGCGCTCGAAATTCCGCCAACCGCTTTGGAGCATGAGGGCGAATGCCTCGAAATCGCCGGCCGACAGCCGGTTCGGACCGGGATGCGAGGCGGCCAGCCGGTCGGCCAGTGCCCAATGCCAGGGGAGCGCGGCGAACAGCGCGGTGGCGGGGCTGGCCACGGGCGAGTCCAGTCCGGTCATGGCGGCCTCCCAGGCGGTCCGCTCCAGCAGCCGCAGCGGCCGCATCGCCCGCCGGGCGGCCAGCGAGCCGCCGGGCACGTCGCCGGCGGCCAGTCGGGCTTCAGACCGCCCCAGGTCGGCCCGCGCCGCCGTTAGCTGCTCGCCCACGTTCAGTTGCGGGGGCACGCGGCTCCACGACTGACCGAGAACCTGGGTCACGTCCTGAAGCTTCTCGGCGGCCAGGTGCTGCTCCAGCTCGGCGCTGGACCGGCCGTTGACCGATGCCCGGCCTTTGACGGCCTCAATCACCAGCGGGTCTTGGGCCAGCAGCAACAGGGCCGACAGGCCGAACTCATCCAGCGTAACCCGCATGCCGCCCATCTCGCGGTGGTGCCGCAAAGGCTGGAGGCGGCCGGCGGTCAGCTCATAGACGTTGCTGGATTCGGGCACCCCGGGCACGATCAGGGCCAGCGGATCGGCGATGGCCATGGGCGGCACGCATTGTGAGCCGGGCGCGACCCAGATGGGCAGAACGATCCGCGCCCGACCGCTCCGCAGCACCGCCCCGGCCACCTCCCGCCGGTTGCTCTCGGCCAGGGCGGCCAGGGATCCCCCAGCCACCCAGGGCTCGATCAGGTCCAATTCCAAGTTGACCAGTTGCAGGGTCATGGCCCGCTGCCGGGTTTCCGCACTTGGGGCGTCCAGCGGCGAGTCGGACAAGAACAGCGCGCCGCGGCTGCCGGACGACAGTGCGGTGTCCAGCAGCAAGCGGATCTGCTCGGGGGCGATGGTCGAGGGCGGCAGGCGGCCCCCGCCCAACGCCGCAAGCTGCCGCCGCAGGGCTTCGCTGGGCTGCGTCTGGATCGTGGTCCAAACCGGGGTGCCCGGCAGGGCCAGCAGCGGCTGACGGCGGACCCACGTGCCGTAATCGGGCATCTCCAGGCTCGTGCCCAAAGGACGGCGGTCAACCAACAGCACGTTCGCCAGCCGGCTGTAGCCCCGCAGATTGCTGGCCGGCGAGCAGACCAGCGGCCGGTGGCGTCGGGCATCGGCCAGGCGGATCGTATCGGCCCATTGCCGATAAGCATCGATCTGCTCGCCGGTCAGGCCGCTGCCGAGGTCCCAGGCGAGGACCGGATCGAACTCGGGCCCGATCACACCCAGCGACGACTTGGGCGGCTCGACGCCCGCCGGCCACGGCGGCGGACACACCAGCCACAGGTCGAGCCGGTCGGCCTCGCGGAGCAGCTCGGGCGGCGGGACCTGCCGCAGCCACACCGCGTTGAAGCCCAATTGTTTGAGTTGGGCCAGCGGCTCCCCTTGATATTGGATGGCCCGCGGGAACAACGGATAATCGTTAACCAGCAGTACGGAGCGGTCGAGTCGGGCCTCGCGGCGCCGCACGGGGGGCGGATCATTGTCGTTGCGCGAAAATTGCGGCGGTCCCCGGGCTGGATCGGGCACGGCCGCAAGCGCTCCCGGGCCGGCGGACAGAGCCGCTGACGCGGCGCCGGGCGGCACGGCCGGGGGCGCGGCGGCGGGTGGCGCGCCGGGCGGCGCGGCGGCGCCCGCCGAAACCGGCGGCCCGACGCCGGGCCCCAGGCCCACGTGGCCGGCTACCTCCAGGTCGTCGACCCATACGTTGCTGACTGCCGCCCCGCCGTAGATGTTCAGAAGCACTTGGGCCACGTAGGCCTGGCGGCCATCGACGCCGGTCAACGCCTGGCTTCGCAAGACTTGGAGTTGGCGGGTGAGCAGCGCGGGGAGGTTCTCGATGCGGAGTTGCTGCCATCGCCCCACGTCCGTATAGGTGGAGCCGACCAGGTACGTGGTCACGGGCCGGCCGGTGTGCCGATCGGCGGTTCGGGGCAGCGCAACCGCTGCCAGGAACTGCACTCCGCCGCGGTCCGACTTGACCCACACGCTGGACCGCAGGTCCTGGATCACGCGGGGGCGGCCTATGTCGTGACCGACGTAGGCCGTGCTGCCGCCCCGGCCCACGACCTGGAACCACTCGCAGCCCTGGCCGGTGTGGGCGATTCCCGAGACCCGTTGATGCTGTAGAATGGTGAACTGGGCGTCGCCGCCGGCCTCGTGCCAGGAGGGGATCGGGCCCTCGAAACCTTCGTGCCAAGGCGTTTGGCCGGGCAGGGGGGCGGGATGTGCCGCCGTAGCCGCAGCCATCGCCAGCAGCCACGTTGTCAGGGTTCGTTGGGGGGTGAAGGAATTCATCGAACCCGCTCCGCGGCGCACGTGGCGAAAAGACCACGTCCGGCCGGGATGGCCACGTTGCCGTAAACTGTGCTTGTATCAGGATTTGCGGAGAGCATCCAGATCAAACGTGGCATTTTCCCATCGAAGCAGCTCGGGGCCGACCGATGGCGGGAAGCGGTCGTGAGGTCTTAATCCTTTGCAGAAAAACAACTTACACCAATGCCCAAGAATCGGGAGCGATTGCGGCACGGGGCGTGCTTTTCTGACATCCATCACCTCAACCGCCGGAGAAGCACCCCATGAGCGAACCAACCCACGTCGTGAAACCCGCCGTCGAGGAAGTGCCCCGCGAGATCCTCGACCTGGTCGAAGCCGTCCGGCGCGTGCCCGCCGAGCACCGTACCGGGGTGGACCCCATCTTGAACCACGTGGTCGAGAGCAGCCGGCGCCGGCGGCGGATCCTGTCGCTGGTGCAGGACGCATTGAGCCAACTTCGACTGGACATGAAATACCTGACCTTCGACCTGGAGGCCACGCGCCGCGAGCGCGACGACTATCGCCGAAAGCTCGAGGCCCTGGGCTGATGGCCGGGGTTGGCCGGACCGCCCAACCCTCCGCCTGGGTTGCGGGGAGCCTGGTCGGCCGGTAGGATAAAATAGTGACTGGCCGCTCGCAGGATAGTCGGGAGAGGGCATGAAACAGCCGACCGCCGAGCAAGTAGCACAGCGGGCCGCAAACCTGGAACTGCTCGACATGCGGCAGTTGCAGGAGATCTGGGGCACCCTGGGCAGCCGGGCCGTCCCGCTCAGCGACCTGCTCCAACTGCTGGTCCGCAAGGAGTACCTGACGAACTACCAGGTCGAGCGCCTGATCAAGGGCGAGCGATCGGGTTTCTTCTACGGCCGCTACCGCGTGCTGTACCTGGTGGGCTCCGGCACGTTCGCCCGCGTCTTCCGCGCCGTGCATCGCGACACGGGCGAGATCGTGGCCATTAAGGTCCTGCGGAAGCGCTACAGCGACAATGCGGGCCAGTCGAATCAGTTTCTCCGCGAGGGCCGCGTCGGAATCACCCTCCGCCATCCCAATATCGTGCCCACCTTCGACGTAATCTCCGACGGCAAGTACCATTTCCTGGTCATGGAGTTCGTCGAAGGCTGGAACCTGCGGGACTTCGTCCGCATCCGCAAACTGGTCGATCCGCTCCAGGCCACGCGGCTGATGATGAACATGGCCGAGGGCCTCCGCTATGCCGCCGAACGCGGACTGGCGCATCGCGATCTGAAACTGAGCAACGTCCTGGTCACCAGCTCGGGCCAGGCGAAGCTGGTCGACTTCGGGCTGGCCGCCGCCGACGAAAGCTTGAGCGAGGACATGCTCTCGCTCATGCCCAACACGCGGACTGTGGATTACGCCGCGCTGGAACGGGCCACCGGCGTCCGCAAGGACGATGCCCGCAGCGATATCTTCTTCCTCGGCTGCATCTACTATCACATGCTCACCGGCCAGGCGCCGTTGCCGGAGGCCAAGGATCGCTTGCAGCGGCTGAGCCGGGCACGCTTCTTCGAGATCCCGCCCATCCAGAACGTCCAGCCCAACATGCCGCATTGGGTGACGATGGTGGTCAACAAGAGCATGTGCTTGGACCCGCCCAAACGCTACCAGACGGCCGCCGCCTTGCTGGCCGATCTGGCCGTGACCGAGGCGCACCTCATCGAAGACGCCGAGAGCGGCAAACTGCCGACCGAGGACGAAACGGCCTACGGTCCCGACATGACCCGGCGATCGGTGATGGTCGTCGAATCCAACCCCAAAATGCAGGATATTTTTCGGGCGGGGTTCAAGCGGGCAGGCTACCGCGTGCTGGTCACCAGCGACGTGGAGCGGGCCATGAACCGCCTCCGCCAAGACGGCACCACCGCCGATTGCGTGCTGTTCAGCGCCCAGGAGCTGGGCGATACGGCCCTCAATTCGTTCAACGCCCTGGCCAACGACAACAAGACCAGGTTCATCCGCGCCTTGCTCCTGCTGGACCACACCCAAGAGGACTGGAAGAGCCGCGTGCTGGCCTCCGATTACCGGGTGGTCCTGTCCATGCCGCTGAAGATGAAGGAACTTCGCGCCGCGATGTCCAGCCTGCTGAAAGTCGAGCAGAAGAAATAAGCCGGGCGGGAGAGCGTTGAGCAAACAAAGGGGTCAGAACTATTTTAGCCTTGTTGGGTTCCCCTTTTGCCCCCCTTTTTCTCACGAACGAGCAAGGCGGCCTTTCCCCCTGCCCCGCGGACGGTTACTCCCCGTTGTCGCACGGCGGCGGCGGCCTATAATGGCGGGGAACTTCAGTGCCTTGAACTGTCAGGAGATAACCTTCCATGGCCAACGTCCATGAACTGTCTGATGCCGAATTCCAGTCCGAAGTGCTGCAGGCCAGCCAGCCGGTGCTGGTTGATTTTTGGGCCCCGTGGTGCGGGCCATGCCGGATGATCGCGCCGATCATCGAGCAATTGGCCGCAGAAAACGCCGACACCGTAAAGATCTTCAAGATGAACGTGGACGAAAGCCCCACCACGGCGGCGGCATACGGGATCAGCTCGATTCCCACGCTCATGCTGTTCAAGGGGGGGCAGGTGGTCGAGCGGTTCGTCGGCGTGCAGCCGAAGCAGCGGTTGCAAGAGGCGATCGGCCAGGCGGCGGGGTAGCCGCCTTTCATCTCGCGCAGTTTCCCTGTTTTCGCAGGGAATCGCGCAAGTTTTGGGGGTGCCACTGCTGGCTTGTCCAGCAGTGTTGCGCCCAATGGTGATTCGACACTGCTGGGCAAGCCAGCAGTGGCACCCAGCGTTCTGTCCCCTCTCCCTCCGGGAGAGGGTTAGAGTGAGGGCGTTTCTGGATCGAATAGTCACTTCTCTTCCCTGTGTATTCTATCCACACCCTCACCCCCGGCCCCTCTCCCAAAGGGCGAGGGGAGAAGTTCGCAAAAGTCGCGGTTCCGGCGGCCATTGCGGTCAACTCGGCCGCAAATCATGCCGATTTAGGAGTTTGGGGGAGTTTTGCCGGCTGCGCAGGGATTGCCGGCACGCCCTCATCTTTCTCTCCCGGACAGCCAAGCCATGTCGGAAACCGGTACCGGAACACGTCGGCCAGAGGCGAACCCGAAGGCGGCCGAAATGGCGAGCGAGACGCGGATCGACACGGCCCATGCGGCGGGGATGGCCGATAGACGCGTTGGGCTGCCTATTCTGGCGGCGCCGGCCGGGCAGGGGGAACGCCCCGATGGCCCGCAGCTTCCCACGGCGGGGGCGACTGACCAGCAGGTGCGGATCCAGACGGCCCAACTGGCCGAGCATCTGTGGGCCCGCCAGACGGACCTCGATCACCGCGAGGCGGAACTGAACGCCCGCACGGCCCAATTGGACCGTGATCTCTCGGCCGCCCGGTTGTGGTTGGCCCAGCGGGTGGGCGAAATCGAGGACCGGCACCGCGCGATCCAGCGCCGCAGTGCAAAGGTCGATCGGTCGCTGTCGGCCCTGGAACGGCTTCGCAGGGAGTTGGGCCGCAGGCACCGTGAGGCCCTGGAGACCCGCCTGGCCACCGAGGAGCTGTGGGCCCAATTGAGGAGCGGCCACGCCGCGCCGGAAGCCCTCGATCGCTCGCTGGGCCGAATTCGTGCCCGCCTGGCCGAGCAGTACCACGAGGCCAACGCCGAGTTGCAGGAGCGGAAAGAGGATATCGAGCGGCTCCAGGGGCAGGTGGCCGAGCAGTACAAACGGCTGCTCCGCCAGAAGCGGGAACTGGAGCAATGGCTCGCCGGCTGCCGGCGGGAGATGGAGCGGGAATCGGCCCGGGCGGCGGCCCGGCGGCAGGAGTTCGACTACCGCGAGCGGGAGCTGGCCGAGCGGTCGAAAGAGTGGCCGGAATCGCTCTTGGCTTGCCCGGGCGTTTCGGGGAAAATGGGGCCGCTCCCCGGGACAGAGGGGGACAGGCACATTTTTCGGCCGCAACGGCCAGAAAATGAGCCCGTCCCGGCCCCCATCCAGGCAGACAGCCCCGCATGCGACGGAAGCAACTGCTCGATTGGCTCGTCTATGTCGTCGTCCGCATCCTGATTTGCTGGGTGCAGGCGATGCGGCTCGAGACGGGCCAGCGCATGGCCCGCTGGCTGGCCCGGCTGTTCAGCGACGTGCTGCGGGTGCGGTCGGGCGTGGTCGACGAGAACCTGGCGCACGCCTTTCCGGAACTCTCGGCTGGCGATCGGCGGCGCTTGGCGCGGCAGATGTGGGAACACCTGTTCCTGCTGGTCCTGGAAGTGGCCCACGTCCCGCGAAAGGTCCACGAGACCAACTGGCGGCGGTTTCTGCGGTTGCGCAACACCGCGCCCCTGATCCGGCACTTGATCAGCCGGCGGCCGGTGATTGTGGTGACAGGCCATTTCGGGAATTTCGAGGTGGGGGGCTATGCGCTGGGCATCCTCGGCTTCCCGACGCATAGCGTCGCCCGCACGCTTGATAACCCCTATCTGGACCGCTTCCTGGCCCGCTTCCGCGGTGCGACCGGGCAGCATCTGATTCCAAAGAACGGCGGTTACGAGCAGATCCTAAACGTCCTGGGCGGCGGGGGCACCATGGCCTTCCTCGCCGATCAGTACGGCGGGGAGAAGGGCTGCTGGGTGGAGTTCTTCGGCCGGCCGGCCTCGGCCTATAAGGCCATCGCCCTGCTGGCCCTGGAACACGACGCCCCGCTGGCCGTGTGCTACGCCCGGCGGCTGGATCGGCCGATGCAGTTCGAGATGGTCACGCACGGCCTGGCCGATCCGCGCGACACGCCGGGCGACGTGGGTTCAGTTCACGAGCTGACCCAGTGGTACACCCGCGGGCTGGAGGAGGGCATCCGCGAGGCGCCGGAACAATACTGGTGGCTCCACCGGCGCTGGAAGGACATGCGCAAGCAGCGCGCCGCACGGCGGGCAGCCTGAAACGGCGGGTGGCACGTCCCTGAGCCCGAGCGAAGGGCGGCTTGGGCGTTGGCGGCCGTGGTGTTCGGCGGGTGGCACGTCCCTGAGCCCGAGCGAAGGGCGTGGCGGCACGATTGGGAGCGCGGCCAGGGGTGAGGGCCGTGTGGGCCGCATCGCAATGCGACTGCGTTGTGGCCGGTCTCCGACCGAGCCACTGCGTTGTGGCCGGTCTCCGACCGAGCCACACCGCCGCTTTGAAGGTCTCCCGAGCGTGCGGAGACCTTCGGTCCCCGCCACGGCGGGGTCGGGAGACCATCGCCAAGCTTGGGAGAAGGGCCGGGGTTGAGGGCCATGTGGGCCGCATCGCAAGAGCGACCGCCTTCTCGCTGCCTGGCGAGATCGAAGGCTTCGACGACCTCGTTGCCTCCCTCGCCTCTTCAACTGCTATTGGGCAAGCGACCCTTCCCAGGCGGGACTTCCACCCGCTAAAATACAACCCTCACGGCGCACGGACAGGCAGTCATACTGAATTTTGAAAGTCTGGCCGTGCGCCGTGAATGCGTGGGGTCCGTAACGGGGTCAGACTTTCAAAATTCAGTTTGATTGCCGATCTTGGTCCATCGGGTCCATCGGGCGGGCCCGGAAACGGAGGGCAAAAGGGTAGAGTCGAGAGGTGGCGCGGTGGGGTAGGCTTCGGCATAATCTGTTTCGGGGTTTCCCCGTTTGGGTCTCAATAGCCGCATGCCGTGCTCCGTTTCCACCTCCCGCTCAT
>JBEKTY010000070.1:0-37550 GCA_049515555.1 Thermoguttaceae bacterium
GGGGCTACAAGACCCGCAATTTCGAGTCGAGCGAAACCCGTTCCTCCACCAGCATCTTGTTTGCGATCAAGTCGTCCGTGGCCAAGTCGCTCAAGGAAGACCAGGGGCACCAGTCGGACCAGGGAGAGGTCTGGGCGGAGATTGACCGTGTTCAGAGCGCCCTGGGGACCGATTCTCCCACCAGTGCGCTCGGCGACACGTATGACTCGTGCCGGCAGCGGATCTCGGAGTTCCAGGAGAAACTCCCCTACGTGGAAGGGGCCACGGGGCTGGCAGTCGCCATCGGCGAGAAAATCGTCACCCTCGACCTGTTCGACAAGCCGGCCACCTGCCGGAAGGTCTGGAAGCGGCTGCTTTCCGGCCTGGTGCTGGATGCCCTGGAAGTCCAACCCGGCGATACGCAGGTTGAGGTTGGCGAGGTTGAGCGGGTGATAGCCACCGTAAGCAACCTGCCGTGGGAAAAGGCCGATCAGGTGGGCGAAGGCGAGGAATACCGGGCTTCTGCCGACGGCCTGTTGGTCTCGGCCCTGGTCTACCAAGGCGTACCAGTCCATGCCAGCGCCGTGGCCGAGCGGGATTGGTTGATCGGCGAGGGGTAGGGTTAGCGACTGGGGCCGGTGGTAGCCGGTTGGCGAAAGCTACCAGAGCAGGGCCAGTCGCCCCACCGGCGCGAACACGGCGGCCAACGCGGGGCTGCCGTGGCCCGTGGCCGGGCGTGTTGGCCCCGACGCGACCTTGGGCCGGGCCTTGGGCCTCTTTGCCCGAACGGAATCGAAAACGGCACTTGTGACCAAATACTTTTTCGCTTTTGCCCCTGTTTTCCCGGACGGAAAGGGCTCAAAATGCGGCAAAACAGCCCCGAGGGAGCAGCGAGGGGGCTCAATCACGTGCTTTCTAATCCGCTTGTCGGAGGTTCGAATCCTCCCGGGCGTGCTAATACAAACACTTGTTAGAAAATCAGATCTCGTTTGCAGGTTCGGCCAGGAAGGATTCTGTCGATCACCGGGTGCGGGGCGGGGAGCATTTGGAGGGCGTGGGCGGCCGTGAACAACACATAGTCGGCCCCGGCATACCGAACTTGCTCGACGAACTCCTTGAGCTTGAAGGAATCGACGGCCCGCTGAAATGGCAGCGGGGCACCACTTCTCGGCACAGTCTGCGCCGTCCAGTGGACGCCGATCCCGTAGCGGCACTTCGCCAGCCAGTCGGTGTTGGCCCGCTGGTAGTTCGGTTGCTCAGCGCCGAAGAGCCTGCGTACTTGCGCACAAGCTGCACCAGCAGCCAACGTGACCATGAAATGTCGCCGTTTCATGTGTCCCTCCTCACTTCTTCTCAACCAGATCGTAGACCCGCACGTAGTCCACCAAGAACTCGTCGGGCAGCCTGGCCTTGGCGATGTCCCCGGCCCAGCGGCCAACCTCGTCGCTCAGGAGGATGTACTCGGGCACCTGCGACGGCCCGCCGCCCTTGGTGCGCCACGTTTCCTTGCCATCGACGTAGAAGATGTACTCGTCCGGTTTCCACCAGACCGCAAACGTGTGGAAGTCCTGTATTACGCCGGGCACCTGGACGACCTTGCCTTCGGACTTGTGGTCCTTGCCATAGCCGTTCCAATGGAACGTGTGCTGCACTCGGTCGTCGAGCCAGGGCTTCTCCATGATGTCGATCTCGGTGCCATCCCGGCCGCCGGTCGCCCCTTTTCCGAAACCCTTGGGCATCATCCAGAAGGCCGACCAGTGGCCCGGCTGCTTCTGAAATTGAATACAAGCGACGTAGTAGCCGAAGGCGTGCTCGAACTTGCCCTGCGTGGTGACACAGCCGTCGATGTATCGGTCGCCTTCCTTCAAGGTCTTGATCGCCAGGTGCCCCTTGCCATCGAGCGCCACGGCCTTGCGGTCCCACCAGCCGCCCTTCCGTTTGCCGTCAGGCCGGTACACCCATTTGGTTTCATCGAGCTTCGTGCCCTCGAACTCGTCGTGCCAGACCATCTTCCAGGTCTTGCCTTCGGGGGCTGGGGGCAGATCGTCCCCGTCCTTCGATTCTTGGGCAACGGCCAGACCGGCCGATACCACAAACAAGGTGATGGCAAGGATGGGGCGTAATACGTTCATCTTGGCATCCTCCGAAGCTGGGTAATCGGCCACGTCGTTGTGCTACCACCGGTCGTCAGTTTACAATACGGGAACGGCGGTCGCTACCATCCGCCCCACCTGGATGCCTGCTGGAGATGCCGTCATGCGAATCCCGTTGCCCGTGCTGGTCATGCTGTACGCTGCTGTCACCCTGGCCGCTGATCCACCAGCCGCCGACAAGCGGCCGACCAAGATATGGAACCGGCAAGGCCCGTTGGGCGAAACACCGAAACGGATCACCGATGCCTACCCTCTCTCCGATCAGGAGAGCAAGGGCGGTTGGGTGAAGTTCGAGCCGATGAGCGACGAATTCGAAGGCAAGGAACTGGATCGCAACAAGTGGGTGTTGGGGATCGTCGGGTGGAAGGGCCGTCAGCCTGCCCTTTTCAGCGAGAGGAACGTCACCGTGTCGGACGGCAATCTGCATCTCACGATGCGGAAAGAGAAGCTACCCGCTGAATTGGAAAAACAGGGCTACCACGACTACACCTCGGCTGCTCTCCACTCCAAAGTCCGCTCCAGCTACGGGTATTACGAAGTCAAGGCAAAGCCGATGAATTCGGGTGGCTCAAGTTCGTTCTGGTTCCACGACGAAGGGAAGTCTGACTGGCGGACGGAGATCGACGTGTTCGAGATCGGGGGCAAGGCAAAGGGTTTTGAGCACAAGGTCAACATAACGGTCCATGTCTGGCAAACGCCCACAGAGAAAAAGCATTGGCAGGTCGGCGGGGCCTGGATAGCCCCCTGGCGACTGGCCGACGATTACCACGTCTACGGATTCGATTGGGGCAAGGACGAACTGAGGTTCTATGTGGATGGCGTGCTTGTTCGCTCTGTCGAGAATACGCACTGGCACCAACCACTCTTGCTGACCTTCGACAGCGAAACAATGCCTGAGTGGATGGGGATGCCGAAGGATGAGGACTTGCCCTCGACGTTCAGCGTCGAATACGTGAGGGCGTGGAAGCATCGGCCATAGAGTGCTCCCCCGCCCGTCCTGAAGGCCAGGACTTGCGTTGCCAGCCACGCCTCCAGGTCGGGTTTGGAGGCGTTGCCGATAACCTTCTCGCCAACTCACACCAGGAGCCCCCACCGATGAGTGACACGTCCGGCAAGGTCCCAGAAGAGCGGCCCACCAACCTCATGACCCTGCATCGCCAGCTTGAGGAACTGGCGGCCCGGACAAAGCCAAGCAGCCCTTCCGCAGGAGATCGGCGGAAGGACATCCAGGGGCCGGTCCTGGTGATTCGAGCGAAGTAGGGTTGCTGACATATCGGTCATCGGTTGCCATCCCGGTCACGTCCGCTCAATCGTCGCCAGCCAAGCCTTCGGGCCGCCGGGGCTGACCGCCATCCTGCCCGGCACTTCAATAGACTCAAAGCGGGTCGGCTCGATCTTCTGAACCTTCCATCCATTCTGGAAGGCATCTCGGATCTCCTGCTGGGTGACTCGCCTTGGCCCCTCGGTCCCCGGCTCCTCGTCGGAGAAACAGAGGATGTACAGCAATCCGCCAGACCGAAGGACCTCCACGAGCCCCTCGACAAATACGGGGCGCTCGTCGTCGATGAAGGTGTGAAACAAGCCACAGTCGATCACGGTGTCGAACTGACGGCCGAGCTTGCTCAGCTCCAGGGCATTCCCAAGGGCGAAATGGGCATCGATCCCTCGTTGAGCGGCCTTGGCCTTGGCTCGCTCGATAGCCACTGGCACGAAGTCGAGTCCCCAACTCTCGTGCCCTTTGGCTGCCAAGTACAAAATGTTTTCACCAGTGCCACATCCCACGTCGAGAATACTGCCACGAATCTGGCCCGCCTCGGCCAGCCTGATGATCGCAGGTTGTGGCCGCCCGGTGTCCCACGGGGCTTGGCCTTGGTACATCTGCTCGAACAGTTGACGATCCATTGAAACTCTTATGTGTGTGTGCTATCGAGCAACCAAGGCACCGGCGAGAACGCCCTTGGTCTTGGAATAAATCTGTGGATCATCGCCTGCCCGAGGCCCGGCAATAAGCGTGGCTCCCTTCTGTGTCCAAATCGAATCGTCTTCGTACATAATTCATTTCTCCTCAGCGGGGATGTTCTGAACATGCCCTTGAACGTGGCTTGTCAGCCACAACACCACGCAGTACAGGAGGAAGAGGGCCGGTCCTTCGCAAGCGATCCAGAACGGCGGCATGCCGACAACAACATCCAGTACAAGCATTCCCAGACCAAATAAGAGCGTCAAGACGGCCACGAACTTCACGACGGGCAGGTAGCGACGGACATTCAAGGAGAGGAACAGCAACACCGCTCCATGCATGGCATACATGATCGACAAGGAACGGGTCAAGTAGCCGACGATTGGTCCATCAGGAAGTGCGCCCATCCCCAAGCATTGGTGGATGTCCTGCATCCATGCCAGCGGCATCATGGAGGGAAACAGGGCCGCGAACATGATGATGCCATCGAGCCGCAACAGCAGCACGAGAGCTTTTTCGTAGCGATTCATCGGTGTGGTCATCGTCGGTCCTTTGGCAGCAAATAGATGTCGCCATCGGGACTCCCCAGTTGGTGTTCCATTGCCGTTCGACCGGTCGCCACGCTGGTCCGTGGCTGTGAAAACCGGATGGTCACATCCCGATTCCCCATCGGGTTGTAGATCACCGTCCCGGCGTCGAACTCCCGTTTCACCGTGCCATCGGCCGCCGTCGTTCCTGCCGAAACCGGCCTGCCTACACTCTTGTTCCAGAAGGAATACCAGTCGTGCAGATGGTCGGGCGTGGGCAACGGATTGGGGTCGGAGAAGAGACAGTAACCGTTGCCGTGCGTCAGGGCCAGCGTCGTTGTCGCCCGCATCAAGTGGAGGTCATCTCTGGACTTGTGGAACCACGTCTCCAGACAGTTCACCCGAGGTGACCGAAGGTTCTTTTCGGCCCAGACCAGCGTGTCGGCGATCCGTTTCCAGTCTTCGGCAGTCTTACTACGATAACACTCCATGAAACAGCCGTTGATGAACGGGGCCGTCTGCGGCGTCGTGCGGTCATTGGCATTGCAGATAATCAACGCACTGTCGCCAATGGCCTCACGCACTTCCTTGACCAAAGCGAGCCTGCTAGCGTCATCCGACCACCAATCGAGCATCACGCCATCGACGGCGCCTGACGCCATTGCCGCCTTGGCCTGCTTGGTGACTTGGCGGCGAAACCCAGGGTTGTGGAAGTCGAGGCATAGAAACTGCCCTTCGTCCCAGCCAGGAACGATTCGCCCTTGGCTGTCCCGCAGCCACCAGGAATGTCCCTCGGGCAGGTAGCTCTTGTGGGCATCCCGGTAGCGTATTTCAGCGATGAGAATGAAGTTCGGATTGAGGGCCAAGAGCTTCTGACGAAACACCTTGGCCGTCTCGATGCTATCCTTATCGAAACCGTCTGCCAGCCCGATGTGCAGATTGTCCCACTTGAGCCGGAAGAACTGCGGGTCGTGCCAGACCAAATCGTGACGGGCCAGAGTATGGAGCGGCGATTCGTCATGCACATTCGTCGCAGGGTTCCACGCCTGAAACACGGAAGGGAATCGCCGTGCCTCGATCCGCTGCTGGGCGGAACGCTCCACCGTCTTGCACGGGGCCTTGAAAGCACACACATCCCGGAAAAGCCCCACACAAGCTGATGAGGTTCCAGCCTTCTTCATCCAGGCCACGGCTTGTTCGGGTGTCCAGCCATGTTGAGCCATGCAGATGATGGCCGAGGCGGACGGACCTCGGTTCATACCATAGTGACAATGGACGTAGAGTGGACCAGGCTGTTCCGCCGCCGTCTTCACGATCTGAACGGCCTGGGCCTCCTTGATCGCATCGTAACCCAACGGAACATGCACGTAGCCGATTCCGTATTTCTTTGCCAGAGCCACGTCCGGGGCGGTGCCATCCACACAGAGGATCGTCTTGATGCCAAGCTTGGTCAGAAATCGGAAGCCCTCTTCGCCGTTGGGTTTCGAGCCAGAATACAGACCGTCGGCGAGTTGGTAAAGGTTGTCTACGCCCGCCCCGTCGAGCTTCTTTGGGAAGGCGTTGGGCTTGTGATCTTCGGCTCCGCAGACCGGGCCCATGAATGCGAACGCAAGGCAAATCGTGACGACTGATGTCTTCATCAGGTTCACCCCTCGCTTTCGTCGTAATCGTGTTCTCGGGCTTTCCGCCAACCTGCTTTCCAGGATTGCCGCTTGGCGGCGTCGGTCTCTTCCTCATAAGGATTGTCGCTGACGTCGACGCCTTCCCCATAGGCTTCGTAGCCTTCGTCGAAGGTCTCGTTGTTGGGCATCGGCCTATCCCTTCCCCTCCCCGCCGCCCGCATGATCCGTCCGCACGTCCGCCATCTGCGTCAGGACGTTATGGGCGAAGTCGAAACCGGCCTCCCGCAAGGCGATCTCCACCTTCTTCTTACTGGGCGGCTCACCATTCACGTACACAAGGCCCCAATGCACGGTTCCGCCACCCTCGACATGCACTCCGGTCGCCACTTCCTTGACCAGGAGCTTCGGGTTCAACCGAGCCATCAAGTGGTGGATGGGCAGGAACTCATGTTCGTCCCGCACCGAGAACGCTTTGGGCAATTCGACTTTGGCGTGCATGGAATGGCTCCTAACGGACGACCACTCGAAAACCGTCTGTTTCGCCTGGCCTGTTTTGACTCTTCATTTCCAACGGTGCGGGTTCCTCCTGCTCCGGATACTCCTGTTCTTCCTTCTCCTCCCATTCGTCCGCCGTTGAAAAGCCTGCCTTTACAGAGATCGTTGGCGATTTTTAGGCGAAGGCCCGCTCAGTCGAACACGTACCTCATAAGGCGTATGAATTTACATTTTCCCGCAAGATCGATGTGGCAAGCCAGCCAACAGGTTATGAACTTTGTCGAACACCGTAAGTTTCGAACATACCCCCGAGGCGTTCGACAAACACGGGCTGGGTACGCAGAAAACGAAAAAACAAAAGAATAACCCACTGTCGGGCGGGTAGTTGTCAGTTGGCAGTTGCCGGTCGGCGGTTGGGAGTTTCGTCGGGTAAGGGGACGGTCCCGGCCCTCACCCTGGCCCTCTCCCAGAGGGAGAGGGGACGGAGCGGTCACCACTTGATGTCGGATTGGACGGGCCCCTGGTGCCGGTCGCAACGCGGGGCGATGGGCCAGGCGCGGAATTCGTCGAGCAGCTCGACCATGCGGGCCAGCACGGCCTCCCAGATGATCTTCCCCTTGCCGGCCGTGGCGGCCGTCGGATCGCCGTGCACGCCCACCTTGGTCCAGCGGGCCCAATAGTCGCTGAAACGCACGAAGGGCGTGGTGCTGTCGGAGGTCATGTAGCGGCCCGCCACGTCGTTGCCGGCCACGGCCCGCTCCATGCGCACCCGCTCCGGGGCCAGGTGCAGGTACAGCGAGGTCTCGAACTCGTCGGCGTGGGCCATGACCGGCGTTTCACGGACCTGCTGGAAAGCCTCCACGCCCAGCGTGTAGTAGTTCACCGCGATGCACAGCGAATGCGTTTCCAGCACGGTCTTGCGGGCCACCAGGTCTACCAGCGGCGTATTGGACCCGTGGCCGTTGACGATCATGATCTTCTCGAACCCGTGGTAGGCCACGCTCTTGGTGACGTTCAGGCAGAAGGCGATGAACACCTCCGGCTCGATGTGGATCGTGCCGGGGAAGTCGATGTGGTGCCGGTTCAGGCCGAAGGGCACGGGCGGCAGCACCAGCACGCGATCGGCCGCCCGGCGGCCCAGCTCCAGGCACACCGCTTCGGCCAGGAACACGTCCACGTCCAAGGGCAGATGCGGGCCGTGCTGCTCGATGGAGCCGGTGGGCAGGATGACCACCTTCCGGGCCGCGATGGCCGCGTTCATCTCCTCCCAGGTGAGGTGCTGATACCGATACTGGCTGGTGCTTTCCATACCTGTGTTCCTACGGTTCGGCCGGTCGTGGGCTGGGTGCCACTGCTGGCTTGCCCAGCAGTGTGAGAAGCACTGTTGGGCAAGCCAGCAGTGGCACCCGTGGGCGCCCTGGCTATTGTACTGCCCACCGCGGCTGCCGTGCAACGGCTGCTGCCGGCACCGTGTGCGGCAAGTTTTCCTGGCAACGTATGGAATCGCAGGGACAATCGGGGAACCCGCTAGGGTTCCAAGCCATTAGCCCCGGGTCGTGCTTCACGACCCGGGGTTCACGGATCCGAAAAACCGCCGACCCTGGAGGGGTCGCAGCCGGCCGCCGCTTCGACCCCTGCCGGGGTCGGTTGCGCGTGGGGGCCTCGCGACCGGTGGTGTCGTCGCTACCGCTCCTCAACCACCGGCTAATATCTGGAATCCCTCCGGGATAACCGGCAGCGCCGAAAACGACCGTGAACGGGCGTGATTCTCGCTGCCAGGAAGAATCGCCGCCAGCGCGGCACTAACCGTCGTAGTACTAACCGTCTGGTGAGTGGTATTCTCGGCCGTTACAATGGCCGGCGGACGGCACACGGAGTGTGCCTGCTACTTTACTCGGAGGAATGTATGAACCACGTTCGGCATCCGCGTGCCGCGCAAGCCCGGCCGACCCGCATCCGCTACGGCGTGCTGGGATTTGCCTGCACACTGGCGATGATCACTTACCTGGACCGGGCCTGCATGGGTTCGGCGGCCAAGTCGTTCATGCGCGACCTGGGCCTCAACAGCGTCGGCGATTTGAAGTGGGTGTTTGCCGCCGCGACGATCACCTATGCCCTGTTCGAGATCCCCGCCGGCTGGCTGGGCGACGTGTTCGGGCCGCGGCGCACGCTGATCCGCATCGTGCTGGCGTGGTCCGCCCTGACGGGGCTGACCGGCCTGGTGGGCATGTCGGCCGGCGGCTGGCGGCTGGGGGCCTTCCAACTCCGGGCCTGCGCGATCACGCCCCTGGCCGTGCTCGTCGCGGTGCGGGCCCTGTTCGGCATGTGCCAGGCCGGGGCCTTTCCCAACATCACCCGCGCCTTGCACAACTGGTTCCCGTGGAGCGAGCGCGGCGTGGCCCAGGGGTCGGTGTGGATGTGCGGGCGGCTGATGGGCGGCCTGACGCCCTTGGTTTGGATGCTGCTGGTCGAGGGCCTGGGCCGGCCGGCGGCCGAGCCGGATGCCGCACCGGCCGCCTGCGGGCTGCTGCCGCCGCTGGTGCACTGGCGGGCCGCCTTATGGCTGTTCGCAGCGGTGGGCGCGGTCTGGTGCGGGCTGTTCGCGGTTTGGTTCCGCAACCGGCCGGAGGAACATCGCGGCGTCAACGCGGCGGAGCTGGCGCTGATCCGCGCCGGCCAGGCCGAGCCGCACGCGGCGCACGCCGGCGTGCCCTGGCGGCGCCTGCTGAGCGGTTCCAACCTGTGGGTCTTGTGCCTGATGTACGCCTGCCAGTCGTACGGCTGGATGTTCTACATGACCTACTTGCCCAGCTTCCTGGAAGACCACTACGCGGTCGGCGCGCAGGGCACGCTGGGGGCGATCTACAAGGGCGGACCGTTGTGGCTGGGCGCGGCGGGCTGCCTGCTGGGCGGACTGGCCACCGACTGGCTGGCGCGCCGCACCGGCAGCCGCCGCCGGGCCCGCCGCCTGCTGGGAATGCTCGGCCACAGCTTAACGGCCGTGTGCTTCTTACTGTGCCCGCACATGCCCCAGGCCTTCTGGTTCTTCGTGGCCATATCGCTGTCGGGCTTCTTCACCGACCTGACGATGGGACCGGCGTGGGCCGTGTGCCAGGACATCGGGCGGCGCTACGCGGCGATCGTGGCCGGCTGCATGAACATGTGCGGGGCCTGCGGGGGGGCGGCGGCCAATTGGGCCACCGGCGCGATCCTGCAGCGGTCGCTGGCCGCCCACGCCGCCGGCCTGGGCCTCGCGGTGCATCAGCTCTCCCCGGCCCAGCACGCCGCCGGCGAGCTGGCCGGCTACCGGCTCAACTTCCTGATCTCGGCGGCCGTATTCGTCGTGGGCACGCTCTGCTGGCGGCTGATAGATCCCGACCGGCCGGTCGTGCCCGACGCGTAAGCCGGATTATTCACCGGTCGTTCGTAGTGACCGCATTCATGCGGTCCTTGCCCTGTTCACACTCTCCGGACCCGATAAATCGGGTCACTACCAGCCTCGGTGAACAATCGCGGCTAGGCGGGCCCATTGTGCCGTGCCGACTTTCTCTTGTGGCCGGCCACCAAACGTGGTTCAATACAGAGGAGCCCGGTGGTCCCCGCGGCCGGGCAATTGTTGCCGGCCCTTTTTCCGAGGAGGATTCCCATGACAACCGCATCTTGCATCGCCGGTCGACGGCAGTTCCTTAAGACCGCGGTGGCCGGCTCTCTGGCGGTGGCCTGCCCCGCGGGTTGGTCCCCCGTTGCCCGCGCTGCCAGCACGGATGCTGCGGCCGGCGCGTCGGCCGCCGCGGACGCCGGCCGCCCCGCGCGCGTCGCGCTGTCGGCTGGCGACGATCGGGCCCAGATCGCCTTCTCGGCGCTCAAGTCATTGGGACCAGAGATCGCCGCGGCTATCGGCAGTCGCCAGGTGGTGATCAAGCCCAACAACGTGGCGATCGATATTCAACTGTCTGCGACCCATGCCGGCTGCCTGGAAGGGATCATCGAGTTCCTCAAGTCGATCGGCAAGCTGAACCAGGCGGTGATTGCCGAATCGGCGGCCAACGGGCCGACCCTGGAGGGATTCGCCAATTACGGCTACACGCGCCTGGCGGCGAAGTACGGCCTGAAGCTGGTCGATCTCGACCAGGGGCCCAGCCGGGTCCTGCAGGTATTCGACCAGCGCGATTTCCGCCCGCATCCGATACGCATGTCGCAATGGCTGCTGGACCGCGACAAGTTCATCATTTCGGCCGCCAAGATGAAGACCCACGACCTGGTGGTGACCACCCTGTCGCTGAAGAACATCGTGTTGGCCGCGCCGATCAAGGATCCGGGCTTCAGCTTCAGCAATCGCGCCAAGCCGGGCGCTAAGAGCGACAAGCGCATCGCCCACGGCGGCGGCATTCGCGGCTTGAACTACAACCTGTTCGCCCTGGCGCACGTCCTGCACCCGCACCTGGCGGTCATCGACGGTTACGACGGCATGCAAGGCTACGGTCCCACCCGCGGCACGGCGGTCGAGCACCGCGTGTGCCTGGCCGGCACCGACTGGCTGGCCGCCGACCGGGTTGCCGTCGAGCTGATGGGCATCGACTTTGCCAAGGTCGGCTACCTGAATTACTGCGCCGACGCGGGGCTGGGCCAGGCCGACCTCAAGCAGATCGAGATCGTGGGCGAGCCCCTGGCCCGGCACGTCAAGAAATATAAGCTGGCCCCCAACATCGAGGAACAGCTTATCTGGATGAAGCCGGCGAAGGGTGAGGGATGAGGGATGAGGGGTGAGGGGTGAGTACTGATTGTTGAAAGCTGACCGCTGAAAGCTGACCGCCGACCGCTTCTTCTTACAACCGGAGCAGGTTTGTAGGGTGGGTCGAGCGCAGCGAGCCCCACCAGCAGTTCTTCGCGGATCTTGGTGGGGCTCGCTCGGGCTCGACCCACCCAACTACGAGCGGGCGCATCCGCGAACCCGATAGGCTCGCGGCTCTTGCAATGCGCGCGGCGTGAAGTTAATCTCAAGCCGGGCAGCGCGCCAGACTGATGGTGGGGCTCGCTACCGCTCGACCCACCCTACAAACTCCCTCGCCCCGGCCCTCTCCCGGAGGGAGAGGGGGACTGCTTGTGCGCCCTTCACCCCAATTTGGAAAGCTCCAGTTGAAAGGCTCATGAGTGCGGACGTTCCTGGTTCTTGCCTCGGCGGTCTGGATGACGATCGGCACGCGGGCCGGTGCGGCGTGGGCCGGCGAGGCGGGCGGCGGCGCGGTGCGCGAAATTAGCGTGGGCGCCGCGGGCCGCGAGCCGGGCGGGGCCGACCCGCACACCATCCAGGAGGCGATCGACCGCATGGCGGGCCTGGGCGGCGGCACGGTGCGGATCGGCCCGGGGCGCTACGTGTTGCGTAGCGCGCTTGCCCTGCGCAGCAACGTGCGGGTAATCGGCGCCGCGGGGGGCACTGTGCTTACAAGCTGCGCAGGGGCGCAAACCCGCTTGGCCCGGGATGCGACGCCCAACAGCGACCAGATCGTGCTGGCCGACGACGCGGCTTTTCGCGTGGGCGACGGCGTGGCCATCCGCGACGACCGTTCTCCTTCATCCTTTGGCGTTACGACCGCGACCCTGCTGGAGAAGACCGCTCCCAAGACGTTCCGGCTCTCGGCGCCCTTGACGCAGGCTTACGCGGTATCTGCCAGGGCCACCGTAGTGCGGGCCTTTCCCGTGGTCGGCGGATGGAACGTCCATCACGCGACGGTCGAGGGCCTGACGATCGACGGGAACCGCCCCCAGGCCGAGGCCCTGGACGGTTGCCGCGGGGCGGGCATCTACCTGTATGCGTGCCAGGACGTGACCATCCGCAACTGCACGGTGCGCAACTACCGCGGCGACGGCATCAGCTTCCAGTGGTCGTCGCAAGGCGTGACCATCGAAGACTGCCTGGTGGAGAACTGTGCCGTCTTCGGCCTGCATCCCGGCAGCGACTCGCATCACTCGCTGGTGCGGCGGAACTGTTCGGTGGGCAACGGCGGCCCGGGGGTGTTCGTCTGCGAGAATGTCCGGCACGTCGTGTTCGAGAAGAACAATCTCCGCCGCAACCAGGGCCCGGGAATCTCCACCGGTTGCCGCGACGCCGACAACATCTTCCGAGAGAACACCATCGCGGGCAACGGCCGGACGGGCATCCTCTTTCGCGACGACGGCGGCGAGGCCAAGGGGGCCCATCGCAACGTGTTCGAGCACAACGTCGTCATCGACAACGGCCCGGCGGGCAAAGACACTGGCCCGGCGGGCAAAGACACTGGCTCGGCGGGCAACGGCCAGCCGCTCCCGGCGTGCGTCACAATCCTCGGCAGCCACCGCGACCTGGTCTTTCGCAATAACACGCTGGGCAACAGCCAGCCCGGCGGACCGGCGGGGAGCGGTATTCTCGTCGTCGGCGAGGCCCAGGGTCTGACGAGCGAGGCTAATCAGTTCCTCAACCTCAAGACGGAAGTCGAGCGGTGCGGCCCGCGCGTGCCGGCCCGGCCGGCGGCCGATCCGCGGAGCGAGCAGTTCCTGCCGCGGGGCGTGTACTGGACGGGCGGGGCCACGTTCCAGGAGTGCCCGTGGCCGGAGAGCCGCTGGCGAAGAATCGACGCGGCGCTGGACGACCTGGCCGCGCATCGCGTCAACGCGGTGTGGCTGACGCACCTTTCGGCCGCCGAGACGGCGCAGTTCGCGCGCCGCGCGGCGCAGCGCGGCATCTACCTGGTGGCCGCGCTGGGCGAGTTGGCGGGCGAGGTCGGCCGCATTCGCAAGGGCGACCACGAAGGGCTCATCCGGCGGACCATCCAGGCTTGGGGCGATGCGCCGAAACCCATCGCTTGGGGCCTGGGCGACGAGCCGCGCACGCCGTACATGCACGAAATGGCCGCCTACGTCGAGGCCTGGCGGAAACACGCACCCGGCGAGCCCGTCACCACGGTGGCCACGTGCGGCGACGTGGAGGCGGCGGGCAAGGCCGGTTTCGACGCCCTGGCCTGCGACGTTTATCCCTTCTTCAGTCCGGGCAATCCGCACGCCTTTGGCGGGCCGCCGCCGGCCGCATGGCTGCGGAACACCCGCCGCCTGGTGGAACATGCACCGCGCGGGTGGATGATGGGCCAGGCCTTTCAAGAGCCCTGGGGACCGTTCGAGCTCGACGAGCGCGGCGATATCGTGTACCTGCCGGGCGGGGCGCCGCACTGGGTCATGCCCGCGCCGGCGCAGGTCCGCTGGCAGGCCCTGGCGGCGGTGGCCCTGGGCGCCAAGGGCATGTTCTACTTCCACTACCGGGCGCTGGTGCGGGCCAAGCCGCGGGCCGGCCCGGCGCAACTGCCCGCGGCCGCCAAGGAAAAGAGCAACTCGCACTCGCCGCCGACCTTGGTGTACGGCGACGGCCGGCCCACGCCGCAATACGAGGCCCTCGGCGAGGCCTTCGCCTGGCTGGAGCGAAACGCGCCCCGCTTGGCGCCGCTGCGGCCGGCGGCGGCCGCCGAGGCCTGGCAGTTCCAACCGTCGCGTGCCAGCGGAGACGTGGTCGGCCTCCTGGTTCACCCCGCCACGGCGCGGCGCTACCTGATGGTCGTCGCCGGCTGCGACCGCCGCGAAAGCCGGCCGATTCGCATCACGCTCGGTCCGCACGTCGCCGGCCTGAAGAGCATGACGACCGGAAGGGACGTTGCGGTGGACGCGTCCGGACAGGCGCGGCAGGTGGAATGCCCGCTGGCGCCGGGGACCGCCGAGCTGCTCGAGTGCCACGAGCAAGTATTGGCCGACAAATAACTTCCGTACTCATCACGCTCCGCGTGATGCCCTCCCTCTCGCGGAGCGAGAGGAGTACAGGAAGTGCGGAACTTAGTTTTCGGTCGGTCCTAACCCAAGTAAGGAAAGGAGTTACATGATGAGAAGCCGCGGGACATCCTGGACGTTGTGGGCCGCTGCCTGGGCGACGTTGTGCGCCGTTGCGTGGGCCTTGCTGCTGCCGGCCGCTCGGCCGGGTGCCGCGGCGGAGAGGCAGCCGCCGTCGCCCGCCACTGCCAGAGCGAACGTCCGCCATCCCAATTTGTTGCTCAACCGCTCAGAGATCGACGAGGTCAAGGGCAAGATCCGCGCGCAGCCCTGGGCGGCCGCCCTGTTCCAGCGGGTGAAGGCCATGGCCGACGAAATGCTGACCAAGGGGACGCGCAACGAGCGGGAAGCGGCCCTGTGCTACGCCTTGACGGGTGACAAGCGTTACGCCGACTGCGTGCGGCGGCTGCTGCTGGATTATGCCGGCGACTTCGAGCGGCAGCGGCCGAAGCTGGACCTGAAGCTCCAGCCCGAGTGGGGCGCGTGGGAGTCGTGGGGCGTCCATGCCTGGGCCTATGACCTGACCTGCGACACGTTCTCGCCGGCAGAGCGGCAGCGGGTGGAGGATTGGCTGCGCGCGGCCTGCCGCCTGGTGATCCAAGGCGAGAAGCTATGGACCACCACGCCGAACCTGGTCTTCGGCAAGCACTACAACGTGGGCCTGGCGGGCTTCTGCCTGGGCGACAAGGAATTGATCGACTGGGGACTGAACGACCCGGGCGCCCACGGGCCGCGCAAGGGCGGCTTCTACCAGGTGCTGGACGCCATGATCGAGGACCGGCACTTCTGGGCCGAGGCCCCCATCTACGCCCTGCACTACGACGTGCACGGCATGCTGGCCCTGGCCGAAGCCGCCCGGCATTACGACGGCGCCGACCTGTACCACTACGTGTCGAAGAAGAGCGGCGCGTCGATCAAGGGCGTCGTGGACGGCTATCTGCTGATGAGTTATCCGCTGGAACGGACCGGCATCGGCCGGGGCTCGATCCGCCTGGCGACCTTCGCCGACGGCTCGACCAGTTACACGCCGCGGGGCGAGCTGTTCGACACCTTCCTTATCAACCCGTTGGACGCCGTGCCCAACTTCTCGGGCGAGCTGGAGATCGCCTACAAGCGCTACAAAGACCCGGGCTACGCCTGGCTGCTGGGCTTGAACCCCAAGCGCGACGCGAACATCACGTACGGCCGGGCCACGTGGGGCTACATCGGGCTGACCCACGGCGAGCCGCTGCCCGAGCGGACCACGCCGCCGCCCGCCCCCGGCGGCGTCTACCCCGGCCTGGGTTTCGCCCTGCTGCGGGCCGACCAGTCGCCCGACTACTGGACCTCCGGCGGACTGACGGCCGTGGTCATGCTGGGCAAATGGCTCAGCCACGGCCACGCCGACGATTACAACCTGATCCTGCACGGCAAGGGCCGGTTGCTGTATCCCGACCTCAATGTCATTCAATACGAGCCCAGCTACCTGAACTGGACGCACGAGGGCATCGCCCACAATACATTGCTGGCCGATCATCAGTCGCCGTCGCACGGCCCGTTCACTACGCGCCAGGACCTGGGCCCGGACGTGAAGTATTTCAGCATCACCGGCAGCGCCTATCAGGACGTGCGGCAGACCCGGGCCGTACTGCTGACCAAGGAGTACCTGGCCGATTTCTTCCAGGCCGCTGACGTTCAGGAGCCGAAGGGGACAGTCCCAGTTTCGTCGGACGAAACTCGGGACAGTCGCCCCGCACGCACCCACGTGTTCGACTGGGTGCTGCACGGGCTGGGGCATTTGTACCCCGGCAACCCGGGTGCCTATCGCCCTAGCAATGCCCTGGTGCCGTACTACTGGTGGATAGACAACGAGCGCTCGCGGAGCACCGACGCCACTTTCCAGGCCGACTGGATCCAGCGCACGGCGGGCATCACGCCCGGCTTGCAGGCCCTCGGCCAGGAGTGGTTTCAGCAGGAGGTGGGCGTGCGGATGACCATGCTGGGGAGCAAGGGGACCGAGGTGTTCGCGGGCGACGGCCCGATGACCAACGGCCCGCCGTACCATCGCCTGGACGGGAATCCGGAAGGCAGCCTGCCGCTGGTGGTCGTCCGCCGGGAGGCGCCGGCCACGCTCTTCACGGCCGTTCACGAGCCCTACCAGGGCCGGCCGAAGATCCAAGCGGTCCGCTCCCTGGCGGCAACCTCCACGGCCGCGCTGGTGATGGTCCAGGCGGCGGATTTCACCGACTACCTGATGACCGCCTTCGACGAGGGCCAGCACACCCTGGCCTCAGCCGGCGGCGCGGTCTTCACGTTCTCCGACTACGGTTACCTGCGCATCGAAAAGGGCGCGTGGCGGGTTCAGGGGAAGGTCGGCGGATTCCGCCTGCGGCCGGCTTCGCCGCCGCCCGATTCCACCGTCGTGGTCAACGGAAAGAAAGAGCGGTTGACTGTGGCCAAGGGCCTTGTCGAGTGGGGCAAGCTTCCCCAGGACTTGCCGCCGGCCGCCGGGGACGGTGAGGCCGGCAGCCCGCCGGAACATGCGGCCGCGGTCCACTGCCGCTTCCAACCGGAAGAAGTACACCTGGCGGCGGGCGGCGAAAAGGAGGTGCAACTGGTGCTGCGCGCGGTAGGCGAGGGTCGCACCGGCGGGCAGCTCCGCCTGCTTGCGCCCAAGGGCTTGCAGGTCGATCCGGCCCAAATCGCGGTCGAGCCGATGGAAGAGCCCCAGGAGCGGAGCGTGCGCTTCAAGGTGCGGGCCGAGAAAGACGCGGCCCAACTGCTGCGGGAAATCCGCCTGCTGCCGGAGGGCGGTCTGCGGGCCGCGGCCCAATCGCTTACCGTCTCCACCGGCGTGGTCATGACGCTCGACAACCGCGTGCCCAAGAGCGGGCAGTTCGTCGTCCGCGCACCCGGCTACACCACGAAGGTCGATCACTACAGCGGCACGAGTTTCTATCTGCTGGACGCCGACGGGCACCGCCGCTTCGGACGGGTGGTGACGGGCAACTTCCTCACGGGCTTCCCCGGCGTGGCCTGCGAGGGCAAGTGGTCGCTCGTGTTCGGGCACCAGTGCGAAGGCATTTGGACCGGTCAGCACAACCTGACCGTGCGGCCGCTGGGCCTGGACGGCGCGCCCAATGCCCGCTTGCTCTACACGTACTTCGAGGACCGGATCGTGATCGGAATGACGCCGCCCACCGACACGACCAAGGAGTTCACGATGTGGCTGGGCAACTTCGACTTCCTGGGCTCGCCCATTCACAACGGCAAACAAGAGCAGCCCTGGTCGCCCATCGTGGCCGACCGCTTCTTCTTCCCGCACCCGCTGTATCGCCAGGGAGTGCTGCTGACGACGCCCCCCAAGACCTCATTGCAGCTCCGGGGCGACACGGCCGTAAGTTTCCCCATCCGGGCCGGCCAGGAGGTAACGCTGAAGTTCGCCGAAGCGGGCGAGGCGAAAGGAAAATAGTGGCCTGTCCAAGTCGAGCTTACGGGTGCCACGGTTGGCTTGTCCAACCGTGTGTCCGGCACTGCTGGGCAAGCCAGCAGTGGCACCCAACTCGTAAAGTCGAGATGGACAGACCAACAGGGCCTATCCGGACTTTTGCAAACTACTCCCCTCGCCCTTTGGGAGAGGGGCAGGGGGTGAGGGCTCGGAGAGGATACACGAGCAGGGGACCGGGCAATCCGCAACTTGCGAGAGTCCAGCTTTATTTTTGTGCGGCCTCGTTGCGGAGGAAGGTCGCCAGGTCGGATTCGGCTTTTGCGGCCAGCGGGTTGAGAGTCTTGCCGTACACGTCGGCGCGCAGTTTGAGGAACGCCAGTTCCCAAGGCACGTTGGGCTCGTAACTCTCGACCAAGGCAGCGGTATCCTGCGGACCGACTTGAGCAGCAACCAGGTAAGCGGCTACCCTTCTTTGGTCGTCGGCATACAAGGCGGCGAACGGCTGTTGCAAGGCCGGCAGCAATTCCCGTGCACAGGCACGATCGCTTAACGCCGCGCCTGCCGCCACCTCGATCGCCTTGTGCGTCAGGTCGAACACCGGCCAGGGATCTTGCCTGAGACCGACGAACACCTTTGCCAGCTTCTGGGCCGCTTCCGGCTTGCGTCCGCGGGCGAACAGGAAAATACCCTCGATCATCTCCGACTCGCGCGGATTGTAGCTCCGCAGTTGCTCGGCCAGCGATATCGCCTTGGCGCTTCCCTTCATGGCATAAGCCAGGGCCAGAAGAGCGGTCTCCGTGGGGTAGCGGGCCTGGCGGGGCTGGGCCTCCCACTGCCAGATCATGCCCGAGTAGTCGCCCGCCAAGTATCGCCTCCACGCCCTGATGCGCGCAGCCTGGCCCGGGCTCGCAGGGCGAACGTCAGGGACCTCTTGCTGAAGTACCGACATGGCACTGCGCTCGTCTTCGACGCCTTCCCAATCCAGGCCCTCGAAGCGGCACGCCGGCCGATGGGCCTCGAGTGCCATGGCCCGCTGGCGGAGCTTGGCCAAGGAGAAGCCGCCCGGCCGGCCCAGCGTGCGGGCAAATCCGTACTCGATGCGATTGTGATCGTCTGTGTTCAGGCAGCGCACATAGTTCCGGCCGGCCTCCTCAACCAACCGCTGGCCGGCCACGTAGCGCGCCAGGAAGCCTTCCATCTGCGTAGCCCGCCAGGCTACCGCCAGGACGGTGCGATAGGGTTCCTCGGCCATCCGCCGGCGAATTCCTTCGGCGGTGTACGAAAACGGCTGGTTGGAGCACAGTATGAGCATGTCGTCATGTTTGGACCGCCAAATCTCGACGTGCTGGAACACCGACTTCAAGGTGGCGAAGATCGTAAAGACCGTCTGCTCGTCGGTCTCGTAGGCCTGCAGCCACTGCATGAGCAGCCCGCCCTCGTTGAGTCGCCCGCTGGCGGCTTGGTAGAACTCCCGCGTGAAAAGATTGGCAATTCCGGCCCGATACGGATTGGAGGGCTCGGAGGCGATGATGTCGTACATTTGCCGGTTGGTCAGCAGCACTTCCCGCGCGTCGTTGTAAATGACGTGGATCTTCGGGTTATGGAACACGTCTGCATTAAGCGCGGCGCAGCGGCGAACCATTTCGTCCAGCGCCGGCTCGATCTCGACGGCGTCTACGCGCTCGACCGAAGGGATCTTTCCCAGCCAACCCGCCGTCTCGCCGGTGCCCAGCCCGACGACGCAACAGGTCTTCGGCTGCGGATGCAGGGCCGCCGGCAGTATCCCCAAGCACATCTGCGTGGCTGCGTCGTGTATCGCATTCCCGTCGCACTTGCCGTTCACCATGAAGGAGTAGCCGCTCTCGACGGCAATTGCCACGCCGGCCTCGACGCCGTCGGCCTGCCACACGACTGCGCGTCGCTCTTGGTTCTCCCACATGATCTTGGCGTTTTCGGTCCATGGCTTGGGAAGGTGGGCGCGGCCCGAGCCGATGTCGCCATGCCGCCACACGGCGGTAGGACCGGTGAACGCCAGCAGGGCAACGGCAGTGATTCCGATGCCCACACACGGCAGAAGATTGCGCCTCGGCCGCTGCGCCCGGGCGGCAACCACCGCCAGATACGCACACCACACGGCCAGCGTGATCCCCACCGCGCGCCATGCGCCCACCGCCGACAGAAGCGGAATCAAGCCGAATCCGCCGGCCAGCGATCCGAGAATGCTGCCCGTCGTATTGAAGGCGTAGGTCGAGCCCACTTGCCGCCCCACGTCCTTGTCGCCGCGGCCCAGCAGGGCGATCAAGGCGGGGAACTGCACTCCGCTGACGATCGCACCGGGCAGAACGACAATCACCGCGATCGCCGACCAGCCCAGCACCTCGCCCGCAAAACCCAGCCGGTTCGACTGGTGAAGCATCGCCGCGGCAATCGCCAGGCGATCGCCCAGGGCAAAGGGGATGGCCAGGAACATGGCCTCCAGGCCGCAGGTCAGGGAGAGACTTTGCAAGCTGGGCGGCCTGCGGCGAAAACACAGCGGATACAGGGCCCCGCCCAGCCCGATCCCCAGTAGCGCGACCGACAAGATCAAGCCGAAGGTGTAGGTCGTGCCGCCGAGAATGGGCGCCAGCATGCGATACCACACCAGTTCCATCAACATGAAGGCGAACCCCACCACCCCCGCGGTGGCATACACGTGGATCGGATGGGGAAGGCCCTGGCCAGCACCGGCCGGCTGCTTCCGCTCGCCGGCGGCCTTCTTTCTTGCCGATGGTTGCGCCGGCAGCGCCGCAAATCGATGCCGCGACAAGAACCAGGCACAGGTGGACAGTGCGGCGTTCACCAGGCAGGCCGACCAGAGCGTAAACCGCGTGCCGAGCATGGGCAACATGAGAAACGTGCTGGCCAGCGCTCCCGCTACGGCCCCCATCGTATTCAGGCCGTACAGGATCGCCGCCGCGCGCCGGTTTTCGTCCTGGGGCGTGGTTACCGCCGCCACGGCCGCCGGCAGCGTTCCGCCCATGAGCAAAGTCGGCGTCAGAAGAATAAAAGCCGACAGGGCCAATCTGACCGCGGCGGCGCCCGGCGCACCCAGGGCCATCTGCCCGCCCAGAGCGATGTAAACCGCACGCGAGGCGTCTATCAACCACGGGCTGAGGCCCACGCTGATCGCAATCAAGCCTTCCAGCAGGGCATAGAAGGCCAGCGGGTTGGCCCGCGCATCGGCCCGTGGGCCCAGCAGGGCGTTCCCCATTCCCAGGCCGCCCATGAAGATGGCCAACACGGCCGCCGAGGCCGCCGTCGTGCTGCCGAAGACGAGCCGCAATTCACGCAGCCACGTCACCTGGTAGATCAGGGCGCAGCCGCCCGAACCCACCAGCAGCAGCCCGACCAAGGCGAAGCACTTGTTCATAGTGGAATGCGGCCCTCGGCCCGATCATCGGCCAATCGGAAGCACCCGGACGCGAATCCGATGCGCGGTGACGGACACGACGGCCCCAACTTGCATCTCCGCGCCGGCCACAGCCAATACCTGCACGAGAAGCGAGGCCACTTGCTCCCCGTTCAAGCCCTCGATCCGAATTCGCACGACCGACGGGTTGGCCGCACGCGATGTCGCCAGTATGGCGTGGAAGTCGGCATCCAACGTGACCACGGCGGCTTGACGCTGGCGGGCCACGTCAAGGATTACTGCATCGGCCGCTCGTGCCAATCCCAGGTCGCCTACGTGCTCGGCTGTTATTCCCATTCCGGCCAAATGGCGAAGCGTGGAGCGCGGTAGGCCCTGGTCCAACAGCAGCCTCATGGCGCCGCCCGCAATTCGACAACCTTGTCATCAAGGTTCGCCGCAGCGTACTCAAGGGCCTGGCGGATGTCTTCGTCTTCGACCTCCGGGTACTCGGCCCGCAACTGCTCGCGGTCGGGGTACGTCGCCAGCGCCTCCAGCACGCGCCGTACCGTGAGCCGCATCCCACGAATACAGGGTTGACCGTTCATAATCGCCGGGTCCGACGTGATTCGCTGGAAAGGTGTCATTGTCCACGCTCCAAAGTCAGGTGGCCGCCCTCACCCAATTCTACCCGCTCGCGGCCACGCCGCAACTCTGGGGCGACACCGCCGCCAGTTTCCCGGTCCTGGCGTGACACGGCGCGACACTCCGGTCCGCCGAAGCGGGCCAGACCAAAAGGAAGGTAGGGCATGGCTTCAATGGCCACCTGTAATGTCCCGGCTTGCGCACAGGCTGGGATGAGACACAACGCTTCGTGTCATTCGCCTGCTCCATGGCTAGGGGGCACCTCGTCCGACCGGCGACGGCTCCTGGCGCCTTTCCCCCGACGGGCGGGGGCCGACACGTCGCGGTCAGTGGCGGGCCGGATGTCGTTCGGCACGGCTTCGACGCGGGTCCCTTCGATCCACTCCAAGAAGAGCGGCCGTCTCCTGGGATCTGAAGAGATCAGGAACGCTTTCTTTTGTGCCCGCGTGAGGGCGACAACGAAACCGCAGATGTCCTGGTCCGACACCTTGCTTTTGTCCTCGTCCTTTATGAAGAAGAGATCGTCAAAGTGCGTAATGAACACATAGTCGGCGGCAAGCCCTTTTGAGCTCTGAATGGTTGTCGCAGTAACCTGGATTTTCTTAACTCCCGGGTTTGCGAGCGGCTCGTCGTCGCGACCGATCTCCTCCTTCAGACCGTCCGCTGCCATCTTGTTTGCGTCAACGCCGATCTTCCTGAACAGGTCGGCAAGCTCGGCGTCATCCTTCGGCCGCCTTCCGTCCCTGACAATCCTGAGGACCCTAAGCGTCCCGGTGGCAGATCGCACTACGTTGGGGTCCTTATCTCGAATTAGCTGCAAGAAGCCCCTCGCGCCATCTTTGGCGCTCTCCTCCAGCAGGGTCGCAAACTCCTCGTCGTCAAACAGGTGTTTCGCGACAATGCGCCAGCCTAAATTGCAGTTCCGTTTGCGGAGGAGGAGCTTCAGCCCGTCCAGGAGGGTGGGCTCCTCCGGGCGCTTTGCCTCCATAATACGGACCTCCTTGAAGCCCCTCCGCCCGAGGGCGCTCGCTATTCTTCGGGACTGTGCCCACGTCGGGGAGATTACCAGGACCGTGAATTTCTCCCTGACCTGCTCGGCGATCTTCTCGATGAACTTCTGAATGACCCAAGGGATCTGGCCCGGATGACAAGGCCGGTAGACTATCGTGGGGTGCTTGTCGCTTTGCGTGTCCTTTTCCTCGGCGTCGAAATACCGGAAGGGTTTGTTGATTCTGCCAACGAGATAGCCACCGTCTGTTGCGCGCCTAATTATGTCATTCGCCGCCTCAACGACCACACGTGTGCACCTTGAGCAAAAGGGCAGGAAGAACCTGGCGTAGCCGGAGCCCTCTTGGCCAAATAGTTCGCGGATATGCTTCGGGCTCGCGCTCTTGAGCGACTCGTACAGGGCTTGGTCGTCATCCCCAGCAAGCAACACGGGACTCTTCTGGGCCAATAGGTCAATGAGGGAGACTTCCAAGGCGTTGAAGTCCTGAAATTCGTCCACCAGTACCTGGTCGAATCCCGGTATCTTGCTGGCGTCCCGCTCAAAGCACTTAACCAAGCCGTAAACGATGTCCGGGAACCCGTAGTAAAGCCCGTAGTAGTCCTTGCGCGCCCTGTAGAACTCGACATGCGTGCCCGCGTCGCTCCGGTTCTCGAACAAGCGCTTGAAGTCCACGTCCGCGTTCAACAAGATCCTGGCGTCATCTCTAATGACCTGGGGAAGCTTGGGAAATATCTCAATTGCTTTCTTCGTGACTTTCCTCAATTGGCCTCGGGCAAAGGCGTGCAATGTCCTCACCTCAGCGACCGCGCCGAGCCCCAGCGATAGGTCCTCAACAAGTTCGTTTACGAAGGTGAGCACGAGGGCTCGCTGCCTCCCCTCCAGGATCTTTCTGAACAGGTGTGTCTTGCCCGCTCCGGGTCCGGCGACCACCACCTTCTTGCTCGACGGCGACTTTATGACGGCATCCACGTATTCTTGCCTTTCACGCCCTGCAAGCGCGTACCTGTCCTCCTGGGGGGCGTCGGCCTTGCGCGACTGTTGGGCCTCGATCTTCATGCGGTGCCCCTCACGCCCGGGACGGGGAGGAAGCGTGGCGCAAGCGGCCTTGCGGGCTCACTCATCTCCCGCCTCTCGGATGTCGGTACCCTTCGCGCGCATCCGCCCGGGAGTGCGCTCGCGGGTCGCGGCAGCGGGTTGATCGACGCCGTAGAGCCGGCAGACTAGATTGTCGATTTCCTGCTCATTGGCTTCGACCTCGCGCTGCAACCGTTCCGCGGCGCGGTCGCCGGGAACGCCCGTCTGTAGCTGTTGCTTTGTGCCGATGATGCGCGCCACTCGTTCTGCCACCACGCCGGCCAGTTTTCGCTCTTGAGCGTTCGCGGGAAGCTTAATTGGAATTTGCTCGATGTACTGTTTGTTGTAGGCGTACCAACCACTGTGAAACCGCGTGGTGACCTGCTTGACAAACCAATCGAGAAGGCTGCTGTTCAGGAGACCGAGAACGTAGTGCGGCGAGACGTCGGCCGGAAGCGTGATCCCGTATCCTCCGCCACCGCCGCCGCCGCTACCGACGAAAAAGAGGCCGCCGGCTTCATCGAGGCAGAATTCGGCCCTCCGCCCGAGGGAGGGCGTCAGAATCTTCGGCAATCCCATTCTCGCCAGGTTCTTAGGGTAGACGTAGCCGTGCCATCCATCGCCCTCAAACGTGCCCCGCTCCCGTCGCGAAAGCCGCTGGCGACAGCGCGTAAGGTAGTCCCACGTTTTCGGCCACATGCGGGCGAGCTTGTCGGCACTGATTAGCGCCCACTTCCCCGCGGCGGCTTCGTATGGGAAAAGCACGACCTGTGTGGTCGCGTCCGGCACCCACCGTCGAATATGTACCGAGCCTTTCAGCAGGGGATGCAACAAGGCCGTCTCCAGCTCGACGGGGACACCCAGCGCCGCGCTTTGATGCTGCTTTCCAAAGCAATCCAGGATGAACACGTCGTCTGCGCTGGTCTGCAGCCCAACGAAAATCGCGTCGGCAACCCCGGATAGGGGTCGGCCGGCGTCACGGACTTTTTGCAGTAGCTCGCACTGTACCGCGTCAACAAACACGAAGGGTTCGGCGGACGTTGGATAATGCGCCACAAATCTTGTCGCGCCCTCGACAGCCCTGCGGCCTTCGAGCGCCCGGCACTGGCTGTCCCCGTCCGTCAACTGCACGACCCGGCTGAACTTGACACCGTCGCGGTTCGCTGCGTGGGATAGCACATGGATTGCCGTGTAGGTTGTCGCCCCATTGAACACCTGCTGATCGGTGAAGTCGATCACCGATCGCAGGTGCCGGCCCTCTGCGAGAATCTTTCGGATGCCCGCGCCATAGGTCGCCTGCCAGAACTTGTGCGGGCAGATAAAGCCGAGCAATCCGCCTTGGGCCAGCAGCTCTAAGGCCCGCTCGATGAATACCACGTAGATGTCGTAGTTGCCCCTGGCGGCCGACTTGTAGCGCCGCTTGTAGAATCCGCATTCCTCCCGTGCCCAGCGATTCAATTCCTGAACGCGGATGTACGGCGGATTACCGACAATACAATCGAAGCCCTGGCGGCCCGCAAACACGCGGCCAAAACCGTGCGTCTCGCTCGACCAGTCGAAGGCGTTCATGCGAAACGCAACGTCGGGATCGCACGAGAAGAGTTTGCCGTTCTTCTCGTCCCAGTATTCGTCAAAGTCGGTCCGCGACAGAAGGCTGTTGCCACACTGGATGTTGTTGTCCAACGGCGGCAACAGGCGGTGTTCCATGATTCCGCGCTGCCACCCCTCCGGCATGTTCTCCAGGGTCTTTAGGTAAAGGCTCATAACGGTTACCTCCACAGCCTGGGCGTCAATGTCCACGCCGTGGATGCAAGAGGTGAGCAACTCGGCCTTGAAGTCGGGCGTCAAGAGCCATTGTCCCTCGCGATTCCTGGCGGCAACCTTGCGCCTCTTCCCTCGCGACCGGGGCGAGGCGGGTATCTCCGCCGACTGCGGATGATCGGCTATATATCCGCAGCAATAGTCAACCAGGTATTGGTAGGCGGCAATGAGAAACGAGCCGGACCCGCACGCGGGGTCGAGTATTCTCACCCCGCGCACCTCCGATGGCGCCTTGCCCTCGAGCTTCGGCGCGACCACGCGGCGGATGATGGTATCGACAACGAACCGCGGCGTGTAGTACACGCCGCCGGCGTGGCGGACCGCGGGCTTCGGCTTCGCGTCCACGTTGCCCCGCTCCACGGTGATGCTGCTGCCCAGGAATCGCTCGTAAATGATCCCCAGCAGGTCGTCGGCGATGGCGTCAAAACGGTAGGGGCCTTCGGGCTGATACAGGGAGCGGACGAAGTCGGCCAGCAGCTCGGCCGAAACCGCCAGTCCTTCGCTAAAATGAGCCTTGAACAGGTAGCCGTTGAATCGGGCGTCGAACTCACGGAACTGGCCCGCCAAAGCGCTGTACAGGTCCAGCCGGTTTCTCGCGGCGCTTTCCACCGCCTCGCGGATGGTTCCGTAGGCGATGATGCCGCGGTCCTCGCAGACCCGCATGAAGACCAAGCGGTCGATCAGGCGCTGTGTCGCTTCCGCGAGTTCCGCCGCACCGCGATGGGTCTCCGCCTCGCGGAAGCGGGCGCGGTTGTCCTGATAGATCGCTCGGGCGAAACGGAGCCGGTAGTCCTCCAGATGCTCCAAGAAGACCTGGTCGACGGGCTCCGTTCCGCGGAGGTCAAATAGCATGCGGTCGAAGCCGCGAATCCGTCGCCCCGCGCGCACCTTCTTAAGCTTCGCCAGCAACCGCTCCAGCGACCCGCCCGCAACTGCATCGCGGCTGAAGGCCTGCCAGAGCACGTCCCATTGCGTGACAAAGTCTTCGAATCGAAGGTCGAACTCATCAACGAGGCCCCGGCCCGGCTCCCCGACGTAGGGCTTGATCGTGGTGTCGAACAGGCGGAGCTCTTCGAAATTGGTAAGGATCGCGAAGGGAATTTGCGCACTCCAGGCGTAGGTCTTTGCCTGGAAGATCGAGTCCTTGTCCGCTCTCAGGTCGACCGACGGCTTCTTGGCCTCGACCACAAACCGCGGGAAGCCGTCGATGCGGAACAGATAATCCGGCCGGCGGTGGCGAACCCTTTCGCCCTCGATAGTGCCGACAGGCGCCTCGATCAGCACGTCCTTCTCGGCGTGCGAGCGGTGGGCGCTGTTGGCAACGTCCCACCCAAGCGCCTTCCAGAACGGGTCGATGTATTCACTGCGAATAACGGCTTCGCTGGCCTGCGGATCGCGCAGGGCCGCAAGGTTCGCCCGAAAGCCCGAGACCAGGTCCGCCACCGCTTTGACGGCACGGTTTTCCATTGGCATTCAAAAGGCTCCCGTCATGGCCGTTCGTACACCGCAAAGCCCCGAAGGGCGCATTCTAGCCGGAGGCCGCGGGAAGCGGAAGTGGGCGGAAAAGCGCAGCAGACGCCAAGCCCGGTCTTGTTCGCGCAAACGCTTTAAGACGGCGGCCTTACGCCACTGGAGTTGACAGGCGGACGCCCGCCCATGACGGGTAGGGTCAGAGCCACGTTGCAGTTAGGGCGATTGTGGCAAACTCCCGGTGGAGCGAAGCGCTTGACAGGCCCGATTTCGACGATGAGAATCCGGGTTGTCCGGCGCGGGAACAGGGAGCAGATGAGTGCACGCCTCAGTGGACAAGGACGGAGACGAACCGCACCTGATCCAACCAGGAGAGAAGGCCCATGCGAAACCTCACTGAACGGCTCGCGCTCGTCGCAGCGATGATCCTCACCGCGGTTGACCTTTCGGCGCGGTGGGCGTGGGGGCAGGACCAGGTCCTGTTGCGGACTGCGGCGGAGATCGCTCAGGAGGCCACCCGCTCCAACCACAGCGATGCCGGACGGCCGCTGCCGCTGGCGGCCCACTGGAACAGCAGCGGGGCCGACAACGAAGGGTTCACGCCGCAGTACCAACTGCAATTGATCCGCCAGGGACGCCACCTGTTGCCCTGGCTGGGCTGGCCGCCGACGGACCGCTCGATAGACGAGAATTTCAAGCCCAACGACCCGGGCCGGCAGAAGTACATCGACGGTCAGATCAAGGCCTACGAGCCGGTCGTAAAGGAGCTGGCCCGTTTGCGGCTCCCGCTCTCCTTCCTGGCAACGCAGTGGGAAAGCGAGCTGAGCTACGATAAGGCCTTCCTGGACCTGCCGGCGGACAAGAACCCCAACGTGGTGGGCCTGGACGGGAAAGTGCAGCCGCGGGTCTGTCCGTTCGGGCCGGTCGGGCCGTGGCGCGAGGCGGGACGGCGCTGGACGGACAACCTCTTCATGAAACGCATCCAGCAGTGGTATCCCGATCCGCCCCTGGTGTTGCTGATCTCCAACAACGAGCACGGCAAGCTTACGTGGAGCGAAGTGGAGCAGTCGCCGCGCTACCTGGCCAAATACGGCCGCGGCCGGACCGACGACTTCAAGCGGAAGGTCGTGGGCGACGGCTGGATCGAGCGCTACGGGGCCCTGCTGGAGGGCATGCGGGCCGGACTGGTAAGTCAGCCCTGGAAGAAGAACGTGCGGTTCGTGGGCTACGAGGCCTTCGCGCCGGTGCATTTCGGGCGCTGGTCGGGCTGGAAGGAGTATTCGCTCATCACCGCCGGCCGGCTCGATCCCTTCCCTTTCTGCTGGGACGGCGGCTCGCCCTCGTACTATCTGCACAACTGGATGGCCCTGACCGACTACACGCTCTGGAGCCCGCAGGTCGAGTCGATGAACTGGGTCTTCGCCCTTAAGGACGTGTACCGGGTGCGGCCCGAGTTCTGGTTCGAGCTATCGACCTGGGACGGCGACCAGCCGGGGCAGAGCAACGACAAGCGGATGTTCTACGCGCGGCAGGGCCAGCCCTTCACCCCCGAGCGCTACGAGGGCTTCGTGCAGTTCGGCCTATGGCTGACCGGGGCCCGTTCGGTGCGCGAGTTCCGCGGCTGGCTGGAGACCGTCGAGTACGCGGGCCCTTATTTTGACTCGATCGTAAGGGCTGTAGACCGCATCTACGACAACCAGGTCCTGCAGAAGTTCTGGCGCAAAGGGAGCCTGGTGGCCAACCATGGCCGCAAGCATCCCTATCAGTTCGACATCCCGCCGGAGTACAAAGACGTGGACCGCTGGTTCTTGCTGGACACGAGCCTGACGCCTCGGGAGCTGCGGTCGGAAGAGTTCGACAACGCCCGGCCGCCCGCCAGTCAGACCGAGATTCCCGTGTTCGCTCTGGTCATGGTCCTCGGCTCGCCGCCGAACCGCGAGTGGCTGGTACTGGCCAACGCACCGCGTCGGGCCCGCCCGGGCGTCGAGATAACCGTTCCCGAGTACGGAGAGATCACGGTGGACGTGCCGCAATCGGGCTCGTTTTACCACGTGCGCGAGCAGGGCCGCCAGGTCCGCACGGTGGTGCGGGGCGGCCCGGCTTCCTTCCGGCTGGAGGCGCCCCGCTTCCTCGACGTCGGCGCCGAGGGTTCCTTCGCGGTTGCGGAGAAATACAGTCCGGCCGGCACGCTCGGCCCGGCCCAATGGGAGTTCGGCGACGGCGGACGGGCCACGGGCGACCGGGTAACGCACCGCTACGCCAAGGCGGGGCAGTACCTGCCAATCGCAGCGGGCGCCGAGGGCGGGAGCGAACGGGTACGCCGGCAAGTGCCGGTCTTCGTGGGCCTGAAGCCCGAAGAGAACCTCGTCTGCCGGCTGCTGATGAAGGGCGCCCTGGCAAAAGGCATGAAGAGCTGGCTCTGGCTAGGGGGCTGGGAGAAGATCGAATATCATTTCATTCCCGACGCCTCCGGGGCGGGCAACATCGGCTTCCTGGCCGGCGGCACGTGGGTCGACGATCCCCAACGCGGCGCCGTGCTGGAACTGGACGGAAAGCACGACCGCGTCGAAATCGCCGCCGCCCCGGACATCAACTCCGCCGCCGCGCAGCGCAACCGGACCGTCGCGGTGTGGTTCCGGGCCACAAGTGCGGACAAGCCCGCCGCTACGCCTCCGAAGGATAAACCGAAAAGCCAGCCACAGGTCCTGTACCAGGAAGGAGGCCCGGCGTCGGGCATCAACCTGTATCTGGACGGCGGCCTCTTGTACGCCGGTGTCTGGAACGCAGGCAAGGGCATTTGGCTGCCCAGCCCGAGCGTGGAGCCCCGCGGCTGGCACCACGCGGCCGTCGTCTTGCGGGTCGCAAAGGCCGACGTTGCGGAGCTCGCGGTGGAATCATATCTGGACGGCCGGAAGAGCGGGGAAGGCAAGGCGCCGCTGCCGGCTGCCAATGCCGCCACCATCAACCTCGGGCGCTGCGGCAACACCTTGTTGCACGGCGGCCGCACGGTGGAGCAGCCCGGCCACTACTTCGCGGGCCGTATGGCTGACTTCCGGATCGTCAACCGCGCGCTGACCGCGGAGGAAATCCGTGCACTGGCCAAGGGCGAATAAGTTATTACTGGAGCAACCTATGAAAACTCTGCACATTGTTGTTCTGGCCGTCGCGGTGCTCGCGGTGCCGTGCGGGGCTGCGCTGGGCCAGGTGAAGCACCCCAACTTGTTGTTCAACCGGCAGGAGCTGGCTGAGATGAAGGCCAAGATCGACAAGTATCCCTGGGCCCGCCAGACCTTCGAGCGAATCAAGGCCGACGCCGAGGCCGACGTGACCAATCCGCACTTCAATGTCCCAACCCGCGTGGCCACCGCGATGATGTACGCCCTGACGGGCGACCAGAAGAACGCCAAGATCGCGCGGCAGCACGTTGTGGAGCGTTTGAAAGAGCTCCAGGCCCGGGACTGCCCGTGGCAATGGACCCGCGGGGTGCTGGAAGCCATCATGTTCGATCTGGTCTACGACACCTTCAGCGAAAAAGAGCGGCGGGAGATCGAAGACGCCTTCCGCAGAATCGGCCGACTCGAGATCGAGCTGGCCGAGTCCGGCTATCAAACCTGGAACATGAAATGGGTCGAGCACTGGAACGTGGCGATGATGGGCTACGTCACGGGCGATCGGCGGCTCATCGACTACGGCTTGAACGACCCCGGCGGGGGCCTGACCTCGGGGAAGGTCTACTGCCCGTACGATCCCAAGAAATATGGCGGCTTTTACCAGGTCATCGGCCGCATTATCAAGGACGGCACCTGGCACGAGCCGCCGGAGTACCTGTACAACGCCATCTCCTACCCGTTCCTTACCGTGGCCCTGGCGGCCAAGCACTACGACGGGACGGACCTGTACCATTGGCGCTCCCGCAACGGCAACTCGCTCTCGGACCTGCCGCCGCGGTGCATCGACCTGACGTTCCCGGCCGAGGAGAGCGGCGTGCCGGGCGGCACGTTTCGCCTGGCCAACTACGGCGACGGCGGCACCACTGCCTGGCGCGATCGGTTCCTGCTGAACTCGCCGTGGCAGATGGCGCCCGCCGCGCCGCCGGCCCCGCCCCGCCAGCCGGAGGAGGTCTACAGCACCCAAGGCATGCTGGAGGTCGCCGACCATCTCGATCCGCGGCCGGTCTACGCCTGGTTCCTGTCGCAGGCGGGGCGGCGCGACGGCATGTACTTCAACGCCGGCGGCGGGTTCCTGGGACTCTCGCGGCCGGCACTGGGCTTCGGGCGGCCCCTGGACGACGCCCCGGCCACGCCCCCGCCGGCGCCCAGCTCGCTGTTGCCCAACGCCGGACTGGCCATGCTCCGCGCCGACGAGTCGCCCGGCTACTGGCGGGGCAGAGGTCTGGCATGCTTCGTCATCATGGGCGAGCCGGAGTTCCGCAGCCATCGCCACTGCGACGACTACCAGATCGTCCTGCACGGGCACGGACGGCTGCTGTATCCGGACCTCAACACCTGGAACTACGAGGACGACAAGGCTATCGGCTGGACCCACCGTTCGATCGCCCACAACACGCTGGTGGTCGACGGGGCGAGCAACGTGGCGGCGCCCTACACCCATCGTCACGATTTCAGCCCCGAGGTGAAGTTCATCGCCGCCCAGGGGGCGCCGTTCGAGAAGCGAGACGGCATCGGCGCCAGTCCCGTGGGGCCGCAGGTGTGGCCGAAGAAGGTCGTTTTGAGCCGCGCGCTGTTCCTCACCAAGGAATATCTGGCGGACTTCTTTTGGGCCACTTCGCCCACCGGGCACGTGTACGATTGGGCCCTGCACGGCTTCGGCCGCTTGCAGTACGACCGGCAGAAGTTCCAGTCCAGCCAGGACCTGGCGCCCTACAAATGGATCAAGGACGTCGCCAAGCACACGACGGACGGGCCCTGGTCGGTCCAGTGGGTGCAGCAGGGCGCCGGCGTGGTGAAAGGGATGCCAGAGTCGCGTTACACCGACGCCTGGTTCACCACCGAAGCCGGCGTGAAGATGTGGATGCTGGGGGCCCCGGGCACGGCGGCCTATGTGGGCGAGGGGCCCTTATTGATCAGCGACATGGAGGGCGGCATGGCCAATCGGCCGAAAGACCCGGAGGGCCGGCTGGCCATGGTGGTCTCCCGCCGTCAGGCCGCGAGTGCCCTCTACGCCGCGCTCCACGAACCGCTCTTGTTCCGCGACAAGGGAAAGCCGGTCGATCAACCCCGCATCCGCGGCTTCGAGCCGGTGGCACAGACGGCGGATGCGATTTGTGTGAAGATCATCGGGCCCAACTGGGTCGATTACGCCATGGTCAGTTTCGCCAAGGAGCCCGGCGACGATCGCGAGGTTACGCTGGGCAACCCGGCCAGCGGCGAGAGCTTCAGCTTCCGCAGCTTCGCCTACGTGCGTTGCCGGGGCAAGAGTATCGTGGGACGGGGCAGTCCGTCGGCTTTCGTCATCTCTGACGGCGGCGTGGGGCCATCGGCAACCCTGAGCCTGAACGGCCAGCCCGCGCCGCTGGCCGCCGCCCAGGGCCGATTGCGTTACGGCAAGTGAATCCTCGGGTATTTGTTGTCATAAGTGCTCGCGAGAAGACAGGTTGAGCAAACGGGTGGCACGTCCCTGAGTGCAGCGAAGGGCGTGGCGAGCCCGCCAGTGCCACCCGAATTCCACGCCCTTCGCTGCACTCAGGGACGTGCCACCCGCGCTGGAATTCGCTCAAGTTATTCTTTCCCGGTTGCCAACGGCGTGTGCCACTGCTGGCTTGCCCAGCAGTGTTCGCGCCGCGTGCCGAGGGTGGGAAACGTGTAGAAACTATTCAGGCCGCCGGCGGCCGCCGGGCCAGCTTGCGGCGGAGGAACGCCACGCAGCCGGGCACCTGTGCCTCGCTCAGTCCGTGCAGCAGCAGCGGCCCGCTGAAGCCGTAGGCCTTGAGCAGGGAAATATAACGATCGTAGTCCAGCCGGCCGTGCCCCGCCGCCTCGTGGCCCGCGTCGCCGTCGTGGCTGAGGTCCTTGGCATGCGCCATGACGATGTCCTTGCCCACCAGGGCAAAGGCCTGCTCCAGGATCTCGTCCATGCGGGCCAACTCTCCGGCGTGGAACAGGTTCGCGGCGTCCATGGTGACCTTCAGGTGCGGCGAGCCGATCTCGTCCATTAGGCGGCGGGCCTTCTGCGCCGAATCGACCACGTTGTTGACCTCCGGCTCGAAGCCCAGGACCACGCCCGCCGGGCGGGCAATCTCCGCCGCCTCGCGGACGCAAGCCGCCATGTCGCGCCAGGCCGCGGGGGAATCGTTGTCCGCATGACGCCGCCACATGTTCTGGCGATCGCGCGTACCCGTGCAGAGGTGAATCATCGACGTGCCCAGCCCGGCGCAGGCCGCCGTCAACACTTGCAGCCCCCGCAGGCCCGCGCGGCGATGCTCCGCGTCGGGATGGCTCATGTTGAAGGTGCCCTGCACGGAGGCGATCGTGATGGCGCGGGCCGCGGCCGCACGGCGAATCCGCGCCGCCAGCTCGGGGGCGATCCGCTCGGGCATCAGCGGCAAGCCCGCGCAGTCCATGCTCAGTTGCACACAGTCGATCCCGCAGGCCTTCACCGCGTCCAACCGCGCCTCCAGCGTGGGGCCCGAGAACGTCCCGATAAGAATGCCGATCTGCATTTGCCGGGCCTCCTTCGATGCCGCACTGCCCGGCGGCAAGGGCCGTTGCGTGCCGGCGGGGGCCTCGGGATCGGCCGCCGCCGCCCATGACGGCGCAAAACTCGCCCCCAGGCTCAGGGCCCCGGCCGCCTTCAAAAAACGGCGGCGATTACACGTTGGCATTGCGCGAACTCCTTTGCTGCTAACGGAAGTTGTCTGGCTGGTATCGAGGGCGTCTGCCACCACTGGGAAAAAGGGGACAGGCACCATTTGTGCGAAGCACCCTCCGGGCCGTTCCGGCAAATGGTGCCTGTCCCCTTTTTCCCTCCCAAGATCATGCAAGGTCATTTAGCCACCGCCTGTTTCAGGCGACCGCCAGCTTAACACCCGGCGGCGGACAACACAAGCGCGGCGGTGTCTGGGCGGAGAAGCAGGGAGCGGGGAGCAGTCCAAGGCTCATAGCCCGTTCCCACATTACGGGAGCAAAATCTGCGCATCCATTTACGGTGCGATTGAACCCAGGCTCAGCCGAGCTAATCCCTAATCCCTGGCCCCTTGGTTGCCTACCGGCCCGGCATAGGTTATCCTGAGTCGATGCGTGCCCGGTTCCAGTCAACAACGAGAAATGGGAGGTTGCCATGCGAAGGCTGTCGTATTTTTCGATGCTTCTGGCGGTCTTGATTGCCGGTCTGGCCTTGCCCCGCGCAACGGTTCTGGCCGCGGATAACCCCGCCGGCGAAAAGGTCTACGAACTGCGGATTTACCATACCAACCCGGGCAAGCTGGAGGCCCTGCACGCGCGGTTCCGCGACCACACCTGCAAGCTGTTCCAGAAACACGGCATCGAGGTGGTCGGCTTCTGGACGCCCATCCAAGGCCAGGAAGCCAAGGAAACGCTGTACTACATCGTGGCTTTCCCCAGCCTCGAGGCCCAGACCAAGGCGTGGGCAGCCTTCAAGAACGATCCCGACTGGATCAAGGCCAAGGCCGACTCGGAGACCGAGGGCGTGCTCGTCAACAAGGTCGAGAGCAAGAACCTGAAGGCCGCCGATTACTCGCCCATCCGGTGAACAACGATTTCACGAAGGCCGCATGGCAGGAGGCCGCCATCCTGCCGCCGCCCGAGCACTGGGGCGGCGGGCTGCCGGAGGGCAAACTGCCCCCCGTCCCGGCCCAGATCGACGCCCACAGCGGCAAGCCGCGCCAGTGGCCGCTGCGCAATACGATCGCCCACTGGGCCTTCGTGCTGCACAACGTGCCGCCCGGCCAGTACCACCTCCGCTGCCGAACGATTGATTCCAACGGCGCGGCCCAGCCCATGCCCCGCCCCTTCCCCAAGTCGGGCAACAACGCGATCCAACAAGTTCCCCTCACGGTGGAAGCGTAGCAAGAAAGGTGTCACGAAAAGGTGTCAGGGGCCGTCATCGCAGAAAAGTGGCGAAAAAGGTGCCGGGAACCGTTATTGACGGGTGGGGAGCCGTTCCGCTAGAATCCCCCTCTTGGGACGACCTTCGCCAGCGGCGGTTGCCGGGTTGGCGTACCGCGCGCTGGGTGCCACTGCTGGCTTGTCCAGCAGTGCCGAAAACACGGTTGGGCAAGCCAACCGTGGCACCCGTCATTTCAGGCCGGTCGGAGCACTATACAACCCAAACCAGGCGGCCTTCGTTGGAAACAATGGTTCCTGACACCGTTTATGAAACAATGCTTCCCGACACCGTTGCGGCTGATGCCGTTTCGGTGGAGGAGCTCGCGGTCCGCTATGGCCGCAGCTACGATGCCTACCTGACCACCGAGCCGGGGTGGGAGCACTTCTGGTCGGCCGGCGGTCGCGGCCTGGTGGCCATCGCCCGCCAGGGCCGGCATCTGTTCAGCAGCGGCGGGCTGCTCTGCCCGCCAGAGGACCAGGAAGAGCTGCTCGCCGAACTGGTCGAGCATGCGGAAACGGGCCGGCGGGTGCTCACCTTCTTCAATGTCGTCGAGCAGCAATTGCCGCTGTTCCGGAAGTTCGGTTTCCAGGCCACGAAGTGGGGCGAAGAGGCCCTGGTCGATCTGCCCGGGCGGACCTGGTCCGGAAAGCCGTTCGAGTGGGTCCGGCGGCAGACCAACTTCTGCCGCCGCCAGGGGCTGGTCGCCGCCGAGTGTGTCCGCGATTTGATGACCGACGAGCAGTGGGAGGCCCTGGCCAGCGCGGTGCTGCGGGTCTCCGAGCTGTTCCTGGCCGATAAGCCGCAGTGCGGCGAGATGCGCTTCCTGCAAGGCCGCTTCGATCCCGAGCGGATGGGCAGCCAGCGGCTGTTCGTGGCCCGGGCCAATGCCGGCGCCGGCCGCCTGGAAGGCTTCGTCGCCTGCAACCCCTGCAATCGCGGCCGGACCTGGGTGCTGGAGACCTGCCGGCAGCGGCCCGATGCCGTGCGGGGCACCATCCCCTTCCTCATGCACCACGTAATGCAGGTCCTGCAAGCCGAGGGCGTGCGGCAGGCGTCGCTGTGCCTGCTGCCCGGCCTGCACTGCCGCCAGGGCCTGCCCGGCGACAGCCGCCTGGTCCGCTGGGGCCTGGCCTTGGGCACCAGCCGCCTGAATCCGGCCTTCGCCACGGCGGGGGCCTATCACTTCAAGAGCCGTTTCCGCCCGCGCTTCGAAAGCCGCTATCTGTGCGTGCGGCCGCGAATGAGCCTGGCCACGGGCCTGGCCTTCATCCGCCTCCTGGGCGTGCGGCTGGATGCCCACAACCTATGGCGCCTCGTGGCCCGCCGCTGGCACAAGCGGGCCTCCCGCGCCTCCCTCCTGACGCCCGAGTAACGCGCCGCAGCGACCCCGCCGGGTTCACCTCTAATGGCGCGAGAACAGGGCGCAACCAGATGGCGAAGAACCTCTTCTGCGTTTCGAGCCGTTCAATGCCCACGCCGAAGGCGTGTAACCCCTTAGCCCATCAGGGTCGGCACCCTGGGTTGGCAAGCCGCAGGTCGTCTGCACCCCGACGGGGTGCGAAATGTGTGGCACCCCTCAAACGGCGCGGAGCTGTCACGGGTTCCCCTGCCGCCATCCCAGGGATGCCAGCCGCTGGTTTCCCCGGCGCCAGCGACGACACCGCCGGTTCCGAGGCCCGACAGGCTGACCGGCCCCCGCGGGTCGAAGCAACATCCGGTCGCCACCGCTGCGGGGGCCGACGGGCTGGATTATGCTGCCCATCGTGCCGATTCCGGTTGATCGAAGGCGTGTGAAGGAAAGGACAGGGTTGCCGGAGAATTGCCTTGTGGTTCTGGACGGGCGGTTCTGCTCACTACCCGCCGCCGTCGCCATGCACAGGCAATCAGCCCCATAGCACCCAAGCCAGCCCAGGCGACGAGGGAGGAGGGTTCGGGGGGAAAGCGCCGGGATAGACCGGCATGGAGTAGCGGATGAAAGAGCCGCATAGGAAAGGAGTAGCGAACCATCCTAACCCCGAGTCATGCGCCGGCGGTGGTAACATCGCGGGTGAGG
>JBEKTY010000071.1:0-59440 GCA_049515555.1 Thermoguttaceae bacterium
ATCGCCCTGGCCACCGATCGCAAGGATATCATCGCCGTGCCGCTGGAGAACCCTCGGCAAACGGCGGCCTTCGACTATGCCGACCACTACAGTCCCAAGAGCCCGAAGTTCTGCCGGGCCATGGCGCTCTCTTGCGGCAACTATGCGACCATTTTCGTCTCCGGCACGGCCAGCATCACGGACTCCGAGACTTGGCACGTCGGCGACGCGGTGGCCCAGACCCATGAAACGCTGGACAACATTGCCGCCCTCATCTGCGAGGAGAACCTCTGCTATCACGGGCTCCCCGGCCTCGGCGCCTCGTTAGACGGCCTGGGCTTGGTCCGGGTTTACATCAAGCGGGCAGAGGACTACGCCAGCGTCCGCGCGGCGTGCGAAAAACGCCTGGGTGAGTTGCCGACGATCTGCGCCATGGCCGACGTCTGCCGCCCGGAACTGCTGGTGGAGATCGAAGGCATTGCCTTCTCGCGCAGGGGATCGGGCCTTCTGGCGGGAACCTCACGTCCTCACGCGCATCAGTCCAGGTCTGCACCCATGAACCAATGACTCCGCAGCGTCTCACTGAAGGAGATTGCCGTGCGTAATATCAATAGCAAATTCGTTTTCATGTTGGCGTTTTGCGCACCGATGAGTGGCTGCATGACCGCGAGCGCTGCGCCTCCTGGCCCGCCTACCGATCCGAAAACGGGTTGGAGCTGCCTGTCGCACGAATTCGGCCGGATCATCCCGCTGGATGGCCCGTGGCAACTGGGCCAAGGCGGCATGGAGGCCCCGCCCAAGGAGTTTCCATCCGTAGCGCCGGTTCCGGGCTTGGTTCATCTCGCGCGTCCCACTTTTGCCGAGGTCGGACTGCCGAGCGCCCGGCGGCAGGCGTTTTGGTACCGCCGGACGTTCGCCCTTGACGAGGACCCGCCCGAGGTGGTGCGGTTGAAGATCGGCAAGGCAATGTTCGGGGCCAAGGTGTTTCTGAATGGAAAACCGGTGGCGGAGAACTGGATCAGCTTCTCGCCGACCTATGCGGACTTGGCCGGGCTGGTCAAGGGAAAAGGAGAAACGAACGAATTGGTGGTCCGCGTGGGCGCGCATATCGAGAACCTTCCACCGACGGTCTGCACCGGTGGCGAGATCGAGAAGGAGCACTACATCCCGGGGATCTTCGATAAGGTGGAGCTGCTCCTCTCGGGCAATCCCTACGTGGTTCGCGCCCAAGTGGTCCCCGCTTCGGACCGGAGCGAGGCCCGCGTCGCCGTCTGGCTGGCCAATGCCGGTCGAGGCGAAGCGGCGACGGAGCTGCGCGCCAACGTCTACGAGTGGCAGAGCGGCAAACTCGCGGGATCGGCCACGGCGGGCCGCGTCCGCCTCAAGGCCGGCGAACGGCGAACGATCGATCTCTCCGTTCCTATCGCTGGCGCGCGGCTTTGGTCTCCCGAGCACTCCTTCCTCTACGTGCTGGAACTGACGGATGGCCGGTACACGTACCGTACACGTTTCGGCATGCGGTCGTTCCGCCTGGACCCCGCATACACCAATCGGGCCTTGCTCAACGGGAAGACGTACTTCCTTCGTGGGACGACGTTCTGTCTGCTCCGCTTCTTCGACGACCCGCTCTGCCGCGATCAGCCGTGGGACCGCGCGTGGGTGCGAAAGTTGTTTCGGCGTTTCACCGCCATGGAGATGAACGCCTGCCGGTTCTGCATTTCGGCCATGCCCGATATGTGGTACGACCTCGCCGACGAGGAGGGCATGATCGTTGAGGATGAGTACCCGATCTGGTACGCCTACCGGCCCGGGGTGTCGTCCGGGGACATGTCCGCCTTCCGAGCAGACCCGAAGCAGCGCTACGGCATCTGGCCCGAGAAACTCCAAACCCGGCAGCTCGTCGAAGAATACACGCGCTGGGTGCAGGAGCATTGCAACCACCCCTCGGTCTGCCTCTGGGACGCGCAGAACGAAACCTGGTCCCTGGAGACAGGAGAGGCGATCAACCAGGTGCGGGGACTGGACCTGTCCGGCAGGCCCTGGGACAACGGCTGGTCGCCGCCGGCCTCGGCGAGCGACTACCGCGAGGCGCACCAATACTATGAGGGCAGCCAAGGAAAGTCGCGGCCCTTCCGGATCGCGGACCTCGCGCACTTGGAGAGATTGCCCACAACCTTCTACGGGCCGCTCCAACATACCCATCGTCTGGCGCCAAATGACTACCTGGACCGGCCGTGCATCCTGAACGAGTACGCCGCGCTCTGGCTCAACCGCGACGGAACGCCGACTACCGCCACGAAGCCGTTCTACGACGCGGTCTTGGGACCTCGGGCAACCGCCGCCCAACGGTGGGAGCTTTACGGGCGCTATCTGGCGGCGCTGACCGAATACTGGCGGTCGTCGCGAACCTGTTTCGGAGTGCTCTATCCGTTCGGGCTGAACTATTCGTTCCCCGGCGGGGCGACGTCCGACAACTTCGTTTCGGTCGACCAGTTGACGTTCGATCCGCGATTTGCGAAGTACGTGGGCGACGCCTTCGCCGCCGTGGGCGTGTGCATCGACGCCTATGATCCGGTCTATCCGCCCGGGAGGAAGATCGACGTTCCCGTGGTGGTCACGAACGACCTGGAGCGGGACTTTTCGGGGAAAGTCCTCGTCACGCTCCTGGCCGGCGAGAACCCGGTCCTGACCAGCGAGGCAACCTGGCAGGTCTCGGCCACAGGCCAGGCCCGCGTTTTCGTGCCTATCCAGACTCCGGCCGCCGGCCGTTACACGATGGTCGCCACGCTCATTGCCCCGGACCGAAAGCCGGTGAAGAGCTACCGTGATACGACGATCGAAGGGCCCTCGCGGCCCCACTCCGATCAATCTCGCCGTATTCCCCCGACTATGCCGGAGTAAGAACAACATGCCAGTCATCCGCGATCTCCAATTCTTCAAGGCGCTCTCGCCGCTTTTGCGGCCGATCGCCGATAGCACGCACCAGATCGAACAAATCGCCTTCCTGGTTGCCCGCCTGGAACTGGAGACCGGCACGGTCGGCGAATCCTACCTGCTGGCCTTCCACTACTCGCCCGCGGCAATCGCCGGCGCGCTCGGCGACGTGCGGGCCATGGTGCTGGGCTGGGAGGTCTGCCAGACAGGCCGCTTCCTGATGGAGTTCGAGCGTCAGGCCGAATACTTCGGGCTCTCGGGCATTCACCGCTGGGCCCAGGGCCTCGTGAATCTCGCGATGTGGGATGCCTGGGGCAAGACCGTGGGCCAACCCATCTGGCGGATGCTCGGCGTCTATCGCGACCGCGTGCCGCTGTACGGCAGCGGCGGTTGGCTCTCGTACAGTCTCGACGAACTGCTGGCCGAGGTCGGCGACTACGTGCGGCGCGGCTTCCGTGCGGTGAAGGTCAAGGTGGGGTCAGCCGAATTGGCATGCGACGTCGAGAGGCTTACTCGCGCCCGTGAGGCTGTCGGGCCGCAGGTCCAGGTGATGATCGATGCCAACCAAGGGATGGACCTCGCCCGCGCCCTTGAGTTGGCCGAGGCGGTCCGGCCGCTGCGCATCCGCTGGTTCGAGGAGCCGCTGCCACATACCGACTTTGATGGTTATGCACAACTGCGGCGGCGCGCGGGCATTCCGTTGGCGATGGGCGAGCGCGAGTTCGACCTGGTGCCGCTACGAGAAATGGTCCGCCGCCAGGCGATTGACCTGTGGCAGCCGGACATCCTCCGTCTCGGCGGCTTGGAGCATTGGCGCGCCTCCGCGGCGCTCGCCGCGGCGCACCATCTACCCGTCCTGCCCCATTACTACAAGGAATACGATGTCCCGCTGGCGATGACCATCCCCAACGCCTTGGGCGCCGAGTGGTTCGACTGGGTCGACTCGATGCTGACGGCGCCGATCCGTATGCAAGACGGTTTCGCCTTTCCCAACGAAGCACCCGGCTGGGGCTTTCAATTTAAGGACGAGCATCTCGTGGCACTTTCGCCTGAAAGGAGCGATCTTCATGTCTCGAACAACGACCCGTCGTGATTTTTGCTGGCGAGCGACCATCGCTGTGACATTAGGAGTACTGGCGATCGTCGCGCCGCGTCCCGCCTTGGCGGTTGCTGCGGATGAGACGCCGGGCAGCGGGTCGGACTGGTGGCAGTGGCGCGGCCCCCATCGCGACAACACCTCCCCAGAAATGGACCTAGCCTTGGACTGGACGAAGACCCCGCCCACGGAGTTGTGGCGAGTGAACGTGGGCCGATCGATTGCTTCCCTGGTGATCGCGGGTGGCCAGGTCTACGCGTCGGGGGTCGATCTGAAGAAAGGCGAGGACTCCATCTGGGCCTTGGACGCCGAGACCGGCAGGGTTATCTGGCGCTTTGCTTTCCCTTGCGATGTCCCTGCTGAATACGGCACAGAGAGCCCGGTGTGGTATCCGGAGTGGGCCGGAACGCACGCGACTCCGACGGTATGTGAAGGAAGGCTATATTCGGTGTCGCAAGACGGCCGCGCGCTGTGTCTGGATGCGGCAACCGGGAAGCTGCTCTGGAGCCGCACGGGACTGGGCAGGGGGTCTTGGGGCTATAACACTTCCCCGCTGCTGATCGGGAACATGGTGATCCTGGAGTCGGGCCTGACGCTGGACAAGACCACTGGCGAAACTCTCTGGACGGGACTCGGCGGTGGCACGGGCGGCAGGGTCGCCAGTTCGCCGGTCCGCTTTGCCAGGAAGGGGCAAGATTGCGTGATCGTCGAGACCGCCAGCAGGGAGTTCCAGGCCTTCACGTTGGCGGACTTCAAGCCGTTTTGGAAGGTTCACGTCGGCGAAGCGTGGGAGCCGGATAGCGATCCGCTGGTCATGGGCGACCGGGTCCTGTTCGCCAACGGAGACAGGCCGGCCACGCTCGCCGCGATCGGCGCGGAGAAAACGCACGCGAAATGGAGCGCGATCCATAACGGCTACGACACCCCCATTCTCCACCAGGGTTATCTCTACTCCACCAGTGGCTACGAGGCTCGCGATTTCCAGTGTTACGATGCCAAAGACGGATCGTTGAAATGGAAGACGTCCTACAAAGATCGCCAAAACTACAATCCGACATTCGTGACCCTCGCCGATGGCAAACTGATCGTGCAGCACTTGCACGGCCTGGTGGAAGTGGTCAAGCCTTCGCCCGAGTCCTACCAGCCACTGGGCACGTACGATCTCCGCGGGAAGAAACCCGAGCACTTTGCCGATTCCTCCTGGCAAACGCCGGCTGTTTCCCACGGCCGCCTCTACTGCCGCATGAACTTTGGCGATGTGGTCGCGCTGGATGTTCGCGCCGATCGCCCCGCGTCGCCGGCGCCGCCCCCCATACCCGATGGCTACCTGCAAAAACTGCCGCGTGCCGACCAGAACATGGCTGGCCCCGTGGCCAGCGAGGACAGGCAAGGGGGCTTGGGCGAAGAGATCAGGGTGGCGCGGACACAGAGCACCGAAAACAGCGATCCCGTTCCGCCATTCCAGAAGCCCGACCCCGCCGATTATTTCCAGGGGCGCCCGCCCCACCGCGATGGCATCGTCCACGGAAGCAAGGCGCCGCTGGATTGGAGGCAGGGCCAACCCCGGGAGTTGTGGCGGGTGGACATCGGCATGGGTTACAGCTCGCCGGTCGTCGCGGGTGACCGTCTTTACATCACGGGCTGGTACGATGACGCGACCTGGCCCGGGGCCGCGCGGGGTAGTTTCAACCGCTGTTGCCATGAGTTCATTGGCTGCCTGGATGTGCGTACAAGCCGCACCACCTGGAAGTGTGCCTACTTGCCCCCGGCGTTCGGCTGGATCATGGACGTGGATGGCGAGGGACATCACGGGCTCACCTGCATGGGACCGCGGGGCACGCCAGCCTTGGACGGCGACCGGCTGTACGCCCTGGACCAGGGCGGAGAGGCGATCTGCCTGGACGCCGCGAGCGGAAAGGTGGTGTGGCGGAAGGACCTGATGCGGGAGCCGGGGCTGGATGCCCGGCCCGCATGGTTCTTCGGCGGCTCGCCGCTGGTTCTGGACGACGCTGTGGTGTTCGCGGCGGGCACGGCCGGGATCGCATTGGAGAAGGCATCGGGGAAGGTCGTCTGGTCCACGGGGCCGGATGCGTGCGGAAGTGCGTCGCCGCTGCTCTTCGAGCAGGCGGGGTCCAAGCGGCTGGTGATTTTCGGGCAGCGCGACCTGTACAGTTTGGATCCCAAGACCGGCAAGGTCCTGTGGCAATACCCGTGGAATGACGGCGTGGGCGAGAATCGATGCGACCCGCTGGCTGTGGGGGATGGCCGGCTACTGGTGTGTGGCGGGCATGGCAGAGGCTGCGCCTTGCTTGCGGCGGGCTCGGATCGGCTGCTCTGGCGGAGCGCCGAGTTGGACCCGAAGATGGCCGCGCCCGTCCTTTATCAGGATCATCTTTACGGCCCGAGCCAGACGCGCGGCGAGTTGGTGTGCCTCGATGCCAAGAGCGGCCAAACCAAGTGGCGACAGAAGATGGACGCCACGCAAGTGACGCTGGTGGGTGAGACGCTCGTGATTCAATGCCGCGCCGGCGACGTCCAACTCGCGAAGGCAACGCCGGCCGGCTACAAGCCTTTGGGCAGCGCGCACGTGTTGGACGGCAACGAGTGCTGGACGCCGGCGGTTGTCGCGGGCGGGCGGCTCTTTTGCCGCAGTTGGGACGGGGAATTGGCGGCGCTGGATCTCAGCGCGCTGGTCCCGCCGGCCCCGGTGGAAGTCGTGAAGGCGAGTGCTGAGATGATTGAGAAGCTCGGCGCGAGGCTGTTGGCTGAACGCGAGTCGGCGGTGGCGAAGCTGAGCGCCGTGCAAGGCGAGGAGGCGGCGAAGCTCGTCCCGCTGCTTGCGGAGAAAGTGCGCAAAGGCACCTATTTCGAGCAGACCTCGGCGGCAAAGGTGCTGTTGAAATTGGGACCGGCGGCCAAGCCGGCGGTGGCGGAACTGCTGGCCAGCGCCAAGGCGGCAGTGGAGGGGCGGGACTGGGCTTTGGCGGAGCCCTTCATCCAGGCCCTGCTGGGGATAGACCCCGAATCCGCCCAACCGGTCTGGCCCGCTGTGGCGGCGCTGCTCAAGGACGATAAGCCCGCGGTGCGCCGGCAGGCTTTGGCGAGCGTGGCCCGCATCAACCCGCCTGCGGATCGTAGCCTGGTCGAGGCGCTTGCGGGGACGCTGGCGGACAAAGACGGCATCCAGGCTTATTCCGCCGCCCTCGCGCTGGCCAACATGGGCCAAACCCCAGGCGAGACGCTATCGGTTCTTACGCGGACCGTGACATTGCGCCACGGACGTCCTTTTACTGCGCTGCACGCCTTGGCCGCCCTGGGACCGGCCGCCAAGTCTGCCATGCCGGATCTGGTCCGCTTCTCCGCCAAGGCCGAGCCGGAGGTCCAGAAGGCAATCCAGGCGGCGCTGCGGAAGATTCGGACCACGGATGTTCCACCGGTGGTGCAGGATGCGGCTTGCACCTGCAAGGAAGGAGGATTCTGCCAGATCACGCTGGCCGTGACGGATGAGGACGACGTGCCGCAAGCGGTGCAATGCATCGTCGTGACGAAGCCGAGCCATGGAACAGCGGTCTTGAGAGGCGCCACGATCGAGTACACGGCCGAGGCGGGCTATGTCGGGAAAGATGAGTTGACATGGAAATCGCGAGATGAGAACGGTCAGAGCGCGGTGGCCAGGGTCTTTATCAACGTGCAGGCGGACAAGACCTCGCCCACCGTGAAGACGGCGGCGACCACGGCCGGCGCCGCCGAAGACTGGCCTTGTTGGCGCGGCGCCGCGGGCGACAACAACTCCGCCTGGATCCCGAAGGGCCTGCCGCCCCAGGCCACGCCGCGATGGAAGTCGCCCCTGACGGGTGCCGCGCACAGCGGAGTCGTGGTATCCGGCCGGTGCGTTGTGGTCATGGACACCGTGAAGGACCAGCAAGACACGGTGCGCTGCCTGAGCACCGACACGGGGAAAGAATTGTGGAAGCACGCTTACCCGAACCGAGGCAAGAGCATCCCCTGGGGCAGTTGCCCACGGGCCACGCCCGCAATCTCTGGCGGCATCGTCTACACGCTATCAGCCCGCGGTCAACTGTTCGCCCTTGACCTCCAGGACGGGCATGTGCTTTGGCAGAAGGACCTGACCAAGGACTTCCGGGCCGATTTGCCCACTTGGGCCTACTGCTCTTCACCCCTGGTGGTCGGCGACCGGCTGATTGTCAACCCTGGCTCACCCCGCTATTCACTGGTCGCGCTGGACCTCAAGACGGGCAAGACCGTCTGGAGCGCAAGCGGCGCCGAGGCCAACTACGGCAGCTACCTGGTGGCCGAAGTGCAGGGCCTCCAGCAAATCATTGGGTATGATCAAGAGGAAGTTTCCGGCCGTTCGCCCGTGGACGGCCGCGTGATCTGGTCGAAGCCGCTGGGTAAGACGCCCGGCTACCTGGTCCCTAGCCCAGTCGTGATGAGAGATCAAGTACTTTTGTGTGGGAGCAACGGCGCGCAGCTTCAGGACCTGAAAGGAGCCCGGGGCAAGGTGCCCGCGGCATGGGAGGTGAGGAACAAACATTTCAAGATCGGCGATGCCACGCCGACGCCGGCCGAGGGCATGGCGTTGGCCGTTGTGGAGGGCAAAGGTCTGACCGCCATGGGAATCGGCAAGGACCTCAATATCCTCTGGCAGACGGGCGACGAGGGGATGGATTGCCACTTTGCCAGCGTGATGGCCGGCAGCGGCCGGGCGCTGGTGTTGGACTTCGCGGGGATTCTGCTGTTGTTCGACGTGAACCGCGAGCGGGCCAAGCTCCTCGGCAAGATGAAGGTGTGCGAAGAGACCTACGCCGCCCCGGCGTTGACGCGGGGCCGGCTTTACGTCCGCGATGAGAAGGCAGTGTATTGCTATCAGACCCCAAGCCCAGTGCCGTAAACGGCGGTGTTAACGCACGCGGAATGACGCCGGACAGGGGAGGGAACCCATTGGTTCGTTTTGGAGAACTGACAACTTCGATCCACTCGTGAGAAAGTCCCCTGGAGCCCCAAACATGAAGACACCTCAGCCTTGTTCCCGCCGTCAATTCCTGGGCGGCACGCTGGCCGCCGGCGCGTCGGCAGCCGTGCTCCATCCTCTGCCGCTGCCAGCAGACGAAGCACGCGCCGCCGAGCCCAAGCCGCGGGAATTTTCCCGCAAGATCAAGCTCGGCATTATCGGCTGCGGTGGGCGCGGTCCGTGGCTCGGCAAGCTTTTCAAGGAACACGGCGGCTACGAGCTTCGTGCGGTGGCAGATTACTTCGTCGACAATGCGGACAAGGCGGGCGACGAACTCGGCGTGGACAGGGCGCTCCGGTTCTCGGGCCTGCACGCTTACAAACGCCTGCTCGCAAGCGGTGTCGAGGCGGTGGCGGTCGTCAACGTCCCGCGCTTCCATCCCGAGCATGGTCACGCGGCCATCGAGTCGGGCTGCCATGTCTATGCGGCCAAGCCGGTGGCGATTGATGTGCCCGGCGCGCTGAAAGTGCAGGCTGCGGGCAAACTCGCGACGCAGAAGAAACTCTGCTACCTGGTGGACTACCAGATGGCGACCGACCCGGTGAACATTGAGGTCGTGCGGCGCGTTCACGAGGGCGGCCTTGGCCGGCTCATACACATCGACAGCCTCGGGTTCTCGCCGCCGTGGCAGGAGCAGCCGGCGCGCAATGTCGAGGAACGGCTCCAGCGCGGCCGGTGGCTGCCCACTATCGCGCTCTCGGGCGATGTCATTACGGAGAATTCCATTCACTCGATCAACGCCGTGCTGTGGCTGGTGGGGCGCCGCCCGGCGCGCGCCATCAGGCGCACACGCATCTGCCGGCCCCACCCGCAGGACGATTTTCGCGAGATCTATCTGGTGACCTATGAATTCGACGACGGCTTGCTATGGACGCACCGCTGCCAGTCCTTGAGAAACGGACTTGACTGGGCCCTTCAGCTCGACGCTTATGGCGACAAGGCGACTGCGCTGGTCACTTACAAGGGCAGGTCGTATCTTCGGGGCGGTCCCCGACACTACGGCGGCGGCCAGGTGGTGAGCCTCTACGACCAGGGCGCCATTCGTAACATTGCGACCTTCTACCAGAACATCGTCAAGGGCCGTTTCGACAACACCACCGTGCCGCACGCCGTGGACGACGTGCTGACCGCGGCGCTCGGCCGCGAAGCGTCCGCCCGCCGCCGGGAACTGACCATGGAGGAATTGATCAAGGAGAACAAGGAGTTAGAGTGCGACTTGAGCGGACTGAAGGTTTGATAATGACACAATGCTATGGAGCCAAACTCGTGAGATCGCTGTGGTTGATTCCTCTGTTCGTAACGTGGCTATGTCTCCCCGCCCGTGCCGCGTCAGACGCCCAAGACAAGCCAGACGCGGCCGGATTGCCCGCCCCTGCCGGCGATGTTCGTCCGGGCGGCCAGGTGGACGTGGCGCCGTTCGCCTACGCCTACCGCAAGGGCGCGACGGACAACCCGGTCGAGACCCGCTGGCTCAATCCCACGGCTGACATGCTCTGCGGCCTGTTGTGGGAAGAGCGCCGTGCGGTGCGGCGGATCGAAGTGGAGTTCCCCTCGACGGCGGTCCCGCGGGCCGAGCAAGTGCGGCTGGTGACGCGCGCGGCCGCCGCGCCTTTTGAGGAGGCGTCGGCCCCCGGCTTCGGGCTTGGGCCCCAACCGGAATTCGCGCTCAAGCCCGTCGGCGCCCCGGCGGTCACGAAGCAAGGCACAACCGTCTTCACCTTCGCTTCCGAGAACGACATCAATAGCATCAGAGTGTTGTACAGCGGCAGCGCTCCGAAGATCGGCGTGCCGACGGTGCGTGCCTTCGGACGCTCGAACTGGAAGGCCCCGCTCACCGTGGAAATCCAGTGGGCCTATCAGCCGGAGCAGGCCACCCAGAGGGTACCCGGCCGCTGGGACGGTCGCGTCGCGGCCTACAACGGTTACGTTGGCCGGGTCACGCCGCTGTCGGACAAATGCGGCGTGACGGCCGTGGGCGAGCGTGCCTGGAAGGACGGGCCGGCGGCCGCCGCCCCGCGCGGCATCAAGCTGCCGATCATCCAGACTGACGGCGAGATCAACAGCCGCACGGTCGTGACCCTCTGGACGGCCGCGGGCGACTTTTCCTTCGCCCCCCGCGACCTGGAAAGCGGCCCGATCCTCATTCCCAGCCTCGGTGTGTTCATCACGCCGGCCGCCAACGGCGTAACGCCCGCCACGTTCCAAGCGGAGCTTGCCGCCCGCGGGCTTCGCACCGTGCGGCAGCAGGTCCGCGCGGCGCCGGAAGAGAGCTGGGCCTCTGCCATGAAGCGCTACCACGGCGGCGCCGCGCTGAGAGATTTTCCCCAGCCGCCTTACGAACCGTCGATGCAGATCGACGTGCCCGAGAAGCAACTGGTCGCCCAGTGGCGCTTGGGAGCATGGCACCTGAAGCGCTGGTCGCAGAAACAGCCCGACGGCAGTTATTGCGTTAGCATTTGGCCGCCGGACGTCGGCGACTGGACGGCGCTGGGGCTTGAGTCGGCCACGAACATTCGCGCGCTGGACGCGATGGGCGAGCCCGACGTTGCCCGGGGCGGTCTGAATTACTGGCTTTTCTCTGCGAAGCACGTCACGCCCTGGGGCCGGTTCTTCGAACTGGGAGGCGGGCCGTTGACCGCTCCCGGCCGCCACTTGTCGGGAAAACTCCAGAATGATCATTACGACCAACACCACAGCGGCGGCCACGGGCGTGTGCTGGAAGCCTGCGCGTTGCACTACCTGCTGACCCGCGATTCCGCCTGGCTGGACAAGGCCGAACCGCTGCTGGCGAAGGCATGTGACTGGACCCTCCGGCAACGCAAGCTGTGGAGCCACGACGTGCCGCCGAGCGCCTGGTGTTACGGCCTGGAGCCGCCGGGCGACCCCTGCGACGGCGGCGACGTGCGGCTGTTTTTCAGCATCAACGCCTGGCACTATGCGGGCGTGCGGCGGGCCGCCGAGGTGCTGGCCGCGCGGAACCCGGGCAAGTATGCCGCGCTGTTGGAGGAGGTCGAGTCCTTCCGCCGTGACCTCCGGAAGGCGACGGACCGCTCGATGGCCCTCTCGCCGGTGGTCAAAGTGGCCGACGGCACGTATCGCCGCAGCCTTACTTTCGCGCCCTATCTCCGCGGGCTAGGAAGCGACCTGGACACCGGCTTCTCCGGCTATGCCGACGGTCGCTGGTTCGAGATGGTCATGGGCGGGCTACTCCTGGTCCGCGCGGGGATTTACGACGTCCGCGAGCCGATCGTCCAAGAGCTGCTGGACGTATATGAAGACCGGCTGGTGCGGGACGGGCAGAACGGACAGAACGGCTACAATGACGCTCCGACCCTGCACCTGATGTTGGACGACGTGCCGCTGTTCCTCCGCGGCATGTACAACTCCTACGCGTCGGAAGTCGATCCCGATCTGGGCTACATCTTCTGGGAAGTGCAGAAGCGGCAATATGCCAGGGACAAGACGTTTGAAGAAGCGGCGTTTCTGGAACGCGTCCGCGCAATGCTTGTGATGGAGGACGGCCAGGACCTTTGGTTGGCGCGGGCCACCCCGCGAGCCTGGCTGGAACAAGGCAAGAAGATCGCGATTCGCAGCGCACCCACCTGGTTCGGAACGGTTGCCTACGAGATCGTTAGTGATGTGGACCACGGCAAGATCACGGCCGCGGTGGAGATGCCCTCTCGCAACCCGCCCCGGACCATGCGTCTGCGGTTCCGCCATCCTCAGGCCGCGTCCATCAAGAGTGTGACCATCAACGGCAAGCCGTGGCACGCAGTGGACAAGGACAAAGAAACGATCCTGGTGGAAGGTGTCGTCGGCAAGACTATGGTAGTGGCGAACTACTGACGAACTGAACGTGTGAACCACAAGCAAACACAAGGAGTAGAAATCTAACCATGCGCAGCAACACGCTCTATTGCGCCACGGTGCTCGTGGCATGGCTTTCCACGGCTTCGACGGCAATCACCGCCGATCCACAGTCGGGCCCCAAGCTCGAAGAGGTCATTGTAGTCTTCAAGACCCATTTCGACATCGGATACACCGATCTCGCACGGAATGTAGTCACGCGGTACCGCACCTCGATGATCGATAACGCACTGGTGGTTTGCGACGGCGCCAAGGCGATGCCGCCCGAGCACCGCTTCGTCTGGACGCTCGCCGGCTGGCCGATGCAGCAGATCCTCTGGCCGGGGCAAACGCCCGAGCGGAGGGCGCGGGTCGAGCAGGCCATCCGCGACGGGCGCCTGGTCTGGCACGCCCTTCCGGCCACCCTGCACACCGAGTCGCTCGACCTGGAAGACCTGGTCCGCGGGATGGTGTTTTCGTCGCGGCTTTCCCGGCAGTTCGGGATGCCGCTGCCGCGCGACGCGAAGATGACGGACGTGCCCGCGCACACCTGGATACTCCCCACGATCCTGAAGCACGCCGGCGTCGACTTCATGCACATCGGCTGCAACGGGGGCAGCAGCCCGCCGGAGCTGCCGCCCTTGTTCTGGTGGGAAGGCCCCGACGGCTCGCGCGTCTTGACGATGTACTCCAGGGATTACGGCACGGGCTTGAAACCGCCGGGCGATTGGCCCTGCAAGACCTGGCTGGCCCTGATTCACACCGGTGACAATCATGGACCGCCCACGGCGGAGGAAGTCCAGAAGTTGCTGCAACAGGCATCGCGAGAGTTGCCCGGCGTGAAGCTCCGCATGGGCCGGCTGTCCGATTTCAGCGACGCCATCCTCAAAGAAAACCCCAAGCTGCCGGTGGTGCGGGCCGACCTGGCCGACACCTGGATCAAAGGCATCATGTCGATGCCGGTCGAGACGAAGCTGGCGCGGAACACCCGCCCGCAGATCGTCGCCGCCGACGCGCTGGGCACGCTGGTGGGAGCCTGGGGCGTCCGCGTGCCGTCGAACCGCGATGCGGTGGCCGCGGCGTACGAAGGCAGCCTGCTGTTCGGCGAGCACACCTGGGGATGTGACGCCAAGAACTTCCCCCGCCTTTACGGTCTGGCATGGCAGGAGGCCCGTGCCACGCGCAAGTATGCGATTTTGGAGGAGTCGTGGGTCGAGAAGGCCGCCTGTATTTGCAAGGCGGCCGACCTGACAGACATGGCCGCCGCCGATCTGAGGGCGTTGGCGCGGGTCACCAGCGTGGCAGGCCCGCGGATCGTCGTGTTCAATCCCTTGCCCTGGCCGCGCGACGGCGTGGCGAGGCTCCAATTGCCGCCCGGCATGGCGTACGAAGGGATGAAAGACGCCACCTCCGGCCAGCCGGTCCCGTGCCAACAGGACGGCGCGTCATTGATTTTTCTCGCCCGCGACCTGCCAGCCCTGGGCTACCGGACCTACGTTCCGTTCAGCGCGCCGCAAGTGGCTGAGGCAGCTCTATCGGGCGAGGTCCAGTCCGGCGCGGCGGCGGTCGTGGAAAGCGCTTTCTTCCGAGTGAGGCTCGATCCGGCCCGCGGCGTCGTCACTTCGCTGGTCGAGAAGCGGTCGGGCCGCGAACTGGTCGACAGCGCCTCGAAGTACGGGCTGGGCCAGTATGTCTACGAACGGTTCGATGCCGATGAGGCAACCGCATACGTCAAGGCGTATTGCGGGGCGACCGGTGGTTGGCTGTCGGCCGATTTCGCCAAGTCGGAAATGCCGCCGGCCACGCGTGCCCCCCACGTGACGGCTTCGCCGCGCAACTTCGTGTTGAGCGTCCGCCACGGGCGGCTGTCCACGGTGGCCACGATGCAGGCCGCGCCGAGCAAGGGCGTCCCTCACGGCGTGGTCGTGCAGGTGACGCTGTGGGTCGATCAGCCTTACGTCGACGTGTCGTGTGAGATGATCGACAAGCGGCCCGACCCGTGGCCCGAAGCCTGCTGGCTGGCCTTTCCTCTGAAAGTCGAGCAGCCGCGGTTCCGCCTTGGCCGCCTGGGATCGATCACCGACCCGGCCCGCGACATTCCCCGCGGGGCCAATTTCGACACCTTCTGTCTGAATACCGGGCTCAATGTGCTGGCCGGTGATGGCTGCGGGGTGGGGTTGTGCCCGATCGACTCGCCGGTGGTGAGTCTTGGATACCCGGGTGCGTATCGCTACACGCCGGAGTTCGGCCGCCGCGATTCCGTCGTGCTGGTCAATCTGTACGCCAATCTGTATGGCACGAACTTCCAGCAGTGGGCCGGCGGCACGTGGTCGTCGCGGGTTCGCCTCTGGCCGGTCTCGGGCAAGTCGGCGGAGAGCGACCTGATCACGCCGTCGTGGGAAGCCCGCTGCCCGCTCCAGACGGCCCTGGTCGACGGGCCGGCGGGTACGCTGCCGCTTGCCCAACCCGGGATCGAGCTGTCCCGAAAGGGCGTGCTCGTAACCGCGTTGGGGCCCAATCCCGACGGAGACGGCCTGCTCCTGCGGCTTTGGGAGCAGGCGGGCGAGGATGGCGCGTGTCGGGTTCGCTTACCGAAATCGCTTGGCGCCGCGGCGGCGCAACCGTGCGATCTTCGCGGGCGGCCGCAGGGCGAGCCGGTCCTGCCGCGCGACGGTTGGTACGAGGTCCCCCTCGGACACTTCGCGCCGGCAAGCCTGATCTTACGTCGAGAGCCGGGCCATGGATCGTAACAGGAACGCATGGAGTCAAGGCGCACTTGAGTACCGGCATCACATGATTCCTCGGCTCGATCTACCTCCACATATTCGAGGCAACTCAATGACACTCTTGAGAAAGGCGCTCCCATGAAAGCAACATCAATCGTCCTGCCCTTGATCTTCCTCGTCTTCACGGCCGCATCTGCCGCCCAGGACAAACCGGGTACCGAGGCCGTCGACCGTTTCGTGCTCACCAAGGTCCGCTTATTGCCCAAGCCGGGGACGGCCGGGCTGTTGGCCGGGGTGCGGATCACCGGATCGAACGAGGGGCCGACCACCGCTTTTGTGGAACTGGCCCGCATCAACCGCGCGGGGGCCGGCGACGGTTGGCTCGAAGTCGCCATACGGCCGGACCCGCAAGCGGGTGCCCCGGTATACCGCTTCGTAAAGATCGAGTCAGCCAAGGGCGCCGGCCTGGCGCTGGCCGAGATCGAGTTCTACAGCCCCGCCGGCCGGCTCGGCGGCAGCGGCTTCGGCACCAGCGTGGGCAACGCCAAGTCGGCCACCGCTTTCGACAAGGCCCTGGACGGCGACCCGAAGACCTTCTTTGAGAGCACGGCGGAAAACAGCTACGTTGGCATCGACCTGGGGTCGCAAGCCCAGGCCCCCACGCCGCACTTCAATCCGCAAAGCGGGGCATCGGCCGCGCCGCAGAAGATCGAGATCGGCACCTGGCCGCCCGGCACCACCATTCATTACACGACCGACGGCTCGCCGCCCACCTCGCAGAGCGGCCAGCTCTATCGCGGACCGATCACGGTTTCGACCACCACCAGCATCGCGGCGATTGCCACGCGTGAAGGACTGGCCGATAGCGGCGTGACCATCGCCACCTATCGCATCGGGGCCGCGGCCACCGCGCAACAGCAGGTCAAGTCGTACCACCTCGGCAACAGCCTGACGGACACCATCAGCGGCTTCCTGGAGCCGATCGCCGACAGCGCGGGCAAGAATCTGCTGTTCATGCGGAAGAGCGTGCCCGGTTGCAGCATCGGCTACCACTGGGAGCACAACCGCGCAGGCTTCGCCTCGCCGGACTGGTGGGCGAACGATTACAACGTGGCGTGCGCGAAGGGGCTGGACCATTTGTTCCTGCAACCCTTTCCCAACCCGCCGGGGCTGGACGCCGACGGCGCCTACGGCGGCAAGTTCATCGAGTTGGCACGCAAGCACAACCCCCGCGCCGAAATTTGGCTTTATGCCCAGTGGCCCGACCGAGTCAACTGGAAGCGCGACGCCTACTCCGCACCCCACCCCATGAATCCGCCCTGGTTCCCGCCCAACCGCCACCCGGCCAACTGGGAAGAAGCCGTGGCCAATAACATGGCCTATTACCTCGACCTCAAGAAGATCTGGGACAAGCAGATTGCGGCTGGCGACGGCAAGCCTGTTCGCGTCTGTCCCGGCGGGCCGGCCCTGGTGCGGCTGAAGAAAGAGATCGACGCCGGGAAAGTGCCGGGCATCAGCACCTTCTTCGACACGATGTTCGCCGACGACATCCACCTCTCGTCTCCAGGCCGCTATCTCGTGGCCCTGGTCCACTACGCCTGCATCTTTGGCGAGAGCCCGCAGGGCAAGGTCACGTTCGCCAACAGCGGGCTCACCAGGGAGCAGGCGGCCGTCTTCCAACGGATCGCCTGGCAGGCGGTCACCGCCGAGCCCTTGACTGGCGTGCGCCCGTAGCCTGCGGCTGACGCCAGTGACGAAAGTCCAACGCACCACACAAACCTTGAGGGAGGTCCCATGAGCACGATCGTCTATCAAGCTATGACCGCCGCGGCGACTGTCGCGCTGGCGTCGCTGGCGGCTGCCGCGCCTGCGCCGACCTTGCCGGCGCCGGCCGACGCGGGCCCCCTCTACACCTACACGCTCGCCCAGGACGGCACGCAGGCGTCGTACGACGAGGCGATGGCGGTCGCCACGCTACAGGGGATCATCAACCGCAAGGGGCCGCGCCTGTATCTCTTGTCGCGCAAAGACGAGTTGCCCAAGTACTGGCTCCAGAAGCTCTCACAGGAGGGCCGTTGGCTCCATGGCCGCAAGATCGTGGCGCTCGCCGACCTCGACGCCCTCGTGGCGCTGGCCGGCCCGGACCTCCGCGGCACGGTGATCTGGGACCCCGCAGTGCCCGCCAGCGTCAACGTGGCTACGACGGTCGCTGGCGTCGAGGACGCCGTCGTCCTCAGCCCGGACCTAGCCGCACGGCATCAGGAGGCGTGGAAGCTCGGCGTCGTGAAGGACCTGCGGGGCCTGTTCACCGGCTCCGAAACCGGCAGCCGCAAGAACGACGCCTACCGCTGGGCCGTGCGGGAGTACCTGGCCAAGGGGCGATGCTCGGCCCACTGGTTCTTCTCCTACGAGGACGCCTTCTCGACGCGGGCGCGCGGCGACATCGCCTACGTTGTCACGCGCGACTGGGCGGTCCGTAACCGCGGATTCGTCTTCGACCTCTCGCCCTGGGGCGACGAGGCCCCCGCCGACGATCCCTCCCAGCGCGTCGGGACCGACCTGGAGACCTACCGCCTAGTCCTGGCCGAGATGCTCAAGGCGTCGGGCGGCAAGCAGATGACCGAGCTGGCCGGCTTCTTCGCGTTCGCCAAGTACGCTAACGTCCTCGGCCATCGCAGCGCCCACGAGCCGGTGCCAACCGAGTGGGAGACGGTGTGGCTCATCTCGCCTTTCAACGCCTATCAGAACACCGTGGCGAGCGACTGCTTCAACCAGTCGCTGCACAGCCAGGCCCCACGCAGGCCCCTCCGCCAGAAGCGGCCCGCGGCCCCGCCGCCGCTGGCCAACAAGGCCTACGTGGCGATCCTGATGGCCGATTACGACTCGGCCACGCCCCTCTACCATTTCATGCCCAAGCACTGGGACGATCCCGCCCGCGGCAAGCTGCCCATCGTGTGGGGGATCGACCCGAACCTCGTCGAGACGTTTCCGGACATCCTCGCTTATCTTTATGAGACCGCCACGCCGAACGACCACTTCGCGGCCGACGCGAGCGCCGCCGGGTACATGAACCCCAACCGTGTGCGGAAGGAGCACCTGCCGCTGTTCATCGCGCACAACAAGCGGTTCTTCGCCGAGACCGACATGACGATGGCGCCCATGGTCCTCGACTGGGACCAGCCCTCGGCCGACGTGAAAGACGCCTTCCGCCAGTTCGCGCCGGACGGCCTTGCGACAATCGTCGAGGACCACCACAGGACGGGCGGCCGGCCGCCGGTGCCCCACGTCTGGAAGGGGATGGCCATCACGGAACTCCTGAACAGTACGTGCAACTTCGCGAGCCCCGAGGGGACGGCCGGCCGCATGGCCTCGCACCTGAAGAACCGCCCGAAGGACGCCCCGTCGTTCCACCTGTTCCGCATCGTCTGGACGGGGCCGACGGATATCCAGAAGACCCTCGACGCCCTCCGGACGCAGCACCCGGACACACCGTTCGAATACGTCGATCTCTACACCTTCTTCGCCCTGTTCAAGGCGCACTACGTGCGGGCCGCGGCCACGGAGGCGGCTCCGCCCGCCGCGAAACCGACGGAGTTCAGGAGCCAGCAGAGGCAGTGAAACTGAATCGAGTAACCGTCGTACATTACCTGCGATACTTCCACCAACGGAGAACTCTCATGAAACGTCTACTCATGCGCTGTCGGGCCTGGGTGCTACCCGTTTGGCTGGCTGGCCTGCTTTCCGCGCCTGCGGCGGCCCCTGCGGGGACCGTGAAGGTGGCCGCGAACCTGGCCTGCACGCACTACTTCAACCAGCAGAATACGTTTGCCAACGTGCTGTTGAATTTCACCGGTTTCGGCGGCACGCCGGGCGTCGATCTGACGGCCGACGGCGTCAGCAAGCGGGCCGGGGCCTCGGCCTGGTACACCTACAATCCCCGGCTCACGCCCGGCATGTGGCCCGAGAGCACCGACGACCCGGCCACCTGGTACAGGCTCACCTACCACTGCGACGCGGATGCCCAGAAGAACTTTCCCGGCTTCCAGGGATTCACGGTGGCCAGGCCGCCCGTCAGCGACGGACACGGCAATTGGACGGGCTGGCTGAAGTTCCGCGAGCGCGACGTGCGGGACGGCCGGATTTCGGTAACGGTCAACTACGCGGCGGACGACCTGGACGCCAAGGGGCTGACGCGGCGCCCGATTTCCCGGCTCAAGCTCCTTCAGCCCGGCAGCGCGGACGACGACTTCCTCTCGCCGGCGTTCAAGAAGCGCGCCCGCGGTTTCGCCCGCTTCCGCTTCATCGATCCGCTGAACATGAACGGCCGCCAGGTCGGTTTCTTCATGGATGTGCCGGAGACGAAGAACACCTTCGAGCGCGAGGGCAAGGGGGTGCTGCGGGCCAAGCTCACCGGCCAGGCCCAGACGCAGACCTACTTCAATGGCATGGACCTGAACCTGTCCTGGGGCAAGGGACCGGGCAAGGGCAACCACATGCAGGTCTTCAACGGCAAGAAGTACGAGGAGCAGAATCTGGGCATCGGCTGCCTCGCCTCCTGCGAACTGGAGTACGATCTTCTCGGCGGGCGGTTCCTCCTCTTCCACACGGTCGTGGGCATCGACCATGAAGTGGACGAGGGCGGCGCCGGTCCTCACGGGAACGTTACTTTCCAAGTCTGGGCCGCTGCCGGCCTCAATCCCCGCCCCGAAGACTATCAACTGCTCCGCGAGGTGAAGAACCTGACCAGCAAGACCCCGGCCGTCACGGTGCAACTGGACGTCAGCGGCAAGACGAAACTGAAACTCAAGGCCATCGACAACGGCGACCCTGGCCACGCGCACCTCGACCTCATTGGGCCCAGGCTGTTCTTTATCCAACACTGGACGGACCGCAACTTGCCCGACAACTACTGTTGCTCGATGGGCGGATACGACTGCCGCACCTGCCGGGAGAACGGCATTCCCTACGAATACTGCGTGCGGGCGTGCAACGACCTCGGCACCGACCCGTGGATCAATCTGCCCTGCACCGCCGACGACGACTACATCCGTAACTTCGGCAACCTGGTGCTCTACGGTTCGGACGCGGAAGGTAAGGTCTACACGGCCCCTGGCGGCGCCAATCCCCGCCCCGCCGCGCCGCCGCCGGGCTGGCATCCGCCCTTGAACAAGGACCTGCACTGTTGGGTCGAGTACGAGAACGAAGTCTGGAACTGGGGCTATCCTTCCTTTTCGTACCACCAGATCAAGGGCCAGTTCCAACACCACAGCACTTATGAAGAGTATGCCGAAGGAGTTAAGCACGTCAGCGACATCCTCAAGCCGCTGTTTGCCGCGGCGGGCCGCTCCGACAGCCTGAAGATCGTCTTCTGCAACCAGACCACCGGCGGCTGGGGCGACCATGAGACCGACGCGACTTTTGCCTACATCGAGAAGCACTATGGGCCGGTGAGCAAGTATTACGATTACTATGCGGAAGCACCCTATTGCAGCATTAACGAAGAGTGCTTCAAAGGCTCGAAGACGCTTGACGAGATCTTCGAGAAAGGAGAAAAGAACTTCGAGGAAGTGACGCGGCGCATCGTCCCCGGCATCGCCCGCCGCGCCGCCCGGTGGGGACTGAGGCCCACCACCTACGAAGGCGGACTGTGCTGGGAGGGCGGGCCGATCGACATGATCCGCAAGGGCCGGGCGGACCGGCGCGCGGGCTACCGCTACGATCGCTACCTCCAAGCCTGGCAAGCCGCCTGCGGCCCCGACGCCATCTACCAGGAATACGCCCTGTTCTCCAACTACGAGGGCGACTCCTGGCCGTGGCTGGCCATCCAGTACTGCGGCGAGGGGCTGAAGGGCACGCCCTCCTACGACGGGCTGATGCGCAACAGCCACCCGGCGGGCGATTGCGACTTGGACGGCAAGGTCACCTACGCCGACTTCAAGATCCTGGCCGCCAATTTCGGCGGCGACGGCGAAAAGGACCGCCGCTGGTGGTCGCAGGGCGACTTCAACAACGACCAGGTGGTGGGCCTGGACGACCTCAAGTTGCTGATCATGAACACTGACCCCAAGGCCTGGACGCCGGCCCAGTGGCAAGAGTTGGAAGCCTTCCTCGCCGCGCATCCCGGCCCTTATGTGCTGGGCCCCGATCCCAAGACCCACCAGGGAACCTGGACGCTGCGGGCCTTGCGAAACCGGCCGGGGACCATCCGCATTCCCGCCCAAGAGGACTCCGGCGGAACGCCCACGGCTTTCCTGCTGGTCATTCCGCCGCGGCACGGCGAAGTGGACGTGTCGAACTATCCGGCCCTCCGCTACGAGCCGCACAAGGACTACTTGGGGATCGACGACTTCGTGATTGCGGCAATCGACGACCAAGGCCGCCGCAGCAACCCGGTGTGGGTGGCGGTCGAGGTGGGCACGTCGACCGATCCTGATGTGATTGCCAACTACCACTTCGACGAGGGTTCGGGAACGACGACGACCGACACCGGCGGCAACGTGGCCACACTCCACAACGGCGTAAGCTGGACCGTCGGCAAGTGCAAGGGCGGCATGGCGTTCTCGTGGAAACCGGGGGCTGGCCCAGGCGCCGGGCCCGTGCCGGCTTTCGTGAAACTGACCAACGCCCCGGCGATGGACGGCACCGCCTATTCGCTCTCGCTCTGGGTGCGGCCCGATGCGGCGCCCGACGAAAAGAGCACCGGCAGCCCGAGGAGCGACCAGGAGAAGTGCGTCGCCGGATTGCTCGTCAAGCCTTCGGAGTGCCATTTCGGCGGGCTGTGTTACGTCCGCGACGAGAAAGACCGCACGAAGGGACACTTCGAGATGGGCCACGTGGTCTGGTTCAGCGCATTTCCCGAGACGGCCCGATCGGCCGAGGCCTACGCGCCGGGCCAGTGGCATCACGTGGTGGGCGTGGTCGACACGGCCGGACAGGACCTCGCGGCCGGTCAATCCCCCAGATCCTGCGGCGTGGTCCGCATCTATGTCGACGGCAAGCTGGCCGGCAAGGCCCACCACGAGGGAGGCATACTGGGCAGTTTCTTCAAGTTCGGCCGCGACGGCGGCAATTTCTACCTCGGCGCCTGCCTGCCCCGCGAGGTGCCGCAGCGGGACGACCAGTTCCGCTGCCACGGTTGTTTCCAGGGGGCCATCGACGAGGTCCGCATCTACAAGCGTGCCCTCAGCGACGCCGAAGTGGCGGCGCTGTACCAGGCGTACCAACGGCAGGCAGTTGAGGACTAAGGTAGATGGGACGCGCGCCGACCGCGCGGTCGAGCGGGCGTCCCAGAGCCAGGAACCTTGCCGTGAACTCGCAAGTTGATAACCGGGACCTTTCGAATACTCGAATCACATCATCATCACTGGGAGACCCCATCCATGCAAGAGACGCACAACGCACCCTTCAACCGCCGCGCGTTCCTGGCCCGCACGGGCGGCGCTGCCCTGGCCGCCGTCGCGGCGCCGGGGCTGGCCTCGGCCAGTCCCTTCGTCAAAGCCCCCTGGAAGATGCGGCTCTCCACCTCGACCGTACACTTCAGCTCGCTGCCGATCGAAGAGGTTTGCCAGCGGATTGCCGCCTTGGGATTTGAGGGTATCGACATTTGGTGTCCCTCCAAGTTTTTCGGTTGCCCGCAGCTCGACGAAGTCGAGAAGCGTCTGGGGGCCGAAGGCCTGAAGGACTTGCTCGCGAAGCACAAACTGGAACTCTACTCTTTCACCTGTTACTTCGGGGTCTATCCGCGGTACGCCGAGTTGTTGGGCAAGGTCGGCGGCGGGGTGGCGGTCCGCGAGTCGAGCGACGGCGAGGCCACGGGCAAGGACCTGACCGTCAAGATGAAGGCCTTTCTGGAGACCCTCAAGCCGGAGTTGGAACTGGCCGAGAAGCATCGCGCCTTCCTGGCCGTGGAGAACCACACGGGACGGTTGCTAAACTCGCGGGATTCCTTTCAGGCCTTCGTCGACCTGAACCGTCACCCGCGGCTGGGCATCGCCCTGGCCCCCTACCACCTGCAAGCCAAGAACATCCGCGTGGAAGAGGTGATCGGTACCTGTGGAAAACAATTGCTGTACTTCTATGCCTGGCAGCACGCCGAGGGCATGAAGCAATTGCCGGGTATTGGCCCCACCGATTTCACGCCCTGGCTTGCCGCCTTGGCCAAGGCGGGCTACGCCTGGTACGTCAACCCCTTCATGCACGGCCGCATCGCCCCCGCGGAAATGGCCAAGGGGCTGGCCACCGCCAGGGAATTTCTGAAGAAATGCTACGCCAAATAGGATTCGGATACAAGGCGTCGGGAGTCTCTGTTGCCTCGACATGGTGAGCAACGATGATTTTGCACAATTCCAGGACGATATGAGAAGAAGTGGGGTGGGACGAGTGAAACGAGTCTCACCATCCACCTCGGCCCACAGCTTGTCCCATCCTGCTTCGGACGGCTCCTGGAATCACGCAACCTTCATTTTGTTGGGCCACTCGTGAATTTCCGCGGCTCACCTGCCGTTGCGTAGATGGCGGCCACCTTCTCCAATGTTCCCGCGCGGTCCGAATAAATGACAAGCGGGCGCGGGGCGAGCATGCCCAGCACGTCGGGAATGTCACACACCCGTATCACGTTCAAGAGGGCCGGGGCATCCGGTTCCATGTGGCCCAGCGGCGGCTTGTTCAGGATCGCGCCGGCAATCTGAGGCTCCCACAGAGCGGCGTAAGCAGCCAGCACTCCCGCCGGACCCTCGCCGAGCACGTACACGGGGACCTTGCCCGCGTCCTTCGCATGAAGGTACTGGGCCGTGGCCGCAATGTCCCACACGCGGCCGGTGTCGACAGTGCGTCCCAAGAGCACGTGGGCCCGCTCCACGTAGTTGGGCGGGTTCTTCCGCGTCCAGCGGGTGCGATCCACGCCCCGCGGGGCACACAGGTACATCTCGTCGCCGACCTCCTGGACTCGCTGCAACCAATCGGGAATCGATGCCGTGCTCTCGGGGTTTCGCACGATCAGCAGGACCCGCTTCACCTCCGTGGCCGGTTTGGAGGCGGTGATCAGCTTCAGGCCGACTTCGATCCCCGGCTCGCTCTCGAGACGGGCGTCGTCGGGCTGAATTTGCGCGATCAGCCGCGCCGCTGGAATCCGCTCGGGAAAGCAGCGGAACGTCACGCGGCGCAGCTCCTCCCGCAGCGACGTCCGCCACGCCTCGAACCCGCCCGCTCGCGGCGGCAAGACTTGGGCCGCCGCCACGAAGTGCCGATCGATGCTCGTGTTCAACTCATCCTTCGGAATGTCCGCATCCGTACGGAAGACCTGCAAGCGTTCGGGCTCGATCGGATAGTGCCGATTGGGCGGCTGGCCCGTCGCCAAATCTTGCTCGCTGTCGGCGACGGTCCGCGGATCATCCTTGAGGTGCATGTTGATGAAGCGATAGGCCCCCTGGCGGAGGTCCTGCCGATAGGCGTGCTCGCCGATGCTCAGGAAGGCAGCGACCTGGTCGCTGGCACCGAAAAGGCTATAGACGCGTTTCAGCCGGTTGATCACGCGGTCGTTGGCGTCCATGGGGAAGATCAGGTCATGGTCGCTGTTGGCAAACAGCAGCGGCCTGGGAGCGATCAGCGCGGCGATCCGCGTCCACGGCCACTGGAACGTGTTATAGAAGGTCATGCAGTCGCAGTGGCCGTTGATCACTCGATCGGTCACATACGAGTGCATGTCGGCCATGCCGCTGACGGGCACGGCCGCTTTGACGCGCTCGTCAGCCGCCGCGATCCAAAAGGTGGCCGCGCCGCCGCCGCTGATGCCCGTCAGCGCGATCCGCTGCGAATCGACGTCCGCACGGCTGATGAGGTAGTCGATGCCGCGGATGCCGTTCCAGCACTCCACGCCCGCCGGGTTGTAGCCCCGCGAGTGCCACCACCAGCGGCCCTCTCGATACGTGCCGTGATGGATGGCCGCGATCTCGCCCAACTGCAAGGAATCGACCACCAGGCAAACATAACCGTGCTTGGCGAACCAGATGCCGTGTGACTGGTAAGCTGTCTTGTTACCCGGCCGGCCCTGGTAGGAATGCCCGCACACGTAGAATACCGAGGGCAGGCGCTCGCCCGGCTTCGCGCTCGTCGGGCGGTACAGGTTTCCGGTCACGTACAAACGGGGCTGGCTCTGGTAATGCACCATGTCGACCACGTAGCCGTCGCGCTCGAGCGTGCCCGTCACCGTGGCATGCAACGGCGTCCTGGCCGGCAAAGGCCAGAGCCCCAGCATGTAAAAATACTCCTCTTGGTATTTCGGCCGGAGTTGCTGCCAGCCTTCTTGCGAATGGACGCCCTTGAGAAAACCCTCGGGGGAATCGGCCTCGATCTTCTCTGCTTCACGCGCAAGGTACGCCTGGATCATCGGGTCGCCCGGCGCGTCCCGGTCCGGCGGGCAGTACCCTTGACCGGCGGCGAAGGCGCAGGCCAGAGACACCGAGAGACACACAGAAATGGTCTGTCCGGCTGGGGTTGCGGGGGCCAGTTCCAGCATGATCAGCACGGCCCCAAGGCCAGCAATGAATCGTCGGCGCACAGTCATTATCGCATCTCCTTGGACGGCGAGCCGGTGGTTGCCCGGCGAGCGCCGTGGTTAGTGAAACATCTTAAGCCGCGTGCAATGTCTTCAGGAACGCGGGGTCCACGTCCACGCCCAGTCCGGGCGCATCCGGGAGCGTCACCATGCCGTTCTTCACTTGCATGCCGCCGAGGACCGGATCAATCGTGTGCTCAGTGAAGGTGTCCAGGTCGGCATAGACCGCGCATTTCTGTGCAGCCATCACGTGGGCAGCCGCCGTCAAGGCGATGCGCGTCTCCGACATGGAACCGAGCATGCACTGCAGGTTGGCGGCCTCGGCAATCGCAGCGATTTGCATTGCCTTGAGAATGCCTCCGCACTTCATCAGTTTCACGTTCAACAGGTAAGCCGCCGAGCGGCGGACGCACTCCAGCGCGTCGCTCGGGCTGAGGACCGACTCGTCGGCCATGATCGGAATGGGGCTCTGCTGCCTGACGTGTCGCATGCCCTCCCAGTCCCAGTGTGCCACGGGCTGCTCGCAGAACTCGATGCCCAGCGGCGCAATCCGTTGCAGCGCGTGTACGGCCACGTCGCGGGTCCAGCCCTGATTGGCGTCGATGCGGATGCGGACCCGTTGCCCGACGGCGGACCGGATCGCGCGTAGCCGCGCCACATCCAAGTCCGGGGACTGCCCCACCTTCACCTTCACTACCTGGTAGCCCTCGGCGACGATCTCCTTCGCCTTTTCGGCCATGGGGCCCGGCTCGTCGAGATACACAGTTCGATCCGACTCGAACGTGTCGCGATACTGGCCGAGCAGGTGGCAGACGGGCTGCCCCGCCAGCTTGCCGCAGATGTCCCATAACGCCATCTCCAGGGCCGCCTTGATACTGGCGTTACCGCCGACACGGGCGTCCATGTCGGCCACAATCCTGGCCAGTTCAAAGGGATCGCGGCCACGGATGACGGCGGTGAGATCCTTGCCGATCACGACCGCAGACGCCTGGGTTTCGCCGGTAACCGGGGGAAAGGGCGAGGCTTCCCCCCAACCCACCACGCCATCTGCCGTGCGGGCCCGCACGAGCACCTCGTCGGCGCCGGGCTGCCCGACCGCGGTGCGCATCATCTGCTTCATTGGCATGGTGAAGGGGAAAATATCGATTGTTGCGATGCGCCGGTTTCGGCCCCCTCCCGCTGCCTCCTGGGCGCCGAGCAGTCCCGGCGCCAATGTGCTGCAACAGCCTATCCCCGTTGTGGCGATTGCCAAATTCTTCAAGAGCGCTCTTCGGGTCGGCATGGGGGCCCCTGCAATCGTGGTGCGAAAACAAGCCAGGACGCGTTCCAGTGTATGCGCACGACCGGCCGGAGTCAAAAACCGGGGGCTCGTGCAACGTTGTCGCGAAGCGCCCCGGTCAGAACTTGTCCGGGCTCAGGGCGATATCGATGGTTGCCTCCTTATCCGGGGTAATTCGTTGTTTCTTCTCGCGCCCGCCCCAGCAGATTCTTAACGTCAATGGGGTGAGGTCGGTCGTGCTGACAGCACCATGAAGCGGCTTCGTATATTTTTTCACGGGAGCCGGAAGATCGCGGAGCATTCCCTGGTCATCTGCCGAGCATTTTGTCAGCAACGTCCCGTTCCTGTCATACAATTCAACAACGGCGTGGGAACATTTCGCCGATCCCGCCGTTACCTTGACCGATACCGGCCAACCGGTCGATACATCATCGATAGCTCCCCCACCAAGCCAGTGGATGCTATCGGTTACGTTGTCGGGGAAAGACGATCCGATGAGTTTGACGTTTGTGTAGGGTTGATTATAGAAACCCATCTCATACGGATAGAATTTGCGGTCCTGCACGCCATCGGTTGACTTTTTGAAGGTGTTATGCAAAAAGAGGAGGTTCTTCAACGGATCCGCCTCGCCGACCGCGCCGTATCCCCCCAGGCCTACGCCGATATCGTTGGACTCGAAGGTATTCCCGGTGACGGTCAGCTCGTCGTCACTCCGGCTGGTATTGATATCCATCGCGTGCGCCCAATTAAATCCATCATCGGGAACCGTGCGTGCGATCGTGGCTTTGATGAAGTTATGGGTAAAACGGATATTCTTCGACCCTTCAATGACTTGCACGATGCGCGCGCCCGAGGCGCCGTGAAACGTTGTCTCATCGGAAATCGCTTCGAAATGGTTATCGTGGATATTGATGTCGGTGAGCGTGCCCAAAACCTTGTAACTTCTCATCTCAAATGCCCGCACAGTCGTTCCGGTGTTCCCATACTCGCGATTTGGGTATTCACGGACGATGACCGAATTGCCGGCGATTTCACAATCCGTGTTGCCGCCATCCATAACGGCGATTCCGCGGGTAGAGCCGGTAATGGTGTTGTGGAGTAATTTGATCCTGGCTCCCGCATTCAACGCGAAACCGTTGGTGATGGCGACATTGCCATGCAGCGTACAGTTTTGCACCACGTCATACTTTCCTACCGGAGCCCTGCCGCCCGCGAAAATGCCTCCTTGCGGGTAGTTGGTCACCGTGCAGTTCTCGACGACGGTCGTTCCTCCGGCGACAGTCATCGCGCCACGGACTTCGTCCCGCCGGTAATTGATCGGTCTCCGCCGCGGTGTCCCCATTCCCCTAGGCGGCGTTGTCGGCGCCGTGCCCGGAAAGGTGAGCGTACAATTACGGACGGTTATCGTGGTCGTTGGATCCTTGCCGAGACTGGCGTTGATCGGGACAAGGTCATCGCCCCAGGTATAGGTGGAGATCCCGTCGAGCACGACGGGACCGTTGGTCTCTCTGAGCACGACCGCATGGCATGCTGAACCGCCTTGCCGCCCTTGCACGATCCCATAGCTCCCGGCCGGCCTTTTCTTCCACAACGAATCCTTGATGGTGGGAGCGTTGACCTTGTCGGTAAATCGCCAGACGTTGGAAATGTCTTTGATATGTTTTGGCATATTGTCATATACCCAGACGTCGCCCGAACGCTCATTCCACCCTAAGGCCCAAGCGCTTCCCCAGGAGCCGTCGCGCATGGCCAGAATTGCCGCGTCACATGTGCGGGTCAAGATAACGCGGCCCAGTTTTATCGAAGTGGGGGTCCCCAACGGATTCAGGGTGATCTGAATATAGACCGGGTTGGTGGTGGCTGGGATGAAGTTGAACTGCGGGCAATGTCCATGAGAATCATTACCGGATTCACCACGCTGCCAGGGCGCGACGAGCTTATGGGTGACGGCATCGAAAACTTCCAGTTTGACGGTGTTCCACCCGGTGGTTCCGACTCCCGAAAGCGCCGCGCAAGCGGTATACGTTCGATTGGCTTTGGGGATCGCGATTTTCCCGGACTTGATCACGCGCGGAGTTTTTCCGTTCTCGACCGACCATTTCAACACCTTGTCACTCAACAGATAACAATCATTCGGAGAAATGGTCAGCTTGGAATTCGCGGCGCCGCTGGTGTCCCAATCGGTGATCGAGGTGGCCCCCATCCGATCGGCTTCAAAATTGCCGTTCGGGACCTCAATGGGCGAGGCATTGTTGTACGTGATGGTGTGCCCGTTCAGGTCAAGCGTAATGCCGGGCTCGGAAATCACGAACGCCGTTTCGTCTACAGTAACATTGGTCTGCAACACATAGGTTTCGTTGGGCGTATCCAACAGGTAGGGCGCGGGTCTCGCGGCAAGCCATGCTTCATCGATATCGGTCGAGGTGGCCGATTGGGTCGGTTTGGCAAAACTGGTAATAGCGCAGCAGAAGAAAGCCCCTAACACAGCGACAGTTGTCACCACGAGGGGGATCGTGCGATTCAGACTCGGCAATAGGTTCATGTTGATCTCCTTCGTTCTCGAGACTTCAGAGTTATGGCGTGAATGGCACTTCGGTCGTCGGGGAATGCACTGTGCCAAGCGTCTTCGTCGTCATGCTGCATATCTTTGTTCTTGCCATCAGCGTATGACCACCTTCCCCGCTTCGTGAACGAGCCTCAGAACCCGTGTCTTGGGATCGAACCGCCAGCCTTTGCCAACTCCGTCGCCAGCGGCGAGCGGCTGCCCGTTGACGGCAATCTCTTCCGGTCGAAAGGACAGCTTCAGGACATCGGAGCTTGAGCCATCGGTAGTGTACGCAACCTTGTTCGACTCATACCGAATCGCCTGGACTACTGCACTGGCACGCAGCAGATGATTCTCGCCGTCGGGGGCGGTTTCGGGGACTTGGCCGAAAATGTCAATGAGCCAGTGGGTGCAACTGAACTGGGCCGAGTACCAGTACCCGAATTGGCTCTCATCCCATTCCGGGCCAAGCGAGATGCGATTGTCCGGTTGCAGGTGGTAGGTGATGAGGCTCGCCACGTTGACCTGGGCAGTGCGATACTTTTCCTCCCCGGTTGCCTGATAGAGGCTGCCCAGCAACGATGCCCAGTGTCCAGAGTGTCCTGCCATGCGGCAGTTGCAGACCAATTGCTCCCGCACGGCATGAGCGGGGCCGTAGCGGTGCTTCTCGTCTACGAACATCTTCTTGACCCAATCGTGCAATTGGATGGCCAGCGGCAGGTAGCTCTTGTTTTCCACCCGGTGCCGGACAAGGTAACAGGCCGTGTCGATACAGTCCCAATTGGTGCGATTGTTTCGCCCCATGTCCTTGCTCACATCCTCATAGAAACCGTTCCAGTTCATGGACTGCACCGGCCCCTTGAGTAACCACTGGAGTGCCTTGGCCCTTGGTTCGGCATACCGTTTCTGCTCGGTCAGCGCATCCAATTGCTCGAACAGTTCGACGGCGTAAATTACGCTGCTGGTGTACTCTTCCCGTACTTCCCCCGTCTTGGGGTTGACCCGAAACGGCCAGTTGCCCTGCGGCATCTGCGTTCTGGTCAACGTGTCGGCGATCTGCTCGGCAGCCCTCAAGTACTCAGGCTTCTGCGTGGTGCGATGGAGCCGCAGGTACGCCCCGGCCATGATGGCAGGTTTGTCGGTCATAATGGCATCGGCGTCCACCGAGCCACCCACCTTGCCGTTATGGACGGTGCTGTACGGCAGGCCACCGTACTTCCAATCCAGTGGCGTGCTGTGTGAAATGTTCCAAACGGCCAGTTCCTCGGCCCGTCTAAGACTTTCTTCGTTCCCGGAGTAGATGTAGTAGTCGAGAAAGGCATGTATGAAGAAGGCATGGTGAAAGGCAGGGTAGTTGGTGTTGCGACTGACAGGAGCGCCCGCGCCATCGAGTTGGCCGTCGATCGCCACGCAATAGAAGAAGTAGGGCGGCCGAATCTTGCCGTCTTCATCCGTGATCTTGTTGCCCTTGGCCCAGGTTGCCTGGTCTTCAAGGATGAACTTCATGGCCCGGTTGATGGTTTCGCCGCAGGATTGAAGCGGCAGCAGATTACCTTTCTCGTCGTGCTTCGGATTGGCCCAAACGGTTTTGGCTTGGGCATCGCTGGTGTTGGCACTGAGCGGCAACGTCAGACAGAACGTGATGAACGATGCCTTCATTGGATTCCCTTTCGCTTGCAACAGGAACGGAAAAGACGCCGGGGACCGTTGTGTCCAAGGTCGAACAAGCGATCCACCGGGTCAAGAACGCTTCCTCACATCTTGCCCCTCCTCATCACCCTTTGTAAGACTCCGGCACGAACCAGGATCACGGCGCGGTGGCAGCCGTCACGGCCAATAGGACCGGCGTGCCATACTTGCTGCCGTCCGGGCCGTAGAGCAGGTCGATGCTGTCGATCGACACGGTCGGCCGGGGATTGCTCCAGGGCAGTTGATACAGCACGGCCTGCTCGGCCGAGGCGTCGCCGGGCACGGGGGCGGCCCAGGCCACCGAGGCGCTCTTGAGTCCCTTGGGCTCTTTGGCCAGCCAGTGGTCCGCACCTTCGCCGTAGAGCACGGGAATCTCAGCCGTCTGGCCGTCGGCGTAGTGAACCACGTACTTGAACACCGCGGGTGGCTGGTCACCGGGCTTCGCCGGCTGCCAAAGGCCCGTGCGGTTGAAAGTGTGCAGGAAAAAAAGCACGTCAGCCTTCCCGCCAACCCTCAGCCCCTTGACCTCCTTGGGCAACTGGCCTCTGGCCCCCGGGCCGGCCAGCATCACGCACGACGGAACCGGCGAGGTGCGGTGGTCGCGGATCGTGTACGGCACGCCGGCCAAGTTGTTGGCGCCCACCGGCAGGTGGGCCAGGTCACGCTGCGTGTCGTCAGCGAACCAGCCGCGGTTCTTGCTCAAGAACTGATTGCACTGCTCGTCCAGCGGCAGCGGCCGGCATTTGAGGTTGGCCGCCGTGAGGATCTTGCTGCCGGCGAACGTGGCGTGCAGGTTGCGCAAGAGCGCGGTGACGATGTTGCGCTTCTTCTGCGCGTTGACGGGGTTGGCTTCGGCCGGCTTGACCAGCACCTGGTTGAGCAAGACGCCGCCCGAGCCCATGGGGTACTTCACCAGCCCGCCGATGTTGGCCAGCGGCTTGACTTTCTGCCGCCACTCGGCCGTGCGATCGACGCCGATCCGGATGCTGTCGATGCCGCTGATCTTCCCGGGCTTGTCGAAGTCGGCCAATTCGATCACCAGCCGCGAGGCCTGGTGGGGAGCAAGGTCGAACTCCTGACGCGAGCGGTCGGGCTTGGTCGTCAGGGCTACGGGCTTGGGGTCGTCGTCGAAGTAGAGGTTGACTCTGCGGGCCGCGGCATAGTCGCAATTGAGTATGATCGAGAAGTGGTTGATCCGCTCTGCACGAGGCAACTTCAGCGACACTTTGGGCGATGCCGTATCACAATAGTAACTCAGTATCCAAATGTGGCTGAACCCGTTGACGATGTTCCGCGGCCAATTGGCCTGGGCCTTCCGTGCGGCCGCATGATCGCCGGCCTTGGCGTTGGGGAACTCGCAGAAGGGGGCGATGTCGTCAAAGTCCACGATCCAGGTGAACTCGTCGTCCACCATGTACTTGTCGGCCGCCCAGCCGAAGATCTGCTCGGTCGACTCCAGCGCCACGTCGCGGACGGAGAGGCCCGAGAGGAGCGGGTCGCGAAGCGCCGGCAGAGTGACGTATTCCAGGTCGAAGGGCCGCAGGACGTGTTGGACGCCCACCAGCTTGTTGAAGCTCGCCAGCCCGTCGGGCGTCAGGCCCCAGGCCATGATCCAGCCGCCCTTTTCCGTGAAGGCCCGCACCTTGTCGAGATTGCCGACCAGCGACGCCAGCGACGCCGGGGTGGCATCGAAGACCACGACCTGGTGCTTGCCGTCCGTGACGGCCGAGAGGACGTCGGCGGCGGGGTCGAACTTCAGACCCGATTCTCGCAACAATTTCATCGCCAGGCTGCCCTCGGCCATGACGACGGCCGTCGCGCGGCGCTCCGGCACGTACTTCGCGCAATAGGCGAGCATGTTGTCGAAGAGCCGCTGCGCCACCGGGTCGAAGGCCAGCTTCTCGCCCACGACCATCTGGCACAACAGCAGCAAGCCGTCGTTGACCGGACACTCGGCGATCGCCGAGTAGCTCAACTCCTTGTCGCAATGGGCAAGGGAGGACGCCCCGCGGGTCGGTTTCGTGTAGACGTTTCGATAGACGACGTGGTCCTTCGACCAGGTGAAGAAGTCGTCCTGCTCCAGGCCGGAGAAGATCGGGTGCTCGGTATTCTCCTCGAAGGCCACGCGGCCGACGAAGTCGGTGGGCGCAAGATCCGAGGGGGTCGCCTGGTAGTGTAGCGGATGGGCCTGGTCGAGGACCAGCACTCGCGCGCCGCTACCGGCCAGGGCCGTCCATTTCGGATCGGTGGCTTCGCGGGCGCTGAGGGCGTCCTTGCCAATGACCACGACCTTGGCCGGGGCACCCGCTCGCGGGTCGGGGATCTCGGCCGCGGAGGCGGCCTCCGTGAAAGCGATGCCGCGGGCCTGCAAGCGATCCTTGACCGAGCCCAGCGGATCGAGCACGACCAGGTCGGTCTTCGGGCACCATGTACCCGTGGTCGGTGAGGGCTTGGGACCGCCATTGGGGTCCAGGACCGTCACCGGCTTGACCTCGCGGAAGACCTCCTTGCCGCCGCGCGTGCAGGTGAGGATGAACTCGCCGGCCGTACGTTGCGAAACCTGGGGGACCTTCACGGTGATGTCGAACTCCCGGTGCTCGCACGCGGTCAGCGCGAAGGTCTTCTTCTCGCCGGCGACCCGGCGGCCGTCGAGCAAGAGTTCCCAGGCCGTCTCGATGGGGTCGGTGAATCGGGTGTCGTTGAAGAGCTTCAGCGTCCGCGGGACTTCGCTGCCCCCGCCGAACGTCCAGTTCCACTGGCGGCAGAAGAGGGCCACGGGTTTCTGCGAGTTGAAGTGCAGGTTGCCGGCCTGGCCGCCGCTGAAGGAGAATTCCCAGCCGGCGATGCCGTGCCAGCGGAAGCCTTCGGTCATCATCTTGGCGTACAGGCCGCCGCCGCGTTGCGTGTAGGGTCCCACGCCAGCGAAACAGCCCTCGCCGCCGAACTCCGCCAATTGCCCGGGGGTCCAACCGCTCATGAAAAAGCACTCGCCCAGGAGGATCGGCCGGTCGAGCGCCAGCGGGAACACCTTCTTTTCGTTCTCCACGATCTTTTCCCAGGTGTAGGCCTGGTCGGGATAGTCGCGCAGCGGGATGCCAGGCTCCGTGATCGACGATTCAATGTAGTGCCCGTTGTTGACCGGCAGCGTTTGGGTGCTCAGGCAGTTGCCGCCGTCGACCATCGCCGGCCGCGTGGGATCCATGGCCATCACGGCCTTGGCCGCCCGCGTGATTCGCGGCTCGACCTGCTTCAGAAGGCCGAAGTTGCGGGCGTTGATCAGGGTCAGCTCGTTTTCCATCGACCAGGCGAAGATTGAGGGGTGGTTCCGCTCCTCTTTGACCATCGCCTGGAGCTGGGGGATCCAGTTCTCGAAAAGGGCCTCGTTGCCGCCCAGGTTGCCCATGTAATTGCAGCCCATACCGTCCATGATTCCGTCGCGGCGGACGATCACGCCGTGGGCGTCCAACCCGTCCAACACCTCGGACTTCTTCAGACCGGCGCTCCCTAGCGGGTTCCAGTAGCGGATGTGGTTCTGGCCGGACTGGCGGAAGTAATCCACGGTTTCCTGCACCGTGCCCTGACTGAACCCGTCGACCCCCGCGGCCGTGTCACCGCGGAGATTCCACGGCAGGCCGTTGAGCTTGAACTGAGGGCTGTCCCACTCCCATTGCCGGAACCCAAAGGGCGTGCGGCGCACGTCGACGACCTTACCGCCCAGCAGGACCTTGGTCACCACGTGATACATCTGCGGATCGTCGGGCCACCAGAGTTTCGGATTCGCCCAGGGCTCGGCGAGCTTGATGACCTCCTGCTTCCCTGCTGCGACCATCACCGACTGCGGGGCGAACACTTTCTCGGCGGGGCCAATATCCCCTTTCCCGCCGGGAGCCGGGCGCGAGGTGAGGGGCACGATTTCGTTGACCAATTGCACCTGTTGCGACTGCGACGTCGGGTTGGCGATCGTGATTTCCAAGCCCAGTGTCTTGTTCTTGACCGAGGGGATGGCGAACACGTCGCTCGTGTAGACTGGGCCAGCCACAACCAGGCTGGGAGTCAAAAGGATACCCGAAGACGTGGCGATCTCGAAGACGCCCGAACCGATGGGGAAGTCGAAGCCGCCCTGCACCCACGACTGGCTCATGTTGTCCACCGGCATCGTGAAGTTGCTCCGGCAAGCGCCGGGCCGCCCACCCCAACTGACGGCATAATAGGAATCCTTGATCACAACGCAGACCTCATTGACCTGCCCCGGCTTGATGGCCGCTGTGGCGTCGCATTCCCAAAGCGCGTAGGGCGCCTTCGTGAAGCCGCACGATTGGCCGTTGACGAACAACGTTGCCATCAGACTGACCGCCGGGAAACGGAACACAAAGGACTTGCCCGCCAACACGGCGGGCACCTCGAAGCGAGCGCGGTAGATCAGCCGGTGACAAAACGGCAGTTCGGGGCGGTCCTTGAACTTATTGCTGGGCACCTTGGTCCCCATCCAGTAGACCTGCCCGGCATCCGGCAGCGCGGGGGTCGGTCCGGTCCGGTCCACCACTTCTTGCTCATCGAAACGCCCAACTTGCCACAAGCCGCTCAGGGGAAGCTCCCATCGCTCCGCCGCGCCCATGGGGATGTCGGCGAACTTGAAGACATGCCGGGCCGCCTGCTTGTCGTTCGCGTCTTGCCAGTCCTCGGCGGGGCTGTGCTTGCCGTTGGGTCGGAAGGGACCGCGCGTGAGGCACGTCGCGTCGCACGCAAACATGATTCCCTGCAAAACGTCGTTGCCATTCTCTTTCTTGGACCACGCCGAGATGCGAAACTCTAGCGTGTGCTTGCCCGTTGCCATGTCGGTCTGTCCCAGCTTCATCCACCCCAAGGGACACCAAAATGCCAGTTCCACGTGGTCGGTGGTCGGAAAATCCGGCTTGACGGAGTGCCAAGGGCCCTGGTCGATGCGCCAATCGAAGGGCGAGCGGATACCCTCCCAGCCGATCCGGCTCCAGACCTCATAGTTCCCGGCCGAGGAAACCTGGAACTGATAGCCCAAGAGGGCGCCGTCTTTGGGCAGTTTCTTCGGCACGTCCTGCGGGTCGATTTGCAGCAAGAGCCATTTCGCGCCGGAAAGAAGCTCGTTGCGTCCCGCGCCCACGGCCTTCACCTCGACGTTCTTGGTTGTTGGTTCCTCTCCTTCCAGCCAGATGGAGTCGGCGCCGCGGGCGGCGGAGGCCAACATGGGGAGGATCGTCCACACGAAGATCAAATGTCGCATCATCACGGGTCGCTTTCTCGTAGAGGTGGGTTGGCTTCTTGGGCCGCTGGCAGGACAATTGGGAATTGCTCCTCTTTTCGCCGGAACAAGGCGATTCTACTTCGGATGCCGCCGAGTAGCAAACTTCGCAACTGTGCGGTGCAGAAGGATTCCGGCGGCAATCCAGGCCGGTGGCGATTACTGCGAAGTAGCCATGGGCTTCCATGGAGGCAAGCAAGAGCGACTTGATAGTGCGGAGCCCCGCACCTAAACTCAAGACCTTCGAGTTGCCGCTGCAGGATCCCCGTGGCCACGACGAGGGGAAGGACCCGTAAACCGGAACGAACAGATTATCAAGGAACACTTATGAGAGCCATCGTATCAAGCCTTCTTGTCCTCACGGCGGCAACGGTCTGGGGATGCTCGGCGGAACTTTTCGCCGCAAGTCCGGCCACAACCATGGCGGCCTGGCCCGAAGGCAAGTCATACTCGTTGCGAGACTTCGACGTCACAATCTCGGCCCCGGTCCTGGTGGCCCGCGAAAAAGAACACTGCTGGTTCCCTGGGCTCACGAAGCTTCCCGACGGCCGTCTGATGGCAACCTATCAGAATTCCCCTGTCTGTTTCTACCGTTTCGCATGGATCAGAAGCCCGGCGGCGTCATGAGCGCCGCCTTGGTCGTTGTCCGCAAAGGGGCGAGCCAGGCGGTAACCGTGGGTGGAGAAGAGGTCGTCGTCGCCGGGCTGCCCAGGCCGGGCAAGATGTCCGTCGGCCCTGGTGGTGTCATGATGGCGGGTTTCTACTTTGATCATTCGGCGGTGCGTTTGCGCGACGGCACATGGATGGCGACCCTCTACGGCACCTTCGAGGGCGCCAACCGCTACAGTGTCGTGGCGGTTAAGTCGGCCGACGGAACCAAGTGGAAGTTCCACTCGGTGATCGCCGACGAAACGTGCAAGCTGCCCGGCGAGGAGGGTCCATGCGAAGCGGACGTCTGCCGCCTGAAGGACGGAAGGCTGATGTGCGTATTCCGCCTGGCGTCCGGCCCGCGCTACGGACAGACCTGGAGCACGGACGAAGGCAAGACCTGGACGGAGCCCATCGCCATGCCGGCTCATTCCGTGTGGCCCAGCCTGGCCGTCATGGACGACGGGACCATGGCGCTCTCCGGCGGGCGTGTCGGGATCTTCCTGTGGCTCAACGCCGACGGAAGCGGCAAGAACTGGGAGCAGGTGGATCTCCAGGCGCATCACGACACATGCCGTTCCGCCGAGCCGATCAAGTCGTCGGGGACGACCGCCTACACACAGCTTGTTCCCATCGACCCGACGCACCTGGTGCTGATCTACGACCGGTGCCCGTTCGGGTGGAAAGGCGTTCCAAAGGATTCGCCCGAATCGGACAGCGTCTGGGTGGTGCAAGTAGCAGTGAAAAGGAAAACGGCCCCAGTGATTGCGGCCGACGTGGTCAAGGTCCGCATGGAAGAGCCGGTCTTGATCGACCAGGCGTCGCCGAAGGTAAAGGAGTGGGGGCCGTACCGCATGCCCAAAGTGTACCGCATGCCCGGCGGAGAACTCTGCCTGACCTACTCGATCAGCTTGGACCATGACTGCGACTATGGCAAGACCTCTCCGGTCTTTGTTTCCCACGACGAGGGCGCCACATGGCAACGGTCTCAGTGGCCGCACCCTGGGTTTACCGGCATCAACCCTGTCATCTCGCCGGTCCTGGACGGCGAGTTTTTCGGCATTCCGGTGGCGTTGGGCATCGAACTCGATCTGGGCAGACTGCCGAAGCCCGTGGGCGCCTTCGACATTATCCCCGGTTTTCCACTTCGCCGCCTCGCCGATTGCCCGGAGGACGTGGTTCGCTGGTTCAAGGACACCAAGGCCATGCGCTGGTCGCCGAAGACGAAAACCTGGACTCAAGAGCCTGTCCAATGGGACCATCGCGGCCAACTGATGTTCAGCTACGACGACAAGCCGCAGAAGATCCCGGGCAACTGGAGCCAGAAGGTCTACTTCGAGGAACCAGTCGTGCGCTGCGGCCGCGAACTGCTGCATGCCGACTACTGGACGGTGTACGCGAACAAGTCTGGCCAACCACCGCCGGCCTGGGAGTGTTCGCTCATGGCCTCGACCGACAACGGCCGCTCCTGGACGCGGCGGAGCACGATCGCGACCATGCCCGCGAAAGACAATATGGTCGAACCGGTGATCGAGATGAATCGAGCCGGCGAGCTGGTATGCGTGACGCGCCGGGAGAAAGATCAGAGGAACCCGTCCATGTTCCTGATACACTCGAAGGACCGGGGTTGCACCTGGACCGAGCGCCAGGAGCTCTTCGAGTTCGGCGTTTTTCCACGGCTGTTGCAGTTGGAAAACGGCGTGCTGGTCTTGAGTTTCGGCCGGCCCGGGGTATGGCTCTCGTTCTCCTTGGACGGCGGGCACTCCTGGACGCAGAAGCAGGCTGTCCTCACGGGCCCCTCCTGCGGGTACACGTCCCTCTTGGCCTTGGGCAAAGACACTTTCCTTCTGGCCTACAGCGAGTTCGAGCGGCCCAACGCTAAAGGTCAGCCCGCCAAGGCGATCCTGGTGCGGAAGATGTCGGTCAATGCGGCCAAGTGAGCGAAGTCCCGGTGGCCACGACAAAGGTATGGACCCCGTGAACGATCACGACAATCTGATCAGGCTGGCGGAATCTCTGCGGCCGCCCAGCGGAATACCTTGAGCCGGCAGATTAACACCTGGTCGCTGCTCGGCTGCCCGGCTGCCCGGCTGCCCGGCCATCCCATCAACTCATCAGTTTTCCGGTGCTCCCAGCAAACCACCCTATTTCGAGGCGCGCGACAATGAGTCCGCCTCATGTTGTTCTGAGTGGCCGTTGGGATTCCACGGAGACTGGGCTTGTTCTCCTCAGACGCGATCTTGAGGCCGCTGTCGGTGCCCTTGGTTGCCTGGTGTCTTGACACCCGCGGCCAGCGATTTCTAACAGTTTTCCCCGCATTCTTGATTCCGTCGCAAGAATTGGCGAAAATGCAACAAAGCCCTAGAAAACAAGGCACTCTTGTCGATTTCGACGCGATTTGCCAACCTTCCCGGGGAAACTTTGCGGACCAATGGTTTGTAGTAGCCAGGAACTCAATGGATTTCGCCTTGTGCAGCCGTGTTGCAAGCGGCGCATTAGAAAAGCCCCCGATGGCGAACCACCGGGGGCTTCTGACCGACAGGCAGTCAGTAATCGGACGGCAACAAAGCTGTGATTGCACCGCCTTCACCATCTTCGATGAACCACAATGCCTCGTGTTGTGAAGGATCGGTGAAGACTTGGAGATAATCGATGCCGTCCTTCTCCTTCGCGAGGCGCTGAAGAGCGGCCAGGCAGGGGAAGATCGTGTCGCCGTAGGCGGCGAGTGCCGCAGGCGTGGCGAGGAACGGCTTCGTGTCGCTCGGTTGGAAGCGGCAGTCGGAGCGGGGATCGTCGAATGCGATCTCCTGCGGCTTGAGGGTCGGGAGAGACATAGGAGAGAAAGGAAGTGGATGAGAAAAAAGGGTCAGCGGGAGGAGAGGGAGAGGCCGTGGCGAAATGCCAGCCGGCGGGCCTGGGCCATATCCGAACGTCGCTGATCGTCGGACGCCTGGCTCCGGATGGCGGGGAGGAGTGGGGAGGCCACCTCCCGCATTGCGTCGTTGATATCCCAGTACTCGCCGGAGAGCCACCACGAGTTGCCGTACTCTGTCGAAACACCCTCGGGATTGTCGGCGGCGTCGAACTGCCGGAGGAACCGGAGGGCGTCGTCGCCGCGATCGAAGTAGTGGGCGAAGAAACCCGACCGGTTGTAGTGGGCGATGAAGGAGCAGTGTTGGATGAGGTGGCGGTAGAGGTCGTCGGGGAACGCCCTTAAGCACCGCTGGCGGTCGGAGAACCGCCGTGCGAGGGTCTGGAGGAAGCGGTGCCACTGGGCCAGCACGCGCCGCTTCTCCGCGGCGGGCAGGAACGGGGAATCCGTGAAGGTAGACATGGGGAGGAAAGGAAGGAGATAGGAAAAGGGGCGGGAACCCGGAGGCCCCCGCCCCGCCGGTGATGTTCAGTCGGCTGTCAGCCGCCCGTCCGGCAGCCGCAGTCCGGACGGAAGGTCAGGGTGCGGTCGGGCAGGTCGATGAAGGCGTTCCACGTCTCCACGAGATCCTTCGTGATGTTGTGAAATCCCGGGAGTTCTTCCCAGAGTTTCGAGGAGTCGTAGTCGCCAATGAGGCAGACGCGGTCGCCGGCCCAGCGTCCGGCAATGGGATTCACGGGGCAGCGGATGGGACCACCCTCGTCGCATCCCTTGCGGTATCCGTAGAAGTCACCGCCGCCGCCTTCATCGCTCTTGCGGAGGAGGAGTGGGAAGACGGAACCCTGGGTGTTGGCCGTCCATTCCCAGAGCTTCGCGCCGCCGTTCATGCACCAGGGGCAGACGACCTCACGCTTGTCGAGGTTGACCGCCTTGAAGTATTGACCCATAGGAAAGGAGGAAGGAAGTAGGGGAAGAGAGGCGGGAACCCGGAGGCCCCGCCCCACGCGTGTCCGTCACGAATGGACGTCCACGCAGACGACCTTGCGGTCGCGGTACGGCGCGAGCGCGTCTCGGACCTCGGTGGACCAGCGGGCTTCGCGTCGGCGATCGGCGCCCGTGTGGGATTCGAACCAGGGGGCGTCCTGACGTTCAAGCCACTGCCCGTCCGGCGTGACGATGGAATAGGGGAGGGAGCTGCGCAAGTCTCGCCGCTTCAGTAGCGTCTCAACGCGGATGACGTTACCGCGGAAACCGGGAATGTAACGATTCCAGCGGCCGCCGATCTCGTACCAGTCCCAGCGGCCGTTCGGGTTGTATGTCGTGAGTGCGTAGAGGCCGCGTTCGTCCACGCCGCCTTCGCTTCTCCGCCAGTCAGGCATCTTGCGTACGAGGGCGGGAAGGTCAGTGGCCGAGATGCCGTAGTGGGCGGACATGTGCTCGATCTCGGACGGGTCGAGGTAGTCACGGTAGGGTTCTACCGTGAGCGCCTCGTCGAATGGTTCCAGTGCGTGGGCGACGGCCGCTTCGGGATCGTTGTGTGTGCCGATGATGACGAACGTGCAGAAGTGCATGGGGAGGAAAGAAGGAAAATAGGAAAATAGGGGCGGGAACCCGGAGGCCCCCGCCCCGCCAATGGTGTCCGACCGGCGTCGGTCAGAACGGCCCGTTCGCGCCGTCGCTGCAGAGCGCTCCGCACGCCGAGCAGGCGTAGAGTTCGTCGCCGACGCGGGTGAGCGGTGCGATGCAGCAGTCGCTCTTTGGCTCGTCGGGGGCGTGGGCCGCCGGCTTGCGCTGGTAGATCGCGTCGAGTAAGGTATTGACGGCCCGGGCGGAGTGCTCCACCAGGGCAAGGTCAAGGTTATCCATTGGTCAAGGAGGAAATGGGAAATAGAAGTGTTTCTCTCTTTGACCTTTGGTGGAGAACGTGCGGTGGCCATGTCCGACGGGGGGAAGGGGATAGAATCGCTTCGGATCGAAGCAGGCTTCACACAGCAAGCCGCAGCCCGCCGTCAAGGAAGCGAGCCGTCGGCGATCTCGCAGGTTCACGAGCCGCCTTCCTTCCGGCCCAATCGAAAAATGCGGCGACGTGAACCTCTTGCGCGGTCGCCCGGCAAGCGCCCTTGCACGGCAATAGGGATCGGCTTGCTAGAATAAGGAAGCTGCGAGCAAAAAAGTCAGTGTGTGACTTGATGCAGGGATGCCACGGATTGGATAGCGTAAGTCTCCATGGGAAAAGACAGGCTCAGTAAGAAAGACCAGAAGGAATTCGTCCGCATCTTCAAGGAGATGTCGCATGCCTTCGACCAACTGGAAAACGGTCTCTTCAATCGCCTGGGTACTCAGGCAAGGGTTAGAAGGGAAATACACCGTCTAGGGGGAAAGGTAAGGACTCAGATAGAAGGCACTCGCATTTTCGAGTTCCCGGAAGTCCCTGAAGGTCTGGACAAGCTCTTGGAGGGATTTCGCTGGGAACTGCACGGGAAGGTGCTCTCCATCAGTGGATGGTTGTAGTAGCCGCCCCTGGCTGGCGGATGGGAGGCAGGGGGCGGCGTCCTCGCGGCGCACGGAAAATGCCCCCGGCGGTGAACCGGGGGCGGACACCTATTTCTCACTCAGATACTCGAATCGGCCAGCGTTGTTTCCTTCCTCGTCGCTCACCATCATCATGGCCTTGCCGTTGCTGAAGACGAGCACGGGGGCGAACTGATCGAAGAAATCGTCATACTCCATTTGCGCGGACACAACGCGGGCGCCGACTATCGGCTGTAATCGCTCGGTCCAAAACCGGTACGTCTGCAAGTCGTTCTGGTCATGGAAGCGCTTCGCATCGTTCGGGTCCTGCACGTTGCGGAACTCGTGCAATCGCTCGTCAACGAAGTACCATTTCTGATTGATTTTCACGATCGGCAACACTCGCGGGCCGTCGGGATTGTGTTTGCTTTGCTCCGCCAGTTTCAGCCAGCGGGCAACATCGGAAGGAATCTTGCCCATACGATTGGGGGAAAAGGATAGAAGCGGCTGGCTTCGCAGCCGCGGCGGGCATACCGCCGTCAAGCAAGGTGGAGACGGCGAAGCCGTACTACCTTGCTAGGCGGTATGATTGGAAGGCTGCGAGACAGCCATCACCCGTTACCGAAAAGCGACCACAAAAAAAGGGCGATCCCGTAGGACCGCCCCGAGACTTCAATAATCGGATGGCAGCAGGGCCGTGATGGCGCCGCCTTCACCGCCCTCGATGAACCAGAGGGCCTCCGGCTTCGACGGGTCGGTGAAGACCTGGAGGTAGTCGAGGCCGTCGTGCAGGACCGCCAACGCCTGAAGCTGATAGAGGCATGGCCCGATCTGTTCTCCGTAAGCCTTCAGGGCCGCCGGCGTGGCCAGAAACGGCTTCCTGGCCGATGGGATGAACGTATTGCAGGACTCGGGACTGTCGAAAGGGATCTCCTGCGGCTTGAGCGTGGGGAGAGGCATGGGAAAGAGGAGAAGGAAATAGAAAAGGGCGCTGTCACCGCCCCCGTTGGCGGCTACTCTAAATTGCCGTCGGAACAGAGTGCCCCGCACGATTCGCACGCAAAACACTCGTCCATGACCCGGACGAGAGGGGAATTGCAGCAGTCGCTCCGCGGACCGAGGATTGACTGTTCGACCATCTTCAGGCAACATGCCTGGTATTCCAGAGCATCCATACGGATGGGGGGGAAGGAAGTGGAAAAGCCACGAGGTAGAAGCTCGCGGCCAGCAGGGAAGCAACGCCGTTAAAGCAAGGTGGAGAGCGACCAGAGCGAAGCGCCGGGAGCTACTACCTTGCTAGGCGTTAGAATGCGAAAGCTGCGAGCTACTTCTCAGGATCCGGCATCCACGGGTTGATACCTTACGGTGTCTAAATCGCAGAGAAATCTTGAGAAACGATACCAAATCCTGGAATTCAGTACCCAAGGATGAGCGCAAAAGAAAAGTCCTAAACCCTTTCAGATTCAGGACTTACTTAGCGAGGGCGACGGGAATCGAACCCGCAACCACCGGATCGACAGTCCGGTACTCTAACCAATTGAGCTACGCCCCCCCAAGTCGTTTATATCTGGCAACTTAGTGCCTCACACTCCTGCCTCGCTCGAACGACCGTGACACCTGTTATGACACCTGCCTGCCCATTTTAACAAAAGCCGTGTGAGGCAGTAATGTCCAAGTTTACCACAAAACCATCGGCTGACAAGCCATCCAAGCCCTATCATAGGGTTGCTTGTAGGACATACCCATCGGATGTAGACTGGCCGCTATTTCACTGACTTGGAACCACTGACGTTCCCCACACAACAAGGTGGAAGCATGGAAGTCGCAGTGCCGATCCTGATTGTGATCATGGCAGGTCTCTTTCTGGGGACTTTTGGCGTTGGCATGAAGCATATTGCGCCCATGGCGTGGGAGGCTTGGTGGCTGGTGTTCTCTGTGCTGTCGCTCCTGTTGTCTCCGCTTGTCTGGGCGCTGGCGGCTGTCCCGAGCCTGTGGGACGTCCTTGCCGCGGCCCAGCCCGACGCGGCGGCAAGAGGCATGTTCTTCGGCGCGCTGTGGGGGATCGGCGGCATCATGTTCGGCTTCAGCATCCGGTACGTCGGCATGTCGATCACTTATGGCGTGGTGATCGGGTTGTCCGCGGCGGTGGGGGCGATGGTGCCTCTGCTGCAAAGGCCTGACGTGCTGTCGAGTCCGGCGTTTCCCTATATTCTCTTGGGCATCCTGGTCATGCTGGGGGGAGTGGTCGTCGCGGTTTACGCGGGGGTTCGCCGGGACCGCCAACAGGTTGCTGCCGGGAAGGAAATCGCCGGGGTGAAGACGGGAAAGGAATTCCGGTTGGGATTGGTGGTTGTGGCAGTCTGCGGCGCCTTCTCCAGCGTGCTGAACGTGGGATATGTGGCCGCCCTTCCCGTGGCCAAGACGGCACAACAGTTCGGCGCCCTGACGCGCAACTCCGGTTTGGCGGCCTGGGTCGTGGTGCTCTTTGGCGGCTTCCTGGTCAACGGGGGCTACGCCGTGTTCTTGCTGACGAAGAATGGCACTTGGAACACCTTTCTGGCCCCGGGGGTCGCCAAGGCCTGGAGGTGGTCCGTGCTAACCGGCCTGATCTGGTTTGCGGCGTTCGGTTTGTACGGGCAGGGCGCCGCGCTAATGGGCGACATGGGACCCGTGATCGGCTGGGCCATTTACGTCGGACTGGGGATGATGGTCGGCACGGTTTGGGCCGTGCTTGCCGGCGAGTGGAAAGGCGTTGCCGGGCCGCTGAAGATTATGCTCGGCAGCATCGCCCTCCTATTGGTGGCGTGCTGTATCCTGGCCTATGCCAACAGTTTATCCTCCACGCTTCCCAAACCGCTTGCGCGAGACACTACCGCTTTACTTATGAAAGAAGGAACCGTTGCATGGAACGTCGTGAAATTGTGAGACGCGCGGTCGAATTCGGTACGCCGCCCAGGCTGCCGTTTTGGCAAGCCGTTCTGGACGACATACCGCAAGACGTGTGCGACTGCTGGGAAATGGATCGCGCCAAGAAGGGCTGGTTCTTCGACCACGTCGGCGAGGACGATTGGGGATGCGGGTGGGCCGTCACCGAGATGAAGAACATGGGGCAGGTCGTCCATCATCCGTTGCAGGACTGGGCCAAGCTGGATTCGTATCGGCCGCCCGACCCCAGGGACCCGTTCTATTTCGCCCGCATCGAGGAGGTCCTGGCCGGCGCCGCCGACCGCTATACGGTCGTCACCTGCCACTTCAACCTGATTGAACGGCTGCACATGCTGCACGGCTTCGCACAGACGCTGGCCGACTTCCATCTCGAACCCGTCAAGATCGAGAAGCTCCTGGACATGATCCTCGCGTTCAAGATGGAGATTCTCGAGGAGCTTCATCGCCGCTTCGGCGATCGGGTTCAGGCGGTGTTTTTCACCGACGACTGGGGCACGCAGCGCGGCACATTCATGAGCCGGAAGATGTTCGAGGACTTTTTTCAGAAACGCTACGAACAACTGGTGAAATGCGTGCACGATTGCGGATGGCATTTCATCCTCCATAGCTGCGGCAAGGTCAATGCCTTCGTGCCTTGCTTTATCGACTTGGGGATGGACATCCTGAACCTGCAGCAGCCGCAGACTTATGGCATCGAGGAGTTGGGCGCGCAGGCCGCGGGAAAGATATGCCTGCTGACCACCGCCGACATCCAGTCCACAATGCCGGCCGGCAACCCCGATAGAATCCGCGCGGAAGTGCGACGGCTGGTTGAGAATTGGTCGACGCCCAAGGGAGGGTTCATCGTCTTCAACTACGGCTTCGGCGACATGATCGGCTGCACCCCGGAAGCAACCGCGCTGATGTTCAAGGAGTTTGAAAAGTACATGTACTACTGGAACACGCCCAATCCGCACTCTCAGACATGCTAAACGACCTTTCGGGATTCTGGGAAAAAGGGGACAGGCACCATTTGTGCGAAGCACCCTCCGGGCCGTTCCGGCAAATGGTGCCTGTCCCCTTTTTCCCTCTCGCCCCCGTAGACACTTCGGGCTGCACCGGCGGTTGCCCCGGCCGGCAACTGCCCGGGCGGGCTTTTCCATTTTACTACCACACTCGCTGGGGCTACAATACCGTTAGGTCTACCGGAAAAGGAGCGACTGACAAGCCATGAGAACCACCTTGCGGGCAATGTCCGGACGGCAGGAACCAGAACCCCTTCGCCGGCTGGGGCGGAGGGCCGTGCTGAAGCAAGGCACGCTGCTGCTGGCCGGCTCGCTGCTGTTTCGGGAGTCGTGGCTGTGGGCCGAGGAGCCCCAGGAGCGGCCCGCGCTGCGGCTGGGCCTGGTGACCGACCCGCACTATGCCGACAAGCCCCCCGCGGGCAATCGTTACTTTCGCGAGTCGCTAGGTAAGGTTGCCGAGGCGGCCAAACGCCTCCAGGCGGATAAACCCGACCTGACGGTGTCCCTGGGCGATCTGGTCGACTCGGCGGCCTCGCTCGAGGCGGAGAAGGCGGCCCTGCGGCGAGTGGTCCACGAGCTGGCCGCCCTGGCCGGCCCGCATCACTACGTGTTGGGCAACCATTGCGTCGAGAACCTCACCAAGCCCGAGTTCCTGGCCATCGTCGGCCAGGCCCGGTCCTTCGACTCGTTCGACGCCGGCGGCTACCACTTCGTGATCCTCGACTCCTGCTTTCGCAGCGACGGCGCGCCCTACGGCCGGAAGAACTTCCGCTGGGGCGACGCCCAGGTCCCGCCCGCAGAGCGGGAGTGGCTGCGGGCCGACCTCCAGCAGACGCCGCACAAGACCATCGTCCTGGCCCATCAATGCCTGGACCTGCCCGCGCCGATGGGCGTGACCAACGCTTCCCAAGTCCGCGAGATCCTGGAGGAATCCGGCAAGGTGCTGGCGGTGATCCAGGGACACTTCCACTACGGCAATTACCAGGAGCTCGGCGATGTGCACTATTGCACGCTGTCGGCCATCGTCGAGGGCACGGGCGCAAAGAACAACTCCTACGCCCTCTTGGACCTCCTGCCGGGCGACGCCATCCGCATCACCGGCTTCTGCAAACAGAAGAGCTACCACTGGCAGCCGCAACCGCAGCCGGTCTAAGCGAGGCCGATCCGCCGCCGGACGGGGTTCCTATCCAATCACCCCACTCCCGCCCGTGCCAGCCCCCGGGGCCGCTCGCCGCATGGACGCAATCTCGACCCCTGCGGTGCATAGGGAAAAGGTCTTCCCTAATGAATCACTGGGCTATTCTCAAGTGTCCCTCCGGGACAAAAGCATTCAGTTCTTTTAGTTTGGCGGCGATGGCATGGCTGGGCTCGACCGCCAAGGCAGGATAGAATTGTGGCGGTTGGCCCTGGGCGGACATTTGCAAGTTGCGGATGCCTAGTCCCCTCTCCCTCCGGGAGAGGGTTAGGATGAGGGAAAAGGAAGCATCGGCATGACAACGAAATCTTCAGACTACCTGCCGGAAGTGGCCGAGTTCCTGGCGAGCGGCCCGCTGAAGGCCGTCATTGGCGGCCAGGACGTGGCGTCGTCCCAGGGCGAGGTTTTCACCACCTGCGACCCCGGCTCCAAGCAGCCCTTGGCGGCCGTCTGCAACATGCAGCCCGACGATGTGGATCGGGCGGTGCGGGCGGCGGCCGCGGCCTTTGCGAGTTCCGGCTGGGCACAGATGCCGCCCAACGAGCGGGGTGTACTGCTGCACCGCCTGGCCGATGCCCTCCAGAAGCGGAAGCCGGTTCTGGCGCAGATCGAAGCCCTGGATGCCGGCAAGGTGCTGGCCCAGGCCGCCCACGATGTGCAGAACTGCGTCGATACGCTGCGCTACTACACCGATATGGCCCTGCACCTCCAGCGGCGCAGCGCGCTGGCCGTGGCCGGCCACGAGGCCTGGACGGTGCGCCAGCCGTGGGGCGTGTGCGGCTTCATTTTCCCCTGGAACTTTCCCATCCTGCTGGTGGGCTGGAACATCTCGCCGGCCCTGGCCGCCGGGAACACGGTGGTCGTCAAGCCGGCCGAGGACACGCCGCTGTCGGCCATCTACCTGGCGCGACTGGCCCGCGAAGTGGGCATCCCGCCGGGCGTGATCAACGTCGTGCCCGGCTACGGGCCGGTAGCCGGCGCCGCCCTGGCCGCCCATCCAGGCCTGAAGCGCATGTCGTTCACCGGCTCGCCGGAGGTTGGCCGCACGATCGCCGAAAAGTGCGGCCGGAATCTGGTGCCCGTCAAGCTCGAGCTGGGCGGCAAGGGGGCGGCCCTGGTGTTCGACGACGCCGACCTGGAGCGGACCGTCGAGCAGCTCGCCCAGGCGATCACCTTTCACACCGGACAGGTCTGCTGCGATGCCACCCGCTGGATCGTCCACCGCAAGATATACGACGAGTTCGTGGCCCTCAGCAGCCGGCGCCTGCGGCAGGTGAAGATCGGCCACGAGCTGGACGCCGCGACCGAGATGGGGCCGGTGGTCAGCGAGAAACAGCAGCGCCGCGTGCTGGGCTATCTGGAGCGCGGCCGCGCGGAGGGCGCACAGGTGCTGCTCGAAGGGGGCCCCGCCGAGGTTGCCGGCCGCGACGGCTTCTATGTCCGGCCGGCCCTGCTGGCCGGCTCGCTGGAGAACGTCGCCGCCCGGGAGGAGATCTTCGGGCCGGTGGCCTTCCTGGCCCCGTTCGACGACGAGCAGGAGGCCATCCGCATCGCCAATCATACCGACTACGGGCTGGCCAACAGCGTGTGGACCACCGACCTCGACCGGGCCTACCGCGTGGCCGAGGCCCTCGAGGCCGGCAATAGCTGGATCAATGCCCACAACATCTTCCCGCATGGCGTGCCCTACGCGGGCATCAACAAGAGCGGCATGGGGGGCGGCGTCTTGTCGGTCGAGACCCTGTTTGACTACTGGCGCAGCCTCTCGGTGGTCCGACCGCTGTAGTTCGCCTCGGCGTCGGGAAGCGCGGCCGTGGCGTCGAGCAAGACCGACGGCGCGGTGGTCTGGTTGGTGGCCGTGTACCGTAGCAGTTCCGTGGTCTGGGTCGCCAGCCGCCAGCGGACGGCCTGGAACTCCGCCGAGGGCCACATGCCGGTGGCCAGGTATTTCGGCTGCACGCGGATGGCGTTCCAGGTCTCTTGCAGCACCTGCCGACCGCGGCGAACCGCTGCCTGGCAGGCCGGGTCGGTGGAATCCTGCCGCTGGGCGACCGCCTGCTGGAGCGTGTAGAGATAGCGGCCGTCGTCGACGCCCTCGCGGAAGCACGACCAGTACACGGCCGGAATGACCGCGCCTGAATCGTCCACCCGCTGCCCACAGCCGGAATATTGCCCGCGCAGGTAGTCCAGCGGGTCGGGCTCGCACGTCCAGCACCAGTGCCAGGGGATGAGCGTGGTATAACCGCTTCGCCAGAGGCCGAAGCCGTAGGTCATCCGGCCGCCCTTGCACATCGTCAGACGGTCCTTGATCTCGCCCGCATTGTGGTTCGGGTAGCACCAGTATTCGTAGCGTTTCTGGGCGACGATCTGCTCGAAGGGCACGGAGTAGGGCTGCGAGCACCAGATATCGAGGTAGGGGGCGTAGGCCGCGGCATCAGGGTCCACGGGGTCCTTGGTGGCGTAGGTCTTTAGCCCCGCGGCCTTGACCGCCGCGTAGACCTTCACGCCGAATTCCTTGCACGATGGATCGACCTCGTCGATCGGACAGCAGACCAGCTCCGGCCATCCCCGGGCCTTGCGATCGGCCTCCAGACCCCGGAACAGCTCGCGGAGCCGATCGTAGAACGCCGGCGGCGGCATGGGGCTCACGCGCCAGTGGCTCTGGACCTTCCCGCCCGGCGTGGTGTCGCGATACACGCGATGGATAACGCCGTCGGCCGTCGCCGGCGCCGGGCCCCGCAAGCCGGCCGCGAGCATTCGCGGGATTTCGCCGGCGTCGCGCACGTCGATCCGCTGGCCGTCCGCGCAGGTCAAATAAAGCGTGGGCAGCATGTCCAGGCCGAAGTCGGCCATGGCCCGGTAGTCGTTATCGGCGGCCTGGCGAATGAACCCTTCGCTCCGTCCTTTGTACAGGGTCTTGTTCAGCGTGTAGAAATAGGCCGAGTAGTGCTTGGCCGGGTCTTTCTGCAGGCGGAAGCCCAGCACCCGCAGCGCGATGGGGATGCCCAAGGCCCGGTCGAACCCGTCGTCCCACAGGGTCACCTGTCCCTGGTACAGGCCCGGCCGGGCCTCTTCCGGCACGTGGACCGTAAGCCAGTATCGTTGGCACTCGCCGGCCGGTGACGAGTGGACCGTCACACGCTCCAGCAGCTCCGGCGTGCGGCGGTAGGTCTTCACAGTGGTGTACTGCGGGTAGCCCACGTTCCAGTAGGCGCCCAGCCGCACGTCGATGCGGTCGGCGGGAATCTCGCCCACGGCCGACGCCAGCGCCGAGACCCGCACCTTCAGATTCACCAGCGGACGAACCGGATACAAGGCCAGCGTGACCGGCTCGAACTGGCCGGGCGCGGCAAAGGCCACCAGGGCCGCCAGCCGCTCGTCCGGCCGCGGGCGGGTATTGGGGTAGACCGGTTCCATGGTCGGACGCGTAAAAAGCAGGTATCCCCGCTCGCGCTCGGCGGCCGTCGGCAGCGGCTCGGGCGCCGTCTCAATATAGGGGATCTCCTTGCGACCGGCCGGCACGGCGGGTTGGGCAATGGCCCGCCGCTCGGCCACGCCGTCGACCGGCTTCGCCGCGAGCCTAATTGGCGGCAAGTCAACCGGCGAGAAAAGCGGAGCGGTCTCCCCGCCCCTCACGCCGCCGGCCAATGCCAGTGCTACGGCCGTTGCGATTACCGCTGTGTGTTGCCGCATGTTATCCCCCTTCATGGACGTTGCCACTGTAAGTCTTGAACGAGGCCGCCATATACCGACGATCCTATCCGCCGCCTGGACCGCCTGCAACGCGCCGGCCGGCGTATTGTATTCCTCTCGCTCCGCGAGAGGACCTTGCATCACACTCCAGCCTGATGCCTACATTGACGGGCGGCCGGGATCAGAGCCAAGCTTCTTGCTACCCGGGCCGGCGCCGTTACAATGAGCACCGGCGGGTCAATTGGTACCGTATTCCTCTCGCTCCGCGAGAGGTTCGGGCAGAGACCGAACCACACTTCCGGTCTCACGTGGAGCGTGAGGAGTACGACCGATCCGTATTCCTCTCGCTCCGCGAGAGGTTCGGGCAGAGACCGAACCACACTTCCGGCCTCACGCGGAGCGTGAGGAGTACGACCGATCCGTATTCCTCTCGCTCCGCGAGAGGGCCCGGCGGAGACTGAACCGCACTTCCGGCCTCACGCCCAGCGTGATGCCTACACTACCGTATTCCTCTCGCTCCGCGAGAGGACATTGCATCATGCGGAGCGTGATGCCTACAAATTGAACCGCTACTCCGGCCTCACGCGGAGCGTGAGGAATACACGCCGCGTGAAGCGTATTACGGGAGACGCAGCGCCATGAACGAGACGCCGAAAGACCAAGACGCTTCTCGTACTCATCACGCTCCGTGTGAGGCAATTCCTCTGCAAGCATTCGATCCGCTCCAGGATTACTCCGTGGCGGAGCGTCGCTTGCCGCACTGGTCGCAGCGCGGGACGATCGCATTCATCACTTGGCGGACCTGGGATTCCATGCCCGCGCCGGTGATCGCGGCCTGGTTGACCGAGCGCGATGCGTTGCTGCGGCGGCACGGGATTGAGCCGTCGCGAGCAGACTGGAAGGCGTGTTTGCAAACGCTGCCCAAGAGCGTTGCACGCGAGGTGACGGGCCAGCTTTTCGCTCGTTGGAACGACCGTCTCGACGCCTTGCACGGCGCGTGCGTCTTGCGCCCACCTGAAATCGCCCAAGTCGTGGCCGATAGTCTGTGTCGCTTTCAAGGGAAGCGATACATATTGACCGACTACGTGATAATGCCCAACCACGTGCATCTGCTGGCCGCCTTTGGCGACGAAGACGCCATGCTGCGTCAATGCGATTCATGGAAGCACTACACCGCCCGGGAAATCAATCGCGCTCTGGGCCGCAAGGGGCGCTTCTGGCAACAAAACGGCTTCGACCACCTTGTGCGTTCGGCGGAGAACTTCGACCACTACCGCCGCTACATTGCCGACAACCCGGTGCGGGCGCGATTGAAGCCTGGCGAGTTCATCTTCGAGTGCAAGGACCTGCGATCGTTGGACGAATTGCCGGGGGCGGCGCCGCCCTCACGCGGAACGTGACGAGACCAATCCGTATTCCTCTCGCTCCGCGAGAGGCCGGCATATCGTATTCCTCTCGCTCCGCGAGAGGACATTGCATCACGCGGAGCGTGATGCCTACAATGGCTGGTGGCCGATGCGTCGATCGGCCTGCCAATTGTCCGCCAGATATATAGGGAGCCGTCATCATGCCAGCGGGATGGAAGTTTGCGGTGGTCGTTTGGCTCTGCGCAGCCTGGCCCGTTATTGCGGCGGCCGAGCCGCTGGTGGTCGAGCTTTGGCCGGGCAAGCCGCCGGATGATGTCGGCAACATCGGCCCGGAGAAGGTTGTCATGTCGCCGGCCCTGGACCGCAAGCAGGTCGAGGTTACGGTGCCCACCAGGATGTTGACCAACGTGAGCCGGCCGACGATCACGATCTATCGGCCGGCGAAAGACAAGGACACGGGCACGGCGATGTTGATCTGCCCCGGGGGCGGCTATTGGAACCTGTACTGGCAGTTGGAAGGCGAAGAGGTGGCCGGCTGGCTGAATTCGCTGGGTGTAACGGGCATCATTCTCAAGTACCGCGTGCCGCGGCGGCCCGAGGAGCCCAAGCGTGAGCCGGCCCGTCGCCCCTTGCAGGATGCCCAGCGGGCCGTCAGCCTGGTCCGCAGCCGGGCCGACGAGTGGGGCATCGATCCGCGACGGATCGGCATCGTGGGCTTCTCGGCCGGCGGCCATCTGGCCCTGGCCACTGCCACCAGTTTTCCAAACCGGACCTATAAAGCGGTCGACGCCGTGGACCAGGTAAGCTGCCGGCCGGATTTCGCCGTGCTGTGTTACTCGGGCTATCTGAAGCCCAAGGACAAGGACGAGCTTTCGCCGGGCCTGCGGATCCCCAGCGGCACTCCGCCCGTCTTTCTCGTGCACGGTGGCGACGACATCATCAGCCCGCCCGATCAAAGCGTAATCACGTACCTGGCCTTGAAGCGTGCCGGCGTGCCGGCGGAGCTGCACATTTATGCCACGGCGGCCCACGACTTCGGCGTCCGCGCGAGCGACCATCCCTGCTCGACCTGGACGCAGGCGTGTGCCAACTGGCTGCGGTATCAGGGATTTCTGAAGCCCGGCCCGCGGTAGTGGCCCCGCGTTGTGGCCGGTCTCCGACCGAGCCACGCCCGTCGACCGAAGGTCTCCCGAGCGCCGGAGACATTCGGTCCCCGCCGCGGCGGGGTCGGGAGCCCCGCGCCGAACTTGGCGCACCCTAATCCGTCGTCCGTCGCCCGTCGTCCGTCGCCCGTCGCCCGTCGTCCGTCGTCGCTCATCCGTCACCCGTCGTCCGCATTGCGGACCAGGCGACCGCCGCCAGCATCAGCCCGCCGCCGAGCCACTGCAACGGGCTCAGCCGCTCGCCGCGGAGCAGGATGCCGAAGGCCGCCGCCAAGGGCGCCTCGAGCAGGATCAGCAGTGCGGTCTCGGCGGCCGGCAGCCGCTGTTGGACGAAGGTCTGGACAAAATACGCCACCGCGGTGGCCAGCAGAGCGGTGACGAGCAGGGCCGGCCAGACCGCCAGCGGCGGCCAACTGGGCGGCTCGGTGAGCAGCCAGAAGCACAGTAGCAGCGCGACTGCGCCCAGCAGTTGCCCCAGCACCAGCACGCGGGCATGATGGCCCGCCGAATAGCGGTCCAGGAGGGCCACCGGGGGGTACACCGCCACGGCGTCCTTGACCATTACGAAGGTCCAGGCCCAGACGGTCACCACCGCCAGCATCAGCCCGCGAAGGGCCAGGCGCTCCAGAGGGCCCGTCTGCACCGCGGCGGGAGGCATGGGCTTACGGTTGCTCCAGGGCGATCCCGTACAGCCGGGCAATGTGCTTGACGAAGGGCTTGTGTTTGACCGGCACCGCGTTGTGCCAGCGGCGGAAATACAGCGCCAGCGGCTCGTCGGGCGTCGAGGGCCCGGAGTTCAGCCCGCGGACGGCCTCCCAGTGCTCCGGCTCCTTCTCCAGCAGCCGCAGCAGCACGACGGCCATGGCCCCGTTCAGCTCGCGGAGGCAGGGCTCTTTCCGGAACGCCTCCCGGTTGGCACGGTAGAATGCGCCCAGTCCCTTCTCGGCAATCACGTCGAGCTGGTCCCGCTGGCACGCCACGTCGTCGGCATACTGGCGGAGCGAATCACGGTAGTCCTTCCAATTGGGATAGGGCGGATCGTTCTGCCACGAGCGGGCCATCGCCCGCAGCACGAACAGCGAGGCCGTTTCGCACAGCGTCTCCTCGAACCACTTGTTGCCCGGCGAGTCCGCGCGGAAGCCGCACAGGATATGGCAGAATTCGTGCCCGAACTGATAGACATACTGACTCCAGTAGGTATTGCCGGTATCCAGCCGCATCACGATCTCGCCGCGGTCGTTGCGGCGGAAGAGTGTAATCGGCCCCTCGTGCCCGCGAGTTATCACCAGCGGCTCGATCTTGGCCGTCGGGAAGTAACGCCACATGGTGCACGCTGCCGAGTCCAGCAGGGCCTTGATGTCGCGCTCGGAAGCGTTGAAGCCCTCCGGCTCGACGCGGTACACCGGCGGCGCCGTCCGCACGGCCGGCTGCTGGGCCGGCTTTTGGGCCGGCTGTTGCGCGGCCAGGCACATTCCGCACATCAGAACCAGGCCCGGACCGAGCACAGTGGCGATACGTCTCATGGCAATCCTCGAATGTGTCGAAGGTCGAGCAATCCCATTATGCCCAAGCGGGCACTGCCGGACAAGCAGTAGGGTGGGTCGAGCGCAGCGAGCCCCACCATTTTCGACGGACGACGGACGACGGACGACGGGCCGGAGTGCTTCCCTATGTCGTCCGTCGCCCGTCCTCCATCGTGCTTCTGGTGGGGCTCGCTTTCGCTCGACCCACCCTACGAGCTAACAGCCTGCCGATCCGCGCTTGACATTGCCGGTGGGGCGGGGCAACCTATGGTTTTCCACGATCCCTATCCCGGAGGAGAGATTACCATGACCAGCCGCCCGACACGTCGCGATTTTCTGAAGACCACGGCCGCCGCAACCGGCGCCGCAGCCGGCCTGCGGGCGTTTGGCGTCCCGGCCGTGTTGGCCGACCGCTCGCCCAATTCCAAGCTGGGCGTGGCGGTGATCGGCTGTGGGGGCATGGGCGGGGGGAACCCCGGCGTCGCGGCCGGTGAGCGGGCCGTGGCCCTGGTCGACGTGGATGACAACATCATGGCCAAGGCCCTGGCCGGCATCAAGGACCGGGCCCCCCGCGTGCCCACCTACTGCGATTACCGCAAGATGTACGACCAGTGCCACAAGGACCTGGACGTGGTGCTGATCGCCACGCCCGACCACCACCACGCGCCGGCGGCCATGCGGGCCATCAAGCTGGGCAAGGCCGTTTTCGTGCAGAAGCCCATGGCCCACGACGTGGCCGAATGCTATGCCCTGATGAAGGCCGCCCGCGAAAAGAACGTGCCCGCCCAGATGGGCAACCAGGGGAACTACGGCGAGACCATCCGCACGGTGTGCGAGTACATCTGGGCCGGCGCGATCGGCAAGATCGGCGAGACGCACACCATCTTCGGGCGGAACTTCGGCGGCAACGGGCCGCGCCCGCCCAGCAAGCCCGTGCCCAAGGGCCTGCACTGGGACGAGTGGCTCGGCCCGGCCCAGTACCGCGAGTACCACGAGGGGCTGCACCCTTTCAGTTGGCGATCGTGGCGGGAGTTCGGCACCGGCACCATCGGCGACATGGCCTGCCACAACCTGGACTGCCTGTTCTGGGCCCTGCGGGTGGCCGAGGCCAAGCAGTACAGCATAACCTGCCTGGCGCAGAAGCCCGGCAACGACGAGATGTATCCCACCGATAACGTGCTGCTGTGGGAGGTGCCCGCCCGCGGCGACATGCCGCCGGTGAAGATCCACGCCTACGACCACGGCGGCCTGATGCCGCCCGTGATGCAGGAAGTGCAGAAGAAATACAAGATCAACTTCGGCGAGTGCACGCTGTACGTCGGGCAGCAGGGCCTCATGCGGACCGAAGGCACGGCGGGCGGCTGGCAGTTCATTCCCTACGAGCGCGGCAAGGAGATACCCAAGCCGCCCAAGACGCTGCCCCGCGCCCACGGCGGCCCAATCGGCGACCTGTTCTACGTCCTGCGAAACGGCGGCACGCCGTGCTCCGATTTCGTCACCTCGGCCGGTCCCCTGGCGGCCTTCGCCCTGAGCGGGCACTTGGCCATGTTGGCCGGCGTGGGCAAGAAGGTCGAGTGGGACGTGGAAAAGATGCAGTCCACGAACATGCCCGACGTCGACCGCTTCGCCCGCCGCGAATATCGCCCCGGCTGGGAACTGTAAGGCCCGAAGTGGCTGGCGAAACAGTCTCCCCTCTCCCTTTGGGAGTGGGGCTGGGGGTGTGGGCACAGGGAATTCGCACAAATAAGCCAACGTGTTACTGCGGGCAAGAGCCCTGCCATCTCCCGGAGGGAGAGGGGACCGGACATGTGCCGAGTGCCACTGCTGGCTTGCCCAGCAGTGTGAGAAGCACTGCTGGGCAAGCCAGCAGTGGCACCCACCCTACGTACTATAACGTCCAAAGGGGAGCCATAGCATGCCGAAATTGCCGCTTGTTTTTGTGTTGCTCGTTGTTGTGATTGTGCCCGCCCGGGCCGCGGACCAGTCGTCCGCAGCCGGCGGGGAGCGTGCCGGCCCGGCGGGCGACGGGCCGCAGTGGGTCACGCTTCGCCCCCAGGCAAGCGACGAGATCCTGGCCAATCCGGGCATAGGGTGGGAGACTTTCCATCAGACGAGCCGGCAAGACAAGAGCCTGCCGCCGTGGATCCCCTCCACGCTGCACTACGCCCGCTGGGGTTGGGGCGACCTGGAGCCGCAGCCCGGGCGGATCAACGCCGAGTTCCTCGACCGCGTGCTGAAGGAAAGCCATGAGGCCGGCCAGAAGCTGGCCTTCCGCGTCATGTGCTGCTCGACGAGCCCCGGCCAACCGTATCATCCCAAGTGGCTCGCCGCCCTGGGCGGGCGGGAACTCGTCTCGGATTACTCCGGCAGCGGAGCGTTCCCCATCCCCGACATGGACGATCCGATCGTTCTGAAGCATCATCTGGACTTCATTGAGCGGCTGGGCCGGCGCTACGACGGCCACCCGGACCTCGACCACGTCGACCTGGGCTCGGAAGGCTGGTGGGGCGAATGGCATCTGAGCGGCTCGAAGAACTGCCGCATGCCGACGCTGGCCAACCGCATGAAGGTGGTCGACGCCTACCTGACCGCGTTCCGAAAAACCCCGCTGCTGATGTTGATCGGCGGCGAAGAGTGCCTGAAGTACGCCTGCGATCACGGCACCGGCTGGCGGGCCGACTGCCTGGGCGACATGGGCGGCTTCTCCCGAAACTGGTGCCACATGCGGCAGGCCTATCCCGCCTACATCAGCCAGCCCGGCGTGCGGGACGTGTGGAAAACGGCCCCCGTGGCCTGGGAAACCTGCTGGGACATGCGAAAATGGGTGGCCGAAGGCTGGCCGCTCCGCTATATCTTCAACTATGCCCTGGCCTGCCACGCCTCGGTGCTCAACAACAAGTCGGCCCCCTTGCCGCCGGGCGACGACGTTCGGCCTGAGACCGAGCGGTTCCTCAGGCGGCTGGGCTACCGACTCGTGCTCCGGGAATTGCAGCACCCGCCGTCGGCGCCGGCGGGCGCCATGCTTCAGCTCGCCATGAAGTGGCAGAACGCGGGCTCCGCCCCCTGCTATCGGCCCTATCGACTGGCCTACCGCTTGACCAGCGGTGACGGGCAGAGCAAGACGTTTGCCAGCCGGATCACGGTCAATCATTGGCTGCCCGGCTCGACGAAGCTGTTTACCGCCGAGTTCTTCCGCCAGCCCCAGGACCTGCCGCCGGGTGAGATCGCCGACGTTTCGGACGCGATTACCCTGCCCGACGACCTGCCGGCCGGCACGTACAGCCTGTCGCTGGCCATCGTCGAAGACGAGCGTGCGGCGCCCGTCGTGCGGCTGGCGATTCAAGGCCGGGCCGCCGATGGCTGGTATCCGTTGAGTGAGCTTCAGGTGCGGAAACGCTAATCTTAGATGCCCGGTCCCATCTCCCGGAGGGAGAGGGTTAGGGCCAATACCGTTGAAATAGTCGTAAGTTGCTTAATAGTAACGTGTTATGAGATGCGGAGCTTTGGCGATTCCGGTTTTGAGGGCAACGCTCGGCAAAGAACGGGGCAAAGGGGTTGAGGGGCG
>JBEKTY010000072.1:0-37377 GCA_049515555.1 Thermoguttaceae bacterium
GCTGGCCCCTCCCTGGTCCCTCCAAACGGCCCGGCTCTCCTGCGCCCGGCCAAAACGCCAACATTAGACCCCAAAACCCCCATTTTTCCAACGCCATTTGAGAGTTTGCAAAAGTCCAGTTACAATATACGCCATGCGATTCACGAAGATGCAAGGCGCCGGCAACGACTATGTGTACGTCGATTGTTTCGCCCAGCCCGTGCCGGAGCGGCCCGAGCAGTTGGCCCGGCAGATTGCCGACCGGCACTTCGGCGTGGGCGGCGACGGGCTGATCCTGATCGGCCCCAGTCGGCAGGCCGACGCCCGCATGCGGATGTTCAACGCCGACGGTTCCGAGTCGGAGATGTGCGGCAACGGCATCTGCTGCGTGGCCAAGTACCTTTACGACCACGGCCGGTGCCGCGAGCCAAGGCTGCGGATCGAGACCGGCCGGGGGGTTTTGACCGTCGAGCTGGAGCTGACCGGGGGGCGGGCCGAGCGGGTCCGCGTCGATATGGGCACGCCCATCCTCAGCCGCGACGAGATCCCCACCACGCTCGGCGGCGATCCCCCGGTCGACGCCCAGATCGACGTCGGCGGCCGGCGCCTGCTGGTGACCTGTGTCTCGATGGGCAATCCGCACTGCGTCACGTTCGTCGAGCGGCTCAGCGACGACTGGGTGCTGGGCATGGGCCCGAAATTGGAAATCGACCCTCATTTTCCCCGCCGGACGAACGTCGAGTTCGTCGAAGTGCTCTCGCCGGCCGAGGTGCGGATGCGGGTCTGGGAGCGGGGCAGCGGCGAAACCCTGGCCTGCGGCACGGGCGCCTGCGCCGTGTGCGTGGCCGGCGCCCTGGGCCGGCGCACACAGCGCAAAATCCGGGCCCATCTGCCCGGCGGCGACCTCGACCTCCAGTGGGCCGACGACGAGCACGTCTACCTCACCGGCCGGCCGGTCGAAGTCTTCAGCGGCGAGTGGGAGATGGCGTGAAGCTCAACCATCCCTTCGTCAACAAGCTGGGCGGACTGCTGGGGTCGGCGGCCATCCGCGGCTGGATGGGGACGCTCGACTTCCGGGCCGTACTGTACGACCGCACGGCCGATCCCGCCGCCGCCGGCTGCCGCGGCCAGAAGATTTACCTTTTCTGGCACGAGTACATCCTATTCCCGCTGTTTCTGCGCGGCCACTGCAATTTGGCGATGCTGCTCAGCCGGCATCGCGACGCGGAGGTCCTGTCGCACATTGGTCACCATTTCGGGTTCGACCTGGTGCGGGGCTCGACGAAGCGTGGCGGCGTGGCGGCGATCCGCGAGCTACTGGCCAAGAGCGGGCAGAAGCATTTGGCCATTACGCCGGATGGCCCCCGCGGCCCGCGGCGGCAGATGGCCCCCGGACCGGTCTACCTGGCCTCGAAGCTGCGGCTGCCGCTGGTACTGATCGGCCTGGGCTACGACCGGCCGTGGCGGATCGGCAGTTGGGACCGCTTCGCCGTGCCGCGGCCGGGTTCCGCGGCCCGGGCGATCATGACCGCCGAGATCCCCGTCCCGTCGGACCTGGACCGCGCCGGCATCGAGCACTTCCGCCTGAAGGTCGAGCAACTGCTCAACCACCTGACCGAGCAGGCCGAGGCTTGGGCCGAGTCGGGCCGCCGCACGGCGGGCCAGTTCCGCGTGGTACCGCAACCCGCCCCCCGCCCGCTCTACCGCTCTAAAGCGCGTTAGGCCGCCCCATGTTCCCCAATGAGCTGTTTCCCGACGACCTGCCGCCCGAGGACCAGCCGCAGCCGGGGCGCGGCCCAACCCGAGCCGCGCTCTTGTCGGTGTGGGAACTGACCGAGCAGGTCAAGGATCTGCTGGAGACCACGTTTCCCGTGGTCTGGGTGGCCGGCGAGATCTCGAACCTGGCCCGACCCCAGTCGGGACACTGCTATCTGACGCTGAAGGATGATCGGGCGCAGCTCCGCGCGGTGATGTGGCGGAGCGTGTCGAGCCGGCTGCGGTTCGATCTGCACGACGGCCTGGAGGTGATCTGCCGCGGCCGCCTGGAGGTCTATGCCCCGCGCGGCAGTTACCAGTTGGTTATCGAGCACGTCGAACCGAAGGGGATGGGGGCCTTGGAGCTTGCCCTGCGGCAGCTTCGCGCGCGGTTGGCGCGGGAAGGGCTGTTCCGCCCGGAGCGGAAGCGGCCCCTGCCGCGGTTCGTGCGGCGGATCGCGGTGGTCACCAGCCCCAGCGGGGCGGCCATCCACGACTTCCTGCAGATTCTCGGCCGGCGCTGGCGGGGGGCCGACGTGCTGGTCGTGCCCAGCCGGGTTCAAGGCGTGGGCGCGGCCGAGGAAATCGCCGCCGCCATCGAGACCGTCAACCGCCTGCCGCTCGAGATCGACTGCCTGGTTGTCACCCGCGGCGGCGGCAGCCTGGAAGATCTGTGGGCCTTCAACGAGGAAGTGGTGGTGCGGGCGATCTGTGCCTCACGGATCCCGGTCGTGTCGGCCATCGGCCACGAGATCGACGTGACGCTGGCCGATCTGGCGGCCGACGTACGGGCCCTAACGCCCAGCGAGGCCGCCGAGCTGGTGGCCCCGGCGGCCGAAGAGCTGCTGGCCCAGTTGCAGCAGGCCCGGCAGCGGTTGTCGGCGGGCCTCCGCTGGCGGCTGGCCGCGGCCCGATCGCGGCTGGAGGGCCTCGCCGCGCGGCGGGCCTTCCGCCGCCCCCTGCAATACGTCCAGGACATGACCCGGCGACTCGACGAGTGGGACGCCCGGTCGGCCCGGGCCGTCCGCCGCCGCCTCCGCCTGGCCCGGCGGCAGGTCGACCAGGCCGTCGCACGCCTGGAGTCACTCAGCCCGCTGGCCGTGCTGGGGCGGGGCTACAGCGTGACCCGCCGGGCCGCCGACGGCCAGATCGTCCGCGATGCCGGGCAACTGGCGCCCGCCGAGCAGATCGTCACCCGCTTCGCCCACGGCCAAGCCACAAGCCGCGTCGAGGGGATAGACGTTACAGGTCCTTCTCGGCGTGGAACTTCGTCGCGTGGCGGATGATGCGGCCCTCGACCAGGTAGATCACGTCCTCGGCGATGTTGGTCGCCAGATCGGCGATCCGCTCCAGGTTGCGGCTGACGGCCAGCAGCCGCAGCAGGGCGCCCGCCCGATCGGGCTGCCGGCGGATGGCCGCCTCGATCTCCTTGCGGATGACCGACTTCGCCCGGTCCACCTCGTCGTCCCGGGCGCAGATCGAGGTGGCCAGCGGCGCATCCATGTTCACCAGGGCGTCGATGCTGTCGCGGAGCATGGCCTGGGTTTTGGCCCACATGCCGGCCAGGTCGCAAGACACCTCCGGCGGCGGCTCGGCGACCAGTCCCCGCGCCTTGCGGGCGATGTTCACCGCCATGTCGCCGATCCGCTCCAGGTCGTTGTTGATCTTCAGCGCCGCGATGATCAACCGCAGGTCCACCGCCACCGGCTGATGCAGGGCCAGCGCCTTGAGGCATTCCTCTTCCACCTCGATCTCGCGCTGATCGATCTGGAGGTCGAGCCGCTCGACCTCCTGGGCCAGGTCGTCGTCGCGGTCCAGGACGGCCCGCAGCGCCTTCTCCACCTGTCCCTCGACCAGCGAGCAGAGCGATAAGACCTGCCTTTTGAGCCCATCGATCTCGCGTTGTAGATGTGCGGCCACCGGCGAACCTCCCAGCGCCCCTTGCCCGAGACACTGCTGGGTACGATAGGCATTGTCGGACCGAATGTCAAGGGAGGGCGGAAATAGCCGGCGACTAGCAGCCGCCGGCTATTTCCTTCATCCTTTCGCCTTCCCCCCTCCCCCTTGCCGGCTGCCGCCGGTCGAGTTATAATCGACTGTTTATTCCCGGTTGAGAGCGGGTCATGCGTCACGTCCTGTCGGCCTTGGTGCAAAACGTGCCCGGGGTGCTTTCGCACATCTCGGGCATGTTGGCCTCCCGCGGCTACAACATCGACAGCCTGGCGGTCGGCGAGACCGAAGACCCCCACCTGTCGCGCATGACGTTCGTGGTCGTCGGCGACGACGCCGTCCTGGCGCAGGTCCGCAAGCAGTTGGAGAAGATCGTCACGGTGGTGCGGGTCGACGACATCGGCGCGCAGGATCACGTCGAGCGTGACCTGATGCTGATTAAGGTTTCCGCGCCCGAGGGCCGCCGCGGCGAAATCTCGCAACTGACCGACATCTTCCGCGGCCGGATCGTCGACGTGGCGCCGGAAATGGTGATCATCGAGATCTCCGGCCAGGAAGGCAAGATCGAAGCGTTTATCGAGATGATGCGGCCTTTCGGAATCCTCGAGCTGGCCCGCACCGGACGCATAGCCGTCGTTCGCGGGAAGCGCGGCGCCGAGGCAAGCCCCCCCGGGTAATTGGGAGGAAGAACAGACAGTAGGGTGGGTCGAGCGCAGAAAAGCCCCACCAGAACCTGCGAAAAACCGCTGGTGGGGCTCGCTGCGCTCGACCCACCCTACTTAACTACATAACGAGACTATCCGGTAGTCACCAAAGCCCGAAGAACGTGGAGCCAGGAGCAACCATCATGCCGGCCAAGATTTATTACGACAAAGACGCGGACCTTTCGCTGCTGAAGGGTAAGACGATCGCCATATTGGGCTACGGCTCGCAGGGGCACGCCCACGCCCAGAACCTCCGCGACAGCGGCGTGAAGGTGATCGTGGCCGAGCTGCCCGGGACGCCCAACGGCGACCTGGCCGTCGAGCACGGCTTCCAGCCGCTGTCGATCGCCGAGGCCACCCGGCAGGCCGACATCATCACGATCCTGTTGCCCGACGAGCTGCAAGGCGACATCTTCCGCGCCCAGATCCGCGACAATCTGAAGCCGGGCAGCATAGTGGTCTGCTCGCACGGGTTCAACGTGCACTATGGTCAGTTCGACGTGCCGCCGGGGATCTCGACGATCCTGGTGGCCCCCAAGGGTCCGGGGCATCTGCTGCGGGCCGAGTTCGTCCGCGGGGCCGGCGTCCCCTGCCTGATCGCCCTGGGCGAGGCCGCCGCCAAGGAGGCCTTCGCCACGGGGCTGGCCTATGCCAAGGGCATCGGCGGCACGCGGGCGGGGGTCATCGAAACCACCTTCGCCGAAGAAACCGAAACCGACCTGTTCGGCGAGCAGGTCGTGCTCTGCGGCGGCCTCAGCGCCCTGGCCAAGGCCGGTTTCGAGACCCTCGTCGAGGCCGGCTATCAGCCCGAAATGGCCTACTTCGAGTGCGTCCACGAGCTGAAACTGATCATCGACCTGATCTACCAGGGCGGCCTCAACTACATGCGCTATAGCATCTCGAACACCGCCGAGTACGGCGACTACACCCGCGGCCCGCGGATCATCACCGCCGAGACCAAGGCCGAAATGAAGCGGATTCTGGAAGAGATCCGCGACGGCCGCTTCGCCCGCGAGTGGTTGCTGGAGAACCGCGTCAACGCCCCGGCCTTCAAGGCCATGCGGCGCCGCGAGCGGAGCCACCTGGTCGAGCAGGTCGGCCGCGGCCTGCGCAAGCTCATGTCGTGGATCGGCGCCAAGGAGGTCTGAAGTCACGTGCCCGCACCGGTAATCAACCCGCAAGAGTTGCGCCAGAGCCGGGCCCTGTTTCAGCAGCTCGCCCCCGGCGACCGGATCGAAGTGGAACACCTGGTCAGCGTCGGCATCCAAAGCTGGACGACGAAGGTGCAGGGGACCGTCGTTCGCACGGAGCGGGCCCGCCACGGCCTGCACTTCCGGCGGAACTTCGACGACAAGGTCTTCAGCGATACCATCCTCTTGCAGCGGCCGGATGGCGAGCTGACCACCGTCACGCTCGACGAGTTTACCAGCCTGCGGCGGGCCTCCTGACTGAGTCATGACCATTCCCACCCCGGCCAGCGCTTTGTATCAATCCCATCCGCGGAGCTTCGCCGACTACCGGTTCGTCTACCCGGTCCTCAGCCGCCGCTCCCGCGGGATTTCGGTGGGGGTCAATCTTAACCCGGAGCAGTCCTGCAATTTCTCGTGCGTCTACTGTCAGGTCGAAAGGCAGAAGGGGACAGTCGGCATTTGCCGGAACGACCCGCAGGGTGCTTCGCGGGAAAAGAGTGCTTCGCAGGAAAGTGGCCGTTCCCCGTTTTCGCGGTCCGATCTGGCGGCGTTGGCCGGCGAGTTGGACGAGATGGTCGAGCTGGTGGTCTCCGGCCGGCTGTTCCAGTCGGCGCCTTTCCTGGACACGCCGGAGCCGCTTCGCCGCTTCAATGACATCGCCGTAAGCGGCGACGGCGAGCCGACCGCCGTGGCCCTGCTGCCCGAGGTGGTCGAGTTATGCGCGGAAGTCCGCCGTCGCCATCGCTTGGACGACGTGAAACTCGTGCTCATAACCAACGGCAGCCTTTTGCATCGCCAGGAGGTCCGCCGGGCCCTGGCGGTGCTCGATGCCAACAATGGCGAGGTGTGGGCGAAGCTCGATGCCGGCAGCGAGGCATACTACAAACAGGTCAACCGTTCGCACGTGCCGCTGGGGCAGATTCTCGACAATCTGCGGCAGACGGCCCGGGCGCGGCCGATCGTCATCCAGTCGTTGTTCGTGCGGCTGGAGGGCCAGCCGCCGCCGCCCGCCGAGCAAGCGGCCTATTGCGAGCGGCTGGGCGAGATCATCGCCGCCGGGGGGCAGATCAAGCTGGTGCAGATCCACAGCATGGCCCGCCCGGGGGCCGAAAACCGGGCCGCCCCGCTGGCCGACGATGAGCTGCAAGCACTGGCCGAGCGGGTCCGCCGCAGCACCGGCCTGCCCGTAACGGCCTACCCCGGCTGAGCCGGCCCCCGGCCGCGTCGAACCTTGGCATGCTGCCGTGTTGGAAATCAGTGCTCGCTCTTCACCGCGTCCACGATGGCGACGCGGATCTCCTGCTCGAAGGTGCTGACGAGCCGCTTGGGGTCTTGTTCGTGCAGGCCCTCCCACTTGAAGGCCGCGTCGATCCCCTTCTGAATCGCCTGCCGAAACTTCGGGCTTTCTCCGATTGCCAGGGCGATGTCGTCCACGTCCCGAAGGTCGCCGATCACGCCGTCGAGCCAGTGCGGAGGTCTCATCTGAAAACTCCTTGAGAAGAAAGTCAGGCCCAGGACAACGCCCATTGTGATAGCAAGTTTACCGACGAAAAGCAATCGGTGGGCGTGGGCCGGGGGCAACCAGGTACCTTAGGCCCGCGAAAGAACAAGTTTGACAATTGGGTGGCACGCCCTGAGCAGCGAAGGGCGTGGACGGCCCACGAACCACGCCCTTCGCTCCGCTCAGGGACGTGCCACCCGTTGGACAATTGTAATGGTTATCATTTCGCGGGCCCTGAGTGTTGCAAAACCGCCGCTACGGGTAGATATTGGAGGGCGCTGAGAGGCTCCCATCCCGCGGCTGGAGTTTACCGAGGAGGACAGAAGCCATGCAACGATTCACCGTTACTCGTCGTGGTTTTCTGGCCCGCGCGGCTTCAGCCGGGGCGGGACTGGTGATCCTGCGCCGGAGCGCGTCGGCGTGGGGTTACGCGGCCAACGCGAAGCTCAACGTGGCCCTCATCGGCGTGGGCGGCCGCGGCACATGGTTCGTCGACACGATCCCCCGGCTGGAGAACGTCGTGGCGCTGTGCGATGTCAACCAGCAGAAGATCACCGAGGCGTTTCAATACTGGGAGCAGACCGGCAAGCGCTGGGCCGCCTCGCCGAATGTCTGGGAGGTGGACGCGGCCAAGGAGTTCAGACGCCTGGGGGCGTCGAAGCCCGGCGTATTCAGCGATTTCCGCAGGATGCTGGACGAGCTCAAGAGCCTGGACGCGGTGGTGGTGGCCACACCCGATCACACCCACGCGGTGGCCTCGGCGGCGGCGATGCACGCGGGCAAGGGCGTGTTCTGCGAGAAGCCGCTGACGCGCTTGCTGCACGAGTCGCGGGCCTTGTGCGAGCTGGCGCGGAAGCAGCGCGTGGCCACGGCCATGGGCAACCAGGGCACCTACAGCGGCGCGTTCCGCCGGGCGCTGGAACTGATCCGCAGCGGCGCGATCGGCCAGATCAAAGAGGTCCACGTGTGGAACAGCGGCGGCGGGGCCGACCGCAAGGAGCCGCCCAAGGGCCCGGCGGCCGTGCCCGACTACCTGATGTGGGACCTCTGGCTGGGTCCGGCCCGCGAGCGGCCGTATCACAAGGAGTGGCTGCAGCGCAACGACTGGCGCGACTTCGGCACCTGCCAACTCGGCAATTGGGGCTCGCACAGCGCGAATTTAGGCTTCATGGCGCTGAAGGTGCACGAGCTGTGGTCGGCCGCCCCGCCCAAGGAGCCTGAAGGGGACAGTCCCATTTTCGGCCTGTCCGGGGGGACGGGCGGACGAAATTCGGGACAGTCCCCAAGGCCGGTGATCCGGATCGAGGCCCAGACTTCGGGGATCAACCGGCTTTCGTTCCCGCGCTGGGAGCTGGTGCGGTGGCAGATTCCGGCCCGCGGCGGGCTGCCGCCGATCACGATCAAGTGGTACAGCGGCGACGCGCCCGGCGTCAAGGAGGTGGTGGAGTCGGTGGCCAAGGACGCCCCGCCGCACGAAAAAAACAACTGGCGATTCGCCGGCACGCTGATCGCAGGCACGCAGGGCAGCATTCACACGACGGGCCACAACATGATGTTCCGCCTGCTGCCGGAGAGTCGCTTCCAGGGCGTGCAGCGTGAGAGGCCGGAGAGCGTGGCGGCCTCGCGCGGTCCGGAAGTCGACTTCTTCGCCGCCTGCCGGGGCGGCCCGCCGGGCTGGTCGAACTTCGACTACGCCCACGCCCTGAACGAATTCCTGATGCTCGGCAACGTGGCTACGCAGTTCGAGGGCCCGCTCGATTTCGAGCCCGTGGCCATGAAGATCGTCAACCACCCGGCGGCCGACGCGGCCCTGCGCTGCGAGTACCGCCAGGGCTGGTCGCTATGAACCGCGCTACTGGAACCCGGTCATCCTCCAGTTCTCTCTGGACGCAATTCAGTTCGCCTGCGGGGACCTGGAAGCGCCGACGGCCCCGCGGCGGTAAAGACCGGCGAAACAAATTACCGTCGTATTCCTCACGCTCCGCGTGCGGCCGTGCAGCGCAACGTCACGCGGAGCGTGGGGAGTACACCAGAGGACACGAGTTCACGGGCCGTGGCGGGGTGCGGTGCCGTTTTCGGCGCGCTCGACGGCCCACAGGTACTTTTCCGAGGCCACGTAGAGCACGCCGTTGGCAGCGATGGGCGTACACCATACCGGGGCGCCGAGGTGCATCTCGTGCAGCACCTTGAGTTCCTTGCCCGCGGCCAGGACCCAAAAGCTCTTCTTCGTGCCCAGATAGACTTTGCCGTCGGCGACCAGGGTGGAGCCCCAGGTTTCGGCGTTGGTCTGGTGCACCCAATAGCACGCGCCCGTCTGGGCGTCGAGGCAGTGCAGCGCGCCGTTGAAATCGGCGATGTACAGCAGGCCGTCGGCCAGCGAGGCGGTGGAAAGGGTGCGGTCCAGCTTATCGTACGACCAGAGCCGGCCGCTTTCGGAGATATCGCCGGTTTTCGCGGCGTCGATCGAGTGCAGGATGCCCCGGCCGCGGCCGTGCCGCGGGTCCTGCCCCACGGCCACGTAGATGCGATTGCGATAGAAGACGGGCGTGGCGATGATCTCGCTGGGGCCGACGAACGTGCCGTCGTTGCTATTGCCCGCCCGGCGGCGGATGTCGCCCGACCAGTAGTCGATGGGCTTGCCGCCGGCGAACTTGTAGCGCGGCGGATTGCAATCGAAGGACCAGACCTTCTTCAATTTCGTGACGGCGCGGGGCAGCGGCTCGGCGGGTGCGAAGGCGTAGCAGACGCCGTCGCCGCCGCCGTAGACGACGAGCGTCCGCCCACCGGCATGCGCCAGGCAGGGCGACGACCATTGTCCGTGCCACAAGCGGGTGCCGATCCGCTCGTCGTCCTGGGCCACCAGCCGGCCGGTCTTCTTGTCCAGCACGATCATGGTAGGGGCCAGCGGCAGCAGCGGCTTCAGGCCGCCGTGCGGCACGCCGTTGGAGGTGCCGACGTACAGCAGCCCGCCATGCACGAGGATCGAGCAGTTGGCGGCGTCGTGCGGGCAGACGGGCAAGCGCGAGATCATGTCGAATTGCCACTGCGGCCGGCCCTCCAGGTCCAGGCACGCTACCTCGCAGCGGTTGGTCACCAGGTACACCCGGTCGCCGTCCACGGTGGGCGAAGAACAAATGCCCAGGTCCATGTTGTCGAAGCGCACCCGCTGCGTGTCGATCTCGGTACGGGGCACGATGAGCTGCCACAGCAGCCGGCCGGTGGCTTCCTGGAAGCACTTCAGCACGCCGCCTTGGCTGGCGTGGTATTTCGGATCGTTCAAAGCGAAATCGTTGGTGCCGATGAATACCCGGCCGCCGGCGACGGTGGGGTTTCCGTAGGTCTGCGAGCCGAGCCGGGCGGTCCAGCGGACGTTGCGCGTGGTCTGGGGATCGATCCCCGTGCCGTCGGGTCGTTTGGTGCCCGGCTCGAAGCAGTCGGGCAGGCCCTTTTCGAGGGCCACCATGTTGCGCTCGTCGCGGCCGCCCCATTGCGGCCAATCTGCGCCGCACGCGCCGCAGGCGCAGGCGATCAAGCACACCGTGCGCCCCACACGCGGCGGTGAAAAATCGCGCAACACGAACCGCCGGCCGGACTCGGAGAACCGATGAGGTGGGCGGGGACTGCTCATGCGGGCGATTCTACCGTGCCGCCAGGACGAAAACTTCTTACGCCACGGCCGCGCGGATGATCTTCGCCGCCGCTATCTCCTGCGCGATAGTCAGCCGCGAGGGTATCGGCACAAGGATCGAGCGGGCGAACAGGGCGTCGCTTTGCGGGCAGGCGCCGCGGTGATAATCGTAATCGCTCCACTTGTTCTGCGGCAGGCTCCAGGGATTGCCGGCGGGCGAGAGGGGGAGTTTCTGCACCAGTTGCGGGATGTTGTAGTAAATATGCAGGCCGTAGTCGGTCAGGCGGACGGCGTCGCGGAGTCCGGCGGCCTGCATCCGCTCCGTGGCCCGCGCCGCCTGCTCCGCGTCGTCCAACAACAACACGAGGAAGGGGCCGGTGTCGCCTTGGGGATCGTTCAGGCGGCGGAAGACGAGGCCGGGCGTGCCGGCCAGGGCAGTCTTGATTCGCCGCTTCGAGGCTTGCATGTGGCGGACGATCGCCGGTAGCTTGCGGAGCTGCTCGGAGGCCACCGCCGCGGTGAGCTCGCTCATGCGGCGGCCGCTGCCCCAGGTGGCGGCGCCGGTGGGGCAGGGCTGGTTGTTCACCCAGGGGATGCCCAGGTCGTGCACCGACACGCAGCGCTCGAAGAGCTTGGCGTTGTCGGTGATCAGCAGCCCCCCTTCGCCGGCGGTGGCGTTCTTGTTCCATTGCAGGCTGAAGACGCCCAGCGTGCCCAGCGAACCCAGCTTGCGGCCCCGAAAACTCCCGCCGTTGGCCTGCGCGCAGTCTTCCAGGACGGGAATGCCGTGCTTGCCGGCGATGGCCAGGATGGCCTGCATGTCGCAGGGCGCGCCGGCCATGTGTACGGGCACGATGAGCTTGGTCCGCGTGGTGATCTTCCGCGCCAGGTCGCGGGGGTCCATGCACAGGCTGTCGTCGACTTCGCACAGCACGGGTACGGCATTGGCGGCCACCACCGCGCCGGCCGTGGCGACCCAGAAGAAGGCGGGCAGCACGACCTCGCAGCCCGGGCCAAGGCCCAGCGCCGTCACCGCCGTGCAGAGGGCCCCCGTGCCGCTGTTGACCGCCAGGGCATGCCGCACGCCGTATAAGCGGCACGCGGTGCGCTCCAAACGCTCGGCGTACTTGGGCTTCTTCAGTCCGTAGTAGCGGAACAGCGACTGCCGCTGGAGCACGTCCAGCACGGCCCGCCGCTCGCGATCGTCCAGCCAGTAAGCGCCTGGAAAGGGCCCGGGCCATTTGCTCTTCATAACCTTTCTCCTGTGTTAGTTTGGCACTTCGGAAGGGGACAGTCCCATTTTCGTCGGACGAAAATTGGGACAGTCCCCAGGTTAATCCTGTTAGTTTGGTAATACCGGTGATGCGGTGGTGGCTTCTTCATCCGGCGCGGCGAACTCGATCTGGCGGCGGAAGCCGCCCGTCTTCCACGCGCCGTATAGCAGGCCGAAGGCGAGCCAGGCCAGGCCCACTGCTTTGGCCACTGGTTGGAGGCTACACCAAATGTACAGACAACACGCGAAGCCCAACAGCGGGGGGGCGAAGTTCAGCAGCGTCCGCCGCTGGCCGCGGACGAAGTAGCGCACGAAGGCGGCGACGTTCACGCCCATGAAACCGATCAGGGCCCCGAAGTTCAGCAGCTCGATGCTAAGATCGAAGTCCACCACCATGGCTCCGGCCAGGGCCAGGGCGCCCACCAGCAGGACGTTGTTGCGCGGGATGCGCGTGCGGGGATCGACGGCGCCGAAGAAGCGGCGGGGAATGGCGTTGTCGCGGCCCATGCCGTACAGCAACCGCCCGGCGCCAAGCTGGGCGCCGAATCCGGAGCCGATCTGGGCCACCAGCAGGGCCGCGCTGACTGTGTAGAAGAGGGCCGGGCCGCCGGCCTGCCGGGCGATCTCATAAATCGCCGTGACCGGATCGGCAAACTCGTTGCCGGGCCGGATAAGCTGGGCGGCATAGACCTCGGCCGAAGCCAGGATGCCGGTAATCAGGCAGGTCAGGACCGTGGCCAGCAGGATGTTGCGGCGCGGATTGTGCGCCTCCTCGGAGAGCGTCGAGATGCCGTCGAAGCCGATATAGGTCAGCATGGCCATGGAAGTGCCGGTGGAGACCGCCTTCCAGGAGAAGGTCTGCGGGTCGTAAAACGGGCGTGCGAAGCGGGCCGCCGACAGGTCGGCAGCGCTGAGGATGGCCCGCGCCGCGGCCGTGAGGAACAGGACTACCACTACCCCCAGGCCGGCGGCCAGTAAGGCGTTGGTCCGCGCGCTGGACTCGATGCCCCGCAGGTTCAACAGCGTGAAGAGCACGGCAAAGAACACCACCCAGGCCGGAAACGGCAGGTGCGGCACGTACTGCGTCGATGCACTGAGGCTCATGGCGGTGTGGCTACAGAAGATCACGCTGAGGATGGGGTTCATGATGTAGTCGAAGACCATGGCCCAGCCGGTCAGGTAACCCAGCCCCGAGTGCAGCTCGCGGCCGACGTAGGTGTAGGCCGAGCCGGCGCTGGGATAGGCGTTGGCCATGCGGCCGTAACTGACCGCCGTGAACAGCATGGCCACCATGGCCAAGAGAATGGTGGTGACGACGTGGCCCTTGGCCGCCGCGCAGAACTCGCCGTAGGGGGCCATGGGCGCCGTGGGCTGGATCAGGATGATGCCATACAGCACCAGGGCCCATAGGCCCAACACCCGCTTCAGTCCCGGCTTGGCGCCGGCCGCGTCGGCAGACATATTCTCGATCCTTACCCCGGCCCTTTCCCGGACGCAGCGGGCGACTTGACCTCGAACTCGCCGCTGAGGCGAATGTCTTCGGAAGAGGAGCCGAGCATGACGCGGAAGCGGCCGGGCTCGACCACCCGCCGCAGGCTCGCGTCGTACAGGGCCAGGTCGTCGGGAGTCAGCGTGAAGGAGCAGGTCTTCGTTTCGCCCGGCTCGATCTCCAGCTTGGCAAAGCCGCGAAGCTGCTTGACCGGCGTGGCCACGCTCGCGATCAGGTCTTCCAGATAGAGCTGGACGATCTCCTTTCCCGGCCGCGGGCCGACGTTGCTGACCCGGCATTGTACCTCGATCTGGCCGGCCGGACCGATCTGGGGCGGGCTGAGCCGCAGCCCGGCGTACTCGAAGCGGGTGTAGCTCAGCCCGTGGCCGAACGGATACAGCGGCGTGGGCTCGAGGTCTACGTAGGCGCTGGCCCAGCCCGTCTTCATCCAATACCGCTTGGACTTCTTGAAGTTGTAATAGACCGGCAGTTGGCCGGCGTGGCGGGGAACGGTGACCGAGAGTTTCCCGCTGGGGTTGATGTCGCCGAAGAGGACCTCGGCCACGGCGCGGCCGCCCTGCTCGCCCGGCAGCCAGGCCTCGACGACGGCCGGGATGTGCCGGGCGATCCAGCGCACGGCCAGCGCACGGCCGTTGACGAGCACGACCACCGTGGGCGTGCCGGTGGCCGCGACGGCCTCGACCAGTTCTTCCTGGCGGCCGGTCAATTCGAGGGTCGCCGAGTCGCGGCCCTCGCCGTTGGTGGACTTCTTATTCTCCTCGCCCCAATGCTGGCACTCGCCGAGGACCACGATGGCCGCGTCGGCGTGTGCCGCCGCATCCTTGGCCGGGGCGATCTCGTCGGAGGCCGCCTCCAGCACGTCGCAGCCCCGGACGTACGTCACCCGCGTGCCCGCCGAGACCACCTGCTTAACGCCTTCCAGCACGGTAACGACGTGTTGGGGGATTTTCTTGGGCACGTAATCGCCGATCTGGCTGTGCGCGTCGTCGGCGTCGGGCCCGATCACCGCCACCGAGTGCAGCGTCTTCTTCAGCGGCAGCAAGTGGTTGTCGTTCTTCAGGAGCACGACGGCTTCCCGCGCGGCCTCCAGGGCCAGCGCCTGGTGCTCGGGCCGGTGGACGATTTCGGCCGCGCGCTCGACGTCGACCGTCGGCCGCTCGAACAGGCCCAGGCGAAGCTTCTGCTTGAGGATGCGGCGCACGCTGCGGTCGACCAGCGGCTGGGGCACCTTTCCTTCCCGCACGCCGGCCAGCAGGTCGTGCATATAGCCGGACTCGAAGGAGATACCCACGTCGACGCCGGCCGCCAGGGCCAAGGCGCCGGCCTCTTTTTGCGTGGGGGCCAAGCCTTCATAGACCAGGGTGCCGATCCCGCCGCCCTCGGACAGCACCAGGCCGTCGAAACCGAACTCGCCGCGGAGGATGCCGGTGAGCAGTTTTGACGAGGCGTGAGTGGGGATGCCGTCGATGGCCGGGTAGGTGGCCATCACGCCCAGGCCCCCGCATTTCTGAATGCCCGCCTGCCACGAGGGCAGAAACACCTCCCGCAGGGTCCGCTCGGAGATTTCCATCGCCCCGCGCTCGAAGCCGCTGGCCGGCTGGCTCTGGCCGGGATAATGGCACAAACCGGTGACGACCTTGTCCGGGGCGGACATGTCGGGGCCCTGCTCGGCGCGGACGATGGCCTCGGCGATCCGCGCGCACAAGCGGGGGTCTTCGCTGAAGGCCTCTTCGTTGCGGCCCAGCCGCGGGTCGCGGATGGGCTCGATGACCTGCGTAAAGGTCTGGTGCACGCCGATGGCGCGGGCCTCGCGGGCCACCGCGCCGTAGACGCGGCCCAGCAGCTCCATGTTCCAGGTGCTGCCCAGGGCCGGGCCCTCGGGGAAGATCGTCCCGCCCGGGCACATCAGGCCGTGCGTGCCCTCCTCGCTCTCCAAGAGCGGGATCCCCAGCCGCGTCTGGGCGGCGATGCCTTGCAGGCGGTTGAGGAACTCGGCTTGCTGCCGCGTGCCGTCGCGGAGGATCTCGTTCGAGAGCGTGAAGAAGCCCCCGCCGGGACCGAACCCCGGCAGCAGCGTGCCGGCCGCGAACTTCTGCACCCCGCTCTGCTTCTCGCGGATGGTCCGGCCCAGGCCCGCCTCGTACACGCAGGGCATGTTCATCTGCCCCACCTTCTCCTCGAGCGTCATCCGCGCCAGCAGATCCTCGATGCGCTGGGCGATAGGTCGCGCGGCGTCGCGGTAGGGCGGCCCGCCGGGCTCCAGGGCCCACGCCGGGCCGATAGCCAGCAGCACCGCCCACAGAAATGGAAGTCCTCTTGTGGCTCTCATGGCTGCTCTCCTAGCGATTGCGGGTGCCACTGCTGGCTTGTCCAGCAGTGTCGAACCACTACTATGCGCAACACTGCTGGGCAAGCCAGCAGTGGCACCCAAATTACCAAGTTCACCCCGGGAATACAGTCCCTCAATTCTCAATCACTGCACTAGCGCCGTATCTCGCGCAGCAGCCGCGCCGCCTCTTGGACCAGTTGATCGGCCGCGGCCGGGGCGAACTGGCTGCTCTCCACCTCATACCCGCCCTCGGGATAGGCGTCGGCGGTGGGCATGTATCCCGCCGTACCGTTGCAGTGCGTGATGATGAAGGTGTGCGGGAAGGGCGAGGCGGCTTTGATGGCCTTGCCGGTCTCGTTGAACACCTCGCCGCCCAGCCCGACCACCGCCACGTCGCCCAGGCGGCCGACGGTGAGGTTGAACTCCGGCGGCTCGTCGTCGCCGGTGCCGTCTAGTACGGCTCGCGGCTGGCGGGGCAAGTCGAGCGTTCGGAAGGCCGTCCGGATCGGGCCGCTGGGGGTGGGCCTGAGGCCGCGGTCCGACACGTGGACTACCTCCTCGCCCAGCATCGTGCCCAGCAAGACGGCCTCGGGGATCCAGCCCTTGTCGGTGCGGAACTTGGGCAGCACGCGGAACCAGGGATCGACGTTGCCCGACGCGCCGGCGAAGCCCGGGGCGACCAGTCCCGCGGCGAAATACTGCTCGAGGAACTGTTCCGCCAGGCCGTGCACGTCGCCGCTGATTAGATAGTTGTGCGGGCCCATCGTCGTGCTGTGCGTGGCATAGGCGAAGATCACCGCGGCCGGGCCTCCGTCGCCGGTCCGCAAGACCTCGAGCACCTGGACCTCGTGGTCGGTGGGCCGGTCGGGATTGCGGCCCAGTCGCACTTTGACCTTGCCCGCGGCGTCGCGGACATACTCCCGCCGGTTGGCGCCCACGGGCGACGAGCCGGAGCCGACCTCGATCCGCACGGGGACCGGGTGGGCCAGGGCCTCGCGGACCACGGCGACCAACTGCGTCTGGAGCGTCTTGGTGTACTGGACGTTGTTGGGATGCACCTCTCGACGGACGACGGGAGACGGACGACGGACGGGAGTGCTTCCCGCCGTCACCCGTTGCCCGTCGCCTCCCTCCGTCGTCCGTCCTCCGTCCTCCGTCGCCCGCTCAAGCGCCAGCGTGGGCCCGGAGTGCGTGTGGACGGCCGCCAGGAACAACTCCGACGGCCGCAGACCGCACTCCGCGAGGATCGCCTTCCGCATGCTCGGCGCCGCGCCGCCGTAGAAGCCGCAGATATCCGTCGAAACCAGCACCAGCCGCTGGCCGTCCTGCTGGAAGGCCACGGCGCGGGCCGAGAGCGGATCGTGGACGCCTTGCGAGAGGTCCTTGCGGCTGCCGTAGCCCTCCAGTTTGACCGGCTGCGCGGGGGTGATGTCTTTCTTAGCCGTGCCGGCCCGCAGGATCGGCGGCGCTTCCGGCGCCACCTCCGCCGACAGTGCCATGCAGGCCGCGGCGAGCCACGCGCCGACCAGCGCGACCCAGGTTCCCGATGTACCCCTCACGCTCCACGTGAGGGCCTGCGTCACGCGGAGCGTGACGAGTACGAAGGTGCGTTTCACGACAGGTACTCCTTCATCATGGCCAGGTAGCGCGCCGCAGTGGCCTGCATGGCGTGGGGCGGGTCGCCCGGCTGACCGTCTTGTTCGAGGTTCACGAAGCCTTGGAACCCGATCGCCCGCAGGGCTTGGGCGATGGCCCGAAAGTCCATCACCCCCTGGCCGACGTGCACGAAACGCCGCATCAGGCCGTCGATGTCGCGCAGGTGGACGTTCATCAGGTGCCGGTGCGCCTTGTAGACGGCCGTCGGCGGATACTCGCGCTGCAAAGCGGCCCAGCCGGCGTCGAGATTCATGCCCAGGGCCGGGTCGCGAACCGCGTCCCACAGCCGCAGGAACGCGCCGCTGTCGGGCAGCAGCGTGTGCGTGTGGTTCTCGATCGAGAACCGCAGTCCGCAGGCCTTGGCCCGCTCCAGGCAGCCCTTGATCGTCTCGACGAACGTCGCCCAAATCCGGTCCCAGTCGAACCCGGGGCCGATGTCGATGTGGAACTTCTCGCCCGGCTTGGGGTTCTCCACCTCGAAGTAGCGGGGCAGGTAGTAGCCGGGCCCCTTCAATTCCCGTGCCCAAGGGGCCACGATGTTGACAATCGGCGAGTCCAGCTTGCGGGCGATGCGGCAGCCCGCCGCGAAGCGCTCCAGCGCCTGCTGCCGCTCGTCGGCCCGGGGGCTGGTCAACTCTTCGACCACCGGCTGAAACAGCGCGAACTGCGCGACCGTCAGGCGGTACTTGTCCAGTTGCTTGCGGATCGAGCCGATGGTGGCGTCGGTCCAGTAGTTGGCGATCTCGGCGCGGCCCGTCAGGATCAGCTCGATGCCCTCAAAGCCCAGGGGGCCGATGATCTCGATGGCCTTGTCGGGGCGGGTATAGCCGGCGCCGAGATTGTGGAAGTTCCAGCTTACGCAGCCGATGCGCGGCCGCTTCGCTGCCGGCGGTCGGCCGGCCGCCGGCTGCTCGGCGGCCGGTGCCCCGCGGGTCGCCCCCGCCGCCGTGGCCAGCCCCGCCCCGGCCGCCAGACGGACAAACTCCCGCCGCGTGTGCTCCGTATGCTTCTCCATGGTAATGCCTCCCAGGGTGGTGATTCAGACATTTTAGGAACGGGAGCGCGGGGCGCTCTACGCCGATTTCGCCTTTTCCTTTGCAAAAGGGGAACATGCCCGCGGCCGGCCAACGATCATTTCGGGTAGCCGTTCACGGCATGGAAAGTAGCAGGCACACTCCGTGTGCCGTCCGCCATGCCTTGTTCCGCTTCAGCCGACGGCACACGGAGTGTGCCTGCTACATTGGCGCGGGCAGCCCGGCGGAAGTCCGTGGGCGACATCTTCTCGAACGACCGGAAGACGCGATTGAAATGCGGGATGCTCTCGAACCCGCAGCGCAGGGCCACCTCTGCCACCCGCACGTTGGGACGCAGCAGTTGCACCTTTGATTTCTCGATGCGGATGCGGTTCAGTTGCCGGACGTAACTCTCGCCGACCTCGCGTGCGAAGAGCCGCGAAAAATACTTCGGACTGAGGGCCACCACGCCGGCCACTTCCTTCAGGCTCAGCGGGGCGTGGAAGTTCTCTCGCATGTACTCGCGGGCCGCGTGAATGCACCCCCGCTCCTCCTCCTGTTGCAGCAAGGCCACCCGCGAGCCGATCTCCGCCAGGTAGTCGGCGAAGAAGGCGATCACCTGGGCCATCCGCCTTAGCTGCCGGTGCGGAATCACGCGGGTGGCGAAGTACGCCCGACGCAACTCCGCCGCGTCCAGCGGTATGCCGCGGACCTTCCGCAGCACGGCCCGGAAGCGGCGGTCGTCCGGCGGCCGGGTGAGCACCTGGCCGCACAGGATCGAAGCCACGTGCTCGCCGGAGATCATTAGCGGCATGCAGATGTCCGTCAGGCCGGCGTGGCACTGGTAGATCCGCAGGCCGCCGCCGGAGCGCGACAATTTCGCCGCGTCGGAACGCTGGCAGGCCGCCAGGCCCTCCGCCGTGCGATCGATGATCCGGCAGAACTTGTTCAGGCGGGTCCGCGGGCAAGGCAGCACTTCCCGGCCGGACCGATCGACCAGGGCCGGCTTCAGGCCGGCGAGCGAATCCATGAGCCGAAAGAAGCGGATGAACAGATCGGACTTCGCCACGGCCTCGAAGAGCACGTCCGCCTGGGTCTTTTGGGCATGCTTCGCAAGCGGACCGGCCACGGCACATCTCCTCCGGCAGACTGCCCCGTTCTCGCGTAGTGAGTACGGTGTTGGCCCGATTCTCACGCAGCGAAAATGGTACTGCCCCCGTCCCGTGCAACTTCCGGCCATTGTACCACCGGCGGCCACGCGGGGCGAGCAGCCGATGGGGACGTGTGCGGCAAGTTCCAATGTAGGCCGCACACACCGTGTGCGGCAATTCGGCACACGGCGTGGGCCGGCTACATATACAGTTTACGGCACGCGGCGTGTGCCTGCTGCACTTGGCACCGCGGCGGGGGGGGCGGGGTTCGTCCACAGGCGGTTGATTACGGCGATGAGGACCGCCGTGCCGACGGCGAAGACGGCCAGGAGGATGCCGGCTGCGAGCATTCGGCCGTAGAGGAAGTTGCCGACGGTAAACAGGGCCGACCAGATAACCGTGCAGCCGGAGACCCAGCCGATTAGTGCCAGGGGCAGGTTCTCGCCGGCGGTGGGCGGGGCGGCGGAGGGGCCGGCCTCGGCCCGGATCGCACGCCAGCCGGGGCCGAAGGGGCGAACCTGGCGGTAGAAGGCCAGCAGCTTGGCGCGGTCCGTCGCCGGCCCCAGGTATGCCACCAGCAGCCAGCAGACGGTGGTGAAGGCGACCGTCAGCACCAGTTCCACGTGGGTCGTCAGCCGCAGGCGGCACGAGCCCAGGGGGATGCTGCCGATGCCGGCCTTGTGCAACACCAGCCACAGCACGGAGACGGCGAAGGAGCTGATCATGGCGGCCACTTCGCACCAGGCGGTGATCCGCCACCAGAACCAGCGGAGGATATAGATCAGGCCGGTGCCGGCCCCGATCTGCATGATCAGCTCGAAAGTTTGCTTGGCCGAGGTGAAGAGGTACATCATGCCGGCGGCGCCGAAGAACAGGCCCACCGTGGCCACGCGGCCCGCCAGCACGTAATGCCGGTCGGGGGCGCCGGGCCGCAGGAAACGGCGGTAGAAGTCGTGGACCAGGTACGAGGCGCCCCAGTTGAGGTGCGTGAGGATGGTCGAGGAGTTGGCGGCGATCAGGCCGGCCACCATCAGGCCCATCCAGCCCACGGGCAGCACCTTGGCGACCATGGCCGGGTAGGCGATGTCGTGGTCGAGCCATTTCGGGTCCAGGCCGGGGAACTCGGTGCGGATGTCGGCCAGCGAGGGGAAGACGACCAGCGAGCACAGGCCCACCAGGATCCAGGGCCAGGGGCGGAGGACGTAATGGGCGACGTTGAAGAACAAGACGCCGCCGAGCGAGTCTTTTTCCGACTTCGAGGCCAGCATCCGCTGGGCGATGTAGCTGCCGCCGCCCGGTTCGGCGCCGGGATACCACGAGGCCCACCACTGGATGGTGATGGGTATTATGAATACGGCCACGGCCAGGTCCCACAGGGCCTCGTTCGAGCGGTCGAAGCTGGGCAGCATATCGAGATAGTTCAGGCCCGGCTTATCGGGCGGGGCGGCGCATAGCGACACCTTGTGCACCAGCGCGTCCAGCCCGCCCACGTACTGCACGGCGAAATAGGCGGCCGCGATCACGGCCGTCATCTTGATGAAGAACTGGACCATGTCGATGACCAGCACGCCCCACAAGCCGGAATGCGCGGCGAAGACCACGTTCAGCAGGCCCACAAAGATCAGCGTTTGCCAATCTTGCAGTCCGAACAGCACGTTGGCGATTTTCACGGCGGCCATGTTGACGCTGGCCATGATCACGCAATTGAAGAACAGGCCCAGGTAAACGGCGCGGAAGCCGCGGACGAAGCTGGCCGCCCGGCCCGAGTAACGCAGCTCGTAATACTCCAGGTCGGTCAGCACGCCGGAGCGTCGCCACAATCGGGCGAAGAAGAAGACGGTGGCCACGCCGGTGAGGACCAGGGCCCACCATTGCCAGTTGCCGGCCACGCCCTGGGTGCGGACGAAGTTGGTGACCAGGTTGGGCGTGTCACTGCTGAAGGTGGTGGCGACCATCGACAGGCCGGCCAGCCACCAGGGTACGGCCCGCCCGGAGGCGAAGAACTCGGCAGTCCCGCGGCCCGAGCGGCGGCCGAAGAACAAGGCGGGCGTAAAGCAGACGGCAATCGATACCGCCACGATGATCCAGTCCAGCGTGTGCAAGTGCATGATCGCCCCTTCAGAAGCGGACCTCGACGCCCGCCAGCCGGGCCTGCACCGCGGCGACGTCGCTTTGGGTGGTCAGATCGAGAACCGGCTGACGGACCAGTACGGCCCGGAACCGCTCGCCCAGCACGTCGATGGCGTACTGCACGGCGTCGGTCAGCTCCAGCTCGCCGCGGGGCGACCGTCCGATGGCCCGGCAGGCGTCGAAGATCGCCGGGCCGAATCGCCAGCAGTTCATACTCAGCCAGATGGGGCGCGGCAGGGCGGCCCAGACGGCCGCGTCGGGCTTCTCCAGCACGCCGCACATATACCCCCCCGCGTCGATCCGCGCCGCGGCGAAACGCTGCAAGCGGTCGGCCGGGATGTTGCTCCCGGCCAGCATGCTTTGCTCGTCGAAGACCGCGACGGCCGGCCCGGATTGCTCGCGCAGCGCCCGCAGCGCCTCGAGCGGGTAATAGTTGTCGGAATTGATGACCAGCACGGGGTCGGCGGCGGCGAAGGTGGCGGCGGCGGCCACGGCGTCGGCCGTGCCCCGCGGGCGGTCCTGGACGGCGAACTCGAGGCGGAGCCGCTCGGCCCGGCCCGGGGCCTGGTAATAATCGCGCACGGCGTCGTGCTCCGGCCCGATGACCAGGCACACCCGGCGGTACCCCGCCGCGGCCAGCGCCGATAGGACATAATCCAGGAAGGGCCGGCCGATGGGGATCATGGCCTTAAGGCCCGAGCGGGCCATGGCCGCCTGCCGGCCATCCAGCGCGGCTGCGGCGTCGGCGCGCTGCATCCGCGTGCCCAGTCCACGGGCCAGAATGACCGCCTTGTCCATGCGTTTACTCCAGGGGTACGAGTTTGGGGGCGGAGAACCTCCGGCCGAAGACGCCGCCGTGGCGGGCCGCCAGCCCGCGGAAATCCAACCGCAGGAACTCGAGCAACTCCGGCGGCGGCCCGAGGGCCAGCCAACGCTGGACCAGACGTGCCGCGTGGGCGTCGTAATTACGCTGCGAACCGCTATGGGCGTAGCACCGGCCGGCGAACCGCCGCAGGTCGCCGTCGAAGCGCGGCCCGATGTGCCACAACTCGTGTACCAGCGTAGTCAACTTCTCGCCCAGCGGCAAGTCGAGGAAGCGGGGCAGGAAGAAATTGAGCAGGTACAGCATGTCGCGGCCGTCGACGGCGACCCGCTGGAGGGTCCATTTCCGCCCGCGGCGGACCGTAAACGATCGGCCCCCGGCGAAGCGCAGGGGCATGAGCGAGGCGTACATTCCGCCGCGGCCCCCTTTGCGGGCTTGCGAGAAGCTCAGCCCGACCAGCGACATGTCGATGTGCCGCAAGTCAGGCAGCCGGGCGACCATGTCGCGGCACACCCGGCCCGCGTGCAGGGTGAAGTCGAAGCCTTGCCGGGGAGGTTGCAGTGTGGCGGCCATGCCAGTCAGTCCCGCTCCTCAGCCGACTGATGAATAATGCGCGCTTCGGGGGGTGGCACCCAAATTGATCGACTTAGTTTTGGACGCGGCGCCTAAGCCTGCGGCTCGGCGGCAGCCTGGGGCTCGACGGCCTGCGGCTCGGCTATCGGCTTTGTCTCGGCCGCGGGCGGCGGGGCTTCGGCCTCGAAGGTCGGCCGGGCCGAACGCCGCCGCTTGCGATCGTGCGTGCCGACGAATTCCAACATGGCGCGGGTGCCGGCGTCGCCCAAGCGGGGCTTGGCCAACCGCAACACGCGGGTATAGCCGCCCGGCCGCTCGGCCATCCGGGGGGCGATCTCGCTGAAGAGGATCCGCACGGCTTTCTTGTCGCCCAAGAGCCGCAAGGCGCGGCGGCGGGCGGCGACCACGGGGGCAATGGCCTGATTCCATTCCCGCCAGCGGGGGCTGGTGCGCCAGGCGCGCCACTCCTCGCTATGGCGCTCGGCGTCGGGCTCGAGCTGGTCGGCGGCCGCCTGGTGCGGCAAGGCCCGGCAGGCGATGGTCACTACCCGCTCGACCAGCGGCCGGACCTCCTTGGCCTTCTCGATGGTGGTGATGATGCGGCCCTTGACCTTGGGCTTGTTCTCGTCGTCTTCGGCATCGCGCTCGGTGAGGATCAGCGCGGAGGCCAAGCTTCGCAAGAGGGCCCGCTGATGACTGGGATTGCGGCCGAGTTTCCGGCCTTTTCGTCGGTGTCGCATGGTCGTGGCGTTTTGTACGGGGGTTTCTAAAGTAGCAGGCACACTCCGTGTGCCGTCCGCCGGGTGCCACTGCTGGCTTGCCCAGCAGTGTGAAAAGCACTGCTGGGCAAGCCAGCAGTGGCACCCCTCCGTGCTCCGAATCAATTCTTGCGCAGGCGTTAAAAGGTGGCGGCGGTAACGGGCGGGGGCCGCATTCCCAGGCGGAGGCCGATGTCGGCCAGCTTCTCGCGCACCTCCTGCAGGGTGGTCTCGCCGAAGTTCCGCACTTCGAGCAACTGGCCCTCGGTGCGGAGCACCAGGTCGCGGACCGTGGTAATGTTCTCCGATTCCAGGCAATTGGTGGCGCGGACCGAGAGATTGAGCTCTGCCAGGCTCATGTTGAGCTTGGCCTCGGTGACGGGGTCCAGGCCGGCCATGCCCACCGCCCGCGCCTCGGCGTGCACCGTGGGCCCCAGCTCCTGGTACTGGATGAAGGGGTTCAGATGCTTGCGGAGGATCTTGGCCGACTCGACCAGCGCCATCTCGGGGCCCACCGCGCCGTTGGTCCAGATCTCGATCGCCAGGCGGTCGAAGTTGGTCTTGTGGCCGACGCGGGTCTCCTCGACCTCGTAACGGACGCGCAGCACCGGGCTGAAGGCGGCGTCCAAGGGTACGATGCCGATCTCCTGCACCTGCGGCGAGTGCTCCGCCGCCGGCACGTAGCCCCGCCCGTTCTCGATCACCATCTCCAGCAGGAAGGGCACGTCGTCGGTCAGGGTGGCGATCAGATGATCCTGGTTGACGACCTCGATCTGGTCGTCGGTCTTCACGTCGGCGCCGGTCAGGGGGCCGCGGGTGTTGCGCTCGATGCGGACCACGCGGGTCTGATCGCTGTGGTTCTTCACCACCAGGGACTTCACGTTGAGCACGATGTCGGTGACGTCTTCCAGCACCCCGGGCAGGGTGGTGAACTCGTGCTGCACCCCGTGCAGCTTCATCTGCGTGACGGCGCTGCCCTCCAGGCTGGAGAGCAGGATGCGGCGCAGGCTATTGCCGACCGTCACGCCGAAGCCGCGCTCGAAGGGCTCCACGGTGAACTTGCCGTAGATGGGCGAGAGGGTGGACCGGTCGGGGAGGACTTGACTGGGCAACTCTAGTCCGCGCCAACGAATACGCATCGCTAAGACCTCCAAAACATGCTACTTGGAGCAGAACTCCACGATCAACTGGGTCTGAACGGGGATCGAGACGTCGGCCGGCTCGGGCAGGCGCAAGACGTGCGCTTCGAGCTCGGGGGTCTCGACCAGGCTCAGGAAGTCGGGGACCTGGCGGGCGGTTTCGGCCCGGTTGGCTTGCCCCAACTGCAGGCTCTTGGGCCGGTTCTTCAGGCGGATCACGTCGCCCGACCGCACGAGGTAACTGGGGATGCTCACCAGCCGGCCGTTGACCGTGATGTGGCCGTGGGTAATCATCATGCGGGCCTGGGCCCGCGACTGCCCCAGCCCCAAGCGGCAAACGACGTTGTCCAGGCGGCGCTCGAGCAGCGCCAGCAGGGCGTCGCCGGTGTGGCCCTTGATCCGCTCGGCCTGGTGGAAATACTTGCGGAACTGGCGCTCGAGCACGCCGTAGTAGCGCTTCAGCTTTTGTTTTTCGCGGAGGTGGACGGAGTAGTCGGTGGGCTTGCCCCGCCGGCCGGTGGTCATACCGGGCGGCGCCTCGCGGCGCTCGACGGCGCACTTGGGCGTGTCGCACCGCGTGCCCTTGAGGAATAACTTCATCCCTTCCCGGCGGCAAAGCCGGCAGACGGGCGACATCTGGCGAGCCATACTGGTTGCACTCCCAATCGGAATCGGTATCTGTGGCGGCGGCGTTTCAGACGCGGCGGCGCTTCTGGGGCCGGCAGCCGTTGTGCGGCAAGGGGGTCACGTCCTCGATGGACTTGATTCTCAGGCCGGCGGCCTGCATGGCGGTGATGGCGCTTTCCCGCCCGCTGCCCGGCCCGCGGACCTTCACTTCGACTTCCTTCATGCCGAACTTGATGGCCTTCTCGGCGGCCTGCTGGGCCGACATCTGCCCGGCGAAGGGCGTGCTCTTGCGGCTCCCCTTGAAGCCGCTCGTGCCGGCGCTGGCCCAGCACAGCACGTCGCCCTTCATGTCGGTAATGGTAATGGTCGTGTTGTTGAAGGTGGCTTTGATGTGGGCGATGCCCGTCGCCACGTTCCGCCGCGCCTTGCGCCGTTTGGTCTTTGCCACCGCTTGATCGCTCCCGGTCCTGGATTGCCCAACTGCGCTACCGCAGGTCTTTGACGCCCTTCTTTCCGGCGACGGTCTTCTTGGGGCCCTTGCGGGTGCGGGCATTGGTGCGGGTCCGCTGTCCGCGGACCGGCAGCCCGCGCCGATGCCGCAACCCCCGATAGCAGCCGATGTCGCGCAGCCGCATGATGTTCTGCGTTATCTGGCGGCGCAACTGGCCCTCGACGACATAGTCCTTGTCCAGCAGGGCGGCCAGGCGGGCCAACTCGTCCTCGCGGAGTTCCTTGGCCCGGGCCTGCGGATTCACCCCCGCCTTGTGGCACAAGTCCCGCGCAATCTTCGGCCCCACCCCGTATAAATAGGTTAGGGCGATGACCGTCGGCCGGTCGTTCGGGATATCGACACCTAACAAACGCGGCATGTCCGGACGCTCCTACGACACGATTTTCACATCGCCCGGCTTGAACTGATGCGAACCGTAACAATAGGGGAAGGCTCGTATCACTCCTGACCGTTCGCAGTACTACACCGGCACCGTCCCCGACGAGCCGCAACCCGCGCCTGGCCCGGTGGTTGTCTGCCGGTTGCCCACGCCCCCGCTCAACCCTGCCGCTGCTTGTGGCGCGGATTGCTGCATACCACGTACACCACGCCCCGGCGGCGCACGATCTTACAGTTCTCACAAATCCGCTTAATGCTGGCTCGCACCTTCATGGCAGGCTCGACTCGCTCGGGCGGGAAGAGGCAAAGTATCTCAGTATAAGCGGCATGGGCGGATTGGTTCAAGGCCCTCCGACCGAATAATTTTCATTTTGGCCCGGCTTGTGCAGCAAGACGGGAGAACTGGCGGTCTGACAGGCACATTCTTCCCAGAATTCCCAATTTGTCAGTTGCCGATCGAAACGCAACAGTAGGGTGGGTCGAGCGCAGCGAGCCCCACCTATAAGTAGAAGAATGTCCGTCCAATGGTGGGGCTCGCTGTGCTCGACCCACCCTACAAGCCTAATGGTTACACAATCTGCCCCGCTCGCTGACCAGCAACTGTTACCAGGTTTCGCCGTTGGGACCCGCGGTCAGCACCAGGGGGCCGGCTTCGGTCACGGCCACAGTATGCTCGAAATGGGCACTGGCGCGGCCGTCGGCGGTAACCTGGGTCCACTGGTCGGCCGAAACGCGGACCGCTTTGGTGCCCATGTTCACCATGGGCTCGATGGCGATGACCAGTCCCGGCAGGAGGCGGAAGTCGTTCCGGCTGCGGCGGAAGCCGCGTTTAACGAAATTCGGCACCTGGGGGTCTTCGTGCATGCTGCGGCCGATGCCGTGCCCGACGAAGTCTTCGACCACCGAGAAGCCGGCCTGACGGACATAATCCTGCATGCTCTCGGCCACTTCGCTCCACCAGGCCGGTTTCTGCGCCAGCCGCGAGATGGCCAGGCTCAGCGTATCGCGGGTGACCTCGATCAATCGCCAGAGCTGGGGGGCGACGCGGCCCACGGCGAAGGTCGCGGCGGCGTCGCCGCACCAGCCGCCCAACTTGCAGCCGGTGTCGATGCTGACGATGTCGCCTTCGACGAGCCGGCGTTTTCCGGGGATGCCGTGCACCACTTCGCGATTGACCGAGATGCAGGTCACGGCGGGGAAGGGCGGGCCGCCTTCCGTCGGGTTGGGATAATGCTTGAACAGCGGCTCGGCCTGCTGCGCGGCGAAGAACTCCTCGATGGCCGCGTCGATCTCCTGGGTGGCCACGCCGGGGCCGGTAAGCGTGCGGGCGATCCGGAAGGCCTCCCAGACCAGTAGCCCCGCCTTGCGCATCAGGGCGATTTCTCGCGGCGAACGAAGAATTTCCACGCCCTCATTCTCCGCTAGTCTATATTGCGGAATGTCTCAGAATTGCAGGGTGGGACAAGCGCAGCACGGCCCCACCCTACGTCTCAGCCTTGCTTCACGAGGCCCGCGGGTCCAAGACTTGCCGGGCCCGGCCGAATACTTCCTCCACCGTTCCCAAGCCTTGCACGCTGCGGAGCAAACCCTTCGCCCCGTAGTAGGCCAACAAAGGCTCGGTCTGTTTGCGGTAGGCCACCAGGCGTTGGCGGATGACCACGGGCTGATCGTCGGTCCGGCCGCGGCCGGCCAGCCGCTGGAAGAGCTCCTCTTCCGGGACTTGCAGTTCGAGCACCGCGTCCAGGGGCGTGCCGGCTTGGGCCAACATGGCGTCCAGGGCCTCGGCCTGAGCCAGGGTCCGCGGAAAACCGTCCAGCAGGTAGCCCTGGCGGCAATCCGCATCGGCCAGGCGCTGGCGGATCAGGTCGATGATGATCGCGTCGGGGACCAGTTGGCCGGCCGACATGTAGCCTTCGGCCTGGCGTCCCAGCTCGGTGTGGGCGTCGCGGGCTGCCCGCAGCATGTCGCCGGTCGAGAGGTGGGCCATGTGGAAGGCGGCGACCAGTCGCTCGGCCTGGGTGCCCTTGCCCGCCCCCGGCGGCCCGATGAATACGATCCGCATCGCGAACTCCCTCGCGCTGTGCCCGCTCCCGCTTGTGGGGAGGGGGAATTGTTGAATTTCCCCGCCCGCAGCAACGATCCCCGGCTACCCTTTTTCCAACAGCCCCTTGTAGTTCCGCATCACCAGGTGGCTGTCGATCTTCTGCACCAGGTCGAAGGCCACGCTCACGGCGATCAGCAGGCTGGTGCCGCCGTAGAAGCCGGCCACGGTGTAGGAGACGCCGATCCAACTGTTGACGATGGTGGGGATGATCGCCACCAGGGACAGGAATCCCGCCCCGACGTAGGTGATGCGGACCATGACTTTTTCCAGGTAATCGGCGGTGCGCCGCCCCGGCCGGTAGCCGGGAATGAAGCTGCCGTAGTTCTTCAGATTGTCCGACATGTCCTTGGGGTTGAAGGTGATGGCGGTCCAGAAATAGCAGAAGAAGTAGATCAGGACCACGTAGAAAAAGTTGTAGATGAACGATTCGCCGCGGTGGAACGATTGCTCGAGGTTGTACAGCCAGGGGTGGTTGGGGAAGGCGCGGAGGAGCCAGGTAAAGAAGAAGGCGGGGAACAACAGCAGGCTGCTGGCGAAGATGATGGGCATGACGCCGGCCTGATTGATGCGGAAGGGGAGGTACTGCTTGGTGCCGCCGTAGACGCGGCGGCCGCGGACGTGCTTGGCACTTTGGGTGGGGATCCGCCGCTGACCCTGCTGGATGAGCACGACGCCCACGATCACGCCCACGAAGAGCAGGATCAGCACGAGGACTTTTTCCACGCCCATCGTACCGCGGCCGCTGCCCAGCTCGATCCCCCCCGCCTGAATCATGGGATTGACCACGTCGCCGATGGCGTGGGGCAGCCGGGCCAGGATGCCGGCCATGATCAACAGGCTGATGCCGTTGCCGATGCCGTACTCGTCGATCTGCTCGCCGAGCCACATCAGGAACACGGTGCCGGCGGTCATCGTCAAGACGCCGACGAGCTGCCAACTGAACAAGATGCCGCTCATGGCGTTAGCCGGATCGTGGAGGAACTGCGCATTCACCAGCCCTTGGCTGGAGAGGTACCCCATGTAGGCCCAGCTTTGCCCGAGACACAGCAGCACGGTGGCGTAGCGGGTATATTCGTTGATTTTCTTGCGCCCGCTCTCGCCCTCCTTTTGCAATTTTTCCAAGGGCGGATAGACGCTGCCCAGCAACTGGAAGATGATCGAGGCCGAGATATAGGGCATGATGCCCAGTCCGAAGATGGTGGCCTGGCTCAACTGGCTGGCGCTGAAGGTGGCCATGTAGTTGAAGACGTCGGCCACGCCGCCTTTGCCGGCCCCGGTTTGGAACAGCTCTTTCGTGCGGTTCTGATCGAAGATCGGCAGCGGGATCTGCCAGCCGACCCGGTAGATGGCCAGGAAGGCCAGGGTCAGCAGGATCTTCTTGCGGAGCTCGGGGATGGTGAAGATAACGCGGATTTTTTCCCACATGGCTTCGTCCCTTTGCGCATCCGGCACGCGCTCGAGCGCGCGTGCCGGCTAGCATCGATCTTCCTTGCGGCTGCGCCGCGTCAGGCGGTCTCCACCTTCTTCACCTTGGCCTTCTTGACGACGGGGGCTTTTCCGGGCAGGATCACGATCTGGCCCCCGGCGCGCTCGACCTTCTCCTTGGCCGAGGCGCTGAAGCGATGGGCAACGACCTTGAGACTCTTGGTGAGCTCGCCGTTGCCCAGGATCTTGAGGAAATCGTAGCTGCCTTTGACGAGGCTGCGGACCTTGAGCGTATCGGGGGTCACTTCCTCGCCCGGGTTGAAGCGTTTTTCCAGGTCGCCCACGTTGACGGCGGCGATCGTGGCGGCGAAGCGGTTGTGGAAGCCCCGCTTGGGGATGCGGCGGACGAGCGGCATCTGGCCGCCTTCGAACACCGACAGGGCGTTGTAGCCGTGCCGGGCTTTCTGGCCCTTGTGGCCGCGGCCGGCGGTCTTGCCCAGGCCCGAGCCCGGCCCGCGGCCCAGCCGCTTCCGGCTCTTGTTGCGGTGCACGCCGCGGTTCACGTCGTTGAGATTCATGACAGCGAGACTCCCCGCAGCCGCTCGACCTCGGAGGGAGCGCGGAGCTGCTGCAAAGCGGCGATCGTCGCTTTCGCCAGGTTGTGCGGGTTGTTGGAGCCGAAGCTCTTGGTAAGGATGTCGCGGATACCGGCGGCCTCGCACACGCTGCGGACGGCCATGCCGGCGATGACGCCCGTGCCCGGGGCGGCGGGCATGAGCAACACCTTGGCGGCCCCGAAGCGGCCCTCCACCCAGTGCGGGATGGAGGTGCCCTGCATGGAGACGGCGATCATTTTGCGGGTGCCGTCCTTGACCGCCTTCTCCACGGCGGGGGGCACCTCGTTGGCCTTCCCGTAGCCCCAGCCCACCCGGCCGTGGCCGTCGCCGACGACCACCAGGGCCGTAAAGCTGAACCGCCGGCCGCCCTTGACCACGGCGGCACAGCGCCGGATCTTGACCACCTTGTCGATCAGCTCGCCGCGGGTAGAAGTTTCACTGGACATGACTGGGGATTTAGGGATTTAGGGATTTAGGGATTTAGGGATTTAGGGATTTAGCCCTTTGGGCGTCAGAACTTCAGGCCGGCCTCGCGGGCGGCCTGGGCCAAGGCGGCCACGCGGCCGTGGTACTGGTATTCGCGGCGGTCGAAGACGACCTCCCGGATGCCGGCCTCGAGGGCCCGCTGGGCGATCGCCTTGCCCACGGCGGCGGCCGCGGTCTTGTTGCCGCCGTAGCGCAGCTCCTCGCGCAACTGGCTGTCCCGCGTGCTGGCCGCGGCCAGGGTCCGCCCCGCCCCGTCGTCGATGATCTGGGCGTAGACGTTCTTGTGGCTGCGGAACACGCTGAGCCTGGGCCGGCCGGCATTTTGCTTGATCCGGTTGCGGACGCGGTAGCCCCGCCGCCGCCGTTGTCGCAGTATCTTTCGCTCGTGTTTCACGACTTGCTCTCGCTCTTATTTCACCATCGCCTTGCCCTGCTTGCGGCGGACCGGCTCGCCCAGGTAGCGGATACCCTTGCCCTTGTAGGGCTCCGGCTTCCGCCTGGCCCGAACCTCCGCCGCAAACTGCCCCACCAATTGCTTGTCGATGCCCTGAATGACTATGTGCTGCTGGTCGGGGCAGGCCACCTTGATCCCCGCCGGGATGGGCACTTGCAGTTCGTTGGCCAGCCCGACGCGGAGCTGCAGCGTGCTGCCCAGCACGGCGGCGAGGTAGCCCACGCCGATGATCTCCAGCCGCCGCTCGTAGCCCTCGGTCACGCCGACGATCATGTTTTGCAGCATGGCGCGGGTCAGGCCGTGCAGGGCCCGGCTCAGCCGCTCGTCGTTCGAGCGGCTGACGGTGAGCGTGTTGGCCTGCGGGTCGTAGGCCACGGCCACCTCCGGCCGGAACTGCCATTGCAGCGTGCCCTTGGGGCCTTCGATCGAGACGGTGCGGTCGGCCAGGGCGATCTTCACCTTGGGCGGGACCGGCACCGGCTTTCTTCCGATACGCGACATGCTCGTACGCCTTTTGCTCTTCTACGTTTTCGCGGCTTCGGCGGTGTCTGCCCCACGCACAAAGGAACACTGATTTCCGCTAATCTTCGTTAATTAGCGTCGATTAGCGTGAATTAGTGTTCTTCAATTGTTCTGCCACAACTCTCTACCAGATTTCGCACAGCACTTCGCCGCCCAGTTTGCGTTGCCGGGCCTCGCGGTCGCTGATCACCCCCCGGCTGGTACTGATAACCGAGATCCCCATTCCGCCCAGGATGGGCCGCAACTGGCTGGCCCCGCTATAGACCCGCCGCCCCGGCTTGCTGACGCGCTTGATTCGCCGGATCACCCGCTCGCCGTTGGGACCGTACTTCAGGTGCAGCCGGAGCTGGCGGGCGGGCTCGGCGGCCACCTCCTCCCAGTCCCAAATGTAGCCCTCGCGCTTCAGGACTTCCGCCAGTCCGCGCTTGACCTTCGACAGGGGCAGCTCCACTTGGGCCCGTTCGACGCGCACCGCGTTGCGGATGCGGGTCAACATGTCGGCGATGGGGTCGGTCATCATGTTCGTGGTTTTCCTGTTGCCAACGCGCCTTGCCAACTCATCTTACCAGCTCGCCTTCCGCACGCCGGGAATCATGCCCTCGTCGGCCAGGTTGCGGAAGCAGATGCGGCAGATGCCGAACTTGCGGTACACGGCCCGGGGCCGGCCGCATATCCGGCAGCGGCGCACCAGACGCGTGGAAAACTTCGGCGTCCGCAGGGCCATAGCGATCTTCGACTTGCTTGCCATCCGCTTACGATCCTCGTCACTGAAAAAGGTAATCCAGTTCCTCAAGCCGCCCGCAGCGGCACGCCGAACTTCCGCAACAATTCCCGCGCCTCGTCGTTGCTGCCGCAGTTGGTCACCAGCGTCACGGTCATCCCCTGGGTCTGCGAGAACTTGTCGGGATTCAGCTCGGGAAACACCAACTGCTCGGTCAGGCCCAGGGTGTAGTTGCCGTGGCCGTCGAAGGCGTCGGGGTCCAGGCCGCGGAAGTCGCGGACCCGGGGCAGCGCCAGGGCGACCAACCGGTCCAGGAACTCGTACATCCGCCGGCCCCGCAGCGTCACCTTGCAGCCGATGGCCTGCCCCTCGCGAAGCTTGAAGCCGGCGATGGACTGGCGGGCCAGCGTAACCACTGGTTTCTGACCGGCGATGGTCCGCAGGGCGTCCAAGGCCTCTTCCAGGTACTTCTTCTCGGCGGCCGCCTTGCCCACCCCCATGTTGATTACGATCTTCTGCAGCCGGGGCAGCGACAGGCGGTTGCTGCGGCCCAGCGCCTCGACCAGGGCGGGAAGGATTTCGCTGCGGTAGCGCTCCAGCAGGCGGGGCGTGGGGGGCGGCTTCTTGGCCGCCCCTTTCTCCGCCGCTTGCTCTTTGCTGCGTTTGGCGCTCATGGCGTGGACCTGCTCACTTATTCAATTCTCACTTGGTACTTTCGGCCGGCTGGGCCTTGGGCGGCGAGACCAGGCCGTTGCCGGCCCCGCATTTCTTGCAGAACCGCTCCTTGGCGCCGTCCGCAAGGATCCGGGCCCCGACGCGGACCGCCGCGCCGCACGCCTGGCAGAGCAGCTTCACGTTGCTCTGCGGGACGGGCATTTCGACCGAGAGCCGGCCGCCCTGCGGGTTCTTCTGGCTGCGGCGCACGTGGCGGTAGACGCGATTGACGCCCTCCACCACCAGCTTGTCGGAGCTTCGCACGACGCGGAGCACTTTGCCCCGCTTCCCTCGGTCCTCGCCGCGGATGACCAGCACCGTATCGTTCTTCTTGATCCACATCAGACCACCTCGGCGGCCAGGCTCACGATTTTCATGAAGTTTCGCTCCCGCAGCTCGCGGGCGACCGCGCCGAAGATCCGCGTGCCGCGGGGATTCCGCTCGGTGTCGATGATCACCGCGGCGTTGCTGTCGAAGCGGACGTAACTGCCGTCGTTGCGGCGGGTGGGCTGCTTGCAGCGGACGATCACCGCCCGCACCACGCCCCCCTTCTTCACCTCGCTGCCGGGGATCACGCTCTTGACGCTGCACACCACGATGTCGCCGATCCCGGCCGTACGGCGGTGGGTGCCCCCCAGCACCTTGATGCACATCAATTCCTTGGCCCCGGAGTTGTCGGCCACGTCGAGTCGGGTTTGCATCTGGATCATGGTTCTCTCGCTCAGGCGGCGGCGGTCGGCCGGCCGGCTACTCTGCTGAGGGTTCCCCGGCCTCGGGGCTGCGCCGCTTTCCCGCCGCGTCGGCGGCGCGGGCCGGAGTCACCACCCGCAGCAGCCGCCAGCGCTTGGTCCGCGACAGCGGCCGGCTCTCGACGATCTCCACCAGGTCGCCGGCCCGCGACACGTTCTCTTCGTCGTGGGCCGTGCACACGGTGCGGCGGCGGAGGATCTTCCCGTACCGCGCATGGCGGACCAAGCGCGAGATTTCCACCCGCCGCGTCTTGGGCGCCTTGTCGCGGGTCACGATGCCGACGCAAACTCTCTGGGGCATGGCTTTTTTCCAAGGGAGTTGGAAGTTAGGAGTTACGAGTTAGAAGCACTTGGTCTAACCCTCACCGGTATAGGTCGCATGGGTCCTACAGGTCCCGTTGGTCTTATAGGACCTCTCCACTTCTAACTCCTGACTCCTGACTTCCAACTTCTGCCTTGGCGGCCGCCAGCTCCCGCTGCCGCCGGATGGTATAAATTCGCGCGATCAGCCGGCGGTTCTTCCGCAGCTCGCTGGGGGCGTCCAGGCGCTCGGTCTGCGCTTGCAGCCGCAGGCGGAACAAATGCTCCGTCGTCTCCTTCAGCAGCAACCGGAGCTGCTCGTCGCTCATGTCTCGAAGCTCACTGCTCTTGGCCATCGCGGCTACTTTCTCACAACGGACGGCGGCGGAGGAAACGGACCGTGACCGGCATTTTGTGGGCCAGGCGGGCGAAGCACAGCCGCGCCGCCTCCTCCGCAATGCCGCTCAACTCGAACAACACCGTTCCCGGCTTCACCACCGCGGCCCAGTATTCCGGCTCGCCCTTGCCCTTGCCCATGCGGGTCTCCAAGGGGATGGAGGTGATCGGCTTGTGGGGGAAAATGCGGATGTACAGGCGGCCTTCGCTGCGCAGGTACTGCTGGGCGGCGATGCGGCCGGCCTCGATGGTCTGCGCGCTCACCCAGCCGCCCTGCACGGCCTGCAAGCCGAAGTCGCCGAAGACGACCCGGTTGCCCCGCGAGGCGTCACCTCTTATACGTCCTCTTTGGCTTTTTCGGTGCTTGACCCGCTTTGGCATCAGCGCCATTGACGTCACCTTCGCTGCTGAACGTGCCTAAATTGATCCACACTTGGACCCCCAGGTGGCCTTGGGCGATCTTCGCCTCGGCGAAGCCGTAGTCGATGTTCGCCCGCAGCGTGGAGAGCGGGATCGAGCCGGCGATCTGTTTCTCGCGGCGGGACATTTCGGCCCCGCCCAGCCGGCCGGAAAGTTGTATCTTGATCCCCTTGGCCCCCGCCTCCATGGTCTGCTCCATGGAGCGCTTCATCGTCCGCCGGAACCCGGCGCGCTTGATCAACTGCTCGCCGATGTCCTCGGCCACCAGTTGCGCCACCAGCTCGGGCCGGTTGAGCTCCTCGATCTTGATGTTGATCCGCCGGCCGGTCTTGTCCTGGAGCTCCTTTTGCAGCTCCTCGACCCGCTCGCCCTTGCGGCCGATGAGCACGCCGGGCCGCGCCGAGAAGAGGACCACCTTCACCTCGTCCCGCGTCCGCTCGATCTCGATCTTGGCGATGGCCGGGTAGACCGGCTTGCCGCCCTTGTCCTTGCGCAACTTGATGAAGTCGCGGATCCGCTGGTCTTCCACCAGCAGATCGGCGAACTCCTGCTTGGAGGCGAACCAGCGGCTCTTCCAGCCGATCATGATGCCGGTGCGAAAACCGATCGGGTTGACTTTCTGCCCCATGTGCTACTCCAGCATCGCTGTGCTACTCCAGCGCCACGCGGATGTGCGACGACCGCTTCTGGATAACCGAGGCCGAGCCCCGCGACTTGGGCTGCATGCGTTTGAACATCGGCCCGCCGTCGACCCGCACGTCGACCACCTTCAGATGGCGGAGGTTGGCGGCCCGGCGGTCCTCGGCGTTGGCCATCGCGCTGCGGAGGACTTTTTCCAGGAGCCGCGCCCCGCGGTGCGGCTGAAAACGCAGGATCTCCAGGGCCTTGTCGGCCCCCTTGCCGCGAATCAGGTCGGCCAGGGGGCGGACCTTCCGCGGGGCGATCTTCGCGAAGCGGTGCGTGGACTCGTAGGCCATGTTACTTCTTTCCCTTCCCGCCGTGCCCGCGGAACGTCCGCGTGGGCGCGAATTCCCCCAGCCGGTGCCCCACCATCTCCTCCGTCACGAACACCTTCACGTGCACCTTGCCGTTGTGCACCAGGAAGGTGTGGCCGACGAACTCGGGAACGATGGTGCAGGGCCGGGCCCAGGTCTTCACCGGGTCTTTGACCCCCATGAGGTTCATCTTCTCCACCTTGGCGAACAGCTTGGGGTTGACGAAGGGGCCTTTCTTGAGTGATCTGCTCATGTTCTCAGCGATCCGCTCGTGTTATTGGCGATCTGCCCATATTCTCTGCGATCTGCCCGCGATCCGTTCATGGCGCTACTTGATCTTCAATTGTCCGTACCGCCGGGACTTGCGGCGGCGGACGATGGCCTTGTTGGAGGGCTTGCGGCGTTTGCGGGTCGAGCCGCCCTTGGCCAGTTTTCCGGTGGGGCTGACGGGGTGCCGGCCGCCCTTGGTGCGGCCTTCGCCGCCGCCGTGCGGATGGTCGATGGGATTCATGGCCGTGCCGCGAACGTGCGGCCTGCGGCCCATCCAGCGTTTCCGCCCGGCCTTGCCCAGCACGACGTTCATGTGGTCGGCGTTGCCCAGCGCGCCGACGGTTGCCCGGCAGGCCGACGGCACGCGGCGGATCTCGCCGCTGGGGAGATTGATCTGGGCCCAGTCGGCGTCGCGGGCGGCCAGCGTGGCGTGGGCCCCGGCCGAGCGGCACAAGGCGCCGCCGCGGCCCGGCTGCATCTCGATGTTGTGGATGTCCATGCCGGGCGGGATCTTGGCCAGGGGCAGGCAATTGCCGGCCGCGGCCGGGGCCTCCGGCCCGCTCAGGACCTGGTCGCCGGCCTTCAGGCCCTCGGGGGCCAGGATGTAGCGCTTCTCGCCGTCGGCA
>JBEKTY010000073.1:0-56892 GCA_049515555.1 Thermoguttaceae bacterium
CGAGAACTCGCTGGGGTTGCTTGCCATTACCCGCTCGTATTCCCCCTGGGTAACCAGGTACGTCCCAAGGTAAAAGGGCCGGGTTATCCGCACCCGGTGCTGCGGCCCCTCGCCCGGTAGATGATCCGTGTACCACGCGTCACCGGCATGTGTCTTCAACTCCTCCTCGATCAGTTCCTTGGGCGAGCCCATCGTAAATTCGCCCGGCGGGATAAGCACCAGCTTCATGCCGATGGAGTTGGTGATCTCCAGCGGCAGGCCAAGGTGCTTGGCCCAGGCCGCTTGGTGCTCCTTGGCTTTCTGGGTGTCGAAAGGGGCGACGGCGGGCGATGGCTTGCTGGCGGTCGAGACACCGGACGGTTGTGCGGCATCGGTGGTAGGGCTCAGCTTCGCCCGCTCAACCGCCGTGTCCGCCAGAACTAGGGAGACACGCAGGCCCAGGTAGGCGCAGCGGGACCCGGGCCCGAAGTCGGAGCGGTACGCCGAGCGGCAGCCCCCGGCGTCGTAGTCCCAGCAGCCGCCGCGGTACACGCGGCCCGGGCCCGACGACGACCCCACTGGATCGCTCGGCGGAGACACCTTGTAGTAGTCCTTGTCATACCAATCCGCACACCATTCCCATACGTTTCCGTGAATATCATAAAGGCCCCAGGCGTTGGGCTTCTTCTGGCCCACCGGGTGCGTCTTCTTCTCCGAGTTCTTCTCGTACCAGCCGTAGTCATCCAGCCCCAGCTCGCTGTCGCCGAAACAAAAGCTGCCCGTGCTCCCAGCCCGGCACGCATACTCCCACTGGGCCTCCGTGGGCAAACGGTACTCACTCCTGGCGACTGTACGCGTCTCCTTTTCCCGCTCCATCAACTTCCTGAAAAACACCTGGCAATCCTCCCAAGTGACCATCTCCACGGGATTCTTCGGCCTCTTGAACTGGCTCGGGTTGTTGCCCAGGCCCATCACCGCCTCCCACTCCTCCTGCGTTACCTCGTGCTTGCCCAGATAGAACGGCTTCGTGATCCGCACTTTATGGGCATCGCCGCCCTCGCCCATCATGAACTCGCCTGGCGGGATGAGCAGCAGCTTCATGCCGATGGAGTTGGTGATCTCCACCGGCACGCCCAGATACCTGGCCCACGCCTCCTGGTGTTTCCGGGCCTGCTCGGCGTCGAACGGGGCCACGGCAAGCGGGGGGATTTCAGATTTCAAATCTCCGATTTGAGATTTCAGATCTGCGGTCGCCGGCGTCCGGTTGCGGAGGGTGATTGCCAGGACGATGCCCAGCAACACCACCAGGCCGCCCGCGGCGAAAGCGACGGACGACGGGCGGCGGACGACGGGCGCCAGCCATTGAAGGGCCATAGACGACCGGCGACGGACGACGGGCGACGGACGGGAAGGCCCCGGTCCGTCGCCCGTCGGGATAACGACGTGCGGTGGGGTGCGATCCCCGGGCGCGGGCTTCTTCTGCCGCGTCGGCGGGGCCAGCGGCACACGGAGTGTGCCGGATACATTGCGGTCTTCCTGGAGAAAGGCCAGGCTCTGGGCCAGGGCCGCGCTGGAGGGCCCTTCCGAGGGTTGGGCGACCGGCTGTCCAGACAAGGCGGCCAACACTGCCTCCAACTCGGCCACTACCTCGGTCATCGACTGATAGCGGTCTTCGGGCTGCTTGGCCACCATCCGCTGGAACAGCTCGTCCAGCTCGGCAGGCACGTCCGGCCTGGCCGCGGAAAGCGATGGGATTGGGGCCTGCTGGTGCGCCAGCAAAATCTGCATCAGTGTCTCGCCCCGGTAGGGCGGATGGCCGGTTAACAACCGATGGAGCGTACAGCCCAGGGCGTAGATGTCGGTGCGATGGTCGGCCGCGTGGCTGTCCAGGGCCTGCTCGGGCGACATGTAGTCACAGGTGCCCATCACCTGGCCCGAGCCGGTCAGGCGATCCTGGCCGGAATCGTCGGCCAGCCCGGCGATGCGTGCCAAGCCCATGTCCAGGATTTTGACCGTACCATCCTTGTCCATCAGCAGGTTGCTGGGCTTGATGTCGCGGTGCACGATCCCCTTGTCGTGGGCATACTGGAGCCCGCGGGCAGCCTGGAGGGTACACTCGACGGCGGCATGCACGGCCATCGGCCCCCGGTCCTTGACGATGGCCGCCAAGTCCTTGCCCTCCACGTACTCCATCACCAGGTAGTGGACCCCGTTGTGTTCACTAGCGTCGTGGGCGGCCACGATGTTGGGGTGCATCAGCTTGGCGGCGGCCTCGACCTCGCGGTAAAAGCGTCTGACGGCATCGGGCGATCCGAGCGACTTCTCGGCGATCATCTTTACGGCCACCGTGCGTTTCATCCGGCGGTGCTGGGCCTTGAGGACCACACCCATGCCGCCCTCGCCCAGCTTATCGAGCACCACGTACTCGCCGAAGACCAGGCCCTTGGTCTTGCCGTCATAGACGGCCTGGGCCTGGTACTTGGTGAGCTTTCCGGCCCGATAGAGCGCGGCCACCAGGGCCTTGACATCGCGGGGCCGCTCGGCCGGCGGCAGACTGTCGTGGAACGCGGCGAGTTCGGCCGCCGACATCAGGCCGCTTTGCGTCAGCCGCTCGATGAACTGCTGGACGGTGATCGCCATCGACAGGCCCCGCCTGGAAGGGGACAGTCCCATTTCGCCGCACAAGGGGACAGTCCCATTTTCGTCGGACGAAAATCGGGACAGTCCCCGGACCGTTGGGGTACGACCATTTATCCACTATACCCACAGGCCGACGTGGCCGAAAGGCCCCGGCAGAATGGTCTTTCACATGCTCAACCGCGCAATTGCCCACGCCGATTTTCGGCGGGGGCGGGGAACACGGATACTTGGACTTGTCCCCCGCGTTATCCAGACTATTTCATTCCTGCACCTCGACGCCGCCGCGGAGATTCTCGCCGCCCCGCAGCCGGCGGTGATGGCCGTCGAAATCCACAATGACTTCGTTCGACGGGCCGATCGACCGGACCTTGCCGTGGAGCCGGCCGACCTGAAAATCGTCGCCCTCGCCCAGCTTCCAGGTCTTGCCCTTGATGCGGTCCTGGAGCCAGATCTGCCGGGCGCCGTCCGACTCGGTGAATGCCGTAACGAATGCGTACTCGGCGACATCGACGCCCTTCTCGACGGCAACTGCCGGCGCCGGCGAGTAAGCGGCGAAGAGGTTTCGGGCGACGATGGCCTGGCGATAATCGGCGGGCTTGGCCAGCCGCAGTCCCCTGCCCGGCTCGGGGCTGAGGCGGTCCTTCGAGTCGGCCCCCGGCAGCGCCAGGGCCTCGACGGTCAGATTCACGTCCAGCGCGCCGGACCTTTCCACGGGCTTGACGTCCAACTGGCGGATCTGGTGCAGGTGGCCGGCGGAATAAAAGGCGTAGAGAAACTCGGTCAGGTCGGACAGCGAGGCGCGGCCGTGCAATATGAAGGAAAGCCGCGTGAACATGCTGCGCCGCGCTTCCACCTCCTTCGATTCGATGGTCAGTTGGCGGAAGCCAACACGGGCGGCCAGTCCGCGGAGCCAGTTCTGGTAGAGCGAGCGGGCGGTGGCCGTTTCGGCCGGCAGCGAGCGGCGCTGCCACCCGGCGAGCCGCTTGGCGTCGCGGCCGGCAAGATCCAACTCCTTCTGTTTCTTCTCGACCTCGGCCGCCAGCCGGTCGCGGTCGGTGACCAGCGCGGCGGCCGAGCGGCTGTCGCCGGCCAAGAACAGCAGCCAGACGGCCACCAGCAGGACCAATCCGCCGGTAGCCGCGGCCAGGATTCTCTCGCGGCGCTGGAACTTCATGGCTCGCCCCTGCTCTTTAGCGACACTGAAGTCTCGTATCGCCAGGAATAGTGGCGAACGGACGGGTCTTCCCGGCTGCTCTTGCTGTTGCTCTGGCCGCCGCCGGCGCGCAGGGCTTCTTCCATTTTCGGGATGACCGACGAGTCGCGGACCCAGCCTTTGAGGTCCATTTGGCTTCCGCCCTGCCGGGTGCTTGCGGTCCACTGGCCAAGCAGGGCATCCTTGGCCGGTGGAAAGCCGCGGCTCAGGTCGTAGAGCTGATCGAGCCAGACGACTTCGCCCTCGGTCCACTTGGAGATCTCGGCCACCGTGGCGCGGACTTTCTTGCCCGCGGGCAACGACTGGTCCAGCGCCTTCGAGCGGGCCTCCAAGCGCTCGACTTCGGCGGCGAGCAGGTAATGCTCGACGCGGGCGTAGATGCAATAGGCCAGAAGCGCGGCCCCGGCCGTGGCGGCCAGCGTGACCCATTTCTTGCGGCGGCTGCGGGGCTCGATGCGGTGGCGCGGGTGCAGGAAGTCGATGGCCTGGCCCGACTGGGCCACCTCCGCCAGCAGCGCGCCCAACACGGGCGCGAAGCGGCCGGGATGCTCCGGCGGCGCTTGGCGCACCGCCGGCCCCAACTCCAGACCGGCCAGCGGATCGAACAGCTCGGTGGGCAGCCCCAACTCGGTCTGGACGCAGCGGGCCAGCTCGGCGTGCACAGGCCCCTGCCCGCAGAACACGATCGAGCCCACCTTCCGGCCGCGCAACTGATTCTGCACGGCGGCCAGGGTCAGGCGGATCTCGGCCACCAGGGCCGGCAGGGGCGGCGGGTCGCCGCTCACTCGGGTCGTGCGCAAGAAGAGGGCCTGGTCGCCGGCCACGGCCGTCAACTCGGCCTCGTCGGGCAGCAGGTCGACCAGCAGGCGGACCTGGCCCGCCGGGCCCGCTTTCTCGCGGGCCAACCGCGCCGCGGCCGCGCACGACCGCAGCAGCAGGCGTCGCATCTTCAGGCCCGCCGCCCGGCAGACCGCCTCGATCTGCGCGACCATGGCCGGGGCAATGGCAGTGGCCAGGACAGTCCGCGGTCCCCCGGGCCGCTCGTCGATGGGCACGAAGTCCAGGAGCCAGCGGTCATCCAACTCGTTGAACTCCCGCGCCGCCTGGAAACGGACCAATTCCGGCAGCTCCTCGTCGGGGGCCGGGGGCAGTTGGAGCTGCCGCAGCTCGATGCTGGTGCGGCCGACGGCCACCAGGGTCTCGGGCCGGCCGAGGCCCCGGGCATCGAGCTCGGCGGCGATTCGCCGGCCGAGCGCTTCGCGTCCGTCGCCCGCTTCCCCGTAAGCAATCGAGAAGGCCTGTTCGATCACGGCGTGTCGGCCGTGGCCCGAGGCCACCGCCAGGCGGACTTCACCGTTGTTCCATTCCAAGGCCAGAAGTTGAGGCATGGGCAGTTTTCAGTGTTCAGTGTTCAGTTTTCAGTTTTCGGTGTTCAGCGTCTGGTCCCCTCTCCCTCCGGGAGAGGGTTAGGGTGAGGGCGAATTTGTGATAGTCCTTGCGACTCGGGTAGCTGTATCTAACGCGGCCTGCCCTCACCCTGCCCTCTCCCGGAGGGAGAGGGGACCACGATAATCGTCACTTTCCGCTCGCCGGCGAGTCGGCCGTCCCCAGTGCGGGTTCCACGGGAAAGCCGCCGGGTGAGCGGCTTATATCTCTCCAGAATAATACCTTGGTCGGATTGCTGGTAGCGTCGAGGATGACTTCCAAGCGGGCGGTGGAGCCACCCTGGTCGAAGCCGCCGATGATCTGGGCCCGATACACGCTGCCGCCCGCCGTCACGAACGGCTCGAGGGTCTTCATGGTCGCCAGCGGCACCAGTCCCTCGCTCAGCAGCCAGGTGGCATATTTCTGGTCCGGGGGGGCGGCCGTGGGGTCCTGCACCCGCCGGGAGATGATCTGGTCGGCCAACTCGCTCGTTATGCCCGGGATGCACAAGAGGACCGCCCGCGGGGCCTGGTTGACGTTGATCCGCCCCGGAGTGCGCTTGGCGGTCGAGACGCTCGTGTTGTCCAGAAGCTTCGGCAGGTACGTGGACATCGCCGCGGTGTCGGTGGAAAAGGGATTGGGCAGCGGCCGGGATTGCGTGGTCCCCGGTTTGGGCCCCGGAACCGTGATCGTCACCTGCGCGCCGATCAGGTCCAACACGCTGGAAAGGCTCTTGCCGGCCGGTTTGGTCATATCCAATTGGCCGCTTGCGTCCAAGGCGGGACTGGTCTGGCGGTAGGCGATGATGAACGTCGCGGAAGCCACGTCCAATACCTGCTCCAGGGCCGTGAAAAGCTGGTTCAGATCGCTTTGGTTGAGATTGATCTTGGCCGTGCCGTCGGCCTTCAAGTTCGATTCGGCGCTATAGAGCGTGAGGTAGGCGGCCCAGCCGTGGTCCATCGAGCCGTCGGAGTTATCGACGCCGGCCATCGCCAACGCGTCGGCGGAGGCCGCGGTGCTCAGGCCCAGGGGCGCGGCGTCCAGGCCGAAGAGCAACTCGGGCGTCACGCCGCGGACCAGCAAGAGTTCTTCGATCGTCACCGGCGGACCGTTGCGTGCGGCATAGGGCGGCGAGAGCGACCCGTAGAAATCGGACTCGGCCCCCGACGGGCGGGGCGTGTCGTCCGCGTCGATCCAATCCAGGATGGCGTCGGAGATCTCGTCGGTCATGCCCGGCAAGGCCATCAGCGTCGTCTTGGCGTCCTCCGGCTTTCCGATTGTCAGGATCGTGGCAAGGTTGATGCGGGTCGACTCGTCTTGCAGGCCGTAGCGGACACCGGCAATGGTCGTGCCGCCGTCGTCGATCCGCGGAGCGATCACCCAGCAGCGGCCGCGGTCCTGCGGCGCCGCGTCGTCGGCAATGAGCACCGCCTGGAAGCGCTGCGGATTGTCGTACAGCCCGCCGGCATCGGTTTGATCGGCGGGATCGCGATCGAGGAACTGGCGTGCCAACTCGGCGCCCGACTGGGCCAGCACCCGGGCCCGAACCTGCCGGCCGGCGGTCTGGGCCGCCTTCCGCTCGGTCAGCATGAGGTCGGAGAACCCGACCGCCGCCAGGGTCAGCATAGCGATGACCACCAGCACCACGAGCAGGACGATGCCGTTACGGGCCGACCCGCGGTCCCCTCTCCCTCCGGGAGAGGGCAGGGTGAGGGGGAATGGGCGAGGATCCTGCGTGTCCCGGTTTTCGTGCCCAACGCAGTCTCCCCTCATCCCGGCCCTCTTCCGGAGGGAGAGGGGGACCACTTGTCCGGCCTCCGCCCCTTGTCCAGGCCCCGCCCCAATTTGCAAGACTCCAGCTTTCACTTACTTCCCTCCGCCCGTTGAGGGTCCCGGCGACGGGCCGCCCTTCGGCGGCGCAATGGACGTTATGGGCTTCACCGGCTGAACCGGTTTGACGGGCGTCGGTTCCGTGGGTTTGGTAGGCTTCGGCTCGACCGGTCTAACGGGCTTCGGCTCGACCGGTCTAACGGGCTTCGGTTCCGTGGGTTTGGTGGGCTTCGGCTCGACCGGTTTTACCGGCTTCGGCTTCGTCGGTTTGGTGGGCTTCGGCCCTGTCGGCTTGGGCTTGGTGGGCTTCGACCCCGGCCCGGAGTTGCGGCCCGGCGAGCCCGACTCAGGCGACGACTGCGCCGCCGATTGCACCGTGGATTGCGAGCCTTGCGACGTGCCTTGGCCTGCGGTCACCGCCGAGTTGGGCAGGTCCACCAGCATGTCGTAAACGGTAGGCTGCCTTCCCTCCGTGCTCGCCAAGACGGTGAACGATGATTTCGGGACCGGACGCCGAAGCGAAATCATCACCTCGACGGCACTGGGCAACTTGCCCTGCTGTGTCGAGTCCCACTGGTCGCTGATGGTTGTGCCGTCGTAGTAGGTGAACTGGAGGTTGACGACCTCGGGGGCGAGCAACTCCGTGCCGTGGCCCAGGTCGTCGGTTTGCCCTTGCTGGCTGGCCGAGATGAACTCGGCCCGATCCAACTCGCGGCGATAGAGTCCGCCCAGCGGGTCCGCCGAGACGCCCCGCTCCGTCGGATCGTCGGTGCCGGGGGCGCCAAGGCTATAGGTCACCGTGCGGATGTCGCTCAGGCGGGCGGGCTGCGTGGGATCGTCGGTGGGCGGGGCCAAGCGATTGACCTTCGGCCGGCGGATGGTTTCGACCTGGAGTTCCTGGTCGCTGCCGTAGATTCCGCCCGAGTAGGAGCCGCCGACGGCATCCGAGGTGCCGGTCGAGTCCGAGCCGCCGGAAGAGCTGCCCGCGGAACTGCCGGAGGAGCTGCCCGCGGAAGACGAGCCGCTCCCGCCAGCCGCGGCCGAACTGCCCGAGCCCCCTGAGCTGCCGGAACCCGACGCACTGCCCGAGCCCGCAGGCGACGGGACATAGGGGGTGGCATTGCGCAGATCGTCGGCGATGCGTTGCAGCAGGGTCCGCGCGAGCTGGGCCTCCTCGACCTCGGCGCGGCTCACGTCGGCCACCCGCAGATGGATATTGACGGCCAGGCCGATTAGTCCGAGGATCACCGTCGTCAGGGCCAGGGCCAGGACGACCTCCAGCAAGGTGTAGGCCGCCGGAATCGTATCCGGCACACTCCGTGTGCCGCTGTTAATCATCGGCACACGGAGTGTGCCGGATACATTACGGACACGGGTGGCACGTCCCTGAGCGCAGCGAAGGGCGTGGTCTGCATGTTCACCACGCCCTTCGTCCCTCAGGGCGTGCCACCCAAACATAATCACGCCATTATGACGCGAGTCCTTCGCCATAACCGACTCGTTACGAAGAATTGTTGTTGCTGCCGCCGGCGCCGCTGCTGCTGCCGGAACTGCTGCCGGACGACCCCTCCTGGCTGCTTTGGCTGGAACTGACCGCGTTGGGATCGGCCATCCACCGGACCAGTGAGAACTGGATCGGGTGTTGCGCGGCGGGCAGGTCGCGACTGACGGTTACCTGCACCGAGATCAAGCCGTTCTCGTCGGTGGGCTGCGACTGGATACTGTAGAGCCAGCCGGCCACGTCGGGATTGTTGGTGGTATCGAAAGCCGTGTTCTCGACCGGGTCGGGGGCGGTCAGGCCGGCGACGATCTCGGCCAGTTTGCTTTCGCAGAGGACTTGGGCCCGGGCCAGGTCGCGGGCGGTCTCGGCGTTCCGCAAGGCCAGGCGGCCGGCCTCGCCCAAGACCGCAATCGCGCCGGCCAGAATGGCCAGGGCGAGGATCACTTCCAGCAGCGAGAAGCCGGCCCCCCTGCCCTTCTCTCTCCGCCCCCGATGATCTCCCAGCCGAGCCACGGCGGCTACTCCACCAGCGACGCGACGTCACCGGTCGTTACCGTGCCGGTCAGGCCGCGCAGCATCATCTCGATCGCCAGGCGGTGCTGGCCGGCCAGGACCAGGGTGGCATCCGACGTGGTGCCGTCGGGGTAAAACAAGATGGGATCGGACCAGCCCTCGCCCGCCGACTCTTGGGCCTCGTTTTCCGCGCCCGGGGTGGCCGGCGGTTCGCTGGCGGCCGGCTCGCCGGGCATGAACGTAACGCCCTCGGGCAGCGTTCCGGTCTCCACCGGCAGAAAGACGGTCTCCGAAGCCGGGCTGTGGCCTTCCGCCGCGCCCGTCGCCGAAGAGGCGGTCTCAGGCCCCGCCGCGCTCATCCAACCCGTGTCGGCCTCCGCCTCGGTGCGGAAGCGATCGCCGCGGACCACGTAGCGAAAGGCGTAGACGTGCCCAGACTTCATGGCCTCGCAGCGGGCCTGACACCACTGGGTCCGCACCGTGTCGGCCGCCCAGTGCAGACGCCGGCTGGCAAAGGGCTTCTGCAACTCGGGCCAGGCCACGGCGGCCACCAGGGTCAGCACGGCCAACACGAGGAGGATTTCCATCAGCGTGTAGCCCGGGCGCGGGGAGGGAACGACGCGGGGACGCGGGGACGCGGGGACGCGGAGACCCAGCGTTGTGGCCGGTCTCCGACCGAGCCTCCGCGTTGTGGCCGGTCTCCGACCGGGCCTCCGCGTTGTGGCCGGTCTCCGACCGAGCCACACCGCCGACCGACGGTCTCCCGGGCCCCGGAGAGCTTCGGTCGGGGCGCGGCGGGGTCGGGAGACCCGCGCCGAACTTCGGGAGACCCGCGCCGAACTTGGGGGTCGGGAGACCCGCGCCGAACTCAGGCGGGACGGCACACGGAGTGTGCCCGCTGCGGTCGCATCCTGCTTGCTGGCGTTCACCGTCTCTGCTCCTGCTGAGTCCAGTTGCCGATGTCGTCCTCGGTGCCGCTGACGCCGTCGGGACCTAAGGACCACACGTCGAAGCTGTCGGGGTTATGGGTGCCGGGTGCCGTGTACTGATATGCATTGTTCCACGGGTCCGGCGGAATATCCTTGTCCAGGTAGGGGCCCTCCCACCTACTCGGATTCGGCAGGTCGCCTGGCGGATGCCGCAGCGCATCCAGGGTGGTGGGGTAACTGCCGACGTTAAATTCGTACATCTTTAGCGCCTCGCTGAACAGCGCGACCTGGACCTTCGCTTGATTTATGTGCGCCCGACGCTGGACCGGCCCGATGGACACGACCGCAAACGAGGCCAGGATCACCAGGATCACCAGGACCAGCAAGACTTCGATCAAGGTAAAGCCGCCGTGGCGGCGATTGTGGAAGCGCGACATGACAGGTCCCCCACTGCTAAGGGCTTGTGAATCGGTCAGGGCCATTGCAATCGGCCGCAAGCTGTAGCTGCGAAGCCGCAAGCAGCATACCACATCTTGTGGCAAGTGCGGACCTTTAGATTCACAAACGTCTAACTCCTAACTTCTAACTCCTAACTTCTTTCCCTACACCGTTGTACTCATTTTCAACACCGGCAGCAACAAGGCGATGACCAGCACCAGGATGATGCCCGCCAGCACCAAGAGCATGATGGGCTCGATCAGGCGGACGGTCAAGTCCAAGCGGCGCCAGGTACGGCGTTCCTGAGAGTCGGCCACGGCCAGGAGGACGTTTTCCAGGTTGTTGGCCTGCTCGGCGACGGCGATCATTTCGACCACTACGGGGGGGAACTGGCCGCTGGCGGCCAGGGGCCCGGCCAACGGCTCGCCGGCGGAGATGTTCTCGGTGGCTTCGCCGATGGCGGCGGCCAGCACGCGGTTGCCCGTGGCGTCGCGGGAGATCTGGAGCGAGCGGAGGATGGGCACGCCGTTGTGGAGCAAGGTGCCCAGGACGCGGCAGAAGCGGGCCACGGCCAGGCCCAGGCACACCGGCCCGATTAGCGGCACTCGCAACCGTGCGCGGTCCTGCCACCAGCGGCCGGCTTCGGTTCGCAGCCAGCGTCGGGCGAACCACACGCCGGCGGCCCCCAGGGCCAGCACGGCCAGGCCCCACATGCTGCGCATGCAGCCGCTAACGGCCAGCAGCCACTCGGTGACCAAAGGCAGCTCGCCCCGCTGGCGGAGCCCCTCGAACAGCGCACTGAACTTGGGCACGAAGAACACCATCAGGATCACGACGATGACGGTGCCGGTAACGGCGAGGAAGGCGGGATAGGCCACGGCCCCCATGGTCCGCTTCTTGAGATCGTCCTGGGTTTCGGTGAATTGTGCGACGCGGGCCAGGGCCTCTTCGAGGAATCCGCCCTCGCCCCCGGCGCGCACCATGCTCACGGCCATTTCGCCCAGCACGTGCTGGAAGTGGGCCATGGCGTCGGCCAGCGTGCCGCCGTCTTCCACCCGGCGATGGATCTCGGTGAGGACCGCCTTCAGCCCGGCATGCGAGGTCTGGTTGCGAACCACGTTCAGGGCCCGCAACAGGGGCACGCCGCTGCGCAGGAGGTCGGCCAACTGGCCGTAGACCACGGCGAGGATCGCCGCCGGGACGCGCCGCACGCGGCGGTGCTCGACCCCGGGCGCCGCGTCCTCGACCTGAAAGGCGAATATCTTCCGTGAGGCCAGCGAGGCCAGCGCCTCGCGGCGATTGGCCGCCTGCAGCGTGCCGCTGAGGCGCTGGCCGTCGTTATCGCGGGCGATGTAACGGAACTGGCTCACCCCTGCACCTTTCCTTTGGTCACGCGCAGCACTTCGTCGACGGTGGTGCGGCCGTCGAGCACCTTCCGCCACCCGTCGTCGCGGAGCGTGCGCATTCCCGCGCGGACCGCCGCCTGCTGGATGGTCCAACTGCTGGTCCGCTCGTGGGCCAGCCGCCGCGTCTCCTCGGTGGTCACCAGCAATTCATAAAGCCCCACCCGGCCGCGATATCCCACCTGGCGGCACTCGCGGCAGCCGGCGGAGCGATAGATGGGCGCGTCGGCGGCCATGCCCTCCCAGGGGAAATCGGGCGGCATGTCGTCGCGCGAGGGGCGGAAGGCCTGTTTGCAGCGCGGACAGAGCGTCCGCACCAGCCGCTGCGCCATGACCGCCTCGACCGTGCTGGAGACCAGGAAGGGCTCGACGCCCATATCGACCAGCCGCGTGTAGGCCCCCGCCGCATCGTTGGTGTGCAAGGTGCTGAAGACCAAATGGCCGGTCAGCGAGGCCTGGATGGCGTTTTCCGCCGTTTCCAGGTCGCGGATCTCGCCCACCAGGATGATGTCCGGATCGTGGCGGAGGATGCTCCGCAGCGTGTTGCCGAAGGTCAGGCCGATCTTCGGATGCACCTGGATCTGGTTGATGCCCTCCAATTGATATTCGACCGGGTCCTCGCTGGTGATGATCTTCGTCTCCTCGCTCTTGATTTCCAGCAGGGCACTGTAGAGCGTGGTGCTCTTGCCCGAGCCGGTGGGACCGGTCACGAGGATGATCCCGTGCGGCAGGCGGATCAGCTCGCGGAAGGTGGCGTACAGGCCGGGCTCCATGCCCAGCTTCGAGAGCGAGAACTCCATGGCCCCCTTGTCCAACAGTCGCAACACCAGCCCTTCGCCGTGGATCATGGGGATGATGGAGACGCGGATATCGACCTCCCGCCCGCCGGTTCGCAACTGGATGCGGCCGTCCTGGGGCAGTCGCCGCTCGGCGATGTTCAGGCGGGACATGATCTTCAGGCGGCTGATGATGGCCGCCTGAAAGCGGTGGATCTCGGGCGGCGTGGGCTGCGCGTGCAGCACGCCGTCGATGCGGTAGCGGATCCGCAGCCCGGAGCGCTGCGACTCGATGTGCACGTCGCTGGCCCGCAGCTCGACCGCCTCCAGCAGGATCTCGTTGACCAGCCGGACGACCGACGGCTCCTCGGCCAGCTCCGACAACTCGGCGTCGTTGTCGTGGCCCTGCGCAAGCTCGATCCGATCGTCGCCCACCTGGGCCATCAGACCGTCGATCGTCTCGCTGCCCACGCCCAGATGGGTCTTGATGCGCTTGGCGATCTCGGCGGCGCTGGCCAGCACCGGCACGACCGTCAGACCCGTCGCCGCGCTGAGCTCGTCGAGCGGATACAAATTGAACGGATCGCTGGTGGCCACCACCAGCGTGCCATCGGTGCGGCGGAGCGGGAAGAGGGCCTCGCGGTGAATGAACCGCAACGGGAAGTCGTCCAGCAGGGCCAGATCGATGTCCGTCTCGACCAGGTCGACGAACTCCAGGCCCACCTCTTCGCCCAACGCCCGCAAGGCCGTTTCCTCGGTAATCAAGCCCAATTGGATGGCCGCCTGGTCCAGCCGCATGCCGTCGGTCTGGGCGGCGCGGGCCAAATCCAATTGCCGCGTGTCGAGGATCCCTTTACGGAGGAGCGTTTCGCCGATATCCATTGCACTGCCCGTGGCTGCGGTGCGCAGACCATTGGCGCCACCGCTCAAGCACACCTCCTATTCTAACCCCACTGGGGTCAAGAAGTCTCGCTCGAACGTAGTGATTTAGGACCGGTGAATCAGTTACTGTCGTATTCCTCACGCTCCGCGTGAGGCCGGATGTGCGATTGCGTCTCTGCCAGGCCCTCTCGCGGAGCGAGAGGAGTACGACGGTGGGCTGGTAGGATGCCGTCTCCCCCCCAACCACCCCCTATGCCGGCAAGGAAGCCTCGGCATGGCTGGTGCATTTTGCCTCGTTTCCTGGTACAATAGGGGCCGTTGGCCGGAAGCATTTGATTGCCGGGGGCGCGTTGTGGCCGGTCTCCGACCGAGCCACACCGCCGACCGAAGGTCTCCCGAGCCCCGGAGACCTTCGGTCCACGCCGCGGCGGGGTCGGGAGACCCGCGCCGAACTTGCCTGTGATTGCCGGGGGCCATGTGATTGCCAGGGGCGTTGCGCCATGCAAACGGTGGCAAAATCTTTAGTGCTATTGGTCGTGTGCCTGGCCGCCGGCATGGTTTTCGGCCAGGGTTTTCGCGGCGAGCGGTTTGGCGGGGGCCGCCGGCGGGGCAACGATCGCCCCGTGCCGGCCGACGAGATCCCCCAGCGAGTCGCCCGGACCGAAGAGTTCCTCCGCGGGCTGGATACCAACCATAACGGTATGATCGACGCCGAAGAGGTCAGCGGCGGCCAAAAGTCCTTTATGGAACGGATCTTCAGCCACATGGGGATCGAGCCGCGATACCCGATCGCCATCAGTGAGATCAAGCAGGGGCTGACGACCTACTACCAGAAGCAGGCGGGCATTACCCCCGCAGCCGGGAATGGGTCGGGCACCGGTGGCCCGCCGCCGAAAGACGCAAGCGGCCCCCCGCCGGCAGACCCGAGGGCCGGGGCACCGGCCGCTCCGGCCGTTGGCGGGCCGCCTGGTTCACCGGCCGGGGCGGCGGCGCCGGGCCCCGGCGCCGATGATCAATCCCCTGCCGCCGATGCCGCGGCCGACACCAATGGTCAATCTCCCGCCGCCGATGCCGCGCCCGCCGCCACTGGTCCAGCCAAGCCCGCCCCCAAGAAGTCCGGCCGGTTTCTGACCGCCCGCGAACGCCTGCCCAGTGGGCTGCCGGCCTGGTTCATCGAAAAGGACGTCAACGGCGACGGGCAGGTGACGATGGCCGAGTTCGCCAGCGAGTGGACACCCGAAGTTGCGGCCGAATTCAATCGCTATGACCTCAATCACGACGGCGTGATCACCGCGGCCGAGTGCTTGAAGGTCGAGAAACAGCGGTCTCAATCCAGCGCGCCGGGAGGCTCGGCTCGGTGAGCTGCCCGCGGGAGACGATTATGCCCGTTTCAGCCGCTGCCGTCCGTCTGTTGATGGTCGTTGGCTGCGTCGGTTGGGCGGCGGCGTGTGGCGCGGCCGACCCGCTGCGGTCGGCGGCGGCCTTTGGCCCGGTCGAGGCCGCCAGCCTCACGTGGGAGCACCTCAGCAGTCGCTGCGGCACGCTGCCCGTGCCGGGCACGTCCACGCAACAGACCGCCGCGCTGACGGCCGACCTGGCCCGCGACGGCCGAAACGGATTCGTGCTCGGTTTCCGCCAGTGCGGGCCGGCCCTCGTCTGGTATCGTCCCGCGGGCAGCGGTTGGGAGCGGTACATTATCGAGAAGGATTTCCTGCCGATCGAAGCGGGCGGCGCGCTGGCGGACATCGACGGCGACGGCTATCCCGACCTCGTCTTCGGCGGCGACTGGCAGAGCAACTGCCTCTGGTGGTGGCGCAATCCGGGCAAGGACTGGAAGCCTTACGTCCCCTGGGAGCGGCACACGATCAAGAAGGACGGCCGGACCCAGCATCACGACCAGATCTTCGGCGACTTCAAGGGCACCGGCCGGCCGCAATTGGTCTTCTGGAACCAGGGCGCCGACCAACTGCTGATCGCCGACATCCCCCCGGACCCGCGGCACGCCGATCGCTGGCCGACCGGCGTGGTCTTTTCCGGCCAGTCGCGGCCCCGGGGCGGGCACTACGCCGAGGGCCTGGCCGCCGCCGATATCGACGGCGACGGCAAGCTCGACATCGTGGCCGGCAATTACTGGTTCAAGCACCTGGGGGGCAACACGTTCCGAGCGGTGGCGTTCGCCAATTTCGGCGGGCGGGTGGCCGTGGGACGCTTCAAGCCGGGGCGCTGCCCGCAGATCGTGGTCAATAGCGGCGACGGCGTCGGACCGCTTCAATACTATGAGTGCGGCGGTGATCCCGGCAACCCCAAGGCGTGGACCGGCCGCACGCTGGTCGAGAAGGTCACGCACGGGCACTCGCTGCAAGTGGCCGACATCGACGGCGACGGCCACCTGGACATCTTCGCCGCCGAGATGGCCAAGTGGAGCGAGGGACGCAAGGACCCCGACAACCCCGGCGCCAAGGCGTGGATCTTCTTCGGCGACGGCCAAGGCCATTTCCGCCAGAGCGAGTTCGCCACGGGCCTGGGCTTCCACGAGGCCCAGGTGACGGATCTCAACGGCGACGGACTCATGGACATTCTCGACAAGCCTTATAATTGGGACGTGCCGCGGGTAGACGTGTGGTTGCAGCGGCGGCCCGGCGCGGCCCCGCCGCGGCGGGCTCTCGCCCCGTAATGCACCCGGCGTCTTCAGCCGGCCGATGGATCGCAGCACCATGATGTAAGCGGACATGATGGAAACGGACGTTGACCTCCGCCATATTGGCTTCGAGGGCCGGCGGGTCGGCGGGAGCGGCCGCGGGCCCCGTTGTGCCGCCGGGCCGCGCGTCCGCTCAATCACCAACCACCAACCACTAGCCACCAGCCACCAGCCACTAGCCACTAGCCACGCCGGACCGCTGCCGCCGCCCGAGCCGCTCGACGGGTTGCCCGACTGGGTCATCGACCGGGCCGGGCTGCCCCCCGGCGCCTATCGCCACGCGCCGCTCCAGCGGCGGCTGCCCGCCTGCCTGCGGACGTTGCGGGTTCACTCCGTGGCAGCGGCCCGCCGTCTCCTGGAGGATCGACCCGACCTCTTGCCGGCCGCCGTCAGCTCGCTGTTGATCGGCGTGACGGGGTTCTTCCGCGACACGGCGGTTTTCGAGGGCCTGCGGGACAAGGTCTTGCCCTCGTTGGCGGGCCGCCCGGGTCCGCTGCGGGTCTGGAGCGCGGCGTGCTCCACCGGCGCCGAGCTTTACAGCGTGGCCATCCTCTTGGCCGAGGCGGGGCTCCTGGATCGCAGCTTTCTGCTGGGCACCGACTGCCGCGGCGACGCCATTGATCGCGCCAGGCTGGGCCTTTATGATGCCACGACGCTGACTCTTGTGCGACGTGCGACGCGGGACAAATACTTCGAGCCGGCCGGGCAACGTTGGAGGCCGGTCGCGGCCCTCCGCCGGCAGGTTCGGTGGAAGGTCGCCGACCTGGCCCGGTCGATCGAAGCGGGTCCCTGGGCCCTCATTCTGTGGCGGAACCTCGCCATTTACCTCACTCCCGACCTGGTCGCGGCGATCTGGCGGCGGTTGGCCGAGGCCCTGGCGCCAGGCGGCTTTCTCGTCGTTGGCAAGGCCGAGCGGCCGCCGGCCAGCCTGGGCCTGTCGGCCCTCCGGCGCGGCATCTACCAACGGACCGTTGCGGCCACCGACCGGCTGGTACGGACATCTTGCCCGCGCTTTCGGGACCACTGCCCGGATGCCGTCGTAACCAGTATGGAGGAACCCGCATGAGACTCGCCGGCCAGTTCGTCGCCGGGCTCGCTGCCAGACCGCCGGGCCGGCCGGCCAGCACTCCCGGCGGGAAGTGGGCCGGTATCGCCATTCGTTACGCCTCCGCGGTGATCGTCGTTGCCGTGGCCGTGGTGTTGCGATGGTGGCTGGAGCGGGCCTTCGGCCCGATGCCGCTCTTCGTCACCTTTTATCCGGCGGTGCTGTTGGTGGCGGCCGTTGCGGGCGGCGGACCGGGGATCGTGGTTGCCATCCTCTCGGCCTTGGCGGCCGACTATTGGTTCATCTCGCCCATCGGGTCATTCCGGATTGCCACCCCCAACGATGCCATGGCCTTGGCAATCTTCACCACCAGCAATTTGTTCCTGTGCATCCTGGCCGAACAACTGCGCCGGGCCCGCTGGGCCGAGGCATTCAGCGTAGCGCAGGAGCAGCAGGTGCAGGAATTGTCGCGGCTCAATGAACACCTGTCGCAGCAGTCGGAAGAACTCTCGCAGCAGAACGAGGAGCTGACGCAGCAGACCGAGGAGCTTTCGCAGCAGGCCGAGGAGCTTTCGCAGCAGACCGAGGAACTGCAGACGCAGTCTGAGGAGATCCAGGCGATCAACGCGGAACTGAAACACCGTGAGGACCTGCTGCACACGCTGCTGGAAGGGGCCCGGCTGGCCGGAACTGAACAGGCGGCGATGTGCAACATCTGCACCGCGGCCATGGCCATGTTCGGCCCGGCGGCGGCGGCCGTCGTCGTCTACGAGACGCAGGACGACTGGCTGATGCTCCGCGCCAGCGCCGGGCTGGACCGCGCCGGTGCTCTGCCCGAGCGCCGGCCTCTGGAGGGTTCGTTCCCGGGGTTGGTGATCCAGCAGGACCGGACCGCCTGCCTCGAGGACACTGCCCTGCGGCCCGACCTGTCGATCCTCGAGTTGCCGGGCCAGGAGCCGTTCCGGGCGGTGCTTTGCGCGCCGATGCACGGCGGCGGCCGGCCTTTCGGCGAAGTGGCCGTCTACAGCCGGCAGACACAGCAGTGGACCAGCGAGCAATTCCGGCTCGTGGAGTGGCTCGCCGGGCAGTGCGCCCGGGTCCTGGAGATCATCCGCCTGCAAGACAATCTTCGTAGCGTGGCCCTGTTTCCCGAGCAGAATCCCGACCCGGTGCTGCGGATCGCCCCCGACGGCCGGGTGCTATACGCCAACTCGGCCGCCGCGCCGCTGCTGGCCGTCTTGGGCGCGGCAATCGGCCGCGGGGTGCCCGACGACTGGGCCCGGGCCGCCGCCGAGGCCCTCCGCACCGGCCAACCCGCCCACCTGGAAACCGCGTGCAACGAGCGGGCCTTCTCCTGCCGGCTGGTCCCGGTCGCCCAGCCGGGCTATGTCAACGTCTACACCCGCGACGTCACCGGTGAGAAGAAACACGAAGCGCGGTTGCAGTTGCTCTCCGAAGTCGGCTCGCAGTTGTTGGCCAGCAACGACGCGCAGCGAATCGTCAACACGCTGTGCCGCAGGGTGATGGCTCACCTCGACTGCCACGTCTTTTTCAATTTCCTGGCCGACGAGGAGACGGGGCGGTTGCGGTTGAACGCCTGTGCGGGCATTTCCGAGGAGGCCGCCGGCCGGCTGCAATGGCTGGATTACGGCGTGGCGGTGTGCGGCTGCGTGGCCCGCGAGGGCAGCCCGATCGTGGCCGAGAACGTCCAGACCAAGCTCGATCCCCGCACCGAGCTGGTCCGCGGCTTCGGCATCCAGAGCTACGCCTGCCATCCGCTGCTGGAGCAGGGCCGGACCATCGGCACGCTCTCGTTCGGCTCGCGGACCAAGACCGCCTTCGACCCCGACGAGCTGGCCCTGATGCGGGTGGTGACCGACCACGTGGCGCTGGCCATGCAGCGAATCCGCTTGCTCGAGACGCTGGAGCGGCATGCCCAAGTCGCCGAGGCCGCCAACGTGGCCAAGAGCCAGTTCCTGGCCAACATGAGCCACGAGCTGCGCACGCCGATGAGCGCGATCTTGGGCATGACCGACCTGGCCCTGGCCGAGCCGCTCTCGCCCACCGTGCGAGACTACCTGCAAACCGCCCGGCAATCGGCCGATACCCTGCTGACGATCCTCAACGAGATCCTGGATTTTTCGCGGATCGAGGCGGGCCGATTCGAGCTGGATTCCACGCCTTTCAGCCTCCGCGAGACGGTGGACCAGGTGATCAAGGTCCTGGGCCTGCCGGCCTCCGCGAAGGGCTTGGAACTGCTGTGCAACGTGCCCGGCGATCTGCCCGACCGCCTGCTGGGCGATTCCTTGCGGCTGCGCCAGGTGTTGTTGAACCTGGTGGGCAACGCCATCAAGTTCACCGCCGACGGCGAGGTGGTGGTCGAGGTGGCCGTGGAAGACGAAGGGCGGAAGGCGGAAAGCGGAGGGCGGAAGGCGGAAGGCGAGCCGGCCGCTTCCCGAATCCAGGACGCGGGGACGCGGAGACGCGGGGACGCGGAGAGTTCCGGTGTCTCCGCGTCCCCGCGTCCCCGTGTCTCCGCGTCCCCATCGCCTAATCCCCAATCCCTAATCCCTAATCCCCTTCCCCAACAGGTCACGCTTCGCTTCAGCGTCCAAGACACGGGCGTGGGCATCTCGGCGGAGGACCAGGCGCGAATCTTCGCCCCCTTCACGCAGGCCGACGCCTCGACTACGCGGAACTATGGCGGATCGGGCCTGGGCCTGGCTATCTCGCGGGAGCTGGTCGAGCTGATGGGAGGGCGGCTCTGGGTGGAAAGCACGCCCGGCCGGGGCAGTACCTTCCACTTCACCGCCCGCCTGGAGCGGCAACGGGAGGCGGAGCCCGAGCGGCAGGCCCCGCAGCGCGCGGCCTTCCGCGACGTGCACGTGCTGGTCGTGGCCGATAGCGAAGCCACCCGCCGCATGCTGGAGCAGTTGCTGACCCATTGGGCCATGCGGCCGGAAACGGTCCGCGACGTGCCTTCCGCCCTGGCGCGGATCCGCGCGGCGGCCGACGCCGGCCCCGCCTTCCGCGTCGTGCTGGCCGACGCCCTGCTGGCCGGCATGGACGTGTTCGCCCTGGCCCGCGCCCTGCGCGAGCAAGACCCGGCGGCGGGGCTGGTCCTCATGCTCTCGGCCGCCGATCGCCGCCGCTGGCCCCGGCGCTGCGAAGAGGCCGGCGCTTATTGCCTCGAGCGTCCGCTCTCGCAATCGACGGTGTTCAACGCGGTGGCCCGGGCACTGGGCGTGGCGAGCGAGCCGGCCGCCGATCTGCCGGCCCCGGCCCAGCCCCGCGAAGCCCCCGAGCGCCCGCTGCGAGTCCTGCTGGCCGAAGATACCCCCCCCAACCAGAAGCTGGTCGTGCACATCCTCGGCCGCCGCGGCCACTGCGTCGAAATTGCGAACAACGGACAGCAGGCCCTGGACTTGCTCCGCGGCCAGGAGTTCGACGTCGTGCTGATGGACGTGCAGATGCCGGTCATGGACGGGTTCCAAGCCACCAGAGCGGTCCGCCGCCTGGACGACCCGAAGAAGGCCCGCGTGCCGATCATCGCCATGACCGCCCATGCCCTCAAGGGCGACGACCAGCGGTGCCTGGCCGCCGGTATGGACGCCTACCTCTCCAAGCCCCTGGCGGCCTCGGAGCTGATCGCAACGGTCGAGCGCCTGGCGGGCGCCGGCGGGACGCCGCCGCTGCTGCCGGCCTGCACGGCCGAGGCGTCGGCGCCGGCCGGGGCCTTCGATTTCCAAGAGGCCCTGACCCACATGGCCGGCCAGGAAAGCCTGGTCCGGGAGATGATTGAATTCTTCTTCCAAGACACGCCCGCCATGCTGGCCGGCATGGAGCGCGGTTTGCAGGGCGGCGATGCCACCCAGATCGGCCACTTGGCCCACCGCCTGAAAGGCACGCTGGTCTACTTGGCCGCGGAACCGGCCCTGCAGGCCGCCACGTGCGTGGAAGAACTGGCCGATCGCGGCGATCTGGCCGGGGCCGGCGCGGCGCTCCCGCAACTCCGGCTGGAACTGGCCCGGCTGGAAACCGCCCTGGCGCCCCATCGCCGCCAAGGCGGCCCCGACCGCGAGACGCTCGCAGAGTCGCGCTGAGGGCCGGCCGAAGAATAACCTCGACGAGATTATTGTAGCCGGCACACGCCGTGTGCCGGATTTCCGCACACGGCGTGTGCGGACTACATTGAAACGCAGTAGTTATTCTTCGGCCGATTCTGAGGCGCCCTCAGTGCCGCTCCTGGGCCCACTGAAACGCCCGGCGGCTCAACTGGGCGCTGGTGCGCAGGTTCAGTTTCGTCTTGATGACCTTGCGGTGCGATTCGATGGTTTTGGGACTGACCTCCAGCCGCTCGGCGATCTGCACCGTGCTGATCCCCTCGCCGATCAACTGGAAGACCTGCAGCTCGCGGTTGGAGAGGGCCTGCACGGGATCTCCGTCCAGGGGCCTGCCCACCGCCGCTTGGTACAGCAGGTTGGTCGACATCTGGGGGCTGAGATAGACCTCGCCCTGGAGCACGCGACGGATGGCCTCGATGATCTTCGGCAGCGGCTCCCGCTTCGAGATGTAGCCCATGGCCCCGGCCCGCAATACCCGACCTGCAAACGTCTGTTCGTCGTGGGTCGATACGGCCAACATCTTGACCGCCGGCCACCGGCCCTTGATCGACTCGATCACGCCGATTCCGGTCTCACCGGGCAGCGAGATGTCGATCAGGGCCACGTCGGGCTTCTGCGACTCGGCCTGCTGCAGGGCCGTCACCGCGTCGTCCGCCTCGCCGCACACCTCCATGTCGGGCTCCCGACTGACCAGTTGCCCGTAGGCGTAGCGGACGACCGGATGATCGTCGACGATCAGAATACGATATCGCCGCACGTTGGAACCCCGCCGTTCCTGGTAACTTCGCCGCTGCTGTCATTCTATCAGGAGCCGCTGTCGCTTGATACCCCCATTTCAGTCTAGTGAAAAGCAGTACCCCCCGCCGCCCGTTTTCCCGATGGGCCTACGCGAACTGCCGGGATTTGACGAATTTGCCGTCGGGATAAACTGGTGGGCAGTTGCGGCAGGTCGCAACGAGAACCCGCGCCGGTTGGCCGGCCACAATTCACAGGGAGGTGTTCGATGCTCGTCTTAATGCGAAAAATCGGTGAGGAAATCCGGATCGGTGACAACGTAACCGTTACCGTCCTGCTGACTTCGGGCCGCAGGGTGAAGCTGGGGATCTCCGGGCCCGGCAACGTGCGGATCGTTCGCAGCGAGTTGCTGTCTGCGGCGCGCTGCCCGGCGCCTTGCCCCCTGAATAAGGAGTAGCCTCCATGATCGCATTGGAAACCGCCGCCCAATGGAGCCTCGAAGTCGAGCGTGGGCCCGATTGCCTGCTGGTCAAGCTCGGCGGCCGGTTCCATGAAGACCCGCATCGGATTCGTCTGGCCGACCAGCTCTGGGACTTGCTTCGGCAGCACTTCACCTATCGGCTGGTGGTCCAACTGGGGGACATCGATTTCCTGACCACCTATGTGCTCAGGGAGCTGATTACGGTGGCCGAGCGGGTGTGTGCGCAAGGGGGCATGATGCGGCTGTGCAGCCTGTCGCGGCGTGATGCCAAAGTGCTCCGCCGCTGCGCCGCGCGGAGCGAGCTGCCGGCCTACGGCTCGCGCCAAGACGCGCTGTTCAGTCGTGCGCCGGCCCGCCTGCCGCGCTGACCCTTATTGAGTCCTGCACCGATTAGTTTCCGTTGCGGACGGTCGGAAACTTGTAGGGTGACGAGCGAAGCGAGCCCCACCATCTGGCCTCTCCAGCAGTGTCTGAACTGACCGCCCCGCCGGGTGCCACTGCTGGCTTGTCCAGCAGTGTCTGAACCGGACCGCCCCGCCCGCCGCGCCTTGCAAACTTCCGCTCCCGCTGCGCATGATAGTGGCAGCGGAGGTATGGCTTTCGTGCGGCGGTTCGCATGTCTGGCATTTGGTCTGGGATTGGTTCTGTGGCTGGCCTTGGCCGTCTGCGCTGCGCCGGGCGCTGAGCACGAAGCGCCTTCAGCCGGGCCCGAGGCCGCGCTCCGGCAGTCGGCCGCAGCCGAGGCCCTCGCCCGCGGTCAGCGATTCTGGCAGCGGATCGCCCAAAGCGAGCCGCCGGCGGCGACCAACAGCCGCTCCTTGCTGGCCTACGCCCTGACGCTGTGCCAGTCCGGCTTGCATCCGGAGCGACTCGAGCGGCTCTTCGACCTGGCCGCCGCCATGCAGGACCGCGACCCTCGCAGCCCTAACTGGGGCAACTTGAAATGGTACTGGCGGGACCCGGGCGTCACCGACACCAACGCCGTCGAATTCTGCATGCAAGACGCCGCCACCCTGTGGATCGACCACCGCGAAGGGATGCCGGCCGGCGCCCGCGGTCGCCTGGACGAGCTCCTGCGACTGGGGATCGAGGGCTGCCTGCGGCACCGCGTGCCCACCGACTATACGAACATGGCGATCCTGAACGCGGGCAATCTGATCGTGCTGGGCGAGCGTCTGGATCGGCCCGACGCCGCCGCAGAAGGCCGCCGCCGCCTGGATGCCCTCTGCCTGTGGACCGCCGCCTTCGGGATCCACGAGTTCTGCAGCCCCACCTATTACGGCACCGACCTGGTCGGCCTGTTGTTCCTGCGGACCAATGCCCGGCGGCAGCCGGAGCGCGACCAGGCGGCCGCCCTGTTGGAACTGTTCTGGACCGACGTGGCCCTGAATTGGTTCCCGCCCGCCGAGCGCTTGGCCGGCTGCCATAGCCGCAGCTCCGACTATCTCCACGGGCTGGGCGGGCTGGACTGGCACTTGTGGATCCAGGGCTGGCTCACGTCGAAATCGCCCGGCCAGGCCGAGCGCCTGGAGCCCTACGGCCCTGAGTGGTCGCCGCCGGCCCGGCTCCGCCAGTTGAGCGAGCGTATCCCGCGCCTCGTGCGCGAACATTGGGGAATCCTGCCCGCCGAGTGCCGAACCCACATGCTCTACCCCGACGTGACCCTTTCCTGCTGCGGCGCCGGCTACGGCGAACAGGACGTGCCCCTGGCCGTCGATCTGCCGGGCAGCCGGGAGCAGCCGCGGTGCTACTTCATCGCCGACGGGCGGGAAGACCCCTACGGCAAGGCGCCCTACGACACCGGGGCCGCCAAACATCGCAAGGCCCTGCACCTGACGCCCTTCTGGGCCGGCGCCCAGCGGACCTGCGACGCGATCGGCCTGGCCCTCTATCGCAACAAAGACTGGTCGGCCCTGCAGGTATTTCACCTCCAGAGCCATTTCGTGCTCCGCCGCGGCGACTGCGTCTGGCTGGGCGACGACCGGCTGCCGGCGGCCGCCCTCCCCTCTCCGCCTTCAGCCTTCCGCCTTCCGCCGTCCGCCCCCCCCTCTCCGCTTTCCGCCTTCCGCCCTCCGCCCTCCCCTCTCCCCCTTCCGCCTTCCGCCTTCCGCCTTTCAACGCCGCTGGTCATTCGCTACGGCACGGCGGCGGTGGGTGTTCGCCTGCTGTGGGCCCGGACCGCCGACGGCAAAGCCGCCCCGGCCACGCTGGTCGACGACGACCCCACGGCGGGCTGGGTGCGGCTCTCGGTAGATCACGGGTTCTGCCCCCGGCCGGAGAAGCCTCCCGGCACACCCGCGGCGGCCGGAATCGAGAAATCCGGCAGCGCCGCGGCCGCCCCCGGGCCGGTCCCCGCCGCCGGGGCCGCCTTCTGGGTCCGCGTCGGCACGGGCTTGGCCACCCAACGAGATTTCGACGCCTGGCGAACGCGGTTCCAGGCCGCCCGGCCCCGAACGGTCCAGGTCGCCGCCGCGCAGACTTGCATCGAGGTCCCCGGCCAGGACGGGCCGCTGCGGATCACCGTCGAGCCGCCGCTGGATCGCGGCGGGCGAGTGCGAATCTGTCCTGAGCCCTGCCGGGGCCCGATCGAACTCGACTCGCAGGAGATCGGCCGGCCGCTGCTGGCCGCCGTCGAACCGCTCCGCTCGGCGCCGCCGGGGGCCAACCCCCTGGAACCGATCCGCGTGCCGGTTGATAAGCCGGTCTCCTGCCCGGCCGCTTCCGGCCTGGTACTGCCGGGAATGGCCACTTTCGCCGATCCCGCGGCACCGGCCGGCCGCTATGTCTGCCAGCCGGCCGGCCCCATCGCCGGGCCCAACGGCAGCGTTTCGTGGCTGTTGGAGGTCCAACGGGCCGGCCGCTATTGGCTCTGGGCCCGCCTCCGCTCGCCCGATCGAGAGCCCCATTCCTTCTATGTCAGCCTGCTGGACAGCGAAGGCTGGCTGGGCGCCAGCCGCATCTGGCAACTGCCGCCGCATTCAGGCTGGCAGTGGGAGCCGCTGCGGCCGCGGGATTCCCAAGACCCCGTGGCCCTCGATCTGCCCGCCGGCCCCTGCCGCCTGCACCTGCGCACCCGCCAGCCCGGCGCAGCCCTGGACCGCCTCATGCTCACTCCCAACGCCTCAGATGTTCCATAGCCCGCCTCCCACCTTAAGGCACCAATGGCCTGGGAGCGTGGGAGCAGGCTTGTGACGGCCCAAGGAGCCAATATAATTATCAAGAGTGGTCTACGGCGGTCATGGGCCAAAGGTCATGCGAGGGGTTCCGGCATACTGGTGAGTTATCCAACATCATGGAGTGTGGCCAATGCGTTTCTCTGAATCCCTTGCTGCGCTGGTTCTCTCACTTGTCGTCAGTGCCCTGGCCGCGGCCGAATCGCCGAACCGGGCCGTGATCAAGGTCACGGCCGGCAACACGGTCATCTCGCAGTCCTGCCGGGTAGTGATTCCGCCGGGCACGGTAATCAAGGACACCGACGGCAATGGCGTGATCCAGATCGGCGCGCCAAACATCGAGATCGAGTTTAGCGAGGGCTCGGTCCTCCGCGGGTCGCCGGCGGACACTCGCCCCGACAAGTACAAGGGCTACGGCATTCGCCTGAACGGGCACGCGGGCGTCACCATCCGCGGCGCGCGGGTGAGCGGATTCTGGTGCGGCCTGTGGGCGACAAAGGCCGACGGCCTTATCCTCGACGGCATCGACGCTTCGGACAACCGGCGGGCCTGCCTGAAGTCCACGCCCACGGCCGAGGACGGAGGCGACTGGCTTTTCGGGCACAATAACGACAAGAAGGAGTGGCTCACGCAATACGCCGCGGCCGTCTACATCGAAGAGTCCGCCGGCGTGACCGTCCGCGACTCGCGCGTTTGGCACGGCCAGAACGCCTTGTGCCTGGACCGCGTCACGGGGTCGCGGGTCTACGACAATGACTTCTCGTTCAACTCCGGCTGGGGCATCGCCTTATGGCGGTGCTCGCGCAACGTCATCAGCCGCAACGCCGTCGACTTCTGCGTCCGCGGCTACAGCCATGGCGTGTACAACCGCGGCCAGGACTCGGCGGGGATCTTCGTATTCGAGCAGAACAATGAGAACGTCTTTGTCGAGAACTCCGTGACTCACGGCGGCGACGGCTTTTTCGGCTTCGCCGGCCGCGAGGCCCTGGGCGAGACCGGCGGGCATCCGCGGGAGTGGTACAAACGGCGCGGCAACACTGACAACGTCGTGGTGGGCAACGATTTCTCCTACGCCCCCGCCCACGGCATCGAGAACACCTTCTCGTTCGGCAACAAGTATCTGAAAAACCGGATCGTCGGCAACGCCATCTGCGGTGTCTGGGCCGGGTACTCGCGTGAGACGCTCATCGCGGGCAACGATTTCCAGGGCAACGGCGAGATGGGTTACGGCCTCGAGCGGGGCGGCGTCAATATCGATCACGGCGGCAACAACTACATCGTCCACAACTCGTTCGTGAAGAACAAGTGCGGCATCCACCTCTGGGGCGGGGCGAACCCGGAGTTCGAGAAAAAGGACTGGGCCAAAGCCAACGGCTACGCCTCGACCGGCTCGGTCATTGCCGACAACACCTTCCATGGCGATGATCTTGCATTCCACTTCCGCGGGCCCGGCGCGGTGACCATCGGGCCCAACAAGCTGGTCGGCGTGGGCAAGGCGATCATCGGCGAACCGACCTACAGGGTCACACGCGATGAAGAGCTGCCGGTCGCGCCGCTAAAGGTCCCCGCATACGAGGTCTTCGGCAAGAAGCACCCCGTGGGCGCGCGGCCGGAACTGCGCGGTCGCCAGAACATCATCATGACCGAGTGGGGACCATGGGACCATGTGACGCCGATGGTGCGCCTTGTCAAGTCCGCCGGCGGGTCGGCCATCTACGAGGTCCTCAAGACCCCTGCGGCGGACGTGCGGGTGGAAACCGTGGGCGACAACGTGCGCAGCACGCTCGCGCCGCTGCCCGGAAAGACGGACGAGTCCCGGGTCACCGTCAGTGCCGTCCAACCTGGCGTGCGCTCCTACGTGCTGAAGGTGCAGGCGGCGGGAAAGCCCCTGGCCCAGATCAAGGGGACGTTGCTCGCCGCCCAGTGGCAGGCAACGTTCTTCAAGTGGCCGAAGGATGTAGACCCGCGGAAGGACCTGGAGGGCTACCGCAAACTGGCCGAAGGCCCCACGGCGGTCTCGGACCAGGTCGATCAACTTTCGTTCAAGTACGGGATGCGCGGGCCTAGTGAGTTGGACATCTCCGCTAAGATCACGGCCGCCAAGCTAGGCTCGAACCACTTCGGCATGGTCGCGCGGGCGCGCCTGCCCCTGACGAAGGGAACGTGGGAATTCACCACGTTGAGCGACGACGGCGTTCGTGTCAGCGTCGACGGCAAGCCTGTTATCGAGAATTGGACGTGGCATGGCCCCTCGCGCGACACAGGGAAGCTGCCGCTCGAGGCCGACAAGACCGTAGAGGTCGTCGTCGAGCACTTTCAGATCGACGGGTTCGCGGTACTGGAATTCTCGCTGTTGCGAGAGGCGGAGCCGGTGCCGGTGAAGTAGTCTTGAGCAGTGCGGGGCAACCGTTTGCCCGGGTGTCTCACAATTTCAATGTAGCCGGCACGCGCCGTGTGCCGTGCCACCGACGGCACACGGCATGTGCCGGCTACAATTTGTAACAGCAAGCGTTCGCAAGCCGGACGGTCAAGGCGTGGAACCGCGGATGCACGCAGGTGCGCGCGGATGATTGGCTGCTTTCTTGCCACGCGCCCTCACCCTGCCCTCTCCCGGAGGGAGAGGGGACCAGGAGATTTATCCCTTGCGAAGAGGGCACCGGGGGATCTGCCCTGGCCGGGAGGGGATTTGGAGATGTGCCCTTTTAGATAGTTCCTTAAACCCGCGGCCGGCCTTTCCAATCCCTAATCCCCAATACCCAATCCCTGCGACGAGCCGACACGGGTGAGACAACCGTGGCACACTTGGGATAACTTTGCCAATCCCAATGTAGCCGGCACACGCCGTGTGCCGTGAACTGCCGCCGGCACGCGGCGTGTGCCGGCTACAATCGGCCGAGTATCGTATACTTGTAGTAGAGTAGCGACCGGCAGGCCCGGAGCAAAGAAGGTGCGCGTATGCGTTGCCGCTGCCCGCTGTGTTCGCATCGAGTCGTGCAACGTCTGAATTCCGACGGGCCGCAGTTCTGCCCTCACTGCCGCGGACTGTTCTGGGTGCCTCGCAAGCGGAGGATGCCGCCCTGGATTCTGGGCGTGCTGGTGGTGCTGGTCGTGAACTGGCAGATCATGCTTCGGCAGCGGGCAGCCATCGCCACTACCACCACGCAATGCCAGTCCCGCGAGGTAGACCCGGCGGACGGGTCCGCTTCGCAGTGTCCCACAACCCGCCACGGCAGCAAAACAGGGAACGTGAGCGACTGGCCCGGGGCGGCGGGGCGGCGCTGGCCCGCCTCATGCTCAGCCCACGCGCCTCGGACCGCCGGTGATCGGTTTTCAGTATTCAGTTTTCAGTGTTCAGCGAAGGCGTGCATGAGGGGATCGGACGGCTGATCCGGGTTCTCTTGGGCGATGAGCGAGAGCTCGGACAGGTTTGCGAAGAAGACCGCCAATAAGAGCGGGTCGAAATGCGTCCCGGCGCCTTGCTGCATGATTGCCAGGGCCCGCTCCTCGGGCATGGCGGGGCGGTACACGCGGTCGTGGGTCAGGGCGTCGTACTCGTCGACAATGGCCACGATGCGCGCCGCTTCGGGAATGGCGTAGCCGGCCAGCCCGGCAGGATATCCGCCGCCGTCCCAGCGTTCATGATGATCCAGGGCGATTTCTTCCGCCATCTTCAGCATCGGTCCCTCGGAGCCGGCTAGAATCTTTGCGCCGACCAAGGTGTGCCTCTGGATGATGCGGAATTTTTCGGGACTCAGCGGGCCCGGCGTGCGCAGGATGGCGTCGGGAATGCCGATCTTGCCGATATCGTGCATGGGCGCCGCCAAACGGATGTTTTCGGCCTCGGCGACCGACCAGCCGGCGACCCTGGCCAGCACTTCGCTGAGCAGGCCCACCCGGCGGATGTGCGTGCCCGTCTCCTCGTCGCGCCACAGCGAGGCCGAGAGCAAGCGGTGGATGGTCTCCTCCTGGCCGCGACGAATGGCGGCGGTCTGCTCCCGCACCCGCTCTTCCAGGCGGCGCGTGTACCGGCGTTTGTCGAGGATCAACTGCCGCCGTTCCAGGGCCCGGCGGGCATGGAATATCAGCTCTTCGCGTTTGACCGGTTTCAGCAGGTAGGCACATGCACCATGGGTGAGGGCCTCGATCGCGGTGTGGGCTTCTTCCACGCCGGTCATCATGATAATCGCCGTATCGGGGTATTCCGCGGAAATCCGCGGGAGCAGGTCGCTTCCCGAGCGGCCCGGCATGCGGATGTCCAAAGTGACCAGGTGCGTCTCGTGTGCCTGCAGGTGCGCCCAGGCGGCTTGCGCTGCGGCCGCCTGGGCGCAGAGCAGTCCTTGGGCGCTGAGCCAGCGGCTGACGAGCTCGCGCACGGCCGACTCGTCATCGACTACGAGGGCAGTCGAAGCTAATGGCCCATTCAGAACCGATGCCACGTTCCAGCCTCATGTGTGGATCGAGTGGAGCTACCACTTAAACCTACGTCGTGTCGCATGGGAGCGATTCCCGGTTGGCAGATTCGCGGGCCCGCGCGATCAGTTCGCGGCCTGCTCCGCGCCCCCTCATGTGCGCAGCAAGCGCGGTAAGCGCGACCATCCGTCGCGCCGCCGAAATGCCGCAAGCACAAGACCTCCGATCGGGCATGGTCGGGTGCTACCGGCGGAAGATGCTCCCGACGTCCAACTGGTGGCTCGCAGACGCCTTTGCGGCCGATGGTTTTGTGCTAGAATGTGAGCGGCCAGGAATGATACGACCGCTTCCCTGATGCCTGTGGGAGGGTACGCGAACGGTTAGCAGCCTGACTCGAAATCAGGTGCCGGGCAACCGGTTGAGGGTTCGAATCCCTTGCCCTCCGCTTTGACAAGCAGTGCCAGACAGTGCCAAACCCCTTGCCCCGCAAGGGGTTTCGTTTTTGGCGGTCAGGAGCCGAAAAGGTAACTTCCGTGTCGATCAATGACGATCAGCGACAGCCGGCGACACAAGAAAAACATGTTTTTGTACATGCGCATGAGGCGGAGATTACGCCAACGCGCCTAGGTGGACTGGCGGCGGTCCGAGGAAATGGTGGTATTCTGATACTGCAAGGATCGGAGGCGACGCCCACCTGCAAGATGGGTTCTATAATAGCTTCCGGATGCGCCGTGTGGGTTTGCCCGCCTCTCTCCAACCTGCGTCGGTGTGCCCCACCTCCGTAGGCAAGCAGTCTCGAAAAGCTTCGGGTTGTACGTGCCTCCGAGGTCGGCATGGCGTCTTGATTGACGAGATGGCGATCTCGGACGGCAGTGGCTGGAGAAGTGTGGAACTACCGCGAACATTAGGCCGATCGCTGGAAAACGAACGGTTCTCCGAACGCGTATTTTCATGGGAGGGCTACACCTATTTACGGTTACTGCTGGCCAAATGGTGGTAAATACCGAAAGACTGCTGTTGCCATGCGAAATGGAACTATGTGCCACTTCAAAGAGATCCCCCGGATTTTGTGGTTCCTGCGTAGCCTTCCGGTCGTTGACAGCACGCGCGGAGAAGGTACACTCTTGACGTGATTCTGAATGATGCAGTTTCTATTGAGCCCTGCAAAGGTTATGGAACGGTGAATTCAGAAAACGCCGGTAATTTGGGCAAGCACGCGGTTACCCGTTCCGGTTCCAATGCAGGGCTCACTGAGAGCAATTATGATGCCATTCGATCACGGGCCGGATCCGGTCGCTAATCCCATCATGACGCGCCGCGCTGCCGCGAAGGAGGTCCGGCTTACGCCGAGCGAAGTCCAATGGATCCGACGCCGGTGTGAACTGACCCACTGGGCCGTTGGTGCCATGTGCGTCTGCTGGTCGCTCGCCGCGGTGACGGCTTGGTTGGCTGTCTTTGCCAACGTTGCCCGGAACCAATACTCATCGGGGCTGCTTATAAATGCGTTGGCGCCGCTTGCCACAGTTTGGGGGGCGTATTTCTACGCTAACCGGCGTCGAGCAGGTTACGAAAGGTTGGCCACGTTCGACGAGGAGCGGCGCGACCCCCGTTTTCCAAGGTGTCCGACCCACGCTTGGTTTGAGGTCGCACTGCCGACCGACCCGGCAAGCTTGTGGGCTGATGTCTGGGGCCGCCGGCTTCTGGCAGTGGCTGCACTTACCGGTGTGCTAACGGCCCTGATTCTGCTAGCCTTCCGGGGACTGGCTGCGCAACCCGGGTTGTGGCTGGCGATGCTGTGCATCCCTGCCGCCGCTGCTTGTCAATGGTTTAGTTACGATGCACCGTTCTCCTCATCCTTCCGTTTCGGTTATGCTGCCGAATACGCTGAGAACATCCTCAAGTACGCCAAGCGGCCGTTGGACCTGCCGCAGTATCTCGCGGATCTCGATCCGTGGACCAGCCAGCCCGCTGACGGAACGCTCTCGGCTTGGCGCTTGGAAGTGGACCGTCGCGGCCTACCCGGTATGAGCGACGCGGAGATCGTCCACAACCTTTTGGCGGCCTGCGAGCAGCCTGGCTCGCCGTATCGGCAGTGGTGGACGGATTTCGTCCTGCCGCACCGGCAGAAAGCCGAGTCGAGAGATGGCGAAGTGCGGACCTGCAGCATCTGCCGCGGACGCGGTGGGAAAATCTCGATCGACAAGTGCTATTCCTGCAACGGAACCGGTGTCCATGCCAAGCCGTACAGGCGTCTCATTAACTTCGTCACGGTACCGATCGCTAGGGACGTGTCCGTGGTACATCGGACGTACGAAACCGGCTGCGAATACACACAGTGTAAGACCTGCAACGGAACGGGCAAGACCTCCTCGACTTATCAATGCGACGACTGTTCCAGCACGGGCACAGTCAAGTATTCTGCCCAGGATGTGTATGCGGTGGACAGTCGCGCCTTGGTCGCTGCCGAGGCACGGCGAGAATTCGGCGGCGGAACAGGCGAGGTGGTTCAGGCGGGCGGCGAAGAGGCCGTTGCCGGCCTGCCTTCCTTCGCCCTGGTTTGCGCAATGGTCGCCACGTTCGTCATGCTCGCGACCTGTAGCGCTCCGGAACCGAACGCCGACGCGTCGCCGAGCCAGCCAACGGTGCAAGGGCGCCAGTGAAGGAAAAAGGGATTGGACTATGCCGGAACTCGCCAACGGAAACGAAGTGCGTGGCGCGTCGGGGTGGCTGGAACGGCAAGCCGAGCGGCTGTTCTATCTGTTCTTGGTGCCGTTAGGCATTTCTTTGGCGTTGCACCTGCTGGTGCTGCTGGTTGCATTCGTCTGCCTGCTGCCGTTTGCTCTAGCCGCCGTTCTCTCACTCCGCCCAATTCCCGTTGACGGATGGTACTTGGTGCCGTTCTTGGCGTATTTCCCAATGGCAGGTATTGGTATCTGGCTTGCGCGGGCGATCACGCAGGCCATGAGCCGCGTACGCTCGCCCAACGCGCGGTTCTTGCTTGGGGTTGGTTATGGGGTTCTGCACACCATGACCTGGCATCGAACGCTTCTGCCGCTGGCGCAGGTTTTTTCACGGCAGGTGCTGGACGTGGTCGTGGGGTTGATAGGCATCGTTGCGGCTGCGGTGGCAATCGCGGTCGGCGTGGCGTTCTGCGATGCACTTCCGCGGGATGCCCCCACCACAGATCAAACACAACGCACTTGATGGACGATCCGCGGCACGCTGTCCCGTTCCTAAAGGGATACTCGAAATGGAATCCGACGCTGGACGAACAAGCCTGGATCGGTCAGGCTCACTTCAAATGGGAAAGACCAGTCGAACGGAAGGGGTTGAAGCATGAAAAAGACGATTTCGGTCGGCTGGCCCACGGGGGTTTATCGGATCCTCGGAAGGCTGCTTCCAATTCTCGCTTGTGGGCTCTTTCTCCCCGGGTGTCAGCCGGACAAAAACGCGGCACAACTCGGCTGCACAGTTTGGACTCATAAGGCGTCGGGAACAAAATATACCGAAACAACATTCGACACCCACAAGCTCGACACGCTCAACGAATGGCTTCGGAGACACCTCAACGAGTATCTCACCTACAAATTCGTTTGGCAACCCGCAAAGGTGGCCTTCTACGTGGAAGAATACTCTTCCGACCCGATCTGGTCCTCTAACCGTATTCGGCGGTCGCCGCCTTCCCGATTCAAGAACCTGAAGGAGATCTGCCATGTCTAGCCGCTTCGGACGTCGCGAGTTCCTCAAGCATTCCGCAGGCGTTGCCGCCCTGGCCGCCGGCGCTTCGGTCGTGGGCACGCCCGCCGTCTTGGCTGAGCGATCGCCCAATTCCAAGCTGAACATGGTCTGCATCGGCGCCAACGGGCGCGGGATGGCCCACGTGCCCGTCGCGGCGGGCGAGCACCTCATCGGGCTGGTCGACATCGACGACCGGCGGATGGGCGCCACCTTGGATTGGCTCGACAAGAATGCCCCCGGCACGCGGCCGAAGGTCAAGACATACTACGACTACCGCAAGATGTTCGACGAGATGCACAAGGAAGTGGACGCGCTGTTCATCGCCATCCCGGACCACAGCCACGCCTGTGCCACGCTGATGGCCATCAAGCTGGGCAAGCACGTCTATTGCGAGAAACCGCTGACGCACGACATCTACGAAGCCCGCGCCCTGGGCCAGGCGGCGCGCGAGCACAAGGTCATGACGCAGATGGGCAACCAGGGGCACGCCGGCGAAAGCATTCGAGTGCTCCGCGAGTACCTCGAAGCCGGCGCGATTGGAACCGTGCGGGAGACGCACACGTGGGTTTCGCAGTACTATGCCAACAAGGTGCGGAGGCCCGACGAGCCGGTGCCGGCCGGCCTGCATTGGGACGAGTGGATCGGCCCCGCCCCTTGGTGCAACTATCGCGGCGACCTGCACCCGAACGCTTGGTACTACTGGAAGGATTACGGCACGGGGCTGCTGCCTTGCGTGGGCGTCCATGCCTTCGACGCCGTTCACTGGGGTCTGCAATTGAAGTATCCGACGAGCGTCGAGGTCTTGGAGCAGGAGGAGAGCAATCCTGGCGTCTGGCCGGCGTTCACCACGCTGTGCTATGAATTCCCGCGGCCGGGGCTGCCGCCGTTGAAGGCCTATTGGTATGGCGGAAAGCGCCGCGAGCAGATCGCCAAGGACCATGACGACCAGCTCTTCGGCGCGAAGAACCTCAACCACCCGCGCGTGGCCGACGAGTTGGCGGCCAAGTATGGGCGCGATCTGACCTCATGCGGAACGATCTTCGTCGGCGACAAGGGCTACATGTACTGCGACGAGTATTGTGGAGGCGCGAGGATCGTGCCCGAGGAAAAGCACCGCCAGTATGCGCCGCCGCCGAAGAAATACGCCCGGACCCACGGCATCCACGCCGACTTCCTCCGGGCGGTGAAAGAAGGGGGCGATCCGCCCAGCTCGAACTTCCCCGACGTCTCCGGACCGTACCTCGAAGCGCTGCTGGTCGGCAACCTGGCCCAGCTTGCCGGGCAAGGCAAGAAGGTCGAGTGGGACGGCGTGAACCTGCGCTGCACGAACATGCCGGAGCTGAATCAGTATGTCCGTCGCGAGTACCGCAAAAGCTGGTCGCTCTGAGCCGCCGAGGCCGGTCGTCGCGCGAGTCTCCGCTTGTCGTGCCGGAAGCTGATGCCCGCGCAGGGCGGCTATGATCGACAGGCCAGCACCCTGCGCGATCCGGTGGAATCGCCGGCGAATCCCGGCTGAGAGCGCGCTTGTGTCGCGATCGGCGTCCTTGCCGTCCTCCGAGCCTGCGGGCATCACAACCGACGCACTGCAATGGGTACCAAGGACAACAGGGGCGTCCGGGCCGTGGTGTCGCAACGGTGGTTTCTCAATACCTTCCGGAAAAGGGATGACTTGATACGACGCCAGCGAGCCCAACGAAAAAGACAAGTTGCCGGGCCGATCATCTGGGCACCAGCACGCCCGTGGCAGCCGGAAAGTCCAAGTCCACTAGCCTGGCGAGACAACTGATCTCATTCGCGCAATTGCCACACACGATCACGCTGTTGGGGGCGTCCGTGTCGGGACGGCCGGGCTTGTCCTCCAGCGCCATGACGACTGCCGTACGGTGGCCTTCTTTGAGCGTAATGTCGGTGTAACACACCTTGCCGTTGGCCAGCAGCACCTTGGAATCCTTCAACTGCAAGCGCGTGATTTCCTGGCCTTTGCGCCAGCGCACCTGGATGCCGAAGTCTTTTCCTCCCGCGCCCACTCCCATGCTGAACGACGCCGGCGGCTCATAGTCGTAACCGGGCAATCGCGTCGGGCAGGTGAAGTAGCTGGCCATGAAAATGTTCTCGCCTTTCTTGGCCAGCGGTCCGTGGACGAACCCGGCCCGCTCCAAGAGGGCCCCGGTCATCAGCAGCATCAAGGTGGCCTCGCGGTCGAAGGCCGCCGCCACGCCGTTGTCGGCAAACGCCGAAAAGGCAATGACCGGCGCGGCGCCATACTTCGCTTGGTCGGCGAGCGTCAAGGCCTGGCAGTTCTCCGCCGCCAGAAGGTTTCGGCAGCCGAGGTAAAACCTGGCTGCCGCGATGGCGTCTTGCTTGGCCTTCTGGGCGTAGGCGGGGTCAACGAGGAACCACTTTTCCACCTGCATCTTCTGATAACCGCTCGTCCCTTCGATGGTTCCGTCCATCCGGCCCTGGTGCATATAATCCACGGCCACGGCCGTGGCTTCCTGCTCGTTGACCTTGCGGATTTGCTCGTCCAATCGCGCCCGCGGCACAACGTGGAACGTCGTGCCCAGTTGCGGGTGTGCGGCGTCGGCCGCCCCGGCTTCGTCCGTCACCACGCAGACGCGGGTATTTCGGACCTGCCAGGCGGCCTTCAGCACGCGCAGTCCCGTTCTCAGCCACTCCGGGTCGTTCGTAGAGGCCAGCAGGTACCGCTTCCGCTTCAAGTCCCAGTTCTTGTGGAAGGCGTCAAAGAACCCTCGATGGCCTTGGAAGAGCACGTCCACGACGGGCATGTCGGCGGGCGGGCTCTGCGGGTTGAGCGACAGGGCGCCGTCGAACTCCTTCATCCTCTTGGCGTCGCTGCTGAGCTCGATTTCCAGTCGGGTCGCTTCGTCTTTCAGAATCTTCAGGCACATGCGCCTCGTCGATGGGCCATCGTAGGGCCCACCCCAATTGTCGTCGTCGCTGGTCCACTGGGGGACCTGGATCCAGATCAGCGGTTTCTTGGCCGGCTTGGCGGCCGACCCGGCGTCGTCCGCGGCGGCGCGACCGCTCCAACATGCCGCCAACAGGCACACCGCAGCCCAACCCGCCGCGACGCGCAGTGACGGCCGATTCATCAAGCCGGCAGCAGGCCGGCACTTCGATACCTCGTTCGTTTTCATGACGGTTTCCTTTGTATCTGCGTTCTGCTCTTTGCCAAACTCCAGGCCGCTGCAGCCATCTTCGGTGCCGTCGCCGTCATCCTCCTGGACCATGGGCCCAGCGCACCGTCGCGCGGCACCACGGAAAAACGCACGCCACTGTGGGCCTTTGAGGAATTGCACACGTTCCGCGCCGGTCTGATCCAGCGTGCGGGCCGCTTGACACGCCCCCAGGGCACGATTTATGCAACGTTAGGGTTAACAACGCTTACCGCGTTGTCCACCAGGTTCAATTGCACATGTAGCGGTTCGCAGGCGCGCTTGATATAGAACTGGCTCACCATCGGCTTGTGGTAGTAATCGAAGTTCTGCCACTGCACGTCGGGGTAGCAAGAGTTGATCTTCCATTCGGTAAACCCGCTGGTGATGTCCCACATGCGATGGTTGACCGCTTCATAGAACGAGCGGTGCTGATCGGCGGTGACCAGATGCCCCTTCCAACAGTAATCCGCCACGCTCTCCGGTTCGTCAACGCGCTGGAGCAATACGTATCCATCAAGCTGGCTGAGTGGATTGACGCAAAGAAGGAAACCGTGAAGGTTCACTTTCAGAGGCTCGAAGATCCTCTTGGGCACTTCATAACGGGGTTCTGCCGCGCAGACGATGCCGCTCGTGAGCCAGTCGATGAACAGAAGCCGCTTCCATTCCCAGACGAGTAGTAGCTGAGGGTGGCGGCTCGGGACCGGACCTATGCCCATGCAATCCACAAATTGCCAACGTGGAACGCTCCTTGGCCTGTCCATCGGCGATGCCCTCGGTGCCGCCGTCGAGTTCGAGCTGCCGGGCACCTTCGCCGAAGTGACCGGCTACCGCTACTTTACGTTCTTCCGCAGCTCTTCGAACCTGACCTGCGCCGGGATCTTGTTGTTAGAGACTGTCAGGCAATTTGGCGCCGCCGAGCGATTCGGCGGCCGGCACAGCGTTGTCCTTGTAGTTGAAGTTGCCCTTCAAGATCGCCGTATCCTTTACGTCCAGATCGAGCTCCTGGAAGCCGCCCGAGCCGGGAAAGAGGAGCACCTCCGTGTTCAGGGCCGGCAGCTTGGTTTGCCACGGCCCCGTGCTGACCGTCACGACCTTGCCGTCCACCTTCTGGACTATGACGAACGTGCTGAGTTCCCCGGCCTTCATCATCGGGGCTTGCTCCACAGCCACGGAACCCGAACTGAGGGTGATCTTGCCGACGCTGTTGCTGCCGCGCTCGGTCAGCACGCCCTTGATCGTCGTGCCCACCACCGGGTCCCAGTCGGCCCAGTACTTTCCCTTGCTCGGCTGGGCCGTCTTCCCGTTGCACCAGCCGTTGCCCATGTTGGGGAAGCCCAACGAGTAGATATAGTGCTTGCCGTAGCCGAACCCGGTCATTTCGACCTCGTATAGCCAGGTATAGCCTTTCTTCCCCAGGATGTTCCCCACGATGTTGTAGCAGCGGGTGAAGCGGTTGAGGTTCACGGCGACCCACCACTGCGTCGTCTTGTCGGAGCTTGCGTGGAACCAGTTACGGAAGGCGGTGTCGTGCGAGCAACTGCCCCAATAGCCGTCGGCCTGGAACCGCGGCATGTAGTTGCCTTCATACAGGTTGAAGCTATTGTGGGGGGCGTGGTTGGCGTCAATCGACATGCCCAACAGGCCGCCCTGGATCCAGTCGTCGTCGCAGAAGTTGTAGGCGAACACGTTGCCGGCGGAGCCGCCGTCCACCTCCGTGTCGGGCGAGATGATGTTGTCTTCGATCAGGCAATGCGAGGCCATGCCCAGGAAGAGCCCGCCGCCGTTCGGGCCCGCGGCCGTCTTGCGGCCGTAGATGTTGCAGTGCCTGATCTCGCACTGCAGCGAGCCATCCAGACCAATGAGCCGGTTCTGCGCCTTCCGCACCGTCACGTTCTTCACCCAGCAGCCGTAGCTCTGCCCGATGCCGACCAGGCAACCGCCCGACGGGCAGTCCGTGCCATCGACGGTCAAGTCTTCGAGGCCTACCGACTCGGCATAGCGTCCCACCGGCCGCATGATTGGTGCCAGTTCAGCGGGCACGTCAAACAGCAGCGGCGGCGAGATCGTCACCGTCGTGGCGGTCTTCGCGACAATACGAGTAATGTATTTCCGATCGTAGCCGGGGGCCCCGCCCGAGGAGAGCACGGGCAGCTTCTTGTCGCCTTTGATGGCAATCTGGACAATCTCGCCTACCCCGCCCTTGGGATAATCCTTCATCACGTTGGTGTCGCCGACCGTGAGTTCGGTCGCCCCCCGCTTGTAGCTGCCCTCAATGTTGAGCTTCAGGCGGTTGCCATACCACCAGTCGCCGCCGTCGGCAGGCGTAACGCTGACGCCGGCGCTCTGCGGGCCGCTGGGCTTGATGAGCGTCTTATCCGGCCCCTCGCCGCGGATCGTGATCCGGCTCTTGCCGCCGTAGACCGTGATCCCGTGGTTGGCCAGATAGGTCCCCGCCGGGAGAAAGACCACGTCGTTGTCCTTGGCGTCGTTAATCGCCTTGACGATCGCCGGCTGGGCATCGGTCTTTCCGGTCTTGTCGGCGTTGTAGGGGGCCTTGGTGACGTCGATCAGGTGCGTGCGGTTGGTGGGGATGCCGCCGGGCACGCCTACGGTCACACCCGGCGTCCAGTTCGTAAGTCGTTCGGCCGGAATCAGCTCCGCAGCCTTTCCGCAAGGAAGCGATGAAGCCAGCAACGCCAAGAACACCACCGGCAACACAAGGCCGGCCTTGCTGGACGCCAACGAACCGTGAATCGCGATATGCGTCATAGCGAATCTCATGAAACGAGTGCGGTGGGACGAAACCAGCAGGACGAAGGGACACCCCCGGGTCTCCAACGGTGGGCAGAATGGTGAGGCCACGAAGCTCGCCGAGGCGATCCCCTCGCTAGCTACCAACATAGTAAGCCGAGTCACGGCCGGCAACAGTGCTGATACGGCCGCGTTGAGGGCCTCGGCAAGCGAGGCGCCGGACCGTTCTCAGGCACGGGCGGGCCTCCCGGAAATTGCGTCATGTTCGTCACGTGCGTCATGCCCGCGAGGCGACCGGCGCAACGTGGCGACAGCAATGCAAATAAGTCGGCCCGGCATGACGCAAATAGCGGCGGACTGACGGACGTGGCGGCGGCCGTGACGCAAATCCCGCTCCAATTCCCGAGAAATGACGCAAATGACGCTCGTGACGGAACATCCGGGGCCGCCAAGCCGGGCCGCGAGCCCATTACACAGGAATTACAAGAATCTGGCCCGCGGGCCTCGCAATCCGCTTGATCTTTCTCCGAAAACCTGGCTCCTGTGTGGATGTGCGGGCGAACGCAGGAGTTCGCTGCGAAGATTGAAGTACCCTTTTTCCCAAGGAGATGTGCCATGAAGAAGAGCGAGGTGAAGATCGGACGCGTGTACACCGCGAAGGTGACCAACAAGGTGGTCCAGGTGCGGATCGACGCGGAGAGCCGCTACGGCGGTTGGGACGCCACGAACCTGGCCACCGGCAAGAAGGTCCGCATCCAGTCGGCCCAGCGCCTGCGGGCGGCCGTGGGCGGCGACGGTGCCCCGACGGGCGGCCGGAAGGGCAAGGGCGGCCGGAAGGCCAAGGCCCCGGCCGAGGCCCAACCGGCGGAAACGTCGGCGCCCACGGGCGAAGAGGCGGCCACCGCCCCACCGGCCGCCCGGGGCAAGGCTGGAAAGGCCAAGCGGTCGCGGGCCAAGAAGGAGCCCAAGGAAAAGCGGATGAGCGGCCTGGACGCCGCGGCCAAGGTGCTCGAGGAGTCCGGCTAGCCGATGACCGCCAAAGAAATGGTCGCGGCGGCCGAGGCCAAGGGCTACTGGAAGTCGCCCGGCGGCAAGACGCCCCACGCCACGGTCTACTCGGCGATCATCCGCGAGATCAAGATCAAGGGCAAGGAGTCCCGCTTCAGCAAGGCCGACCGGGGCAAGTTCGCCCGCAAGGGCTAGGTCCATCCTGCTCCCCCCTCCTTACCCCGGCTCCGACCGGGGTTCTCTTCGGCCACTTTTGGCCTCCGGGCTCTTTCGGGCACTCCCCACGCGCAACGGGCGCGGCGATGAGCCAACGAGCTCAGGTGCGAGCAGCCTTGGCTCGCGATTCCGAGATTGCCGAGTGGACCATTCGTATGCTGCAGCGCTCCTCGTCTGGCGGGAGGAACACCGGGCTTGAGCGCGCGGTGTCGGCGTTGCCTAAATCGCGTCGGTGTGTCCAACCGAAGCCGGTGATCGCCATCCAATTCTGCTTCGGCGCGGCCGAATCCGGGGCCTGGCCTGCGGTCACGCGAACGCTCTCCCGTTGGATCCCCTGTCGCGAGCGAGGCCGGGCCCAGGGCATCGCCTTGGTCGGCGCCCATGCTACGGCCGCGCTGACACCCCTTCTGGTCCACGAGTTGGGCCACTCTCTTTCCTGGCGAGCGATCTTCTTGGTCTTCGGTTTTGCGGGGCTGCTCTGGGCGGCCGTTTGGTACGTCTGGTTCCGCGACGAGCCTGTGCGGCACCCGCACGTCAACGCGGCGGAACTTGCCCGCATCCTGGAGGACTGCAACCTCGGCAGCGGGAGGCCGAATGCCTCGCCGGGGCCCAGCCGCCAACCGCCTGCCTTGCCCCTCTGGCAGCGACTCTTGATGCACCGCAACGTCTGGGCGCTGTGCCTGATGTACCTGCCCAACAGCTTCCTGGTCTATTTCTTCATCACCTGGTTCCACAAATTTCTCAGCGAGGGGCGGGGCATGACGGGTCGGCAATTGGCCTTCTTCACCGGATTGCCGCTGCCGCTGAGCGTGGCCGGCGACGTGCTGGGCGGCGTCCTGACCGATTGGGCCGGCGGCCGCTTTGGCCGGCGGTGGGGCCGCGCCGGCGTGGTCAGCGCCACGATGAACACCGCCGGGCAGGTCGGCGCCGCGATTTGCCCGGTGCTGGTGGTTTACCTGAAAGATCATTCATCCTATGGATGGAATGCCGATCTGGTGCTGATAGACGCGAGTTTCCTCGTGGCTTCGTTGTTTTGGTTCCTTATCGATCCTCAAAAGAAGGTGTAGTTGACAAGCTGGATCGGGTCGTCCAAGATTACGATCGTGCGCCTGCCGCCCGCGGAGCCGGCAGGCGCGAAACTTGCGCTCTAGGGGAAAACGTCATGGAAATCATAGTGACCGGCGCCGGAGGATTCCTCGGGCACCGCCTCGTCAAGAAACTGTTGGAACAATCGTCGCTGGCAGGTCCCGAGGGCCGCGCCCAACCCATCGAGCGGGTTGTGGCGTGCGACCTGAAGCTTCCGGCGCTGCCGGACGATTCAAGGGTGCAGCAGGTCGAGGCCGATGTTTCCGCATCCGAAGTGCCGGACGGCCTCGTCAACCGGCGCACCGGCGCCGTCTTCCACCTGGCGGCCGTGGTGAGCGTGGCGGCGGAGCAGGACTTTGATCTGGGCATGCGTGTGAACCTGGACGGCACGCGGTCGCTGCTAGAAGCGTGCCGACGGTCGGCGCCGGGGTGTCGATTTCTCTTTGCCAGTTCCGCCGCCGTGTACGGCGGCGATTTGCCCGCAGTCGTGGAAGACGGCACGGCGCTGGCGCCGCAAACTTCCTACGGCGCGCAGAAGGCGATCGGCGAACTGCTCATCAACGATTACAGCCGCCGGGGGTTTGTCGACGGCCGATGCTTGCGGCTGCCCACGATCGCGGTTCGGCCCGGCCGGCCGAACCTGGCGGCGTCGGCGTTCGCCAGCTCCATTATCCGCGAGCCCTTGGAAGGGCGCGAGGTCGTCTGCCCCGTGCCGCCCGAGACGCCGGTCTGCATTCTTTCTCCCCGCAAGGTGATCGAGTCGTTCCTGCGGGCTGCCGCGGTGCCTGCCGCCGACTGGGGGCCGGCCCGCGTGACGCAACTCCCGGGCATCACGCTCACGGTGCGCGACATGCTGGCGGCGTTGGAGCGGGTTGCGGGCGCGGCGGTCGCGCGCCGCGTGCGATTCCAGGCGGACCCGGTCATCCAGCGGATCGTCGCCGGCTGGCCGACCTGCTTCGATTCGGTCAAGAGCCGCCGGCTTGGATTCACCGCCGACCGGAGCATGGATGACGTGATCAGCGCCTTCATTGAAGACGAACTGAGGCCGGCTGGCGCCGCCGCTTGAGTCCCATGCCCCCTAACGCTGTTGCGAGAAAGATGATGGTTGAACGAATTGCTCTTCTCGGTTGCGGTCGCATGGGACTGCCCATGGCCGAGCGGCTGCTGGCGGCCGGATTCAATTTGACGATTTGGAACCGCACGCCCCAGAAGGCCCAGCCGCTGCTGACCCGCGGTGCGGGCTGGGCGGACACCCCGGCCGCCGCCGTCACGGGCGCGGGCGTAGTCATCACCATGCTCACCGACGGCAATGCGGTCAGCGCCGTCGTGTTCGAATCGGGCGCGGCACAGGCCATGGCCCCCGGCGCGGTCCTGGTGGACATGACGTCGACGTCGCCGCGGGTCGCCCGGGAACACGCCGCCCGGCTGGCCCAGTACGGCGTCTCCTATGTGGACGCGCCCGTGTCCGGCGGCACCAGCGGCGCCGCGGGGGGCACGCTGGCAATCATGGCCGGCGGCGATCCGCAGGTCCTGGCCGCACTGGCGCCGGTCTTCGCGCCGCTGGGGACGGCACGGCGCGTGGGACCGGTCGGAGCGGGCCAACTCTCGAAGCTGGCCAACCAGGTCATCGTCGCCGTCACCATCGGCGCGGTCGCCGAGGCGCTGCTGCTGGCCGAACGCGGCGGCGCCGACCCTGCTGCGGTCCAGGACGCCCTGCGCGGAGGTTTCGCCGACAGCCGCATCCTTAAGGAGCACGGGCGGCGCATGCTTGATCGCAATTTTGCCCCCGGTGGGACGGTCCACAACCAAATCAAGGACCTGGACGCGGCCAGCGACGCTGCGGCCGACGCTGGCTTGCAACTCCCTTTGCTCTCGGCCATCCGCGAGCTATTCTCCGGCCTGCGCAGCAACGGCGGCGGCGACCTGGATCACAGCGCCCTGTTCCTCGAAATCCAGCGCCAGTCGGTTGCGGCCAACGGGTAGCCGCCTGCGGGAGAGGATCTTACACCCGGTACGGCAACACGTGCGCAAGCACATCTTCCAGGGGCACGGTTGCCAACGCTATCGCCGTATTGCACACGCCGTAGTAGATGTACACAAGCCCGTCCTTCACCACCGCTCCGGTGGGGAAGATCACGTGGGGTAGCTGGAGTCGTGCTGGTCGAAATTGGCCTTGGCCTAGCCGCCTGGACGATCGTCCGCGGATCGCAATCCAGGGCCTCGGCCAGCAGCACATGCGAATCGAGGGAACCGGGCCAGGCGCAGACCGAGGCCGCCGACGCCGAGAATTGCGAACGTATCCTGCGTCGGTCACCCCCACCTCCGCAGCGAAGGTCATTTCCAGCACGCGTCGGCCGCCCCCACCGACGTGTCCAAGGAGCTTCGGCCAAGATGCTTCGGTCACATCGGCGTGGTGCCAAGAAACGTATGGTCGACATGCGGCGTGTTGGAAAAGGGCTCTGTCTGTTCACTCCTTCGATGGGCGGGTCACAGGCCATCGTTTCCGCCCGGGCAATCCGAGACCGGCCTTCCGGCATGTCCGCTGATGCCCTTGGCCCAGGCGATCGGACAGGTAGAACTCGGGCCAACGGTGGCAGGATTGCTCTAGGCGGCGCGACTCGTTATCCTGCTGGTGCATGATCACTCCCCCGCAACGCATCTGCCTGCACGACAAGACCACGATCGAGGGATACCTCCGCGGCAACGTTTGTTCGGAGCCTTACCGCGTGGCCGCGCTGGGCAACGTCGCTACACATACCGCCCACCGAGGCAAGGGATTTGCCAAGGCCGCCGTCGCCGCGTTGTGCCACAACTTGCGCAGGACCGTGGATCACGTCGGGCTCAACGTGGCCGCCGACAATACCGCGGCGGTCCGCTGCTACCAGAGGTTGGGCTTCCAGATCATCGCCACCTACGAGGAGTGCCACGTGCAATCCCGAGATCGGTGAGTCGCTCTTCCGAATGCCGCTTCCGCCGGAAGGCGGGATTACGAACGTTGCCACAGAACTTGGTGTCGAGCCGCGGCGTGATCAGACCGCCGGTGCGTCGAACATTGGGCTCAAAGAATGGAGTCTGAAGAAACGCACGGGTACGCTTCGGTCACATCGACCGCCTGCGCGGCCCCGGCCCGTCTCGCTGACACGTGCAAGGATCCGTGCTTTCTTGGGATGTGGCCGCCGGTTAGGGCGCGACAACCGGCGATCACCGCGATCCTACCGATGCGGGAGAATCGCTTGCAAGCCGGAAAACTCCTGTCCCTTGCCTCCAACGGCCTAGAACGATTACGAGTCTCGCAACTACCGATACAAGCAACAGTGCCGATTGTAGGGGGACCACATCGCCGGTTCGCGGCACGCGGCCCCCGTCGGCATAGCGGAGCGTTGCTAGCCGGGTCAGTGCAAATGCCTGCGGGAGCGACTTGGAAGCAGTCAGAAAACTGGGCAATCCGGCAGACATATCCTTTGAATAGTCCAGAACGTCGTCGATGATCTGGCACAGCATCGCGATTCGAAACAGGATATTGAGATCCGCATCGCGGTCGGTCGCGCGGATTCCCGCGTCAAGGCAAGGGTTGCGGTCGGCTACCGTGGCCAGCATTCCCAGCGAAAGCCGCACGACGGCTTCGCGGTACAAACCTACTTCTTGAAACTGCCGCGCATCGCCACCGGGCAATGGACGCTTGCACTCCAGGTCCTTGAGTCTGCGCAGATATTCGACCACCGACGAACGGAGCCCGGCTTCTTCCAGCAGTTGCAGCGTCTCACGCCACTCGTGCAGGCAATAGTTCTTATTATCGAGAACCGCGTTGGCGCAGGCTCCGAAATCGAGCAACGCCGCCAGCACTCTGAGCTTACGCCGCTGGAGCGGTTTCGCGTTGCGAAGCGTGTGAAGCGTGTCCAACGCCACGATGCACAAGACTCGCAACGGCGTCCTTGGCCTGGCCGACATGCACAGCGACAGTCCGCGCACCATGCTCCTGGCGGCAATGAGGACCGACGCGATTCCGGCATGCAGTGCCTTCCATCGTTTGCCAACGGCCTGAAAGTTCATAGGTCGGCCCTGCCGAGTGCCCACACTTCACACGTGGCACAAAACAACCTCGCGCGGACACCGCCAGCGGATCGGCACCAGATCACTAACGCCGCGACTGACTACCAACCGAGCCGATCCATACTCGTCGCGCAGATAACAGAAAGGATAGAAAACCGCCCCGGGAAACAGACGGCCTCGATGCTCCAACGCAACGACTTGGCACCCATGCAGGTGCCCGGCCAGAACCAGGTCGTAACCCCGTCGGCGCGCGGTTCTCCAGACGCGCGGGTCGTGCGCGCAGAGAACTTGAACATCACCGTCGGGTCGAGATGCCGCTTCGGGACCGGATACCACAATGACCCGAGAGCCATGGGATACTTGCGCCGCGCCGGCATGAATCCATGTTCCCCCGCCGCTTGCCACCGCGTCGCGGACCCGATCCATGCCGACACGCCGGTCGTGGTTGCCGCCGACCGCAAAGACAGGCGCCACCTCGCAGAGCGCGGCGACCAAATCGCAAAGGTTGTCCGCTTCCGCCGGACCATCCACCAGGTCGCCGCCCAATAGAACGACGTCTATTTCCGTAGCACGCGCGGATTCGATGACCTGCCGGCAGAGATGATCGGCACGTCCGCGCCGCAGATGTACGTCGCTCACATACAGCAGACGGCACGCGTCATGCCGCATCGACAGGCGCTCCTCGCGAACGTGAAGAGCCCCGTTACGCCCAATTGTCAGCGGTCCCGCGGACAATTCCGTTCTCCCTACCCTATCCTGCGCCGCGACAGGTCTACATTCCGGCCCAGTACTTGCAGATGTCGCGACCTGTCGAATGATTCCCCGGATGCACGGTAATCGTTGCTCGTCTTTGCGTCGAAAAGACCTGACTCGCAGCCCTTTGCCATCTCACCGGTCAATCAAAGTGTGATAACCCACCAGCCTCCCCGCACTGTATATCGCGAAGTAATTGCCTTGTCAAGCGAGAGGGGACGGGATGAAATCTCGAGTATCCGGCGATTGCGACGCGATCAACTCAACCGTTTGCTGGGAGGGCGGAACACCGGCTTGAAGAGATACTCCGATGATGTACTGCGCGCGTCGGTCACATCGACCGCGGTCTGTCGCTATCAGGTGCCGCGGTCAGAACCAGAGCACGCCACGGCTGTCATAGACGCTTGTCCCGGCCAAAGGCTGCGTGCTGGCGCGGTCCAGGGCCATGATCAGGGCTGTGATCCCGTCGATCCGCTCGATGCTTTTCTTCTTCGACGGCTTCCAGTTGGCGCCTATCTTGCTCGACCCATTTTTTGGCCGGGCGGCCAGCCAATCGTTGACGGTCATCGCCGCCGGGGCTACTGGCTTTCCCAAGAACGGAACGCCAAGCATCGTCGCCGCCACGTCGGTCATGTACGAAGCGTCGAAATAGTGGTTCGTGTCGCTCTTGGACTTCCAATATCGTTTCATGACGCCCTTGATAAGCTCCTCGGTCTCCACTTCTGCCGTCAGGTGCTTGGCATAACTGAAATGCCCCTTCTGGTCCGCACTCAATCGCTCAGGGTGCTGTTCGTCCCGGTGGCCATATAAGAACAAGGCGCCCGGCTTCTCAGGATCGCGCATCCAGTGGTCATGTTCCCAGGCCTTCCAATGATCGGCATCGGTACAAACAAGCCAGACGCCGCGGGGCCTCTTCGACAGAAACCACCGTTGGCCCATCTTCTTGTCGCGCTCTGTCCTGGTCGGTTCGTGGAAGGCCGCCGATGTGCAGCCGGCCGATTTTCCAAAGCCCATCGCGGGCTTCCATTTCTGCTGGCCCGCTTCCAGGCACCACCCGTAGATCGCCTCCGTCCGCCACCCGGCGTCGATCAAGCTCAAGTCGATTACTCGGGGGTTGCCGTCCATCGTTCGATAGGGCTCATCCTCAATCGCCTGCCGACGTGAGGCAAGGGCCCGCTGAATGGCCTCGTCCACGCCCTCGTCGGTCCCCTGTGTCGTTCCACGCACTTCCTGGACGCCGTAGTCGATGGTGTAGCCGGTTCCGTCTTGCCGCCAGGCCCGCACCACGAAATGGAGCGCGATCTTCCGCACGTCGATGGCCTGGACGAGGGCCACGCACTCCGGCGGCACGATCTTGCGGTCCCAACCGGAGACTTGTCGCTGAATCCTTCAGGCCGAGATGCCCGATTCCTGCGGGCCTTCCTCCTCGGGCGGGTTGTTGTCGTATTCGGTCGAGACGGCCGACTGGCCGATCCTGGCGACTTCGTTGTAATACCGCTGGAGGGCCGAGACTTCGGCCTGGCTTCCGTCGGGCAGAAACGTGTTATTAAACCTGTTCGGATTGGCCAGCACGGCGCCGGCGTCCATGATCTTCCGGCGGTCGAGATACCATTGGTGGGAGCGGCGGACCTGTTCGATCGCGGCTCGACCTTCACGTTGCAGGGCGGATCGCTGTTCACCAACTGGATCGCGGCGCCGGCCATCAGCCGATCGACATCCTCGGGCTTACTGCTGTCGCCGCAGAGCAACCTGTGGTTGCCGAGAATCCACAGGTCGCCCGGCTGCGTGATCGCCTCGTCGGGCGGCTCGGGAACCTCGTCCGGATCGGTCAGGCCGTCCTTCACGCCCGGGTCGAATATTTTCGCCAACTCGTCCTTGGAGAAGCCGAGCAGGTCCAGGTCGAAGTTCATCCATCTCCGTGTTCAACATCCGCTCCAAGGCGGATTTCATCATCAACCGCATCAGCCCATTGAGGTCCCCAGCCGTCCTGGCCTGGGCGGCGATCTCGTCTGCGAGCTCTTCGGCCCGCGTGCGTAAAGAAGCATCCATGCGTCAGCCTCCTATCCAGAAAAAGGGTTGCTCAGACTACCCAATTCTGCTGGCTGACACAAGATTCCTTACAGGGCCCGGAAACGCCTCGCAGCGAGACGATCGTCGCTGTTTCCGGTCGGGTCGTGGACGACGAAACAGGCCGCCCGGTCGATCCCTTCGTGGTGCAGGAGGGGCGCGTCGACGACAAGGACCCTGCGAAGATCACCTGGGGCTATAGCGAAAGGGGAACCCCCTGGCCGAACCCGGAAGGGCGGTTCGATGAGCAGATCCAATGGGGGCGCGGCAGCCGGGCGAGGATCGTCGCCGCCGGCCACTTGCCGCAGCCTATCCTGGACAAAGCGCCCGCCGCGGGCCTGACACAAATCAAGGACCTCGTGGTGCGGCTCAAGCGCGGCCGCGAGATCGCCGGGCGGGTCTTGTACCATGGCCCCTGGTACAACCCCGTTCAGCCGACGGGCGTCGAATTGCACGTGACGTTGTCTGACAAGACGTACTTCGAGGGAGACGTGAAGGGGCCGGACGGCAGGCCGCTGAGCAATGCGCTCGTGCGGGCAGACTCCGGGCCCAAGCAGAATCCCCAGGTGTCGATCACGAGCGTCTGGACCGAGACAGTGACACTGAAAGAGGGAGAGACCAAGGCCGGTGTGGAGCTCGAAGCGCCGGCATCCACCAGGTTCCCATCGGTCGAGGAGCAAATCCGCCGAATGATCGAAGAGCAAATCCGCCGAGAGACCGAGAAAGCGGCTCACCCCGTAACTCAGCCGGGCCATCACGGCGCGGCTGCCGCGCAAACTCTTTCCTTCGGCCCGGTGGCGGACGGCCTGCAAGCCGCCGCCGAAGTATCCGCAGATGAACCGTTCCAGGTCCGCTTTCATATCGCCAGCGTGCGCGCGGAGAAATGGGCACGGAAGCACCATGTCCAGAACTTCGCCGGCCCCGCTTCGATGAGCCGGGGCAGGCACGGAGGGGGCGGCGGCAGTGGGCTGCTTTGGCAAAAAGTTCATATTGCTCAATTCTCGGGCGTAGCGATAATGGTGCCTTGCGCCCAAGAGATGACTGCGCATAGGACCTGAGCCGTCGCGGTGTCAGTACCCGAAGGACGAGTGGAAAGAATTTTTTTTACGTTGTTTTAGTGTTTTTTTGTTTTGTAGGGGATAAAGTTAATGAATGCACGAACGTTATCAGCCGGTTTCCGTTGGGTAAGTAGCATTGGCTTTTGGGCGATTCTTGGCGCGGTGATGTCCGTGGCTCGTGCCCAGGATGTCCCGCCGCCGCCACCAATGGATCCCAATGGTGCAGCCATCGCCCAGTCTGATCCGAATGCCGAGGTCCTGACCCGCGGGCCGGTGCATGAGGCGTATGCCGCGCCCCTAACGGCGGGACAAACCGCCGGCGTGATCGTTCCCAAGCGACCGGCTGCCCCGATCGAAGAAGTCCCGCCCGACATGAAGCCCGAGGGCCAGAACTCCACCTGGATTCCTGGCTACTGGAGTTATGACGACGAGCGTCGGGATTTTATCTGGGTGAGCGGCGTGTGGCGCGTACCGCCGCCGGGCTATCGTTGGATGCCTGGTTACTGGCAGGACGCAGGTGGCCAGGGGTACCAACGGATTTCGGGCTATTGGATGCCCGCCCGGGTCGAAGAAACAACCTATCTTCCCCAGCCGCCGCAAAGTATCGAAGCCGGGCCGACCAGCGCCGCTCCGGACGCGAACCAGTTTTGGGTTCCGGGCAGTTGGCAATGGCGCGATAACCGTTATGTGTGGCAGCCCGGCTATTGGACGGTATACCGATCTGACTGGATCTGGGTGCCGGCAACTTATAGTTGGACTCCGCGCGGTTGGGTGTATGTGCCGGGCTACTGGGATTATCCGTTGGCGCGCCGTGGACTGGTGTTTTCGCCGGTGTACTTTGCCCGGCCTGTGGCCGTCTACCGGCCGGCCATTTGCCTGGATGCGGGCGTGTTCAGCATCTCGCTTTTCGCCCGCCCGGCCTATGGTCATTACTACTTTGGCGATTACTACGACGAGCGCTACGTGGCGTTTGGCATTCGGCCCTGGTTCTATTACAATTCGCCGCGGGTCGGCTACGATCCGCTGTTTGGCTATTACCGTTGGTATCACGTCGATCACATGGGCGAGAGGCAGTGGGACGCGCACGTGATTGGCTGGCACGATTACTATCGTGCCCATCCGGACATGCGTCCGCCACACACATGGGCAGCCCAGCAGGCGCTGTTGGCCACCCGTGAAGGGCAAATGCGGCCGGATATTGTGCAACTTCGCATGGTGGGCGACATCCATGTCGTGGCCAGGTTGCCTGGCGCCTCGGTGCGGCTCGGGGTGGTCTCTCCGGCCGAGCGTGCCAGGATTCAGCAAACATCCAGGGAGAGCGTCCGGTCTGAGGCGGAACGGCGGCAAGTCGAGCGACCGGCGGTGGGCGTGGCGCGCGGCCCGGAGAAAGTGAGCCTCTCGTCGATGCCCAGTTACAAAGCGGCAGGCGCCGCTGCCGGTAATGGCAACCCGGTCGGGATCGCACCTGGACGCGGCACGCCCGCCGTCTCGGGGCGGGGCACTCCCGCGCCCGGCAAGCCAACTTCGCGTGATCCGCGCGATCGGGAACGCGAGAAGAAGCCGCAAGATCGGGCTCCGTAACCAGAATAAGACCCCGCGCAGGTCAGCCGCTTCGTTCGGTATTCGGTGCCGGCGAACATGGCGGCCGCGAGGATGGGCCGTGGCCTGCCTCTTCTCGCCCTCCCAATCGACGCTCTTGCGAAGCCTGCGGCACCTCCCGCTGGATCGGCCCGTAGCCGAAAGCGGCGCTGGCATTCCGTTCTGCCCTGGTGGTCTGTCCATCTCGACTTTACGAGTTGGGTGCCACTGCTGGCTTGCCCAGCAGTGCCGGACACACGGTTGGACAAGCCAACCGTGGCACCCGCGCTGGCATTCCGTTCTGCCCTAGGCTAGCATGGAGGGGAAGTTGTCGCTCGGAGCGTATCCGGGCGGCATCCAAACGGGAAATGCAGGCTTGCTCAATCCCCGTTTAACAACGTACAAGGAGAATGACATGAGAACAACGATGATGGCGACGGGCCTTGCCTTGGCATTCGCGGTCGCGGCCTGTGCCGAAACGACCGAGTGGCGCCCGGAAAAGCAGAAGGAGTCGGTTTTCACCGGGCGGAAACTGGAGGTCTTCAAGCACGGGATCAAGAAGGAGTGGGGCTATGCGGCGCCCCAACGGGACACGTTCCTGGTGCTCCATCCCCAGCAGGCGCGTCCGCACGCTCCGCTGTACGTCGTCCTGCATTCCGCCGGGCATGATGTCCACTCTTGCCTGGCCTGCACGACCACGGTCGGCAACCACGACATCTACCATTCGCCGCCGGACTTCTTCGCGTTGTACCTCGATTGCCGCGTCAACCCGGGAGACTGGTGGTGGGGTAGCGACAAATACAAGGCTCCGGAGGTCAGCCCCACGGACAAGCGCGTGATTGACACGGTGAAGTGGGTGACCAAGCAATACGGCATCGACGAAAACCGCGTCTACTTGTGCGGGAACTCCATGGGCGGCAGCGGCACCCTGGGCATCGGCCTGCGCCACGGGGATGTCTTCGCCGCCGTCAAGGCGAATGTCCCCGCCAGGGTCGAGCATGTTTCCAACCGCATGTACTTCCCGCCGCGGACGGTGCCGGCGGACGTCACCTTCCCCGACCCGCCGGTCGTGATCGACTATTCCGCTCAGAACGACTCGTGGTCCCAAGGCCACGACAGTTTCGTCAAGGCCATGAACGAGCGGAAATACGCGCTCTTCTTCTATTGGGGACCGTTCGGCCATGCGAACAACCACGAGAATATCATGAAGGTCAACGACCTGATCAATTCGTTCGACTGGCTGAGCGTAAAGAAGAACGAGGCCTATCCGGCGTTCACGGGCGCCTCGACGAACGATCCGCTGCCGTGGCCGGACCACCTCGCCGACAAGCGGTCGGGCCAGGTCAACGCCTTCTTCCGATGGAAGGCCGTACGCGACACGCCGCGCGCGATCGAAATTTCGCTTTTCCTGATCAAGCCCTCGGAACTCAAGACCACGTTCAGCATCCCGGCGGAAGCGACGGCGGACGTCAGCTTGCGCAGGCTCCAGATGCTGCGGGTGGCCCCGGGCGAAACGCTGCGTTGGACCTTCGGCACGGCCGGCGGAGAGGTCCGGGCCGACGCCGCGGGGTGCATTACCATCCCCAGGCTCAAGATCACCGCTCGACCGGCCACGCTGAGCGTCGGGAAAGTGGAATAGGCGCGTGTGGCGAAGAGGCTAAGGGCCCGCAAAAGAACAAGTTTGACAATTAGGTGGCACGCCCTGAGGGACGAAGGGCGTGGTGAGGCGCGAAGAACCACGCCCTTCGCTGCGCTCAGGGACGTGCCACCCCGTTTGAGAATCGCAAAGGTTGTTGTTTCGCGGCCCCTAAGGGAAGGCTGCCGCAGGCTGCTGAAAAGCGGTCGCGTCGGCAAGTGCCCTCTTCTTGACCGGCGGTTCCCTCCGTCGTAACATGAGGGCTGTTCGATCAAGAGACCCCAGACCAATAGGGAGCCGCTCTATGTGCGCCGACAATCAGCACCACAGGCAAGACTGTCCTGCCGGCTCTTCCCGGCAAGACCGCCGTGAGTTTCTCAAGGCGGCTGCGGCGATTCCGGCGGCGCTGGGCGCCGCGCAGACGCTGGGGGCTGATGCGCCGGCCGGCACACCGCAGCCCGGCGCCGCGCCCATGCCGCAGATTTCGCTGGGCAAGTATTCGATCTCGCGGCTGATCGTCGGCTGCCACAACATCGACGGCGGGTCGCACATGTCACCCTTCCTGGACAGGGAGATGCACGACTACTACACGCCCGAACGGGCCGTCCGGACGCTCCGACGCTGCGAGGAGGCAGGCATCAACGCCTGGCAAGGACACGAACGCGGCACCCTGTTGGGGATATACAACCGCCATCGACGGTCGGGCGGAAAGATGTACCTCATCGGACTCACGGGCTCGGACGAGGACCTCCGTCAGTTCACCAGGATCGAGGGGCTGATCGCCATGGCCCATCACGGGGAAGTGACCGACGGGCTGTTCAAGCAGGGGAAACTCGACGTCGTCCACGACCGCCTGAAGCGCATCCGGGACGCGGGCTTCCTGGCCGGCGTGTCCACCCACATGCCCGACGTGGTGGACGCCGTGGAGTCGAAGGGCTGGGACCTGGATTACTTCCAGACCTGCGTCTACGAGCGGCACCGCGACGAGGCTGCCCTTCAGAAGCTGCTCGGGCATGTTCCGGTGTCGGTGGGCGAGGTGTACCTGAAGAGCGACCCGCCGAGGATGTTCAAGGCCATCCGGCAGACCAGGCGACCCTGCCTGGCATTCAAGATTTTGGCTGCCGGTCGGCGCCACGACGTGGAGCAAGCCTTCCGGGAGACGTTCGCCGGGATCAAGCCCACCGATGCGGTAATCGTGGGGATCTACGACCGCTACAGCGACCAGGCGGGGCAGAACGCGGCGTTGGCCCGCCGTTTCGGCTCCCGTTCGTAGGGCGGTCTTCCGGCTTGGCAACAGAGTACAATGGGTCAGCGGCATCGACCGGGAAGCATGAAATGGCAAAGAAGAAAACGTCGAGAACGTGGATGCTGCCTTCACGGACACAAAGAACCTCAAAGGCCCCTCTTCCCGAGAAGATCAAGGCCGGCGTGGACGCCAAGGCGAAGAAGTTGGTCGAAAGCGTGCTGCAGCCCAGGTACGTCAAGCCGCCGCCGGAGAAACCCAGGTTCAATTACATCACCGACGTGTGGATCAAGTGGCTCGGCAGCACCTTGTACTTCGGCGCGACCTACGCCTGCCCCGGCCCCAACGCGATCTCGCCCTCGTTCGAGTCGAAGTTCGCCCGCATGGAACACGTCGGCGGCGGCAGATTTGCCCTTTCCTACATGCGGCACACCGAGAAATGGTTCAAGTTGTTTCCCAGCCTGGCGGTAGGCGAGTGTCTGGATACCGTCGAGAACGACTGCCACTTTCAGATGGACTAGCGCGCATGATCCGCCGCATTGTCAAACGCGCGGAATACGAAGGGAGTCCCTTCAGCGAGAACTACCGCCATGACCATGACCCGTGAACAAGCCCTGCAACAACTTCAGGCCTGGACCGCCAACCCGTCGCTCTTGGCCCACGCTCGCTGCGTGGAAATCGTGATGCGGGCGGCGGCATCCAGGTACGGTGGCGATCCCGAGGTTTGGGGCATCACGGGCCTGCTACACGACGCCGATTACGACCAATGGCCCGAGGAGCATCCCCAGCGGATTGTCGATTGGTTGCGCAAACAGGGCGAAGAGGAGATCGCCTGCGCCGTCGCCTTCCACCAGACCAAGTGGGGGCTGCCGCCGAAGACGATGATGGACAAGTGCCTGCTGGCGTGCGATGAGCTGACGGGGTTCGTCATCGCTTGCTGCTTGGTGCGGCCCGAGGGGATCACCACCCTGGAACCCAAGAGCGTGAAGAAGAAGCTGAAGGACAAGGCATTCGCCGCCAAAGTGGATCGGGAGATCATCAGGAGCAGCGTCGAATTGCTGGGCGTGGACATGGACGGCCACATCCGGTTCGTGATCGACGCGATGAAGCCCCACGCTGAAGAGTTGGGGATCGGGGGCAAAAAGTGACCCGGTTGGCGCCACGCCAAGGACACGAAACCCTGCGGGATGTGGGCGGGGCGATGGACCTCTTGTTCCTCGATGGCTGGAAGCCCATGTACCCCGAATGGTCCTGGCCCCTGGCATTCGTAGCGGCCATTGCAGTCCTCGGGGCTGGACACATGGCCCTATGAATGGAGCGAAGGCCACTACATCGCTCCCCACCGGGAATACGGCTTCGGCTACCTGGATGCAGTGCGCGAGGTCTTCTCCGACGCCCCGAAGACCCATGTCGATTTGCTGCCTGGGGACCTGGGCATGGGACCGTATGACCAGGCGTACAAGCCACAGGTCGGCCCCCGAAAATGAGCTCAGGGGCCAGGACCTAATCCAAGAAGAATCGGCTACCAGTAATAGCGCCGCGGATAGTACGGCCGACCGTAATAGCCTCCGACGATCACGGGGGCGGGCGGTCCCTGCTCCACGATTACGGTGGACGGTGGCGGTGGGGGCGTTTCCTGCATGACCGCGATCACCCGCGCGCTTACCCCGCTTTGTTGCAACATAATGATGTCGGCAGCGGTCAGCGGGGCGACCATGCCGTGCGCCCGGATGTGATTGATGATCAGGGCTTCATCGACCCGGTATTGGGTCATGCTGATCACGTCTTCCTTGGTGACTTGCCCGGCGGCAACCGAGCGACCGAGCCGGGCTTCGATCAGCGCACGATTCCTTCTTTCTTGTTCATCGACCGAGTTGCCGATGGCGGCGCCGGTCAGAGCGCCCACGCCCGCCCCGATGGCCGCGCCGGCGCCGGCGTGTCCGGTTGCGCTGCCGACCAGCGCCCCCACCCCGGCGCCCGTCGCTCCGCCGACCAGGGCCCCCGTGCCCGTGTTCGTAGCACAGCCGGAAAGGAACAGGGCAGCTATTACGACACAACCGAGAGATAAGCGAATGAGGTGACTCATGCGATGCCTCCTTAGGGGCGATCCGTACCGTGCTATGATTCCGAGCCTCTCCGTGATTGGCAGACCCGCGTCACCGGTGACAACGCTGCGTGGGCCGCGTAGTCGTTTTCGGCGTCATAATATATCGGGTGCGACCAGTTAGCTGTGGACCTTTGGGACTCCAACCCCTTACTTGCAAAGGAGAAACAGCTCACGAAGCTGATGGTACTACTGTCGGGCATGGCCCCCAACCGTGCCCGAACCTCTCT
>JBEKTY010000074.1:0-37296 GCA_049515555.1 Thermoguttaceae bacterium
CGGCTGAGCATCGCCAACTACCGCACGATGATCGCCAGCGCCCGGCAGCGGGCGGCGATCCTGGGCGAGCGGCCGGCCGTGCCGCGGATCAGCGACCTGGCCCATCTGTACTCCTCCTCGCTGGGGAAGCTGGAGCTGGACCTGATGAGCAGCCACCAGATGTCCGAGCGACAGGTGCTGGAGGCCATCATGGCCGAGGCCGTCCGCGGCGTGTTCGAGGAGTACGTCGATCGGCACGGGCTGGCCGAGATCGGCGAGGTGTTTTCCCGCGGCGTGAAGATCGAGGTGGGCGACCTGCTGCCCTCGGCGGCCTATGCCGAGCGGCTGAAGCGCGTGCCGCCGGCCTGGGAGAAGGCCTTCGAGGTGAGCGCCTCGAGCGAGCCGGCCATCCGCGCCGCCTGCGTCGAGTTCGTCCTGGCCGGCCTGTACGCTACCGACCGCATCTCCCGCTCGCAACAACATGGACAAATCATGTACGAGATCCCGTAAAGGAAGCAGAGCGGCCGGCAGCAAACCCTGGCGCCCCACTGAACACTGAAAACTGAACACAGAAATCTCAGATCTCAAATCCGAAGTCCGAAGCCCGAAGCCCGAAGCCCCAAGCCCGAAGCCCCAAGCCCCAAGACCCAAGTCTTAACCGCATGGCGTTTTCTCGCCGCCTGGGCGGCATTATTCACACGTACCAGCGGTACGACCCGAAGAACTTTCCCAGCCCCACGCGGCCCCCGCCGGACGTGGTCTCGGGGGCCATGGAACATCTGCTGGCCTACGGCTCGCTAAGGGAGCTGAGCGAGGAGGAGTTGGCCCGCGCCGTTACGCTCGATCCCAGCCAGATCGCCGGCCTGGGCCCCAGTCTGGAGGCCCTGCTGGAAATGCTCCGCGAGCGGAAGCGGAAGATCCTCGAGACTTACGAGACCACTCGGGTGCGACGGGAGGCGGCCCGGCGGTTCCACGAGCTGGCCGGCCAGATGCGGCCCCCGCCGAAGCTGGAGCGGACCTTCCGCAAGGCCGTCGCCGAGGAGCAGCTCTACGACCTGGAGCGGCTGTGGTACCGCCTGGGCGACGAGCGCAGCGTGCTGGCCCGGCAGTTGGTGCAACTGGTCGACCGGCTGGGCGACAAGTACCAGGTCGACGAATTGGCCGGCAAGTATGCGTTCACCGGCCGCACTCCGCTGACGATCCCGCAGGCCCTCCAGGTCAAGCAGGAACTGGAGGAGATCGACCGGCTGTTGGCGCAGTTGGAAGAGGCGGCCAAGACGGCGCAGATCGGCCTGATCGACCTGGGGGCCCTGGCCGAGTACGCCCCCGCCGGCGACGTCGAGAAACTCAGCGAGCTGGGCCGGCTGGTCGAGCAGTATCTGCACGATCTGGCCGAGCAGCAGGGCCTGGAGCGCTCGAAGCGCGGCTACCGGCTCACGCCCAAGGCCTACCGCCTGTTCCAGCATCGGCTGCTGGAGCGGATCTTCAGCGATTTGCAGGCCGCGCGGACCGGCCGGCACGCGGGGCCCGTGGTGGGCGAAGGGGCGGTCGAGATGCACCAGACCAAGCCCTACGAGTTCGGCGACTCGCTGGCCAACATGGACCTGTGCGGCTCGCTGGTAAACGCGCTGGTGCGGGCCGGGCCGGGGCTGCCCGTGCCCCTTCAGGCCCGCGACATCCTGGTGCACCGCACCCGCAACACGCCCAAGTGCGCCACGGCCGTGCTCCTGGACATGAGCGGCTCGATGCGCTACGACGGCCTGTACATCAGCGTTAAGCGGCTGGGCCTGGCCCTGGACGGCCTGGTGCGCCGCGAGTACCCCGGCGACTGGCTGCGCTTCATCGAGGTCTACACCTTCGCCAAGCTCCGCGAGCCGGGCCAGTTGGCCACGCTCATGCCCAAGCCCGTTACGATCTTCGATTCCGTCGTGCGGCTGCGGGCCGACATGGCCGACCAGCGGATCAGTGAATTGCAGATCCCGCCGCACTTCACCAACATCCAGCACGGCCTACAGGTGGCGCGGCAACTGCTGGCCGGCCAGGACACGCCCAATCGGCAGATCATCCTGATTACCGACGGCCTGCCCACGGCGCATTTCGAGGGCCAGGAGCTGTACCTGCTGTATCCGCCCGACGCGCGGACCGAGGAGGCCACGATCCGCGAGGGCCGGCTGTGCCGCCGCGAGGGCATCGCCATCAATACCTTCCTGCTGCAAAGCGCATGGCAGTCGAGCGAGGACGTGCAGTTCGCCCGCCGGCTGTCCGAATGCACCGCCGGGCGGGTCTTCTTCACCGCCGGCAAGGACCTGGACCGCTACGTGCTGTGGGACTACCTCCGCCGCCGCCGGGAAATTATTGCGTGAGGGAAGGAGAAGGGGATTAGGGATTGGGGATTGGGGATTGGGGCGGAGGGTGGAGGGCGGGGGAATGACGCGGAGACACGGGGACACGGGGACGCGGAGACGCGGGGACGCGGGGACTATCCCCGTGTCGCTCGTCGGCTCTCTCTAACTCCTCGCCCCTCGCCCCTCGTCCCTCGCCCCTCGCCCCTCGCCCCTCGCCCCTCGCCCCTAATCCCTAATCCCTATTTTCCCCCTCTGAAGACAAAGATCACCTCCGCGGTGAACATTCCCTGTGTGCAACACTTTGACGGGACCTTTGAGAGGCTCCGGTGTTGCACAAGTCGGCAACTCGTTTGCCGGCTACCGTTAGCGATTTTGCCCATCGTGCGTAAGTTCATACAACTTGTAAGGTACGTGTTGCACATGGTTTTTCCTTGGTCCCAAAACGGCCTGCCGGGCGTTCCAAAGGTGGGGGAAATTTCGGGCTTTCTAAGCGCATCGCCCGGGAAATACGATACATCAGTGAACTAGTGAACATTCAACCACTTTTCCCGCGGCACGCGCCAAACCCGGCGTGCACATAGGTTTTTTTGCCGTTGGTGGGGCGGGGCGACCCATCTTGCCAGAGCAACCGGCATGCCAGTTCCGCCGGGGACTGTCCCAATTTTCGTCCGACGAAAATGGGACTGTCCCCTTCAGGGCGGAAGGGGGAAGGCGGAAGGCGGAGGGACGGAGGCCGCCCGTCACTGTAGGCATCACGCTCCGCGTGATGCAAGGTCCTCTCGCGGAGCGAGAGGAATACGGGCGGCGGCATACGCCTCGCGTCCCACCTTCTTAAACGCGACTACGAATTGTCAAAGAGCAAGGCCGGCAATGTAGCACGCCACACTCCGTGTGCCGCAACGTAGCCCGCACACGCCGTGTGCGGAAAACGGCACACGGCGTGTGCCGGATACATTGGGCGGCAGGCGAGATTATAACACATAAATGTACAGATGTCTAGATCAGGACGTGCGTGAATTTTTGTGGGACGGGGGGGAGGCGGGGCCGGCGGGGAATTTTCGTCCGCCCGTCCGCCGCGGACAGGCCGAAAATGGGGCTGTCCCCTCTGGCTGGAGAACCGGGGGCCAGGACCGGGGCCATGGGACCCGCCGCTCAGAATGCCCGCGGTCTACCCGGCGGCCCTCTTCGCCGACCAGCCCAACCGGGGCGAGTAATGCTGCCCGGCGCCCGGTAGGCCATCCAGCGGCGGCGGTGGTGGCTGGGAACCCGTACGGCAGTCGCGGGTCGATGAACCTTCGTCTGGGATGCCCCGTAGCTGATTACTCTGTGGCGTCGCTGCCGTCCGACTCGGTTGCACGACGGATTTCTTCCATCATTAGCCGGGCGCGACGGTATGAGTATAGGACGAAGGATGTTTGCCCCCCTTGGGAATTCGCACGCATTTCAACCGTTTGCGCTCCTGGTGGGAGCGTGTTGCCCTCCGCAAACCAAGCCTTGAGCCTCTCCAGTACGGCATCCCCATCATCGAACATCGGTGGTATTTCCGAAGGCGTTCGGGATTCTGCGTGTAAGATCACATCGCATTCCTCAAACTCCATTGCAACCTCGACCAACGCGCGCTGTGGCTTCCGCCTTGCGGTTCCCCTCATTGCCTGTTTCACCGCGTCCCAGATATCTTTGCCTATGGCGTGCAAGAACCCAGCGCCGATGCCAGCCCCGATTGCACCGAGGACAATGAGAACAATCTCGAATGACTCCCCGGAATGGGCCCCCGATGAGGTTCCGCCGATCTGTATGCGACCGACGCGTCCGCGGAGCAACTCCGTCAGTTCCGCAAGTACCGCTTCCCGCTCGAAGAGCGGCATAATCCATCGTGCCTTGCTGTAGCCGGGCGGATCGTCGAACGTCGTTCCCTGCCGTTCGGAAGGGCCGAGAATCCGTAGTGCCCCGGAATCCATATTACCTTCAAACGCCATTGTTCACCGCTCCTACCTAACGGAAGCGAGTTGCGCTCTAGCCGCCGACTTGCTGTGGTCCGGCTTCGCTGCTTGTTTCAGTTGCAGTCTCTGGGATAAGCCCCTTTGCCTTCCAGTGTTTCGCAACAAGATCATAGAATCCGTCGATTGGAGTTGCTCCACAAAACCTGGCAAGTTCCCGCCCCGCTTTGGTCAGGATCACCTGTCCGGTGTCAAGTAGGTTCGCCATTTTCGGCTTCATAACAAGTGCCAGCGGTCTGCCAAAGTAGAATACCATGAATCTCGCCGGCAACCCTTGTTTCCCATAAGTCTGTATGCCGTTGTAGACAATCAGGCCGAGAGTATGCAGGTGAGTGAGCACGTCGAACGTGATCCCATATTGCACGTAGATACTGGATATATCAAACTGATGGGCGACAGCAAAGTCCTTGGGGAACACGAGCGGAACCACGTCTCCGACCACCCAATTACAACGGCAAAGCCGCGTGAACAACTCGGCATCACGCTTGTTCAGATCGGCGACCAGATTGATTGTTTTTCGTGAGAAATGACCGGGCTCGTTAGCTTCGCCTGCCAACACCCTTGCCCAGAGTCGTTGCATCTCCGTGTCAGAAACGCTCCGGCATTTGTCGAAGAAACTAGTGATCCAGTCGTCCTCCACCTTCTCCGGCGACGATTGGTCTTCAAGCAGTGGTAGGGCTTCCTGAGTGATGGCTTCGATGTTTGCCTGCTTCTTCGCCTCCTCGCCAACGAAGCGGAGCATTGCTCGCCGGTGTAGGTCGGTAATCTCAATCTGCGCATTCGCCCGGATTAGCTCGGCTTCCGCCTCCGCCTTGGCCACACGAACAATCTGAAATGGCTTGTAGATCCCCCCGATCGCATTCGATATCTTTTCGATCAGTGCGCTGGCTGGCCCTACTAACTGCCCAAGGTCAACGACCGTGACGCGGACCAGTGATTTGTCGTTCGCATCTTTGTCGCCAGTAGCCATGACTACTCTCCGTCGGACGGTTAAACCGAACTGGCAATTAGACTAAGGACGTAGCCTACCAGCGAACCCCCACCCCTGTCCAGGCCCCCGCCCCGCCCCTCCCCGTGCCGACTTTCGACGGGATTTCCCCGCCCTATGGCGGGGCGGGAGGGGCCGGAGAAATCTGTAGACTACACCCTACCTGTGGTATTTATCAACCATTGGGTGGATAGCGGAGGTATCGGCTCTACGTTTAGCCGCGCAATGAACTCGCGCCCCTCGGGTCGGTCACGACGCGCAATGCGCGGGACAACCCAACGGGTTACTAGAGATTTGCCGGGGGTTGGGCGAAGCGACACCCTCGGAAATCTTTGCAGGGCCGTTTAGGGCCCTTGTCCGCCGCAGGCGGTATTAGGCCCGGCGTTTCACGCCGGGTTGAATGCCGGGTTGAATGCCGGGTTGAATGCCGGGTTGAATGTTTGCTGACCCGTGCTAAAGCACGGGCCTAAGACCGCCTACGGCGGAAATGCCCGTGAACGGGCATGCCGAGCACACCACGCATCACAAAATCTATTCCAAGGGTCGGCGCTGACCAGTTGTAAGCGGTCAGCTATCAGCGGTCAGCGATCAGCTTTGAGTTCTCGGCTCGCCACTCGCCAGTTGTCGGTTGTAAGCAAGGAGCGGAACCGCGAAGAATGCAAAATGCAAAATGCAAAATGAAGGCAGGCCGCGGAAGCCACCAGCCACTACACCAATCCCTAATCCCTAATCCCTAATCCCTAAGACCCAAGACCGAAGGCCCAAGACCCAAGGCCGCTACGCGGCGTTGTGCGGGAGGGGGATCTTCTTGCCCTTGAGCTGATAGACGTAGGCCAGCACCTCGGCCACGGCGGCGAACTGCTCGCGGGGGATGGGGTGGTTCAGCTCGACCTCGCGGTACAGGGCCTGGGCCAGCGGCTTGCGCTCCAGGATGGGGATGCCGTGATCGAGGGCCAGGCTGCGGATGCGCTGGGCGACGAAGCCGGCGCCCTTGGCCACTACCAGCGGCGCGGCCATCGTTTGCGGATTGTATTGCAGGGCTATGGCCAGTTGGGTGGGGTTGGTAACCACGACGTCGGCCTTGGGCACGGCCGCCGCGATGCGGTTCATTACCAGTTGGCGCTGCACCTGTTTGCGGCGGGCCGTGACCTGCGGGTTGCCCTCCAGGTTCTTCATTTCCTCGCGGATTTCCTGGGGCGTCATGCGCAGGTCGCGCTCGAATTTCCAGCGCTGGAAGCCGTAATCGGCGGCGGCCAGGGCCACCAGGGCCAGGGCGATCTTCACGCCGGTCCACGCCAGGAGCTGCGTCAGATACAACGCGATCTCGGGCACGCCGGCGGCCGTCAGGCCCAGGATCTTCTCGCGTTCCTTGTACAAACTCAACCAGGCCACGCCGGCGATGAGCAGCATTTTGCCGAGGCTGAACACGAGTCGGGCCAGATTGGCCAGCGAGAAGATCCGCCCCAGGCCCGCCAGCGGATCGAGCCGCGTGAGGTCGAAGGCCAGCTTCTCGGGCAGGAACAGGAAGCCCACCTGGAAGAAGTTGGCCGCCACGGCCGCCGTCATCAGCAGGCCGAAGATGGGCAGCAGATAGCGGGCCAGGCCGAAGACGGTCCGCTGCCACTCGGCCACGACCAGCGCCGGCTCGACCGACAGCCAGGGCCGGCCGCCGAGCTGCTGCGTGAAGTATCGGGCCAGCATGTCGGCCAGGCCGCCGCCGAGCGTCAGGAGCGTCATCAGGCCCAACAGCAAGATTATCGCCGAGGCCAAGTCCTGGCTCTTCGAGACGTGCCCTTCCTCGCGGGCCTGCTGCCGGCGATGCTGGGTAGGTTCCTGGGTCCGATCGCCGTTGGTTTCGGCCATGGATTAGTCGGCGGGGCTTGGGAGACCTTCAAAGCGGCGGTGTGGCTCGGTCGGAGACCGGCCACAACGCGTGGCGGTGTTTTCTAACGTACTCCTCTCGCTCCGCGAGAGGTCCGATCAGAGACGCAATCGAACTCCAAGCCTCTCGCGGAGCGAGAGGAATACGAAAGGGGCTACAAGGGACGGGCGGTTGCGCCGAGCATTTCGATCAACAGTTGCAAGGTGGGCTCGATCTGCTGCCGGAAGGCGAACAGGGCCGCGCCCAACGACAGGCCGAGCACGCCGAAGGTGATCATCGCATTCAGACCGAAGCCGAGCACCAGGACGTTCAACTGCGGGAGGGTGCGGCCGATGAGGCCCAGGACCAGGGTGGCCAGGAGCACGGCGGCGACGACGGGGATCGAGGCCCGCAGCCCGAGGTGGAAGCTCTGCGTTACCAGCATTGTGAAGGTGCGTGCCAGGGCAGGCAGCAGGGGCCCGCCCTCGGCCGGACCGGGGCCCAGCACGGCGGCGAGCATGCCGCCGGGCGGGATAGTGGCAAACGTGTCGAGCAGGCCGGCCATGACGCAGCGGTGCCCGCCGATGGCCATGAACATGGCCGTGCTGACCAGGGCCAGCAACCGGGAGATCAGCGGCACGGGCTCGCCGCTGGTGGGGTCCAGAACGTCGGAGAGGGTCAGCCCGCCGATGCGGCTGATGAGTTCGCCGGCCATCTGGATACCGCTGAGGAAGACGGCCAGCCCCAGGCCCAGGCTGAGGCCCAAGAGCAACTCGGCGCCGACCAGCAGGGCGAAGTCGGGCAGGCCGGCGGGAAGGGCGTAAGCGGCGTGCCACTGGGTGGGCATGACGAGCACGGCCAGGGTGAAGGCGAGCAGGGCCCGAACGGTGGCCGGGGCCTCGGCCGCCCCGAACACGGGCGCCGTGACCAGCAGGCCGCTGGTGCGCGTCAGCACCAGGGTGAACAGGATCAGCTTTCCGGCGTCGAGCTGGCCGAGCCAGTCCATGGTCAGAGCCTTTTCTTGGCGTTGAGCTGGCCTACTGGGAAAAAGGGGACAGGCACCATTTGCCGGAACGGCCGGGAGGGTGCTTCGCACAAATGGTGCCTGTCCCCTTTTTCCCTCCCCATGGTCAGAGCCTTCCCGGAATGCCGCCGATCAGATCGGTGGAATACTGCAACATCTGGCCGATGAGCCAGGGCAACGTGAAACTGAGGACCAGGATCATAATCACGATCTTGGGCACGAAGGCTACGGTCTGCTCCTGGATTTGGGTCAGGGCCTGGAGCAGCCCGATCACCAGGCCCACCACCAGGCCGGCCAGCAATATGGGCGCGGAGATGAGCAGGGCAATCCACATGGCCTGGCGGCCCAGCTCAACGGCCAATTCGGTCAGGGCTTCGGGATCCATAGGAAGCGGTTAGGGCTCGCTGAAGCAGGTATTGCAAATTGGAGTAGGGCTGGCACGTAAGGTCCCCCTCTCCCTCGGGGAGAGGGCCGGGGTGAGGGGAAGCCGTGTTGGGCACGAAATCCGAAGAGGAATGGTCCTCACCACTTTCCCCTCACCCTAACCCTCTCCCGGAGGGAGAGGGGACCGGGCATCCGAAGTTTACAGCATTAACTTTTGTTCAGGTCAAAGGTTGGAAGCTTTGCATGAGCATTCCCACCACCAGGTGCCAGCCGTCGACCAGCACGAACAGCAGGATTTTGAAAGGCAGCGAGATCAGCGAGGGGGGCAGCATGAGCATGCCCATCGAGACCATGACGCTGGCAATGACCATATCGAGGATCACGAAGGGCAGATAGATTTGGAAGCCGATGAGGAAGGCGGTTTTCAGCTCGCTGAGCATGAAGGCGGGCAGGAGTGCCACCAGGGGCACGTCTTCGTAGCTTTTGGGGGCGGGCTGGCCGGGGACGTAGTTGAGGAACAGCCGCACGTCCTCGGAATTGTGGGCGTGCTCGATCTGCGCGCTCATGAACTGGCGCACGGGGGCCGCGCCCCGCGTGAAGGCCGTTTCCAGGGCGATCTGCCGGTGCGTGTAGGGGGCGATGCCCTGGTCGTAAACCCGCGTCCACACGGGGGCCATCACCGCCAGCGTAACGAACAGCGAGAGGGCCGTAATGACCTGGCTGGGCGGCAGCGTTTGCGTGCCGATGGCTTGCCGCAACAGGCTCAGCACGACCACCACGCGTACGAAGCAGGTGGTCATCAGCAGGATGGCGGGGGCCAGGCTGAGCACGGTCAGGAGCAGCATGACCTGGAGCGTGGCGCTGAGGCCCTCGGGGCTGGTCCACTTTTCCGGCCCGCCGGCCAGGCCCTGGGGCACCTCGATCGACAGCGGCCGATTGGGGGCGTCGGCGGCGCGGGCGGTGGGTGCGGCCAGGCCGCCGGCCAGCAGAACCGCCAGCAGGGCGAGCAGGCGGAGGGTGGCACGCCCTGCAAGGGCGTGGCGAATTACCATAACCACTGCTGACGCCGGCCACGCCCTTTCAGGGCGTGCCACCCAATTGAGGCTGTAGTGGTCTGTCCAAGTTGAGTTTACGGGTGCCACGGTTGGCTTGTCCAACCGTGTTTCCCGCACTGCTGGGCAAGCCAGCAGTGGCACCCAACTAGTAAAGTCCCGATGGACAGACCAGTAGGTGTGCGGCTCCTTATGCATCGTCGTTCTCCCAGCGGCGGCTTTCCCGCCGCGTATTCCGCAGCGGCTCGACCTGCGGCGCATCCAGCCGGGGCGAGCCCGAGCGGGGCGCCGACTGTGGCTCCAGCTCGCGCTCATCCAAGCGGGGCGAGCCCGAGCGGGGGGCCAACTGTTGAAAGATCTGCCGGAAGGCGGCACTGGCGCTGTGCGGATGGGCTTGGCGGCACAGGCCGGCCAGGCGATCGACCTCCAGGGGCTCGGTGACCTCGGTCAACGTCTCGGCCCCGGCAGGGGTCGTCGAGACCAGCAGCAGCTTATTACCGCAGCGGAGCAGTTGCACCTGCTGGCGGGCGCCCAGCGGGGCGCGGCCCAGGATCTCGAAGACCTCGTGGGGCAGGAGCAGCGAGCCGCGGGGGGCCGCCTTGCGCATGGCCCAGGCCACGAGGAAGAACAGGCCCAACACCAGGGCCAGGCTGCTGCCGACTGTGACCACGGCGGAGAGTCCGCCGGAGGGCGAGTCGTGTGCGCCGCGGGGGTTGCGATTGCCCAACAGCAGCGGCTCGCGGCGGGTTGGGGCGGGCGAAGCTGCCGCGGCGCCGGCGGGCGGAAGGGCAACCGCCGGCGGTGAGATGGCCATGGGTCGCGAGCCGGCCGCCGCGTCGGCGGCGGGCGGCGCGGCGGAAGCCGCTACCGCCGGCGACGACGACGGCAGAGCGGCTTCCCGCGGCGGCTCCGAGAGCGGGAGCGGGCCGGCCACGGCCACGATCAAGCCCAGCAAGCTGGCGATGGTAGGCATCCGTGCCCTTCTTTATGCTCCGCACGGTTTGGAATGATGCGAACCGTAACAAAAGGCACGCGGTCGTATCATTCCTGGCCGCTCAGACTATAATCCTATGCCACAGCGCTCGTGGCCACGACGAGCTCGGCCACCCGCACGCAAAAGTTATCGTTGAGGACCAGGACTTCGCCGCGGGCAACCAGGCGGCCGTTGACGCAGATGTCCACCGGGTCGCCGGCCAGCTTGTCCAGCGGAACGACCGAGCCCTTCCGCAGCTTGAGCACGTCTTCCAGGTACATGTAGGTGCGGCCGAGCTCGATCTTCAGGTCCAGTTCCACGTCGCGGATCAGGTCGAGCGTGGCGGTTTCGGTGGCCGGGGTGGCGGCGGTGAGTTCCGGCAAGGGGTAGGCGGCTGCGCCGGCGGGCAGGCCGGCCGAGTCGGCGAAGTTGACCGACTGGATGGCCCGCTCGGCCTGGGTCAACAGATAATCGACGTCGTGCTGGGCCATGCCGGCTTCGGCGGCGGGCGACGAAGGCGACTCGGCAGCGGCGGCGGGCGGCGGGGTCCGCACAGCCTCGCGCAAGATGGCCTCGAGGTCGTCGCGGGGCGGCGGCGGGGCCGACCCGCCGGCCGCGGCGGCCGATTGGGCCGCCTGGCCCGCCGCAGCAGACCCGGCGTCGCCCGCCGGCGAGGCCGAAGCACCCGCATCACCCCGCCCGGCGAGCAGCCGCTCGATCTCCTCCTGGCTCATCAGGGGATCGCTTGACATGGGAATCCGTTCCTCGTTTTGATGCCGTGGTTGATTGTGGAACGCTTTCGTGCCTTCTCACCCGGGAAACCGGGCTCCCTTCGGTCGCCCTCGTTCCGTAATCAGCGCAAAACTCAAAAAGTTATTGCTCGACAAAAGAATAGTCGCTGACGATCACTTCGCGCAGCATGGGTTTGCCCAGCGTGCGGCGGGCCTTGTCCAGGATCGTCCGCTTGATGAGGCCCAGGCTGGCGTCGGTCAGATCGGTCATTTCCGCGCTGCGGACCGTCATCAGCACCTGCTCGCGGAAGCGGTGCTTGTTCTCGTCCAGGAGGCGGCGGAAGTCTTTCTCCGTCTCGACGCCGACGCTGCCGAACAAGTGGAAGTCGATCCGCAGGGTGGTGTTCGAGACGGGCTGGAAGGAAGTCACGGAGAACTCGCCCAGATCGACTTCCACGTCGGCGGGGGCTTCGCTCTCGTCGGCCTTGGCTTCGTGCTCGGGCGACTTGGCGGCGGCCGCGGGCTTGGCCGCCACGCCGGCCACGCCCGCCGTCTCGCCGGCCTTGGGCAAGCACAGGCACACCACGGCACACTCCACCGCCACGACGACGACTATCGCCAGCATCACCACGATCCGCGCGCGGATCGAGCGGCTGGCCGGGGTGGCGGGGCTGGCGGCTGCCGGCTCGGGAGTCTCGGTGGATGGGGAAGGGTCGCTGGCCATGATCTTCTCGGAATAGGGGTCCGGCTGGGGCGTGCTGGGCAACCTGCCTCAGATCATTCTGGAACATCCTTATATACTTCGCGCGGCTTGAAATGAGCCGAACCGCAACCATAGGGAGAGGGTCGTAGCATTCCTGGCCGCTCACAGTACAACTGTAGGACGCCCTGGCACCGTGCGGAGCGCGGAAACGCGCCGGCACCGCCGCGGCGGCTCCGATTATTCCATGCGTAGCGAAATTTCCGGGTCGATCCGGCGCGGCCGGGGTCTTTACTCCCCGCGCGCTTCTGTACTCCGCGCGGTTTTCAGCGGCTCGAACCGTAACAATAGGGAAGCGGTCGTGGCATTCCCGGCCGCTCACGGTATAACGTGCTTCGACCGCTGGTACGCCAGGGCCCGGCGGACCACCTCGTCCATGGGCTCGGTCACCACGACGCGCTCGCCCGTGGTGAGGGTAATGAACGTGTCGGGCCGGGCCTCGACGTACTGGATCAGCTCGGCATTGAGGATGAACGACTCGCCGTCGAGCCGGGTCAGTTTGATCATGGTTTTACTAGTGTCACCCGCTCTGCCGGGGTCTGATTGTTTGGGTCAGCTTGATCATGGTTTTAGGGGCTTAGCGGATCAGGTTCAGCAACTGGTCGAACAACTGCTGGCCGGTGGTAATCACGCGGGTATTGCTGCTGTACATGGTCGAGGCCGTGATCAAGCCGATCAGGCTTGCGCCGATGTCGGCGTTGGACAACTCCAGGGAGCCGGAGACGATGGAGCCGGTGCCTTGGTCGCCGGGGTTGGCCTCCATCGGCAGGCCGGAATTGACGCCGGTAGCATACATGTTTTGCCCCTGCTGTTCCAGACCATCCGGGTTGGCGAAGCGGGCAAGCTGGATCTGGCCCAGGGTCTGGCTGATCCCGTTGCTGAACACGCCGGTGATCTTGCCGTCGCCCCCGATGGTGAAACTGCTCAGGACGCCGGGCGCCGAGCCGTCCTGCTGGGAGACGGACAGCGAGGCCGAGTCGGAGGCCAGCCCGGAAACCTGGGAAAAATCGAGATTGAACGACAAGGGCTTGACCGATGGCTCGTTGGCGCGGCCGATGGAGACGGTGTCGTTCGAGGAAGATACGTAATTTCCCTGCCCGTCGAAGGTAACGGTGCCGGTTCCCACGGCGATGCCCTGTTGGCTGCCCGCCGAGGGGTCGTTCTGGCCGCACTCGGCAAACCAGCGGTAGAGCGTGGCGGTGCTGGTGCGGGCCTGCAACACCGCCGTGACGGTGACCGAGAGCGGCATGCCCAGCGAATCGTAGACGACCACGTTGGTCTTGGCGCTCTCCCCGAGGGCGGTTTGGGTAGTGTTGAACGGCAGGCTGACGGTGGTGGTTTGAGGGGAGGAACCGTTGCTCACCAATTGGAACGCCGACACGCCGATGCCGACCGCGTTGGCGGTGCCGTTGTTGCCCACGATCTCGATGCGGCCGTCGACGGTAATGGTTGCCCCCGGCGCCAGTCCGCTGCCGGAATCCGTGGGGATCGGATTGCTGGCGTCGGGACCGGGCGATTGTTGGATGCCCAAGGCGTTTTGGATAAAGTTGGTAAGATCCTTCACGGTCGTGGAGTCGGTGATTTTCAGACTCTGCATGGTCAAGGTGCTGCCGCCCTTGGAGCCCGTGAATTCGAGCGTGCCGTTGATGGGAAAGGGTTGCGAATACGTGTTGTTGGCGTAGGTGACCACGTCTTTGAGCAGGGTGTTGTCGGTGACGGGGGGGCCGTACATGCTCAGGATGTCACCGCCGGCGCGGATCGTGTCGTCGGCGGAAATGTCCGTATACGAAGTCGTGCCCATGGGAAGCTCGGCGACCTGGTAGAAGTTGGTATCGCCCGGCTGGTCGTTCGTATTGCGGTAGATCTTGATGTTCTTCCATTGTCCCGAGGTATCGACGGGCAGGGCGGTCAAGGTGATATCGTTGCCGTTGGTCAGGGGTGACTGGGCGGGCACCAGTTGGGGGCGGCTCTCCTCGTTGCCGTTGACGTAGGTGACGTAATACTGGTACGTGCCGCTCAGCGGGCCGCCGGTGATGATCTTGCCGCTGCTGTCGGTGGCCAGCGCGGCCGTGGGACCCGCCGGGGGAAAGCTCAGGCTGTTGTCGGTCAGTTGGTTGGTCTCGATGATCTGGGCCGTGGTGGCGACGTTGCCGCTGGGCGTGAGGGCCCCCTGCAGGGTCACGTTTTGGGTCGCCTTGGCCACCGAGGCGGTCCCCAACGGGATTTGCAGCGGTTGCAGTTGGGAGCTGTCGATCGCAAACTGCTTGTCGACCCCGTAGCCCATCAGCGAGTTGCCGGTGCTGGTGACCAGTTGGTTCTGGGAGTTCGTGGTGAAGGTGCCGTCGCGGGTGTAGAGCTGCTGGCCGGTGGCGCCTTGGACGATGAAGAATCCGTCGCCCTGGATGGCCAGGTCGGTGGGGCTGTTGGCGGTGGAGATCGTGCCCTGCGAGAAATTGGGGGTGATCTCGGCGACCATCGAGCCCAGGCCCATCTGCACCGGATTCAAGCCGCCGGTGGTGGCCGACGGCGAAACGCCGACGCTTTGCGTCTGAAGGAACTGCGTGGCAAAGGCCGCGTCGGAGGCCTTAAAGCCGGGGGTATTCGAGTTGGCCAGGTTGTTGCCGATCACGTCGATCTGGGTTTCCGAGGAGCTTAAACCCGTCAACGCCGTGTTCATGGCGGAGGCGAGACCCATCTTCGTATCTCCTGATGTTCCTTGTTGAGGTTGTTTCAGCGGTATTGTCCCTAACTGCCGGTGTTGCTGGTGGTCTGCCCGCTGCCGGCGGGCAAGATCTCGGTGACGTTGCCCAGCGGCACCTGGGAAGTGCCGACGTTCAGCGTCGCCGTGCCGTTGGCGATGGAGACTGAGTTGACCTGCCCGGTCACGCTGTTGCCGCTGGCGTCGGTTCCCACGATGGTCTGGTTGATCAGGCTGTTGGCGGTCGTCACGTTCTGGCCCAGCAGCACCGAGTTGAGGGTAGTGTTAAGTTTGTCTTGCGACTCGATGGCCCCGATCTGGGAGGTTTCCTGGAGGATTTCGCCGTTGCTGATGGGGTTCATCGGATCCTGGTTCTGCAGCTCGCTAACGAGCATATTGATGAAGTCCTGGACGCCGAGCGACGAGAAGGGGTCCTGCGCGGTAGAGCTGGTGGCGCTGGCGGCGGAGGTGGTCGAGTTGACGGGGCTGGTGCTCATTTCGGGTCCTTTCTGAATGGCGATGTTTAGCTGGCGCGCCGCGCAGGCGGCACGGGTCCTTTCTAAATGACGATGTTGAGCCGTCCGCCGCGGGGCGGCTGGCCGGCGGCGATGAGGCCCAGGGCCGGCGGCGCTTCGGCCTCTGCTCCCGCGGGGACCTGAGTGGGTTGGCTGGCGGGATTGCGATAAGTGGCAGGGTCTTGGTACTGGGACGCCGGGTCGTGCGACTGGTCTGCCCAGCGGTCGGTAAAGTCCACGTCGAAACGCTGGACCTTGATGTCATGCTGGGCCAGCCGATCGCGCAGCGCCGGCAGGTTGTCGAGCAGGAGATTCCGGGCCGCGGGGGTTTCGGTCTCGACGCGGGCGGTCATTTCTCCCTTGCGGACCGTGATATCGATGCGCAGCGAGCCGAGTTCCGGCGGACTGAGCCGCAACCGCACGGTGCCGCCCTCGTCACCAACGCCGCGGAAGGCCTCTGCCACGCGCTGCACAAAACGCACTCGGTCGGCCTGGCTCAGGCCGTTGGGGTCTGGCAACTGCGAACCCGGCGGGCCGGCCCGGTCGGCCGGGGTGGGGAGCGGCGCGTCGGGGCTGCCCGCCGCCGCACCGCCGGGTTTCGCGGTCGGAGTCGCCGAGGCGATCGTCTCGACCGCCGGCCTGCTGTGGTCGGCGTGGGCGGGCTGGGCCGCAAGGGTGGCGGCCGTGGCCAGGCCGGCCACGGCGCCGCTGTCGGCCAAGGAGGCGACGGCCGTTGCGGCTGGCCGCGCGGCGCCGTCGTCTGCAAGCTGCCCCGCCGGGGCAGCCGTATCTCGCCCACCGGGCCGGGAGCGAATCGAAAGCGCGGCCGGCACGTTGGGCGCTGCCGAGGCCGGCCCGGGCTGGTCGCCGTCGGCCGCGGCCTGGGCGTCGCCGGCCTGCTCCGCTATTGCTTGGACAGTTGTTACGTCGGCCGGCGCGCCGACGGCCGGCGCCGCCTGGGTTGCTTCGGCATCCGTCGCGCCGCGCTGGGTCTTGGCTGTCGTGGCCAGCGCCGCGCTACCGGTTGCCGCGGCGGCGGTTGTATCGGCGGTGATTGTCACCTCCGGGTTGCCGTCGGCGATGCTGCGCGCAGTTACCGGTTTGCCGCCGGCGCCGCGCGGGGCGGTCTTGATGGCCCGGGCGGCCGCCGGGGTCTGGCTTGAGGCAGTTTGCTGGCCCGCCGACGTGGCGGCGGTTTGCTGCTGGCCCGTCGGGGTCTGAGATGAGGAGGCGGCCGTGTCGCCGCCGCTGGGACTGGCTGCCTGCGATTGCGGGCTGCTTGCGGCGGCTACGACTTGGATCCGAAGCGCGGCGGCCTCGACGTCCGGACTGTTGGGCTGGCCGCTATCACCCTGGCCGCGCTCCGCTGGGGTGGCGCCGTCGCCGGACTGCTGGGGCCGGTTGCCGCGCTCGGCGTCCTGGGGCGTGTTTCCAGATGCCGTCCGTGAGGTCTGCCCGGCGTTGGGATCGGTGCTGCCGGCGGCCGGCTCCGCGTCCGGCGCCGGCGACGCCGCCGACGGCGCCGCCGGCACGTCGTTCGGATCCTGGTCGGGAGAGCTGCCGCTGCTGCGCGGTCCGCTGGGGGGCGAAGCCGCAAGCGGCTGGGCTGGGGCGGGCGTGCCCTGGGATCGGTCCGGCTGGGACCCCGCGCGCAGCAGGTAATCGTCGAAAGAGTTGGCCGTCGTGTCGCAGTCGGCCGGGGGCGACTCAGCGTGGCTCGCCTCGACGGGCGGCAAGGAGCTCAAGTTGTCGAGAAAGGAGGGTAGCATTTCAGGGTTTGGGCCCCTTGGGCGGTTCGGAGGGTTTCGGTGCGTGGGAATCGAGTTGCTCTTGCGTGGTTCCGGCCATGCTGGCCAGGGGCAGGCCGCGCCGGATGCGGCGGAGCACCTCGCCCACTTGCTGCATCTCGTCGGGCGTCGAGAATTCGGCGATGATCTTCGCCCGCCGCGACTCGGTCATCCCTTCCAGGAGCATCACCACCTCGTCGATTTCGCTTTTCTCCAACATTTGGGCCAGTAGGTCCTTGGCCTGCTTGGGGTCGATGGTTTCCAGCGTGCGGCGGGCATCTTCCAGTCCGGCGGCCGCCGCGCCCTTCTGCAGCGTGGATAATTCCTGCTGGAAACCCTGGCGGGCCTGCTGGATCCGGTTCTTTTCCTCGGCCAGTTTGCGTTGCTCGGCCTGAAGCTGTTGCACGCCGCCGCGGAGGGCCTGCTCGCGGAGGTCGATGTCGCGGGCCTTGAGGGCCCGGGCCTCGAGCACCTGGCCGTAGGCGAGCTGTTCGGGCGCGGTTTCGGCCGGCCCGCCGTGCGGGCCCGCCGCCGCCGGCCGCTCCGCACCGCGGGCCACGGCCAGCATCTCCAGCAGTTTCTCGCGGTTGAGCTGCCACGCGCGGGCGTAATAGGTCGTCAGGATCAGTGCGGCGATGACCGTGGCCACGCACAGCGCGGCCAGGACCTGTGCCAACATGGCGAGCACTTTGCCGATCATGTGGCGACCTCCCGCATGGCCCGCTGGGCGGCGATTTCATCCAGCCGCTTCAGCTCCTTTCGCTCCTCATCGAGGCGGTGCTGGTCGGCCTGCCGCTGGCGCAGTTTTTCGAGCACGCGGACCTCGCGGTCGGCCTCGACCAGGGTCTGCCGCCGGCGCTCGATTTCCGTGGCCACGGTCTGGCGCTGGCGGGTAAGTTGGAGCTGCTGCTGGCCGGCCGCCAATTCGTAGCGATGGGCCTCGACGAGCTGATCGACGTTGACGGTGCCGGGCCCGGCCGCCTGGCGGCGCAGCTTCCGCAGCGCTTCGAGCTCCGCCGCCACGCGCTGGAGCTGCTTGCCCAGCGCGTCGTCGACGCGGTAGGCTTCGGCCAGTGCGGCGCGGCACTGGTCGCGAGTCGACTCGCGCAGCCGGAGCAGCGCCGCCAATCGGAAGATGAACTTGCTCATGCAGGCGGGGATTAGGGATTAGGGATTAGGGACTTGGGGGCCTGGAGGCTGGGGTCCCGGCGTTGGGTGGCACTGGCGTCTCGCCAGTGCCAGCCCGCCGATCCGGTTCCGCCCGCAGGCGGCCGGCGACCTTGTGGTGCAACTCGATCAGGCCCTGCCGGGCCTGCTCCAGCGTGCACGGTTGATCGACGCTCTGGCGGAGATACTGGTTCAGCTCGTCCTGCATGTCGATGGCGGCGTCTACCAAGCGATTGCTGCCGCGGCGATAGGCGCCGATCGAGATCAGGTCTTCGTGATCGTGGAAGACGGCCATCAGCTCGCGAATGGCGGCCGCCGCCCGGCGGTGTTCTTCGGTGGTGACCTCGGGCATGAGCCGGCTGAGGCTGGCCAGCACGTCGACGGCCGGGTAATGTCCGCGGGCGGCCAGGTTCCGGCTGAGCCAGGTATGCCCGTCCAGCAGGCCGCGGACCGCGTCGGCGACCGGCTCGTTGGGGTCGTCGCCCTCGACCAGCACGGTGATGAAGGCCGTGATGCTGCCCAGCGGGCTGGTTCCGGCCCGCTCGATCAGTTTCGGGAGCAGGGCGAAGACCGAGGGGGGATAGCCGCGGGTAGCGGGCGGCTCGCCGGCGGCCAGCCCGATCTCGCGCTGGGCCAGAGCGAAGCGGGTGACGGAGTCCATCAGGAACAGCACGTCGCGGCCCAGGTCGCGAAAATACTCGGCGATGGCCGCGGCGGCAAAGGCGGCCTGCACCCGCACCAGGGCCGGCTCGTTGCTGGTGGCCACGACGACCACGCTCTTGGCCATGCCGTGCGGGCCCAGGTCGCGCTCGAGGAATTCGTTGACCTCGCGGCCACGCTCGCCCACCAGGGCGATCACGTTCACGTCGGCCGAGGTATAGCGGGCCATCATTCCCATCAGCACGCTCTTGCCGATGCCCGAGCCGGCGAAGATCCCCATCCGCTGCCCCTTGCCGCAGGTCGCCAGGCCGTCCAGGGCGCGGACCCCCGTGCTCAAGGGCTGGTTGATCCGCGGGCGGTGACAGGGATGGGGCGGCGGACGGTGAAAGGAGGCCCGCTCGTGCAGCAGGGGGGCGGGCTTGCCGTCGACGGGCTGGCCGGCGGCGTCGATCACGCGGCCCAGCAGGGTTTCGCCCACCCGCAGCCAGCGCGCGGTCCGCGCCAGGCGGACGCGGTTGCCCCGCCGGATGCCGGTCCAATCGCTGAGCGGATAGAGGATCGTCAGCTCATCGCGGAAGCCGATGACTTCGGCCAATAGCGGCGGCGCCGCCTCGCGCTCGATCTGCGCCACGGCTCCCACGGGGGCGGGGAAGCCGGCGGCGGAAATGGTCGTTCCCACCGTCTGGGCCACGCTGCCCAGCAGGGCCGTCGGTGTCAGGCCTTCGAGCTGTTCGACCAGTTCGCGCATCAGGCGTTGAGCTCCTCTTCCACGCGGGCCAACTGGGCCTCGAACTGTTGATCGATCGTTCCGAAGCGGGTCTCGACGCGGCAGCCGCCGGCCGTGACCGTGGCGTCGGAAACGAGCTCGAGCTGGCCCAGGCCGGCCATTTCACGGGCCAGCATCTGGGCCTGGCTGCCGATGGCCTGGCAATCGGCCGGGCTGAGGTGCAGCCGCACGCGGGGCGCCCCCACGGCCAGCTCCAGGGCCTCGCGGATCAAGGTCAGCGGAATGTCCGGTTGCACGGTCAGCTCGCGGCGGATGAGGCGGCGGGCAATGGCCGCGGCGACGTGGATGGCCCCGGCCTCCCAGTGGGCCAACCAGGCCCGCTTGGCCTCGTCGATCTCGCGCACGGCCTGCCGCAGGGCGGGCACCACGGTGCTAAGCTGCTTCTCGACCATCTGTTCGACCGCCGCCAGGGCGGCCTGCCGGCCTTCCTGCTCGGCCCGCTTGCGGACGGCCCCCGCCTCCTGCCGGGCCCGGTCGATGATCCGCGCCGCCTCGGCCCGCATCCGCTCATGAAATTGCCGGGCTTGCGCGGAAATGTCCTCGAAGTTGAAGGCCACTTGGCTGGAGCCCAGGTTCTGTTCGGTGGCGCGAAGGATGGTCGACATGGGGTGGGAGGGATTTAGGGATTTAGGGATTTAGGGGTTGAGGGGTTGAGGGGTTGAGGGGTTGAGGGGTTAAGGGGTTAAGGGGTTGAGGGGTTGAGGGGTTGAGGGGTTGAGGGGTTAAGGGGTTGAGGGGTTAAGGGGTTAAGGGGTTGAGGGCCTTCTGCTCGTTTTCTATCCGGCTGTCTCGTCTCCGGCGGCCGTTGGCCGCCGGCCGCTTCCCTTATCCCCTCATCCCCTAAACCCCTCATCCCCTATTAGTCATTGGTTACTGCTCATAGCTCACTGCTCACAGCTTCCGGCTTGGCCTGCCGGTACACCGCGCGGCGGGCCAGGCCGGCTACCTGCCGCCGGGCCTGTTCCATGTCCCGCAGCCGGATCGGACCGGGATTGGCCAACTGCCGCCGGATCGACTCGGCCACGGCGGCCGGCCGGCCGGCCAGTAGCCGCTCTACCCACTGCGGCTGCTCGGCGAAGAGGGCCAAGACCATCAACTCCGGCCCGGCCCTCTCGAAGACTTCCTCGAGCACCGGGTCGTCCAATTCGGGCAGGTCCTGGAAGCGTACCGGCCGCGGACCGAGCCGTTCGGCCAGTGCGCGGTCGCGGGCGGCCAGGTTGTCGAGGATTTGCATGCCGGTCCGGCCGTCGGTGGCGGCGAGAATGCCCGCCACGGCCTCCGCGCCGGCCACCCGGCGGCGCTGCATCTGGACCTGCTCGGCCAACCGCGATTGCAGGGCGGCTTCCACCTCGCGAAGGATCGCCGGATCGGTCTCCTCCAGATCGACGAGGCGGCGGATGACCTCGACCTGGAGTTCGCCGGCCAAGCGGGCCAGCACGCCGGCGGCCCGCGCGGCGGGCAAATGGGAGAGCACCGCGGCGATGGTTTGCGGCCGCTCGCCGGCCAGCAGGCGGGCCAGTTTTTCGGCCTCGGCCTGCTGCAGGAAGCGGAACGGGGCGGGGCCCTGCTGGGCCGCTTCCGGGGGCTCGGCGGCTTCCCTGGGCGCGGCCTGGCCCGGCCGACCGACCAGCCATGCCAGCCGCCCGTCGAGCTCGATCCCCGGCGGACACTTGGGCGGGATCATGGGCCCCACGCGAAAGAACTCGTCGATCACCCGCTGCTGCTCGCCGTCGTCGATCTCGCCCAGGTCCACCACCAGTTGGCGGACCTGCCGGGCCTGCTCGGGCGACATCTGCTCCAGCACCGCGTCGCGGGCCGACGTGTCCAGGCTCGACACCAGGATGGCCACTTTCCGCAGACCGGAATTCGCTCGCTGCATGGGTTAGCTCGCTTGACCGATCCAGGTGCGGAGGATATTGGCGGCGGAGTCCGGGTCTTCCTTGACCAACTCGGTTAGCTCGTCGCGGAGCGACGGTCCGCTGCCGGTGATGCGACGCAGGCGGTGGGCGGCGACCATCTCGGGCGGCTCGGCTTCCTCGGCGGCCGGCCCGCCGGCTGCCGTGCGGGCAGGCATGGCCAGCGCCGCCTGGCCCGGGGCCGCTGCGGCCAGCGGCGCGCCACGGACCATCGACCGCAACACGACCAGGCTCGCCAGCAGCAGTCCGCCCATGCCCAGCGTGCCCCAGTTAAGCGCCAGCCAGTTGATCAACTTCTGGAGCAGCGTGGGCGTGGGAATCTCGCCCGGCTTGATGTCCTGGAAGGTGGTGACGGTAACCGGCTCGCCGGTATCTGTGGAGCCTTCGGCCGGCCCCGGCAGCAGCGGGGCCACGTGCTTGCGGACGCTGCCGGAGACCTCGTCGCGGATGAGGGCCAAGGCGGCCGTGTCGGGCGGCTTCGGCTCTTCGCCCGCCTTCAGCGGGTTCCGCTCGCGCCACACGCTCTCGAAATAGCTGCTGGGAATGGCCACGGAGACGCGGGCCGACATCGGCGTCAGGCCCACCGTCTCCTTCTCCTCCTGGGTGGTATTCAACGAGTTGTCCTGCTCGGACTGCGACTCCTTTTCGTCCTCGTGACCGGCCTTGGCCGAGCCGGATGCGGAGGCCAGGGCCGTGGGCCCGTTGGCCACCTGGCTGGCAGCGCCCGGCCGACCGCCCCCCGCGGCGCCGCTGTCGCGGGTGCGCGACTTGGTTTGTTCCACCACCCGCCGCGGGATGGTCTTCGGATCGTTCTTGACCGACAGCGAGCGGGTGGATTTCTCGTGGTTCAGAATGACGGTGGTGGTGACGGTCAGGTTGGGGATGTAGGCCAAGGCCTCCATGATCTTGGCCTTCAGGATCTGCTCATGCTGTTTGGTGACGGCGGCGAACAGGTTTTCGCCGACGAGTCCGCCGTGTTCCGGGTCGCCGTGGGAGATCTTGCCGCTGTTCAGGTCGGCGACGGTGACGTTTTCGGCCCGCAGCCCGGCGACGGCCCCGGCCACCAGATAGCGGATCGATTCCACCCGCGAGTCGTCGAGTTGCGTGGCGCCGGCGGGTTTGACGGCCACGGAAGCCGTCTTGAGCTTGGTGGGGTTCAGCCCCGGCTGGACCTCGCTGTCGATGAGCACCGAGGCCCCGGCGATGCCGGGCATGGAGCGGATCACCAGCGACAGCTCTTCCTGGATGGCGGCCTTCATCCGCACGTCGCGCTGGTCCTTGCTCTCGAAGACGTTTCCTTTTTCCAGGGCCTTCTCCATGGCCGAGCCGAAGCCCTGCGGCAGGGCCTTGGCATCGGCCAGGGCGGCCATGTAGGCGGCGCGTTGGGCCCGCGGCACGCGGATCCGCGCCCCCTCGACGGCATACGAGCTGAGGTTGGCCTTGCCGAAGGCCTGTTCGGCCGCCTGGATCGAGTCCGCGGAGAGCGGCTCGCTGTTGAACAGGAAGTCGTCCGGCCCCGCCACCTGCCGCTCGACCAGGTAGCCCAGGCTGACCACGAGCACGGCCAGCAGCAGCCCGGCCGTGATCCGCGCGCCGGGGGTCATCGAGCGGAACAGGTCGTTGAGTTGGGCCAGGGCCTTGCTGAGGAAGTCCATTAGTTACACGTGCAGGTTCTGCACCTCCTGGAAGGCGTCGACCAGCTTGTTGCGAACTTGGATCATCATTTGGAAGGCCAAGTCGGCCTTCTGCACGGCGGTGAGGACCGCGGCGGGGGTCACGTCGCCGCCGGTGGCCAGTTTCTCGACCGCCTGATCGGCGTCGGCCTGCATGGCGTTCACCTGGTGGATCGATTTGAGCAGGAAGTCGGTGAACGAGGGCCCGCCCGGCGCGGCCGCGGCCTGGCCCGCCGGCAATCCAGGCAGGATCGAAGGGCTCGGAAAACTTTGCACGGGATTGATCATGGCCGTCTCCTTCCCGGTCCCCTCTCCCTCCGGGAGAGGGTTAGGGTGAGGGCATATCGCTCGGGTGCCACTGCTGGCTTGTCCAGCAGTGTCGAACCACCACCGGGCCCAGCACTGCTGGACAAGCCAGCAGTGGCACCCCAGGAATCGTAGAATCCGGCCCTACTTCGCGTCATGCCAGTATTCTTAGCGTTTGCTGTTCGAGGCTTTTGGTAATGTCCATGGCGCCGAGGTTCGCTTCGTAGGCCCGGGCGGCCTCCAGGGCGTCGGTGAACTGCTCCACCATCTTGATGTTGGGATAGGCGACGTAACCCTGCTTCGGGCCGTCCTTGATGGCGTCGGGGTTGCCCGGCTCGTACTTCAGCAGCGGCTCGACCTGTTCGGTCTGGACGGCGCCCACGCGCACGCCGGCCGCCCCGCCCGCGCCGATGCTCTCGTCGGCCTCGAACACGACGAACCGCGGCTGATAGGGCGCCGCCTCGCCGCGCTCGTTGTGCGTCGTCGTTATGTTGGCCAGGTTGCTGGAGATGGCGTTCATGCGCATCCGCTGCGCCACCAGGCCGCTGGTGCTGATGTCCAGAGCAGGAATCATGGCAGTTCTCGGTTGTCAGTTGTCAGTTGTCAGTTGTCGGATTTCAGATCTGAGATTTCAGATCTCCAATCCCAAATCCCTAAATCCCTAAATCCCCAAATCCCTTCCCTCCTACACCGTTCCGCGGATGGCCGTTTGGAGCAAGTGGAACTGGTCGACCATGATCGTCATTGCCAGGTTGTGCTGGATCTGGTTCTTGACCATTTCCGAGACTTGGGTTTCCATGTTTACGCTGCCCTGGTCGTGTCGCAGGATGGTTTGCGAGTCGGCGGCTACTTGGGCCCGCAACGGCCGGCGGGGCGGGGAGCCGGCCGGCAAGTAGGCCGTCGCCTGCCGCCGCTCCTGGATGGCCGTTTTCAGCCGCTCCTGAAAATCCTGGACCGACAGGTCCTTGGCCTGGTAGCCGGGCGTGTCCAGGTTGGCGATGTTGCCGGCCAGGACCGTGTGCCGGGCCTGGGCGAAATTGACGACCTCCTCCAGCATGGGAATCGTCGTCGATTGAAACATGCCTTCCAACATCTGAACCCTCATCATTTCCGGCGATGCAAGCCACATGCCGTGCGGCGCCGGCCCGCCGGAACCGGGGCACCGCACCGTGCGGGGCAAGTCGTTGCGCCGTGGGGCGTTAAGTCTGGCGATGACCGCTTGCCCGGCGTGCCGTCCGGGTCCCGGCCGGCCCGGTGGGCCGACGCGGCGATGCGCAGATTCTGCGCGTCGCGGCCGGCAGAATCCGCCGGTCAGGCCGCCGGGCGGCGGTCGATCGCTGAGGTTGTAATGTTCTCCGTGGAAAAGGATTTTTCCCGCGGCGCGTAACCGTATTGCCGCAGTTTGCCCGACAGGGTGCGCAGGCCGATGCCCAGGGCCTTGGCCGTCTGGGCACGGTGGCCGCCGTAGTGCTCCAGGGTGGCCTCGATGAGCCGGCGTTCCATTTCTTCCAGGCTGATGCCGACCGGAACGGCGGCGGGGCCGCCCCGGGCGGCACTGGGCGGGTCGATCAGCCAGCGGCGGAGCTCGTCGCTGCCCACCGGTCCGGCGCCCAGCACGCTGGCGCGGGTCACGATGTTCTCCAGCTCGCGGACGTTGCCCGGCCAGCGGTAGTCGGCGAGCAACTGCCAGGCCTCGGGGCGGAGGGTGCGCGGCGGGCGGGCCAACCGCTGGGCACACCGCGCGAAGAAGTAGTTGGCCAATTCGGGGATGTCTTCGGGCCGCTCGCGGAGCGGGGGCACGCCCAGCGGCACCACGGCCAGGCGGAAGTACAGGTCCTCGCGGAACCGCCCGGCCGCCACCTCGGCCCGCAGATCGCGGTTGGTGGTGGCCAGCACGCGGACGTCGACGTGCACGGTCTTGCAGGAGCCCACCCGCTCGAAGGATTTTTCCTGGAGCACGCGGAGCAGCTTGGCCTGCAAGGGGAGGTGGATTTCGGTGATCTCGTCCAGGAGGATCGTGCCGCCGTGGGCGGACTCGAAGCGGCCGGTGCGCGGGGCGTCGGCGCCGGTGAACGCGCCCCGCTCGTGCCCGAACAGCTCGCTCTCCATCAGGTGTGCCGAGAGCACGGGGCAGTTGAGGCTGACCAGGGGCGCGTCGCGGCGGCGGCTGGCGGCGTGGATGGCGCGGGCCACCAGCTCCTTGCCGGTGCCGCTTTCGCCCGTGATGAGCACGGTTTCCGGGGTGGGGCCGATCTGGCGGATTCGGGCCCGCAGGGCCTGCATGGCCGGGCTGGCGCCGAGCATGACGGGCGGCGCCGCGGCCGCCGGGCCGCCGGCCGGCTCGGGGCGGAGCAGCCGCCCGTGACGAATGGCTTCGGCCACCAGCCGCTCCAGGCAATCCACGTCGAAGGGTTTCTCGATGTAGTCGAAGGCCCCGTGCCGCATGGCCTCGACCGCCGTGGCCACCGTGGCGTGGGCCGTGACCATGACCACCTGCATCCCCAGCCGCCGCTGGTCCAAGTGGATGATGAACTCGATGCCGTTCATGCCCGGCATCTTCATGTCGGTCACGATGCAGTCGAAACGCTGAGTCTCGACGGTCTGCAAGGCTTCGGCGGCGCTGGAGCAGCAGGCCACCTGGTGCCCGGCGCGGCGCAGCACGTCGGCCATCGAGTCGCGGGCCTGGCGGTGGTCGTCGACGACCAGCACGCGGCCGGCGGCGATAGCCAGGGGCGTTTCGGTGACAGCAGCGTTCATAGGGCAGTCTCCTGGGCCGGGACCGGGGCCGGCAAGTTCGTGGCGTAATCTGGTTCAGCGGCGGCGGGGATGGAGAGGGTGAAGGCCGCGCCGCCGGCGGGGCGGTTGGCCGCCGTCACGCTCCCGCCGTGCGCCTCGGCGATTCGCGAGACGATCGACAGGCCCAGGCCCGTGCCTGTCCGCTTGGTCGTGAAGAAGGGCTCGAAGATCCGCGGCAAGACGTGGGCGGGCAGCCCGGGGCCCGTGTCGGCGATCTCCAGGTCGAGGCTGTGGGGTCCGGCCGTCGAGGAGATGGTTAGCGTGCCGCCCGCGGGCATGGCGTCCAGGGCGTTGAGGACCAGGTTCAGCACGGCGCGGCGCAGCATCTCGCGATCGGCGACGAGGCGCTGCGTGTCGGGCACGCGGACGGCCATGCGGATGTTTTGGGCCGCCAATTGCGGGGCCAGCGAGGCCTCGATGTCGCGCAGCAGTTCGCCCAGCGAAAAGGGCTGCACCTGCACTTCGCGATCGGCGGTGAAGTGCAGCAGGTGGTGCACCATGGCGTCCATGGCCGTGAAGCCCGCGGCGATCCGCTCCAGCATCTCCAGGGACGCGGGATCGGCGGCCACGCGGCGCCGCAGCAGGCTCAGGTAGAGCGTGGCGGGAACGAGGTTGTTGCGGACCTCGTGGGCCACGTGGGAGGCCATCTGGCCCAGGTCGGCCAGGCGGTTCTTGCGGGCCAGCTCGCGGTTCTTCACCTCGAGCTCGGCCGTGAGCTCGCGAACTTCCTCGCGCAGGGCGGAATGCGTTTGTTCCAGCCGCAGCGTGGCCGCGTGCCAGGCGGCCAGCACGGTCTGCAAGTCGGCCTGCTCGTCCAGGAGCATCGGATCGGCGGCGGTTGGCAGTTCGTTCATCGGCGCGTCTATCGTTCGGAAAGGAGGTCGAGTTGCGGGATGGCCGGCGGTACGGCGGCGGCATACGCCCCGTGCGCCTGGCCCGCCGCGTGCAGCCCGTGCAAGCGGCGGGCCGCCTCGTCGCGGCGTTGGGCCAGCGTTGCCTCGCAGCGCTGCTCCTGGGCCAGGATCTCGCCCAGCAGGGCGTCGCACTCGCGGAGCAGTTGGGCGCAGGCCGCGCGGTCGGCCGGCGTCGGCCAGCGGCGCTCGTCGGGACGCTCGGCCCGGAAAGGCGCCAAGGCCCGCTCGATCTGCTGCAGCTCGGCCAGCGGCCGCTGCTTCACCACCAGCACGTCGAGCAGGCCGGTGATGTCTGCCCGCTCGATCAGCGCCAACTGCCGCCGGCCCATGTCGCGCAATTGCACGAGGCAGGCGAGCCTGGTGCGGACCAGGCGGGTCAGCAGCTCGGTGTCGGTGGCCGGCGCGGTCACAGGCTGCACATCCAGTCGAGGATCTGGCCCCATTGTCTGCGGTCGTAGTTGGTAGTGGTTTCGAAGCGGACGTCGCCGGGGAAACGGCGCAGCGCGGCGCGGGCCTGCTCCAGCGAGGTGCGGGCCTCGGCCGGCCGCTCCAGCCGGCGATAGACGTTGGATATCTGGACGTAGGCGTCGAGCACTTCCGGGCGGTTGGGATAGCGATGGGCGGCGGACGCGTAGGCCTGCAGGGCCTGCTCGTAGCGCTCCAGGCCGAGGCACACTTCGCCCACGGCGAAGCGGCTGTTGCGGAGGATGGCCCGGCCCAGCGGCGGCAGGTCGCGCTCCTCGCGGCGGGCCAGCGAGTCCTGAATGGCGCGGTACTCGGCGAGGGCCTTTTCCAGCAGGCGGGCCTTCTCGGCCGCCCCCTCGGCCCGCGCCACGGCCGACACCTCCTGGTTCAGCCCCGCCTGTACGGCCCGCGCGCTGCGCTGCGCCGCGTCGGCGATCAGGTAATGCGCCTGGAGGGCCTGTGGCGCGTCGGGATAGCGAACGGCGGCCTCTTCCAGCCGCCGGATGGCCTCGCCGTAGCGGCCTTGGCCGTGCAGCAATTCACCCAGCGCGAACAGCGAATCGCGCCATTCCTTGCTGGCCGGGGTGAGATGCTCGCCGGAGAGGTTCTCCAGCAGGAAGGCCTCGGCCTGCTTGATGTCGCCCTTGGCCCCGGCGGCCTGGGCGGCCAGCAAGCGGGCGCGATAGGCCGCCACGTCCCGCGGATGCTGCGCGATACAGCGCTGACAGGCTTCCAGCGCCTCGTCCCATTGGTCCAGGGCCAGCAGGGCTTCGGCCAGGTCGGCCAGGGCTTGCGGATGGCGCTGCCGCGCCTCGTTCTGCAAGTAGGTCTTCAGCATTCGCACCGCGCCCGTGTAATCGCGGCCTTGCAGGCAGGCGGCGGCGCTGTTCCAGAGCAGCTCGGGGTATTGCCGGGCGGTGATCTGCAACCGGGCCAGCTCGGCGTACACGCTGCCGGCGCGGCGGAGTTGGTAGCGGCCCTGCCGCCGCAGCAGCTCGGCGCGGTCGGCGGGCAGGTTCTCGGCCTGCTCCAACAGGTTATGGCCCCAAGTGCGAAGCACGTTGGCCGTCATCTCCAAGGCGCGGGTCTTCGGAAACAGCGGATGGAGCGCTCGGCACAACGAGAAGGCGGTGTCGAACTTGCCGGCGGCCAGGTAATCCTGGCTGGCCGCCAGGACGGCGGCCCGCAGTTCCGGAAGCGAGAACCAGGGGTTGTGCAGTTCTTCCGGCAGGCTGATCGAGGCCAGCACGCGGCGATAGGCGGCCAGGGCCACGGCGTCGCTGCCCGTGCGGCGGGCCAGCTCGGCCTCGGCCAGGGCCGCGGCCAGGCCCTCGGGAGTTTCGGTGGCAAGCTTGCTGGTGCGGGCCAGTTGCTTAAGGGCCGCCCCCGGGTCGTCCAATTCCGCCAGGCACAATCCGGTCAGGTACATGGCCTGGTACGTGGCCCGGTTGCCTACCGTGTCGAGGCCCTGGGCCAGGCGGAAGGCCTCGATGGCGGCTTGATATTTTTTTCGGGCTTGCTGGCGGTCTGCGGGCCGTGCGTCGGCGGCGGCCGGCAACGACTTCGCCTGGCGATACAGCATTCTGCCCCGCAGCACGGCGATCTCGCCGCGGAGCGCGGCCTGGGGCGGGATCTTGTCCAGCACGGCGGCACAGTCCGCCGTGCGTCCCAGCCGGAAGAGGATCTGGGCCCGCTGGAGCAGACCGGCGTTGCGCTCGGCGGCGGTCAGGCTGGCGGCGGCGAGGTACTGCTGGATTTCGGCCAGGGCCTTGTCGGGCGCGGGAGTGGCCTCGGCCAGCCAGGCCTCGGCCAGCAGGCGATGCAACTGGCTGGCGTGATCCGGGCCGGCCCGCAGGGCGGCCTGCAGGAAGGGCCGGCTGGCCGCGAAGGCGCCCGAGGAACACAGGCTCTGGCCCAACAGGTAAAGTCCCTCGGCCTGTCGTCCTTCCGGAAAGCCGCGGTCATAGGCGGTCTGCAGGAGTCGGGCGGCGGCCCGATACTGCGCGGGCTTTTCGGTGTCCAGTGCGGCGTCGGCGTCGTGCATGGCGGCGACGCCCAGCACGAAGTCCGGCCCGCCCCACTCCGCGGTGGCCAGGCCGCCCTGGCGCTGAAGTTTTTCGGCCAGGCGGCGGGCTTGGGCGAGGTTGTTGCCGTCCAGGGCCGCCAGGGCCATGGCCAGCGTGGCCGGCGGCTCGGGCGGGCGGCGGTTGCGGAGCAGCCACGTGGTCGTGGCCCCGGCGCCCATCACCGCCAGCAGGGCCATGCCGAGTATTGCGACCCGCAGGCGGCTGGCCACGGCCGACCCGGCCATGGCGCGCGGACCGCCGATGAGCGCCTTCAGGCGCTGCAAGAGGCCGGGGGCCGGTTGCGGCGCGTCGGATTGCTCGCGGGTTTTCGAGTCCATTCTGTTGCCCGCCGGTCAGGACGAAACGCTATCGCCCAAACAACGGCCTACGCCGGCCCGCGCGGCGTGCCGCCGGCTTCAGGGGCGACACATGGCGCAACACGCGGACTGCCGCAGCCGCCTGGGCGGCCATCACGAAGACGAGGAAAAAGCGGGCAATATGTACCCGAAAAGCGGCAGCCGTGTCAATCCACGTTGTGATCAATCCGGGGCCGCCAGGGGCGGCGCGTGGCCGAAAGGGGCAGACGAATTTTTCGGCCTTCAAAACCCTTGCGGAGCCGGGCGGCCTGGCGGGCCGAAATATGGGCGGGCCCCCCGGGCGTGCGTGGCCGCGGAACTGGTCTTGACCGGACCGCCCATTCTGGCAATGATCCCACCTTCCAAGGTGGGAAGGAATGGGCGCGCCCGAAGACTTTGCAGGCTGGTTGGCTGCGCACGAGCACCGTGACCGGGTATACGGCCGGTGCTACCGCTACCATCCCCGAAGCGATGCCCACTCCATCGCCCTGTGCAAGCTGATCTTGCGCGATCTTATCGAGTCCTGCCAACAAATGCGGGAAAATGCCCTGGCAGACAAGCTGGTCTACGGCATCAATGCGCGGCACGTCTTTCCAAACGGCAAGAAGAAGACGCTCGACCTTGCCGTCGGGACGCCGCTTGCCATCGACAAGACGGACCGTTTCGCAGGCGTGATCCACGGGGGCCGGATCGGGCGCGTTCTGCTTGCATGCGAAGCGAAAACGTGCATGACGGAACATGGAAAATCCCAGCCCCGAATTTTCGATGAACTCGGCTCGTCGCACGAGATCGTTCATCAAGGCGACCGGGAGGCGATTGCGGCCGGAATCACGGTGGTCAACATCGCTGCTACGTTCATTTCTCCACTAAGGCAGAAGAACAAGGTGCTGTACGTCTCCCAGCACAAGCAGCCGCAGGCTGCCGAACGCATGATCAGCCATCTTCGCGGACTGCCGATCCGAGACACGGTGGAGGGCACCGGCTTCGATGCCTACGCAACGGTTGTGGTGGATTGCGATAACCAGGGGCCGGCAACGCTGTGGACCGATCCGCCGGCGCCGCAGGCTGGCGAGCGGGACCACTACGATACCTTCGTCAGGCGAATCGCCGCAGCGCTGCCTAGACTTGGATTGTAGCCGCCCCGAACAGCCCTTTGGAATCCTCCAGCCGCTTCCGGGAGAGCTGGAAGTAATAGGGATCGATTTCCACGCCGATGCTGTTCCGGCCCCACCTGGACGCCGCAAGGCTAGTAGTCGCCGTCCCCATGAACGGGTCCAGCACGGTGTCGCCGACAAAACTGAACATGCGGATCAGCCGTTCGGCTAGCTCGACGGGGTACGGGGCCGGATGGTGCCTGGTCGATGCCCCCGGCAGCGCCGTCCAGATCTGCTGGAACCATTCCCGGTGCGAGTGTTCGGGGATGACGCTCAGCACTCGGCTCGCAACGGACGGGGTGCGATAGCCGCCCGGCTTGCGCTGCATCAGGATGTACTCGATGTCGTTCTTAATGACGGCATTGGGTTCGTAGGGCTTGCCCAGAAAACTGGAACCATTCTCGACTTCGTAGGCGGCATTGGCAATCTTGTGCCAGATGATGGGGGCGAGGTTGTCGTAGCCGATCCGCCGGCAGTGCTCTTGAATTGAAGCGTGAAGCGGCATGACCACGTGGCGCCCGCCGTTCTTTCGCCGGGAGAGACACACGTCGCCCACCACGCAGACTAATCGCCCGCCAGGGACGAGGGCCTCGAAGCAGCGCTGCCAAACCTTGTCCAATTCGCCAAGGAAGGCATCGTAATCTTCGACGTAGCCCAGTTGCCCCTCGCTTTTCCGGTACTCCTTCAACGTCCAGTAGGGAGGGGAAGTCAGCACCAAATGCACGTCGCTGGCTTGCAACTCGCGGGCGTCACCTTCGCGCAGATCGTGGCGGGTGGGCACCTCTTTCGCCACCGACTCGATCAGGGCGGTCAGCCTCCGATCCTTGGCAATTCGCGGCAGGTCCGTCTGGGGATCGGCCAGATTCCGCAACTCTGGAGGCAAGAGATCGGGTAGGTCCATCGGCCCCATTCTACTCCCAAGGTGGCGACCGATCAAACCCGGATCCGGTGGCTGTACGAGGACAAGCACGCTTTTCGGCCTTCAAGCGTCTGCGGAGCCGGATGGCCGGGCGGGCCGAAAAATGAGCCGGTCCCCCAGCGGCCGGTCAATCCGCCTCGGTGCGGGCCGTGGCCGTGATCTGCTCGATGATCCAGCGATCGACGTCGGCCAGCATTTGCTGGGAAATCTCGTGGCCGCAGGGGTACAGCCGCAGCGTAATCGACACGCCGGCGGTGTGCAACAAGCGGAGATCGGCGCAGACGGCGACCTCGCCGTAGGAGAGGCTGTGGCGGCCCGTGGCGAGGAATACGGCGAGTTGGCGGGCTTCGGGCAAATTGGCCAAGGGGGCGCGGCCCGTCGGAAATGCCCCTCCCAGCGACAACACACCCGCAAACTGGTAGGGATGATTCATCGCCACGCGGAAGGCCATGGTGCCGCCCGCGTCGAATCCCGCCAAGAAAACCCGCCGCGGCGCCACGTTGAACTTCTGCCGCGCCAGCTCGATGCTGTCGAATATCCGCTGCTCGGCCTGCTGCACGTGCTCGTCGGCCTGCGACCAGCCGAACTGGTCGCCGCCGGACTGGCTGGCATGGCTCAGCAGCGTGCCGCGCGGCGCGATGGCCACGTAATTCCGCATGCTCACCAGCGGCATGATGCGCATCAACTGCCGCTCGTCGCTGCCGGGGCCGTGCAGCCAGACCAGCAGCGGGTACGGATACCCCGGCTCGTAATGCAGGGGGGCGAAAAGCGAATGAACGGTGTCTTCGGCCGAGTTGTGGAACAGGCCCGACTCGATGTCGAACCGCGGTTGCACCGGCGGCTGATAGACGGTTTGAAACGATTGCCGGCGATGGCTCATGAGCGTTGATTATTGCCAGGGGATGATGGCGCGAAACAGCACAGATCGAATCAATCGCGTCCGGGATCCCTGCGGCGTGAGTTGCCCGGTCCCCTAATCCCGAAACGTGAATCACCAAACTTTACGCGCTGCCGTCGCGGCTGTCAACTCCATTCCGCGGAACGAAAAAGAATGGGGAGAAGCATGCGGCGGGCGCACGGGGGGTGTGGAAAAAATGTGATCGCCGCCGGCGGCCGGCAATGCTAGCAGCGGCTGCCCTCTTCGGCGTAACCGTAACGCCGCAGATACGGCGCCCAGCGCCGCGCGACCTCGGCGCGGAGCTCGGGCGAGAGCTGATAACGATTGGTCTGGTAGTCGGCCTTCTGGACGAAATAGGCTTCGATGGCCGGCCGCACGGCCTCGAACTCGCCCAGCCCCAGCCGGTCGTAAATCGCCCGCATCTGGCCCGCGGGATCGGCCACCAGGTCCTCGTAGCGGACCTCGCAGAATTGGCCGGGCGGAATAAGGTGCTTCTGCCGCTCGAAGACCTCGTACATCCGCTCGAAGGTCTGAAAAACACGCTCTTCCAGCCCCTCGAAATTCGGCACTTGAAACCCCTCGTTGCGATACAGCCGTTTCCACAGGTTGACCGTCGAGGGGAAGATCACGTACGGATTGCGGACGATGTGGATGAATCGGGCCCGCGGGAACATCTCCAACAGGACCTTGATGCGGAAGGTGTGCGGCGGCGACTTGAGCACGATCTGCTTGGGGGTCCGCAGCGTGAGGCAGGTGAGGAACCACAGCAAGCCCCTCTTCCAGCGGGCGAGCTGCTCGGGCGAAACCCGCTCCAGATCGAAATACTCCTGATATTGCGGCGGGCGATTGGAAAAAGCGATCGTCAGGTAGGGCGTGGGGATCCCCATGTTGCACAGCGCGAACTCGTCCTCCTGGGGGCAATCCCACCCGGCGGCCATGTTGTCCATCGGCCGTTGCTTGGGCAACAACATGCTCAAGGCCGGCCGCAGAAACCAGCCCGACGCCAAAAAATGGTTCGGCGCAAAGCAATCGTAGGTGTTGGGGTACGTGAAACGAGGGTCCAAGACCAGCAACTCGTGCAGCAGCGTGGTGCCGGAGCGCCAGTGGCCGATGACGAAGATCGGATCGGCGGCGATCCGCGTGTGGGCGATCTTCCGCCCGAAGAAGATCGTCTGGAGCAGCCAGAGGACGGCGTTCAAGGGGGTCAAGCAGGAGATCAGCACGGCCATGCCAATCCGCCGCGGGTCGACGCGGAAGCGGTTTCGCAGCAGCAGCGGGAACCAGGCCGAGCCGGCCATGCCGTCCCAGAATCGGGGGATCCAGAAGTGATCTTTGTAACCCCCCGTGGGCGCGGCCGCCTTCCGGCCCGCGGCGTCATCCACGCTGGGCATCGCGGCTGAAACGGCGTGTTTGTCAGTGCAAGGCGTCGTTGGGTTCAAGAAAGGAGTCTTTTCACCGGTGCGAGGCATCGTGCGGGAAGAAGTCATGATAGCAATCGCCCGGCCGGGGGCAAGAGCGACGGCGTGTGAGCGGTCTGGGCCGTGGAAAGGGCAAATCGCCCTGGACAATCTGCTCGCTTTGCGATAGGCTCCCCGCCCCTTGGGGATGCAGTGCGCGGTTTGCGGTGCGTAGCACTGCTGGGCAAGCCAGCAGTGGCACCCCACTGGGCAAGCCAGCAGTGGCACCCCAGGGCAAGTCGGCAGTGGCACCCGACCTGTGCCGCATGCATTGCAGCAAGCGCGGGCCCGGGCGCCCTTTTTTCGCAAACCGTGTGAATTATTAACGCCAGGTCACGGAGACACGGATGGCTTCCGGTGCGGCATCGACTGCCCCTTTGAGCCTGCGCGGCATGGCCCGCGTGCAAGACCTGGTCTTGCCCGTGGCTATCATTGCCAGCATCCTGGTGATCCTGGTGCCGCTGCCCGCGGCGCTGATGGACCTGTTGTTGTCGTGCAACATCGCCCTGGCGGTGATCATGTTGCTGACGACGATCTACGTGCGGACGCCGCTGGAGTTCAGCATTTTTCCTTCGCTGCTCCTGGCGACCACGCTGTTCCGGCTGGTGTTGAACGTGGCTACGACGCGGCTGGTGCTCACCCGGGCGGCCAGCGACGGGCTGCTGGCCGCCGGCGGCGTGGTCAAGACCTTCGGCGAATTCGTGACCGGCGGCTCGACCGGGACGGACAAGATCGTCGTGGGCTTGATCATCTTTGCGATCATCGTGGTCATCCAGTTCGTGGTGATTACCAAGGGCGCCACGCGGATCAGCGAGGTGGCGGCACGATTTGCCCTGGACGGCATGCCCGGCCGGCAGATGGCCATCGACGCCGACCTTAACGCCGGCACGATCGACGAGCGCGAGGCGCAGCGGCGGCGGAAGGAGATCACGCAGCAGGCCGATTTCTTCGGGGCCATGGACGGGGCCAGCAAGTTCGTCCGCGGCGACGCCATCGCCGGCATCATCATCACGCTGATCAACATCATCGGCGGGCTGTTCATCGGCATGATCGAGGCGGGCATGACGCTGGGCCAGGCGGCCTCGCTGTTCACTACGCTGACCATCGGCGACGGGCTGGTGAGCCAGGTGCCGGCCTTCCTGATCTCGCTGGCGGCGGGGTTGTTGGTCACGCGGAGCAGCAACGACAGCGACCTGCCGGCCGAGTTTCTGCGGCAGTTGTTTTCCCGCCCGCGGGCGTTGGGCGTGGCCGGCGGATTCCTCTCGATCCTGATCTTCACCAGCCTGCCGCGGATCCCGCTGCTGTTGGTGGGGAGCAGTTGCCTGTGCCTGGCGGTGACGCTTACGCGGCGGGCCTCCCGCGGCAAGGCCGCCGCCGAGGCCAAGAAACAGTCGGAGGCCGCCAAGCCCGCCGAGCAGCGGGTGGAAGACTACCTGTCCGTCGATCCGATGGAGGTCGAGATCGGCGTGGCCGTGATCCGCCTGGCCGATCCCCGCCGCGGCGGCGACCTGCTGGAGCGGATCCAGCGCGTCCGCCAGAACGTGGCCGCCGACATCGGCATCATCCTGCCCAAGGTCCGCATCCGCGACAACATGCGCCTGGATCAGAACCAGTATCGGCTGAAGATCGCCGACACGGTGGTCGCCGAGGGCTCGGTGTACGCCGGCAAGCTGCTGGCGATGGAGGCGGGGACGACCTCGGGCCGGGTGCCGGGCGTGGCCACCCGCGAGCCCGCCTTCAACACGCCCGCCGTATGGATCGAGCCCGCCGTCCGCGACCAGGCCGAGTTGCTGGGCTATACCGTCGTCGAGCCCGGCAGCGTGATCGCCACGCACCTCACCGAGACCATCCGCCGCCATGCCGACGAGATCCTCACCCGCGACGCCACGAAGCACCTGGTCGACGAGCTGAAACGCGCCAGCCCGGTCGTGGTCGACGAGCTGATCCCCGGCGTCATGAAGTTGGCCGAGGTGCAGCAGATTCTCCAATTGCTGCTCCGCGAGGGCGTGCCGATCCGCCAGTTGGGCGCGATCCTCGAGACGCTGGGCGACTATGCGCCGCGCTCCAAGGAGCCGGTCCTGCTGGCGGAATACGTCCGCCACCGGCTGGCCCGCGCCATCTGCGGCCGCTATCGCCACCGCGACGGCCGGCTGTTCGTCGTGACGCTCGATCCGGCCTTGGAGGACCGCATCCGCGCCGGCTTCGACCACAACGAGCACGGGCTGTTCATCCGCATGTCGCCGCAGGCGGTGGAGACAACCTGCCGCTTGATCGCGGCCGGCATCGAGCGCCTGGCGCTGGCCAATCACCCGCCGATCCTGCTGGTGAGTCCGCAGGTTCGCGCGGCGGTGAAGCAGATGACCACCCCGCACATCCCGCAACTGGTCGTGCTGAGCTACAACGAGATCACCCGCGACACGCGGATCGAGGCCCTGGCAATGGTCGCCGACGCCAACAAATGACCAATGTCCAATGACCAATGACTAATAGGGGATGAGGGGTTTAGGGGATGAGGGGATAAGGGAAGCGGCTGGCGGCTAACAGCCGCCGGATGTTAAACAGCCGGAAGAAATACGAGCAGGAGATCCTTAACCCCTCAACCCCTCAACCCCTTAACCCCTCAACCCCTTAACCCCTCAACCCCTTATCCCCTCAACCCCTTATCCCC
>JBEKTY010000075.1:0-58088 GCA_049515555.1 Thermoguttaceae bacterium
TACTGAAGAACAACCATACGTTGAAGGTCGGTGTGAAGAACAAGCGTCTCGCCGCCGGTTGGGATGACTCCTACCTGGAACAAGTGCTCTTCGGACAATGATTTATGGTGCAATCGCCCTGCGCACCAAGCAGCACGCGATGACGAACCCCGTCAGCTCATCGCACGCCAGCAGGCACTTATCCATCATCGTCTTCGCCGGCAGCCCCCACTTGGTCTGGTGGAAGGCGACGGCGTAGGCAATCTCCTCTTCGCCCTGCTCCCTTAGCCACTCCACGATCCGCTTGGGATGCTCTTCGGGCCATTGGTCGTAATCGGCGTCATGGAGCAGGCCAGTGATGCCCCACAGTTCTTCATTGGTGCCGTCACTGTACCTGGACGCCGCCGCCCGCATCACGATCTCGACGGAGTGAACGTGAGTGAGCAAAGATGGATTGGTCGTCCATGCTTGAAGCTGCTGAAGGGCTTGTTCGCGGGTAAGGCGCATTCTACTCATTCCCCCCTGCCATTACGGCACTCCATGTAGTATTTCTGAACGAAGGCCACACAGGGTTTCCCGTTGGCAGCCATCTGAGCGCAACGGGCCTGGGAAGACTTGGCCTTTTCCAAAACAGCCTTGGTTCGAGCAACGACTCCCTCCTGCACGTCTTGCTCGATGTCTTGCCGAGTCAGGCCGAAACAGGCACAGATCGGCGCAGTCGGGTCTTTCGGGTAGACGGGGCGGGCCAAGTCAGACACCATCACCACCCGTTCCAGGCCATCGAAGTAGGCGACACGGCACTTGGGCGATGGGCAGAAGTTGACAGGCTCGGCCAGCCTGTGCCGCTGTTCGTCTGTCAGGTAGGACTTTAGGGCCTCGACGCCGACCACATCCCCTTTCGACCCGCATCGTGGGCAATAGTCGGCTGTGTGTTCAGGTTCTCGAACGAAGGCTTTATTCAATTTGGCCTCTGCAAATCGAGGATGCGCCGCACCAGCCCCATGAACGCGAACGCCGCGATGACCATGCCGTGTGAGATCGCCCCATTACGCAGTTTTCGTCACCTGTAAACGCTCCAACAAGCTCCTTACCATTTCGTGCCGACGACGGAGTTCGTCGCGGTAGCTGGCTACACGGCAATGGTGAATCTCCCCTGGCAGATCGTGATGCTCCCGCTGGAGCAGTTCGATCACCAGTGCCCATTCCGCTTCCGATAATTTGGGCTGCTCGTTCATAGCGCATCTCCTGTCATGAAAAGGATGTTAATCGCTGACAAATGTTGGTAGGTCGGGGCTTCCTACAACTTGTAGCCGATCTGCCGCAGGAAACCCTTCCGCCACTTGATTTCCTCGTCGTCCTCGACGCCCTTGGGCTGGAAGCCGTCCACCACCCCGAGGATGCCGCGACCTTGTTCCGTCTCGGCAAGCACCACCTCGGTCGGATTGGCTGTCGCGCAGAAGACGTGGCAAACCTCGGGCACCGTCTTGATCGTGTTCAGCACGTTCACCGGGTAGAAGCCTTCCCCCAGGAAAACGATGACCGTGTGACCGGCAGCAATCGCCTGCGCGTTCTTCTGCGCCAGCTCGATCATGGCGGGGTCGGTCCCTGACCATCGCACCAGACATTTGCCAGAGGCTTCGCAGAACGCCAAGCCGAACTTGATCCCCGGCACGGCACCAACCAGGGCTTCGTGAATATCCTCGACGGACTTGATGAAGTGCGTCTGCCCAAGGATGAAATTCACCACGTCGGGCTTCTCGATTTTCACCGTGATGAGATGCATCTCGGACTCCTTCTCTTCGCCTGGATCGTCCTTCTCTCGGTCGTACAAGAACGCAACCCCTTCTCACCCTTCTAATCCCCCATTGTAACGGATACGCCAAAGCGTGCGAGGCGGCTGGTACTCGCCGCGAAGGCACGCTGGGCAGCTCGTCGGGAAGGCACGCCGCCGAGCAGCTCGCCGGGCATGCTCCTGGGCCTTGAGGAAGGTGATCGCAAGTACAAGGTGAAGTTAAAATAGGAGTTCTGGTAAATATCGGAAATTGCACGGTCAGATCGGTCATCGTCACCGTAGCGAGGTCCGATAACGGCCAAGAACGGCCCGTCCTGGCTTGGACGACTCGGGGACGGCCCCGGTTGCCCAGCCATCGCCCCCGGCGTGCCCGCCAGCGCCGTCAGCTCCGTCCTACGGCGACGCATGGCGTCGATTGCCGCCCAGGGTCGATGTTTTGCCAGTCTTGACGCTTTCTCACCCGGATCGCACGGCTATCAATGCCTGTCGGTCAGAATGGCCTGTTGGTGGGAGCGGGCTTCGGGACGCCATCATTAGCCTGCGATGTTGAGTGGCGCCGGGAATACTCTCCGCAGTTGCTTTCTCGGTTGTTGTGAGAGTCGCCATGACCTCCGATGTATTTGCATGGGGCGTGAACGCATACGTGGACATTCACCATCCGGCAGGGTAACTACGACCTCGCGAGCCTGAAGGGCAACCTATACGAAAGTGTCAATTCGCTCGCCGGGCGTGGGCCGTATACTGGGATTCGGTCCTCGGGGATCAAGGCCGTAAACGACCTACGAGCGTGGGGGCTTTGGTGCGGCAAGAAATGTTCGGGTGGGAGAATGGCCGGGAGTTGACACGGGAGGCAAGTCATATATCATATATGTCCAAAGGAGGTCGAAGATGACCGTTGAGCGCCGATCTCTCCGCGACCAAATCCGCGATGTACTGCTGGAACGCATTGCCAATGGTCAACTCCAACCGGGCGACCGGATCATCGAAGCCCGCCTGGCCGAGGAGTTCCAGGTGAGCCCGATCCCCATTCGCGAGGCGATCCGGGAGTTGATGGCCATGGGTATCCTCGACTTCATAGCGCACAAGGGGGCGTGGGTCCGCGAGGTTAGCCTCCAGGAAACCATCGAGGCCATGCAGGTCCGCGCAGCATTGGATTCCTTGGCAGCCCAGTTGGCCGCGCCGCGGCTTGCGGGCCGCTGTGGGCCACTCCGCAAGGCCCTCTCGGCCCTGGTTGTGGCCGCCCGAGCGCGCGATTTTGCGGCCTTTCAGCATCACAACCAAATCCTGCACCGGGCCGTGATCGAGGCGGCGGAGAACGAAGTCTTGCTGCGGGTTTGGGAGAAACTCGCCTTTCAGGTCCGCACGCGATTCACCATGGATTTCCTGGCAAGTGTCGATCCGATGATGCTGGCCCAGGAACACGAGCCGATTGTCGATGCCTTGGACCAGGGCGATGGCCGCCGCGCGGCCAAACTCCTGGCCGCTCACTCGAAACACCTGGTCGGTTATCTGCGCAGAGAGGCGTCTGGCACAGGGAAGACCGAGACCCGCAAAGCGGCCCCTGTTGAACGTGCCGTGCGATAAGAGCGGTTGCCCTTGGGGCACGGCCACACCCGCCTAATATCCTACCATGTCAATGCAGATCGGCGTTGCCAAGCGGGCACAACGACCACGCAGATGGATTCCGCTTCTGGTAACGTTCCCTGCTGAAGGAGACTTAGTCATGCAAAGTATTGTGAACTTGGCCGTAGCGACGGCAGCCATACTGGCGGTTAGCGGCATCCTCAGTGACCGGCAAGCCCGAGCGGCAGGCCCCGATGAGCAAGCCAAGGCGATCGAGGCCGCCGCCCCCGACACCGCGCCGACCAAACCGGCCAAGCCGCGCAAGGTGCTGATTTACGGCACCGATCCCATGGGCGTGAACGCCTTCACGATCCTGGGAAAGAAGACGGGGGCCTACGAAACCGTGGTCACCCGCGATATCGCCATCTGGCAGCCCGAGAAGCTCCGCCAGTTCGATGCCATCGTGATGAACAACAACCACGAGGGCGACCTGTGGCTTCCGGCCGGCTGGTATCGTCTGCCCAAGGACAAACAAGAAGCGGCCAAGGCCCAAGAGCCCGTGCTGCGGAAGAACTTTCTGGATTTCGTGGCCGGCGGCAAAGGGCTGGTGGGCATCCACGGGGCGGCCTGGGCCATCGGCGAACACAAGGACTACGTCGAACTGCTCGGCGGGCAGGGCTGGGGCGTCAGCGCCGCGCGGTTCTCGCTGTTGGCCGAGGACCCCACCCATCCCTTGTGCGCCGCGCTTGGTGGACGGAATTACGAACTTTTCGACGAACTCTACATTCCGCATCCGCCGACTTTCTCGCGCGACTGCGTTCATGTTCTGCTGCGAATCGACACCGGGCGGACCCAGGATCCGGGCTTGGCGCCGCCGGGCAACTATGCCGTCAGTTGGATCCGCCGGCACGGCCAAGGACGCGTCTTCTACTGCTCGCTGGGCCATTTTGGTTCGACATACAGCAATCCGGTCGTGCTGCGGCACTGGCTGGCCGGGATCCAATATGCGCTCGGCGACCTGAAGGCCGACGACTCGCCCAGCGGCTTGCTGCCTTCCCAAAGCACGACGGTTCTCGCAGAAGAGAAGCCGCCCAAACCTCAGAGCGAAGGCGACGAGACGGGCTTCGTGAGCCTGTTCCAGGGGAACGACCTCAGCGGATGGGACGGCAACGGCAAGCACTGGTCGGTTCAGGATAGCGCGATCACGGGGCGGACGACCCAGGAGAGTCGCGACCCGCCGCTGGGCCGGGGCGCGCTCGTCCCCATTTCTCAGGGCGCGCTCCCGGCCAGCATGCTGGCCTGGAAGGGCGGGAAAGCGAAGGACTTCGAGCTTCGCCTGCGTTTCCGCGTCTCGGGCGGGTTCGGGGCGATTTGCTTCCGCGCGGTCGCGGTGGATGAGCAACTAACGGGCGCACTGGCCGAGATCGGCAACGAACGGCCCGGCGGGCACTGGATGCTGGCCGGACGGCTGGTTCCCGATTCGGCCACGGAAGCGGCCATCGAGGTCGGGCAGAGCGTGGCGATCAACCGAGCGGGCGCGTGGACGACGGCCAGGTATCTGGGTAACCCCAACACGCTGATCAAGGTCTATAGGCCGAACCAGTGGAACGATGGCACGATTGTGGCCCAGGGTGGGCATGTCGTGCTGAAGCTCAACGGTGTTTTAGTGTGCGAGGTACAAGATGAACGGGCCGCACATGCCCGCGCGGGTCTGTTGGCGCTGGCCATGTGCCCGCAGCAAGTGATGCAGATCCAATTCAAGGACATCCGGCTGAAGAAGATCGAGTGAACGTATCGAAAGGAGAATCTCCGTGAGCCAGAAACGAAACACGATCGGGTCCCGGCCGGACAGGCACAACCTCAGCCGGCGGAGCTTCCTGAAGGGCGCGGCCGCTCTGACGGTGACCCCGCTGATCATGCCGTCGTCGGCGTTGGGGCTGGGGGGGCATACGGCGCCCAGCGACCGTGTCACGGTCGCCCATATCGGTGTGGGCAGTTGGGGCTTCGGCACCCATGTCACGCAAGACTGCGAGCGCGATGACATAGAGATTCTCGCGGTCTGTGATGTGATACGCGATCGACAGGGGCGAGCCCGGAAGAAGGTGCAAGACGCCTACGCGCAGCGCAAGCGAGTGAGCCAGTACGGCGGGGTGAAGATGTACACGGACTTCCGCCAGATCCTGGACCGGCCGGACGTGGATGCGGTGGTGGTGGCCCCGCTCCACTACTGGCACACGGTGATGGCGATTATGGCCGCTCAGGCGGGCAAACACGTCTACGTGGAGAAGATGGCCGCCACCACTCTGGGCGAGGCCCGGGCTTTAGCCACGGCGGTCAAGCGGCACGGCATCGTGCTCCAGCACGGCCCGCAGGGGCGTTCCGGCGCGTTCTTCCGGCACGCGACGGACCTCATCCGCAGCGGGCGGATCGGCAAAGTGCTTCGCGTGGAGGCGTCGTGCATCAACAACAACAAGGTGACCCCGGGGCCATCCGACCGGCCTTTCGGGACCTATATCGTTCCGGGCAAGGAACTACCCGTGCCCGATGGTTTTGACTGGGACCTGTGCGTAGGGCCGGCGATCGACCAGCCGTACGTGGGCAACATGTACATAGCGGAAGCCTTCGGTTTCGGCGCGCTGGCCGACTTCGGCAGCCACACGGTGGATTCGGCGCAGATGGTCCTGGGCATGGACGATACGGGCCCGGTGGAGGTCTGTCCCGGCGGCATCAACGGCCGGGAGGTCGTCACCTGCACGTACGCCAACGGCGTCGAGTTGATGGCGTTTGCCCGCCAAGATGATCCCGATTTGGGCGACTTTGGCATCCGTGTCACGGGCACCGAGGGCGTCGTGGTGGTGGACCGGGGCCGGTGCCTGGTCAGGCCGGCCCACCTCGACCGCAAGCCGGTAGGCCCGGACGAGTGGCACTATAGCCCCAACGTGGCCGAGCCAGTCATCCGCGCCAGTTCCCACGTTGTTGCCGCGAACACCCGAGGCACCGTGGCCAACGAAGACTCATGGGCCGGCGTCGGGGCCCACAAGGCCAACTGGTTCCACTGCATTCGCACGGGCCAGAAAGCCAACGGCAACGAAGATTGCGCCCACCGGTCCTCGTCGGTGTGTGTGCTGATCGACATGGCCAACTGTCTGCGGCGCTCTCTGAAGTGGGACCCGCAGAAGCAGGAGTTCATCGGGGATGAAGAGGCCAACCGCCTGCGGGATTATCCCAAGCGGGCGCCCTGGCAGGTGTATTGAGCAAAGGACAGATGAAATGCGGCAGATGACCTTGTGCGTGACGATGGGCCTGGCGCTGACCGCTGGCTGGGCGCGGGGGCAGGAGGCCAAGCCGGCGGCCGACGTAGAGGCGGCGGTGGTGACTCAATTGAAGGCTGCGGACTCGTTGGGACCGCGCGAGCGACGTGCGGCATTGGAGCAGGCGGCCCGGGCAGCCAAGCAGCCGGCGACGCGGCGGCAGGTGCTGGCGCGGCTCAAAGGCTGGCTGGGGCATAACGCCTACTATATCGCCGTGCCGTATCTGAGGGATCCCCAGGTGGCCAGAGAGGCGGCGCTGGTGGTGGTGCAGTTGGCGGCGGAGGATATGGAAGCGCGGTCGGCCGATGCCGTGGCGGCGATGAAGCAAGCGCTGGAGGTCGCCGGCACCAATGACCCCGCCGCAGCGCTCGCCCAGCGGGTAATCGCCGAGACCGATGCACTGGCGGCGGGCGAGGATGCCAAGTCGCTGGGGCTGGGGGCGGCAAAGAAGCAGAAGCTGGTCGAGGATCTGGGCAGGATTCCCTGTCCACGGGCGGTACTCGGGCTGGCGCGATTCCTCCAGGATGGCGATGTCCGCGTGGCGGCGGCGGCAGGCACGGCCCGGGTGATCACCAACTACACCTCGCCGGAACCTTCTGATATACAGCGATTCCAGCGGGATTGGGATGTGCTGGCAGCGGCGACGGCGGCGCTAAATATGCTGGGCGATGCCAGCAGCGCGGCTGCGACGAGCAGACTGGACCCCGGCGGCCAACTGAGTGCCACGGCGGCCGAGTGGGTCAAGGCCCGCAACGCGGAAATGGCCCAGCGACAGGCGGCCGTGGAGGCCGCGCGACCGGAGAAGATCAAGCGGCTTGATCCGTGCCTGCCCCGCGCGCCGCAGGCCAAGCCGGCCGTACCGCGCAAGGTGCTGATCTACACCCGCGGCGGGATGGACCTGCATCGGCCGGGCATCGAGATGGGGATGGTGGCCTACGAACTGCTGGGAGCCAGGACCGGGGCCTATGAATCCACGGTCAGCGATCTGCCGACGATGCTGGATGCCCACAACCTGGGTAAATTCGATGCGGTGGTATTCCCCGGCGACACGGTGGAGTTCGGCTATCCCATATTGGCCGACCAGCGTTGGAAGAACCTCGAGGCCTTCGTCCGCGGCGGCAAAGGGTTGGTCGGAATGCACGGCATGGCGGTGGAGGTGACCGGGGGCGGATACTGGGGGCACCCCTGGGAGCTGATACCATCGTATGCCGTGGGCTATCCGCTGAAAGTCGAGGATCCCAGGAGTCCGCTGTGCAAGGCGTTCGACCGCGATCTCTTCATCCTGCCGTACGCGGAGGAGTTGTACCAGTACTACGCCTTCTCGCGCAAGCAAAGCCACGTCCTCGTGAGCGTAGACCTGAAACGGGAGATGGACTACGGCAGCAGCAAGGACCACGACTATCCCATGGCATGGGTGCGGCGGTTCGGAGAGGGGCGGGTGTTCTACTGCGGCCTGGGGCATGCGCCGGGCGCGTATGAGTCGCCCGTGCTGTTGCGGTTCTTCCTGGATGGGGCACAGTATGCGATTGGGGACCTGAAGGCGGACGATGCCCCCAGCGGACCGCTCACCGCGACCGCACCGGCGAATGACCCGCCGCTATCGGCCCAGGCCGAGGGCGACGAGACGGGTTTCGTGAGCCTGTTCAACGGCAAAGATCTGACGGGCTGGGAGGGCGATGGGCAGCACTGGTCCATTGCGGAGGGGGCACTAGTGGTCCAAGGCACCAAGGACAAACCCCTGGCGGGCGATGCTTCGCTGACTTGGAAGGGTGGGAAGGTGAAGGACTTCGAGCTGCGCCTGCGTTTCCGCATCCCGCTGATGAGCCAGATCGGCTCGACGAGCCGGGAATTGCCCTACGGCTCGGCGGGGATCGGATTCCGATCGGTTGCGGCCGGGATCTCCCATGTGGACCTGGCGCATTCCCCGCCAGAGGAACTGATCACAGTGACTCTGGGGCGGCTTTACTACGGATCGCAAGGGCAGATTCGCATGGGGCAGAAGGTGACGATCGCCGCCGATGGCAAGCCGGCGTGGACAGGGTTCCTGGGCAACCCCAACGAGTTGATCAAGCTTTACAGGCCGCGGGACTGGAACGACTACACGATCCTTGCCAAGGCCAGGCACGTCACTGTCAAGCTCAACGGTGTGCCCGTGTCCGAGGTCGAGGATAACGATCCCGGTCGCACTGTCGAAGGCCCGCTGGTGCTGCTGATGCGGCGGTCCTCGCAGCCGGTGGAGGTGCAGTTCAGGGGCATCCGTATGAAGGAGTTGACGCACTGATCGAGAACTCGATTCGAAAGACGCCGGGGCCGAGCCGGCGCAGGTTCCTCAAGGGCGCGGCCGCCTTGGCAGGTGTCTTGATGTCAACGTTTTCGAGGCATGAATTCCGATGGAGAGCCCTTATGTGGAAAAGACCATAGTGATGAGAATACGGATCAATCGCTACACAAACCATTGTGAGGAGTAACAATATGTCGAAAGTGATATCCTGTGTGCTGCTGAGCCTGATGTTGGTGGTTGACGTTGCCGGCCAGGAGCCAAGATCGGTCAAGCAGCACGAGGCTTCCTTGCTCGATTCATTGAAGAATGCCAAGAGCGCGACGGATCGCGTGAGGGTGCTGCGGTTTCTGCCGGGCTACGGCGGGGAAGCGGCCGTGCCGGTCGTCGCGCCGCTGCTCGACGAGCCGGACCGATTCTTGCGCGAAGAGGCGTGCCGGGCCCTGCAGCCCAACCCGTCGCCCGCGGCCGGCAAGGCCCTGATCGCCGCATTGGAGAAGGCCAAGGAACCAACATGGAAGGTGGCTCTCTTGGAAGCCCTGGGCGCAAGGCACGAATCCGCGGCCTTGACGGCGGCCAGCAAGTGCCTGGAGGACGCGGACCCGCGGGTGGTCGACGCGGCGGCGTTTGCGGCGGGCCGCTCGGGCGGTTCGGAGGCCGCGGCGGTCCTCAAAACCGCCTTGGCCAAAGCCGGCCCGCGAATCAAGCCCGCCCTCTGGAAGGGCTACCTCGACTGCGCCGACGGCCTGGCCGGCCGTACTCATCACGTTCGGCGCGATGCCTCGGACGCGGCTAGCAAGCCCGACCAGGCCCTGGCCATCTACCAGGAGGCGTGGAAATCGGACGCGAGCAAGGCCCGCGTTCGCGGGCTGCTGGGGCTGGCCGCGATCCAAAACGCCAAGGCGTTGCCTGTGGCCCTGGCCGCGTTTCATGACGACGATTCCGCCGTGGTCGCTGCCAGTCTGCGGATCATCCGCACGCTCCCGCAAGACCCATCGGTAGCCGCTGCCTGCTTGGCGGAAATGCCCAAGCTCACGCCGGACGTGCAGGCCCTGGCATGGTATGCCCTGGCCGGCCGGGGCGACGCCTCAGTGTTGCCGGCCGCCCTGGCGGCCGTCAAGAGCGACAAATTTAAGGTGGAGCGGGCTGCGCTGTGGGTGATCGGCACGTTCGGCGATGCGACGTGCGTCGGCGTGGCCCTGCCGCTAGCGGCCACCGGCGAAGGTCTAATCCAGGCCGAGGCCCGGCGGACCCTCCGCCGCTTGCACGGCAAGAAAACGTCTAAGACCATGCTGGAGCTTCTGCCCAAGGCGGACGCGAAGACGCAAATCGAACTGATGGGCGCTTTGGCCGACACGGGCGTGATGGAGGTCATCCCGCTACTGCTCTCGCTGGCCTCAAGCAGCGAGGAGGCGACGGTCCGCACGGCGGCCTACACAGCCCTGCGGCGTCTGGCCGACACCCCGGAACTGCCCTCCCTGGTCGATCTGCTGCTAAAGGGCGTGCGGGCGGGTGATGAAGATGCGGCTGTCCAGACTGTGGGATTCGTGTGTGCCAACGGGAAGGACCGCGATGCGGCCGCCGATGTCCTGCTGAAAGCGCTGGGCGAAACACGCGAACCGGCCACCAAGGCCGTGCTCCTGCGTCTCTTGGGGCAGACCGGATCGCCCACGGTCCTGGCCACGCTCCGCCGCGCGGTCGGGGACTCCGATGAAAAGGTCCGCGACGGTGCTGTTCACGCGTTGGCCGCCTGGCCCGACGTCGCCGTGTCCGCGGACCTCTTGAAGATCGCCCGGCAATCTCCTAACGAAACTCATCGCTTCCTGGCGCTGGGAGGTTACCTGCGCCTGGTGCATGTGCCGTGGGACCGGCCTTTGGAGGAGAAGTTGGCCATGTGCTGCGAGGCGCGCCCGCTGGCGAAGCGGGTGGAAGAAAAGCGGCTCTGGCTGGCCGCCGTCGGCGATGTGCCCTGGCCGGGGGCGATGGAGATGGCCGTCGAGATGGCCGACGAGGCCTCGGTCGAGGAGGAGGCGACCGTGGCCGCGACGAAGAGCGCCCTCAACTTCTTTTGGCAGCACCGCAGCGAGTTCAACAAGCCGGAAAACGTGAAGAAGGTCAAAGCCGCCATGCAGAAGGTGCTCAGCACGTCGAAGAACGAAAACTCTCGCATAGAGGCCCAAAAGGTGCTCCAGATGATTCCAAAGTAGTCGCACTGGCAACCATCGGCGCAGCCAGCAAGGCCGCCACAACTTGAAAGCGAGGAGAAACATGTTACGCACCCTGTTTTTATCGTTGGCCTGGTCCGTAACCGCTCCAGCCTCCAGCCGACGTTCCAGTAACTCATCCGTATTCCGAGACGTGTCAGAATACCACTCATTTCTCGGAACGACGTCAGCCCGCTAACCTGCGGCGGTCACCCCCACCGCCGCAGCGAAGGCCCTTGTCAGCAAACAACTCCGGTGTACCAATCCTCCGCAGGCGAGCCGTCGCGAAATGCTTCAGGTGGGACGCGGCCCCGAGGCCGGCGTGGCGCGTTGAAGGCCCGCTGTAGACCAGGGCGAGGCGGCCATTCTCATACCCCCACAGGTATCTGTGCCTTCGGTGCTGGAAACCTCATTTTAACGGCTTTCCAGCGCTTTGAATTACGATGGCAGTCTCGGAAAGTTTTGTCCGGAGAATCATCGGCAGGGTAGGGAGATCTGCAGAGCGTCAGAAAACCAATATTTCTGTGCCGTGCGTCGGCTCGATTTCTCTGGACCAGCAAGTCAAAATCATGGCAGTGCCGCTGCCTTGAGGCCCCCGCGGCCAACGGCATTGAGCGGCTACGGGCCAACGGCATTGGAACGTGACGGTGACCCTTGCCCAAAGGAAGGTTGTTATCGCGGCATGGTCGAGTCGCTGCGCCAGTTGAAGTTGAGGCGGGAGGGCGCTTCTGTCACCGTGATCATGCCGATCGAGTATGCTGATGTACTGATCTTCAAACGACGTTGGCCGGTCGATAGAGGAGATTTATGTCGCCACTCGTTCAGTTCGCGTTCATTCCGGTGTTGCTCACTACTGTGAACTTCGCCAGCCAGGCGCCCGCGAGGGAACCTTCTTTGAGAGCGTGGGTTCGCGTCACGCTCGTAGAGCCTGCCAACACTCCTTGGCAGGTCGACATCAACGTCATTCCCGCCGGCAACGCAAAGCCGTCAGACCTCTACGTTGGGCAGTCTGTGGGGGTCCGGCAGGCGGATGCCAAGCCGCAAGCCGCGGGACAGAGTACCCCGTGGATCGATCTGCAAGGCGCCCTCGGCAGGGGTGTGGCCTCCGTGCGATTCGTCTTCATCGACGACAAGCAGCCGCTTCGGGGTATTAAGGCCAAGTTCGCCGTCGCTACGGCCGCCAACGACACGTCGATCGTCCGCACGATCACCGACAGCGATCCGGGTGGCGTGGTTTCGCTCCGCATCCCGGCCGATCTGGAGAAGGACCGCAAGTGGCTCCTCTCCATCCGCGAGGACACTCGGCGCCGGCTAGCCGAGGTCAAGTCATTCAAGTTCGCCGACGGCCCGTTGCCCACGAAGATCTGGTGCGTTGCCGGGTTCCGCGGCAAAGACAGGTTCTACACGGACCCCGCCATCACCGAGATGGATTTCGACATCATCAAGACGCTGGGGATGAATGCCTTCGAGGAGGAGAACGGCGGACAGCCCGGCGAGTTGCGCCGGATGGCCAAGGCCCGCGGCATGGACCGCACAACCTTCTTCTGGCGGAGCGTCGCGGGCTTGCCGCGCGAGAAGGACGGCACGGTCCGCCTCGACTACGATGCGTTGGGCAAGTTTATTGATCGGGTCTACCGCCAAGACATCGAGCGCGCCCGCAAGGCGCACCCCTCTGGCGTGCCGCAGGCTGTCGTGGACCTGATGGACGAGCCGGACGGTGCGAACTTCGGCGGGCCCGAGTACGAAGAGTCGTTCCGTTGCTATTGCCGGGAACACAGACTTGCGCCCGACTTCTTCGGCAAAGGCTCATGGGAGCAGGTCAGGCCGCCGCGGTTCAACTGGTGGACCTATTTCAAGGATCGGGCCGCGATCGACCGCAGCGACTTCCACGTCCGCCGGCTCTGGTACTGGGGCGCCCAGCACTGGAACCACGCCACCGCCCGAATGTACGCGATGGCCACGCAGAAGGTCCAGCAATATGCCGGCGACATCTCCGTCGGCACGCGGGTCAACTTCGGCCCGCCCTGGTTCTACGATTACGGCACGCTGCCTCGCGGCATCGACGCCTTCGAGTTCGGCAAGCTCAAGGGCGTAACCTTGGGCTTCAACGAGGACTGGATCGGCCTGGGCAGCCCGCGTCTCCCGTTGGAGATCAACACGTTCCTCATGGACTGGTCGCGCGCGGCGGCGCGGCCGGACGAGCCGCTGCTGGGCTGCTACATCACCGCCGACGCCGACCGCACGGCGGTCAAGCTCCGCACCTTCGCCTGCCTGGCGCGGAACGCCAAGATCCTCAACTTCTACTACTACGGGCCGACCTACACGCACTTCGACCCCTGGAGCGACAAGGGCTCGATGGTCCAGGGCGTGGGCGAGCTGTTGCGCGACATCGGCCAGGTGGACGACATCCTCTGGGACGGCCGCCCTCCGAAGGCCGAGGTCGCCCTGCTGTACTCCAAGAGCTGGCCGGTATGGAAGGAGGACGACACTGAGCACGTCGAGCAGATGATGGCCTACCTCGCGCTGCTGCACGCGGGAATTCCCGTGGACATTGTTTCCGACGAGCAGGTGGTCGACGGTTGGCTCGAACGGGCCAAGTACAAGGCGCTGTACGTAGTGAACGAATCCATTCCGGCAGCGGCGCTGGCGGCCATCGAGAAGTGGGTCGCTGGCGGCGGCCATCTGTGGGCCAACGGTTGGGCGGGCATGAAAGACGAGTATGACACGCCGACCGATTCGTGGAACAAGATGCTGGGGGTCAAGGAGCGGTCGTGGCAAGTGACCGGCGACACCAAGCGGCTGGGCGAGGTTCTCCAGCCGGCCGATTGGACGCGCCCGGCCTTCTCGCGGGTGATGACCACGGCCGTCGCGGCGATCGACACGCCAACACCGGGTTCACCCGTCAAGCATGGCCGAGGTCTTGTGGCGGTCGCGTCGAAGACGGTCGGCAAGGAATACAGGGACTCGGCCAGGATTGTCAAGGGGAAGCTGGGTCAAGCGGTCCTCTTTGCGGACGATCGGAAACGGGGCGTCTACACCGAGTTCGCGAGCGCGGCGGGCGCGCGGCGACCGGCGACCACGTCCGTCGACCAGTTGCCCGCTTGGCCGCTCTGGACCAAGGACAAAGGCGTGCTGCTGTTGGCCAACTACAGCGGCCAGCCGCAGCCCGGCGTCGAGGTCACTTTCGATTCGCCCGTTCCGGTCCACAAGCTCCGCTCGATCCGGCGGGGAGAGCTGACGTTCACGAACGAGGGCGGGCAGATCCGCACGACACTCCCGGTCGAGGACGTGACAGACATCCTGATAGTCGAGTAATGAAAGCAACCGTCATGCGAATTCTTTCGTTCCACTTCATCGTGCTTGGGGCCGTTGGTTGTGCCCCCCTCGCCGCGGACGAACCCCATTCGATTCCTGCGTGCATGGTGATCGACGACCCGGCTCCCTTCCTCAACATGCGGTGGGTGAAGGACAAGAGCGTCTGCCGCGAGATTCCCACGTCGTTCTATCGGGAGCTGGGCCAGTGGGCCGAACGCGCGGGGGTGAAGGGCAAGTTCAGCGTCATCCCCTGCCTCGGCGGGATCAAGCCGATCGACGGCTCCCTGGGCGAATACCCGGACCACAGCCGCGACGAGCGTCTTCAATGGATCGCGATGGTCAAGACCCTTTTCGCTCCCCGATTCACCATTACCCCGGAGGTGATCACGCACTGGCATGTCTGGGATGTCGCCAACCATAGGCTCTTGCCCGGCCCGCAAACGGAGAACCAGTGGCTGCCCCTGCAACCGGCGGAAACGCAGACACAGTACATCGCCGCCGCGATGAAGATGCTGCGGGACGCGGGATTGGAGCCGGGCGGATTGACCATGTGCTGGTCCTATCCGACCGAGAAGGAAGCCTTGTTGGGCCAGGCCGCGCTGCAAGCGGCCGAGCGCGTGTGCAGCCTGAAGTGCGTGATGGTGTTCAACGAGCCGGGCGACCGCCCCCAGGTTATCTACCGCCGCGCCGACGGCGCTATGGCGATTTCGCTCCGCCCGTCGGTCGAGGACGTGTACGACCACACGTTTGGCAAGAAGACTGAGGCCGACATCCAACACGATGCCGACGGGTACATCACGGCTGACGGGACCGCCGGACGGTTCGTCGAGACGATCAAGAAGGACGGCTGTTTGATCTTCTGCACGCACGCCCAGACGCTCTACGGCAACGGCACGAAGAGCGGATGGAAGGTCTTCCAGATCGCCGTCGAGCGGCTGCACAAGCATTATGGCAATCGCATCCGCTGGATGACGGCGCTGGAGATTTGCCGCCATTTCTGCCCTCCGGAGCAGACTATAGCGACAACGGACACTCCGAGGGTCCTCGCGGCGTCGGCTCACGGCGCAATCGCGCACATCAATGCGACGACCCGCAACCATTCCGCTAGCGCGGAGGCCGTCTTGATCGCGGAAAATGGGACTGCAAAGCTCCCCATCCTGATCTCGGAAAGGGCCGGCACGGAAACGAAGACACGGGCCAACGAGTTGGCCTCGTACTTGGAACGGATCACCGGCAGCAAGTTCGAGATCAAGAAGGGGATGCAGGGACCGGGGATTTTCGTGGGGACCATCCAACAGTTCCCCACTCCTTCGGCGGCCGACGGCCTGCGAGTCTACGATGGGTATGACGGCCGGGACGCTTACGCTATCCGTACCGAGGGGGGGTGCATCAAGCTCCTCGGCGCCACCGATCTGGGCGTGTCCCACGCCGTGAGCCGCTTCCTCGAATCGTTCGGCTGCCGATGGTTCTTTCCCGGATCGGTCTGGGAGGTGGTTCCCCGAAGGTCGAAGCTGACGTTCAACGTCAACGAGACCGGCCGGCCGGAGGTACTGGGCGCGGACTTCGGATACGATCTGGGGCAGCAGTACGAGAAACAGGACCCGGACGCGGGGGAAGCCACCAAGAATTGGTTTCGGAAGAACCGCGTTCCCAGGGGGTTCAAGAGCGCGGCCGGCCACTGTGCCCACAACGTCGTCTCCAGGTTCTGGAAGGAATTCGAAGCGCACCCGGAATACCGTGCGCTGATCAAGGACGAAGAGGGGAAACTTCTGCGGACCGGCACCGGCCCCGAAACGCCCAAGGGACAACCGCTGAAACTCGGTAGCAAGAGCTGGGGGATGTGGGGCCAGCTCTGCGCGTCCAATCCCGAGACCGTGAAGCTGGTGACACGTTATGCGCAGGAGTGGCTGGACCAGAATCCCGCCGCCGATATGGTCGGCGTCGGGCCGGACGACGGCGGCGAGTGGTGCCTCTGCCCCGAGTGCGCCAAGCTTGGCGACCGCGGCAACCAGGCGTTCTACCTGGCCAACCAGGTGGCCAAGGCCGTTCAGAAGAGCCACCCTGGCAAATTGGCAGGCTTGCTGGCCTACAACTGGCACTGCGATCCCCCGGATTTCCCGCTGGAATCAAACGTCTACGTCGAGCTGACTACCAACTTGCTGTTGAATACGAAATACGGGTTCGACCGCCTCCAGGAACTCTGGCCTCGCAAGGTCAAGTACTTCGGGCTTTACGATTACTGGGCGGTGTACGACTGGACCCGCGACGCTTTGCCCTCCGGACGGACCGGAAGCACCCGTTACGTGGCCGACAATGTGGCTTCCTTCGTCCGGCGCGGGGTGGCTTGCCTGCGCGCCGAGTGCGGCAACAGTTGGGGACCCCAGGGCGTCGGGCACTACCTGGTCGCGCACGTGCTCTGGAATTCGTCGGCGGACCTTGAGGCCGTGAAGGTGGACTTCTACGACAAGGCCTTCGGGCCGGCGGCGCAGGCCATGAAGGCCTATTACGACCATGTGGACATGGGCAACGACCCGCTGGTCGGGCCACCCTTCTACCGCATCTGCCTCGATGATTTGGAGGCTGCCGAGAGGGCCGCCGCCGGCCGTCCCGACGTGCTCGCCCGCACGCGGGAGTTGAAGCAATACAACATCTACGCCTACCTCTTGAACAAGGAGCGCGACGCCGCCTTGAAACCCGAAGTGCGCAAGAAGTGGGCCTTCGAGACGCTCCGCTGGAACTATCGCATCCGCAATACCTACATGACCTTCTGGACGTTCTTTGCGGGCATGACATCGGCGCAATGGGCGAAGGAATTCAACGAGCCGACGTGGAATTGGTATGAGATGCGGGAGCGGCGCCACCTCATCCCGTATCGCGATCCCAGCCCGATCACGGTGGAGGAAATCGACCGCCGATTCCAGGAAATGAAGGCGGACTACGGGGTAGCGCCGAAAGTAGCGAACCTGAGCTTCAGCAAGCGGTTGGCGGCGGCCACGTGGCCCGCGAGGAAACCGTCCCTTGACGAGCCCACGGAGATCGTCATGCACGGCGCTTACACGATGGCATTGGCCAGCTTGAAGGGAGAGCCGCTGCGGTTTTCCATAAGAGACGGGATCATGTACCCGGATAACCCTCCGGGCGCCTACGTGCTGAGCGACATGGCGGGCAAAGAGATTGCGCGGGGCGAGGTCCCGATCTGCGAGAAGACTGCGGAACGGATCGAGCTGAAGGTGCCCGCCGCGGGCGTCTACTATTTCAAGTTCAACGACTTTGGGGCGGGGACGGCCTTCACTCCCGCCAAGGACCAGCGGGCCGCCTTTGTGCCGGAAGGCCCCCGCGGTTACACGCTGCTCAGGTCCACCTGGTTCTATGTCCCGAAGGGTACGGCCGAAATCCAGTTCTGTGTCGCGTACCCGGGGGGAAAGCTGGGAGTCTGCGATCCGAGCGGGCGATGGATCGAGAGCGACGGCCGCCCCCACGTCGGTCCGGAGCGCGAGCTGCTCTCCTTCAAGACCGGCTCTTACTGCATCATCCCGGTGCGGAAGGGGATGGACGGCGCGATGTGGAAACTCGTGCTGTACCAGTGCAGTTTTCATCTTCGCTTCTTCAATATCCCGACAATCCTCTCGCTGACTTCCGACGGCCCGATCGTGCCCGAGGAAGTGGCGAAGAAGGATGCTCTCTACTGATGAACAAAGGAGAAACCAGCCATGAAACCAGTGATGAACGCATTGACCGGCGGACTGCTCACGGCCCTTTGCTGTGCCCGGCTGAGCGCCGCCGATTTGACGCTCGTGGCCAACGGCAAGCCCGGCGCCGCCATCATCACGGCGGCGGAGCCGCATGCGCTGCGGGCGGCGGCGGCGATCCGGAAGTACATCGAGAAAATGAGCGGCGCCCACCTTCCGATCATCAAGGAGGACGAAGCGCCCCGCTTGCCCGTTTCGATCTTCGTCGGGCATACCGCCGCCGCTCGGAGGTTCGGCGTGAAGATTCCGGCCGGGTTCAATCCGGCCATTCGCCCCGAGGTGTTCGAGGAGGAAGGGTTCGTGATCAAGACCAAGGGCGCTAACCTCTTCATCGGCGGCAATTCCGACGGCCCCTACCAGGGGACGATCTACGGGGCCTATGAATTCCTGGAGCGCCTGGGGTGCCGGTGGTATTTTCCTGGCGAGTGGGGCGAGGTGGTCCCGGAAAAGAAGAGCATCGTTTTCCCGGAAACGGACCTTGTCTCCAAGCCGGACTTCGCGCTCCGCGAGCAGAACCTGGGCGGGTGGTTTTCCTCGACGCCGGCGGAACAAGCTGCGTACGCGGACTGGAACGACAAGATCAAGTACACGCACGACGCGATCTTCTACCCGCCCGTGGGCGACGGGTTCCTGGGGTATCTTCTTCCGCCCAAGGAGTTCATGGCCAGCGATGCCAAACTTTATGCCATGGACCAATCCGGCAGCAGGAAGCAGCCGGAGAATTTCAACAACGGGGTGATGCTCTCGCTAGTGAATCCCAAGACGTTCGACCTCTCCGTGCAGAACCTCCGGGCGGCGCTGGCCGGCAGCGCCACAAGCGCGATCGCTCGGATCATCAGCCCCAACCGCAACGGCTTCGGCATCAGCCCGCCGGACGGCGCTTGCTACGATTACGACCCCGAGGCCGTCGCCAAGAACCAGAACTTCAATTACCCGGCGTACATCGAGCACCCGATGACCAGCGAGGAGTTCTTCGGTTTCGCGGCGCGACTGGCCAAGGTGTTTCCGGACAAGTGGGTTGCGACGATGGCCTATGCGGGACGCGACATGCCGCCCCAAGGGTTAAGGGTTCCGCAGAACATGGCGGTGATGTATGCGCCGATCGCCAGTTGCGTGCTGCACGCGGGCGACAATCCCGCCTGCTGGCGGCGGACCGAGACCATTCGCATCATGCGCCAGTGGTGCAAGCTCACGCCGCACGTTTACCTCTATGACTACAACCCCGGCCTGCTGCTGGGCAGCTTCGTGCCCGAGCGCGACGTGGCAAACTTCGCCGTCAACGCCAGGCTTTACAAGGACATGAAGCTGAAGGGGTTCCAGTCGGAGGGCCGCAAGACGTTCATGATCACCTGGATCAGCTATTACCTTCGGGGCAAGCTGATGTGGGATACCGCCGCGGACGTGGAGGCAATCAAGAAGGACTTTTTCGACACGTTCTTCGGCACCGAGGCTGGGCCGCTGGTCGAGGCCTGGTGGAACGAATGCGAAAAGGCCCTGGGCGCCGCGACCATCCACTGCCACGAGGATTGGCTGGTTGATCACATCTACACGGTGGACTTCACGCGACGCCTCCATGCGTATGTACAGAAAGCGGCTGGGTGCGCTATGACGCCAAGGCAGAAGGAGCATTTCAACGCGTTTGCGTTGATCGCCGACCACCTGGAGGCTTACGCCGCCCGGAACGCGGCCGAGGCAAGCCTGGACTACCCCCAGGCCATCAAAGAGGCCCAGCGCATGGAGGAGGACGACGCGAAGCTGGCGGCCATCTACTCCTTCTTCATCGGGCTCAAGACGCACCCGGATTTCAACAACGGCTGGCTGGAACGGTTCAAACAGCTTATGCAGATGACGGACGGCACCAAGGGCACGCTGGTCGCCAAGGTCCCGTTGGACGGCAAGTTCCAACGTGATCGGTTCAACGAAGGCGTGGTGGCGGAGTGGTACCTGCCGGCGCTGGACGACAAGGACTGGGGCACGAAAGACACGTTCCATTGCTGGGATGCACAAGACAAGCCCGAGGACTCCAAGGGCCACGACTACGATGGTTACGGCTGGTATCGCCTGACCGTGGACGTGCCCGCCGGCGCGGTGAACAAGCCCTTGAAACTACACCTGGGCGGCGTGATCAACGAGGGTTGGGTATGGATCAACGGTCAATACGCCGGACACCGGCCGTGGAAACTCTGGTGTGAGGGGCGGCAGGGCCTGGAGATGGACGTGGACGCTACCGGCAAGGTAAAATCCGGGCAGAACCTGATCGCCGTTCGGGTGTGGAACAACGCCGACGTCGGCGGCCTGATCCGTCGCGGCTTCCTTTGGGCATCGAAACATACAAATCGAGAAGAAGGAATACAACCATGACGTACACTCTTAGGCCTCTAGGCGTGCTTGCCGTGCTGTGCGCCGTGTCCCTTGCCCAGGCCGAACCGGTATGCAAGGGCCCTTGGCCTCTTGCGAAGACGGAGGGGCCCAAGGTCGAAATCCTGGCCTACGACAACGGCGATGTCTCACCTTGGGTCGAGTTCTTTACCTTCGATTCGTCCAAGCACCCAAAGATCGCCCAGTTGCGCACCGAGTACAAATTGAACGAACTGGTCAAACACGCGAAGACCGACATTCAACGGGCCGCGGTGCTGAAAAAGTGGGTGGCCGGGGCCCTGAAGTTCGGCACCCCGGCCCCCGACGTGTTCAGCGACTGGAGTGCCGTGGCCCTGTTGGCCCGGGCCAAGAAAGGCCAGGTCGTGTGGTGCGGCCAGGCGGCGATGGTCTTCCAGCAGGCGTGCCTGGCTGTCGGAATGCCAGCCCGGTTTATCGAGCTGGGAATCCCGCAAACGCCTGCGTGTCACTTCACCACCGAAGTCTTCCTCCGCGAGCAGGGCAAATGGGCCGTGGTGGATGCCACACCCCTGAAGGAATACGAAGTGTACTACACCGTGGGCGGCGTGTTTTACTATGTGCGCTGGCTGACGCGGTGCGACGTTGTGACCAACACGCCCAAGTACATCGACCTGGAGCATGTCTTCGACAAGCGATGGCACACGGTCGAATGGACTGATGAGAAGACCGTCCCCTGGGAAAAGCAGAAATACTCGGCCTGGTACCTGCGGAACGAACGCCTTGCGGCATGGAACATCTCGGACCCGGCCGTGGTCGATTGGCAACCGACGGACCGGGTAAAAATCGTGCTCTGCCCGGGCGAGGAGAAATGGATCTTCGTGCAGCTTTGGAACGGCGACGTGGACTTCGATCACTACCGGGTACGAATTGACGCGGGCGACTGGGAAGACCTGCCAAAGACGAATACTCGGGACTGGTCGGGCAGACAGCACGGTTGGGGCCTGGACCGCTTTTCTATCGGGGCGAAAGCGGGGCTGCATGAGGTGCGAGTTCGTGTTGCCCGACGCGACAGTTCGGGTGGCCCGGAGAGCTTCGTGAAGTTCCGAGTGGAGTAATGGCCATTTGTGCGGCCGCCGCGACGGGCATTCCCGAGCTTGGTTCTGCCGCGGCAGCCGGTCTTTTTCATGTGCGGCGGCTGGATTTTCCCGAGAACCCATTGCCAGGAAACCGGCCAGCAACCCATCCGCCGCCGATCCCCAAACTGACAACCCCCGTTTTCCTCGGGAAATACAAGGTATCCGCAACCTAACCGCAAGCTATATCAGGGCTTATGCCGACTGTGGATCTGGGTGTCGGGGGTTCGAGTCCCCTTACCCACCGTAAAGATTCGGTTCTCCCGTGTTCTTGCCATCGCAACGTCAAACACGGTTTCACGTTGCGGAATGCAGCTTCTACAGAAGTTGGAGAACCCTCTCCGCAACTCGTTGACAGAAATACGTTTGCAATCCCGGTACACGGGAGAACCGAATCTTTACGATGCTGTTATCCTGCTGAGGCGTTTCCAGCGTAATGTCCGGAAGACAGAGTATGTGGCAAAGCCCGCCAAGATCGGCACGATGATTTGCAGAAGAGCTTCCAGACCGGCTCGTCGGTGGCGGAAAGCAAGCTGACCTTCACATGAGGCTTCGATCGTTTCGCCATCCGACCAGCCAGTGATGTTCGGCTTCTCCGCAGGGGCAAGGGTGCCGTCTCCGCGATCCTCCGGTGGAAAAGAGTCGGGGGCAAGAGGACCGTACGTCGTGCCGCTGACAAACCTGTTGTTCGAATCGTACCAACATTCCGACACAAGGGCGACACCCACAAAGGTGAATACACCCCGGCATTTCGGCTCCATGCCGATCCTCGGCTCGACGACAACGGTGGGGAAGATCGGCAGCAGGCAGTTGATGCTCGCCGTGAAGTGAGGACCTGTGGAAAAACTCGTGCGGAGGAGGACATACGTGGTGATCCAAGCCGAAATGAGGACTCCGGCGAACACGACTAGCACAGGCTCGCCCATCCGTCTCCACGACCTTCGATCGACGTAGCGAACAGAGCCCCGGTCGGGGTCAACTGGATGCTGCCCATTTGCCCTGATGAGCATTTCAACCGTCGCCCTCCAGAGCAGTGCTGCGGTGCTGCCGAACACCAGTCCTCCAACTGCACAACGAATCACCTTCTCGTTGCTACAGAAATAGCCCTCGAACCCCTGAGAGAGATTGGCGAGCGTCCCCAGCAGCCCGCCGATCGTGCCCCACAACAGCAACTTCAGGAACAACTGACGCTTTGAACTCCGCCAGGCACATGAACTCGGAAGCGCCCGTGTCGCAGCAACTCCTGGTCCGACGAGAATGACGCAGAGGATTGGCACCATGCACCAGTCGGGGACTTCGTAACCACCTTTGTGACCAACAGGACACACCATCACCACGATAACGCCGATCACGATGGCGATGCTTGCACCACAGGTTGCTCCCGGCAGCATCCCGAAGATGATCCCTTGAAGCAAGCCACCTAATCGCCGTGTTCGTAACGCTTGGACTATGGCAGCGACTAGCATACCACACAGCGCGCCCATGATGAGCCCGAAGCAAGCCGCCCCCGAAAGGTGGACAAGAGATTCGACTTGTCTTCCGGTCAACATAGTTGCCCTCAGCTCGTGCTCACCTTCATTACAAACCCCGCACCTTTCGTATCGGAGACCTTCCTGGTGATACGGGTCTTCAGGGACTCTGCCGCCCGCTCCGTGAAAGTGAAGGCGACGACCTGGCAGGGTTCGACCCCCTCCTCGATGAGCGATGCCACTCGGCGGGAAATAGCCTCGGTCTTCCCAGCCCCGGCGCAGGCGACGACCTGAAGATGACCGCCTCGGTGGTCGATCACTTTCTGCTGCTCTGGAGAGGGGGCGAACGTGGTCGCGGCCAACGTGTCGATGAAATTGCCTCTGCTCATGCCGCTGATCCTTGCTGAGCGGAGCTTTATCCGCATTGCTCCCGATGGGCCGTTTCAGGGGAGAATGCGGGAATGCACACGGCGATGTACTCGGCGCCTTCCGGCGACGGGCTGCTGTACTGCACCCACTGCCCGGCCTTGACGACGATCGCTTGCCCGGCGCCGACGTCGAAATCGCGGTCTTTCATTTTGACGTGCAGGCTTCCCCGCAGGACGACCGTATATTCGTCAAACTCCGGTGTTTGCCCGGGCTCAGACCAACCTGGGAGACTCTTCAGCCGGGCGATGCTCACCGCCGTTGTGCCCGAGTTCACCCGCCCGATGAACTCTTCGATGGACAGCGACGGTTGCTCTGCCGCTTCGATGATTGCTGGTTCCTGGATGCAGCGAGTCATGGTTGGGCCATCGCTTGTTGGGTCATCGCTTTCCTCTTTTCCTCAATGAACCGAACATTCGGTCCTCCTTCATCGTCCATTTTACTCCTGGCCGGGTAACTAGCCAGCCCGCATCGGGATCGGAATTGCAGTTGATATTAGCGCGGCTCCTGGCGACAATGGGCAATTACCGCCCCCAGTGTGCCAGGGCAAGGGTGCTGGCCGAGTGCTCCGGCGCCGTCCGGCCAGGGCAACAGGTGGGCCGGAGAGAGCCTTGATGTCCGAGCCGACGTCCCCCGTGAAAACCTGCATCGCACGAGGCGACCCGCCGCATCTGCCCAAGTATTCGCTGGGAGTAGGCGATCGTTTCGGACACCAGGGGCCGGCGCAGCTCGATGCCTTGATCCTGGCCCGCGAGCAGGGTGTGCAGGTAACGCCGGTGTGGAACAAGTCGCACCGCGAGCACACGATCGTGGGCAGCGCACCCGGGGCGGTGCGGGCCGAGGCCGATGCGGCCGTGCGGGCCCGCGGCTGGCACGCGCCCTACTTCGTCGATGCCGACCACGTCGGCCTGCAGACCGTCGACGGGTTCCTCGAGGCCTGCGACTTCTTCACCCTGGACGTGGCCGACGAGATCGGCGCCGATCCGCCCCCCGGCGCCGTGGCGCGGTTCCTGGAGCGGCACCGGCAGCTTATCGGCCGGCTGACGATTCCGGGCCTGGCGCGGCCGCTGGAGATTAGCGAGCCGCTCCTGGCCGGCACGGCGGGAAAGTTCCTGGCGGCCGTGGCCCAGGCGGGCCGCATCTGCCGCCGCATCCAGGCCGCCAAGGGACCGGGGGACTGTCCCAATTTTCGTCCGACGAAAATGGGACTGTCCCCTTCGGCCGACGTGGTCATCGAGGTCTCGATGGACGAGACCGACCAGCCGCAGTCTCCCGCCGAGTTGCTCGTGATCCTGGCGGCCCTGGCCGACGAAGGCGTTCCCGCCCAAACCATTGCCCCCCGCTTCAGCGGCCGCTTCAACAAGGGCGTGGATTACGTCGGCGATCCGTTGCAGTTCCGCGCCGAGTTCCAGGCCGACCTGGCGGTGGTGGCCTTCGCGACGGCCGAGTTCGGCCTGCCCGCCGGTCTGAAGCTGAGCGTGCACTCGGGCAGCGACAAGTTCTCGCTCTACCCGCTGATGCGCGAGCTGTTGGCCCGCTTCGATGCCGGCTTGCACCTGAAAACGGCCGGCACCACTTGGCTGGAAGAATTGATCGGCTTGGCCGCCGCGGGCGGCGACGGCCTGGCCATCGCTAAGGAAATTTACGCCGCCGCCGTGGGGCGAATGGACGAGCTTTGCCGGCCCTATGCCGCCGTGATCGACATCGATGTGGGCGCCCTGCCGCCGCCGGACGTGGTGCAAACCTGGGACGGCCCAACCTTCGCCGCCGCCCTGCACCACGACCCGGCCTGCCGGAGCTACAATCCCAGCCTGCGACAACTGCTGCACGTCGGCTACCGCATCGCGGCGGAGCTGGCCGGGCGCTTCACCGCCGCCCTGGAAGAGCACGCCGCCGTAATCGCCACCGGCGTTACCGAGAACCTCTGGCAGCGCCACATCCGCCCGCTGTTCCCGGGATTGTAACCGGTCGGAGGATCGAAAGTAGTAGGCACACTCCGTGTGCCGTCCGCTGGGTGCCACTGCTGGCTTGTCCAGCAGTGCTTCTCACACTGCTGGACAAGCCAGCAGTGGCATCCAATCCCGGCACAGAAATGGGGAATTCGGATTTCGCTCTGCATGGCCAAGGTTTCACCACCCCAGGACGTCCGTTGGCCGATGACGCGAACCCCGGGTCGCGCTCGCGCGACCGCGGGGCTAATGGCTTCGACCCCATCCGGGGTCGGAAGAGCGGCCCCACTCTAATTTCGGCCTTGGCCTGGGCAACGACTTCCGAGTCAAGGCTTCTCTGCCGGTCTCAAGATTCGTCGGGCGTTTTCAGCATACACCTTCTTGAGCACCTCGCACGGCAATCCAAAACCATGCAGAGGCCAATGGTAATCGCACAGGCGGCCGGCGTAGAAGTGCTCGTCCGCGGTCTCCAGAACGCGGAACGTGTCGCGGTACATTTCCACGTTGAATCCCAGGTCCGTACCGTACAGCAAGCGGTCCTGGTATCTTTCGTAGAACTTCCTCATGAAACGCGGGATCGCCGCTGTCTCGCCGAAGCGCGCCCCGATGTCCGCGTATAGGTTGGGATGGGCGTCCAACATGCGTCCCAGGGCCGAGAGGTCGGAGCAGCAGTTGGCGAAGTGGCAGGCGATGAACGTCGTGTGCGGATGCTTCTTCGCCGCCCTGGCGAGGGTTGCCACAACCTCGTCGTGCCAGAGGAGGCCCGGCTTCCTGGAGATCTTCCAGGCGAAGGCGGCCATCAGGCCGTCGTTCGATTGGTCCATGGGCTCGTACATCCAGCGGTCCTCGGCGACGTGGACGCTGACCGGAAAATGCAGCTCGGCGCACTTCTCCAGGACCGCGTCCAGACGCGGATCGTCGATATGCAAGCGGGCCGCGGCGCTTCGGGCCAGCGGATCGAGGCCGCCGCCCTTGTCGATCAGCTCGCCCACTCCCCTGGCACCGGCCTTATAGCATCGCACCAGCTCCGCCACCGCCTTCTCGGAGTAGCCCGGTTGATCGCTGTCTTGAAAGTCAAGGCCGCACCACAGCTCGAAGCGGTCAGGATGCTTCGCCCACAGGGCAACCGCCTCGTCGAATGTCTTGCCGGCGGCACAGACCATGACGATCGACCGCTCGACGCCGGCCGCATCCATGTTGCGGAGCCATTGTTCGACCTGAGCCGCATTCTTGGCGTAAGGATGCGCATGGACATCGATCACCGGGAAACGAGCCTTCTCCACCCGCGTCTGAGGAATCTTGTATATCGAGCGTGGATGGTAGTCTTTCAGCAGCAACCGATCCGGCGGCGTTGCGGCCGGCGGGGTCTCGGCAGCAGCCGTCGCCGTCAGGGCCAATCCCAGCAGGCACGTCATGGCAAGTCGCGCAGCCTTCATGCGTATCTCCCCATCAACTCGATCGTGAAATCAATCGCTCTCCGCCGCACCGCTCAGCGCAGGTTTACCACGCCTGCCATTCCGCGTCAACAATCAACAAGGGAGAACCGAGGGTGGAAGGATTAAGGCGGGAAGCGGGAGAGGCAGAGCAGCGACCTCACGACGCGGGCTGCTACGAATCGATCGCCTGCCGGCTGAGGGCCGACCAGAGTGTGGGCAGGGTCTGGCGGTGGTCGCCCGAAAAGAAGTAGCTCTGCCCGCCGCCGGCCACGGTTCGGGCGAGGATCGTCTTCCAGGGTCGGAAATAATACCGCGCCTGCTCCTTGGAGGGCGGGCCCTGCCGCCAATCGCCCGGCAGATCGACCAGATCGAAGACCGCCGTGGTGAAGTCCAGGATCGACTGCCCGTGGTGCCGGGCCACGTTGCGGGCCATGGAGAGGGCCTTCAGGAAGACCTCCGGGCCGGTGACGGCCGTGCCCACGTTCAAGAAAACACCGCCGGAGAGACCGGCCACGCTGTGGGCGAAGATCAGGAAGTCGGCGTCGCTCAGTTTTCCCCACGCCGCCGCGTCGAAGTTGGGATGGGCGTGAATGATGTCGCTGCCGATGCCGACGTGGACGGTCAGCGGCACGCCCGCCCGGTAGGCGGCGGCGGCCAGGCTCAGCTCGGACCAGGCCGGCCGCTCGGCGTTCACGGTGCGGCCGACGGTCTCGCCCAGTCCTTCATCGCCGCCGGCGGCCTGCTGGACCAGGGCGTTGAGCCGGCCGGTCTGGCGCCACAGGCCGAACTGGCCTTCCTGGATCCAGCGGGCGACGTTCTCGCTCGTGCCGCCGAAGCTGGCCAGCTCGAAGTCGTGGATCAGGCCCGCCCCATTGGTCGCCAGGTGCGTGATCAGCCGCCGCTCGATCAGGTCGATGATGAAGCGGCTCAGGCCGAGCTTGATGGGGTGGGCGCCCATCATGAGGATGACGGGCCGCCGGGCCCGCCGGGCAGCCACGATCCGCGCCACCAGGTCCGGAAACTCGGGGTGCTGATAGCCGGACGCCGGCGGGGCCAGCGGCAGGCAATCGGCGGCCAGCAGTTCGTGCCCACGTTGGGCCAGATCGCAAAGCTGCACCCGGCCGCGATCGAATCGCTCGTATCGGCTCATCGAAGGAAGGATGAAGGATGAGGGATGAAGGATGAATTACCCATGGCCGGTGGCCAATAGCCGCCGGAGGACAAAGGGCGAGAACGGTCCCCCGCGGCTTGGAACATTGCGCGATTGTAGCCCATCCATGGGCCGGGCCAAAGGGCATTTATGGTTCAAAGGTGCAGAAGCTGCTGGAGCGTTTGCACCAGCCCGCATCCGTGTGAACGAGCTGTGAGCTAGAATTCCATTGGGCCGCCCTTTGCAAGCGGTTCGTGCCATGTATCCGGCACACTCCGTGTGCCGCTGCCAACAACGGCACACGGAGTGTGCCGGATACATTGGCGGTCCTGGGGAGACTCGCCATGCGGATTGCGGTTGCCGTGGCTGCCGTGTGCCTATGGGCGGCGGGGGCGCACGCTCAGACGACGGCCCAAGCGATGGTTCGGCTGACGCTCCAGGGGCAGACCATCGAAGGCACGCCGCTGGCGTGGGACCGGTCGCAGGTAAAGCTGCTGGGGCGCGACGGCCGGCTGTGGACCTTCCCGCCCGACGAGGTCGCCGACTTCCAGCCGACGGCCAGCCGGTTCCAGAGTTATTCGGTATCGGAACTTCGCTCGGCCCTGTTGAGAGAATTGGGCGGGGGGCTGGAGGTCAGTGGGACGGGCCATTACCTGGTGGTCCACCTGCCGCAGCAGGGCGACCGCTGGGGCGAGCGGCTGGAAGGGCTGTATCGGTCGCTGGTGCGCTACTTTTGGGTCCGCGGTTTTCAGCCCGCGCCTCCCCCGCTGCCCTTGGTGGCCGTCGTCTGCCGGGACCGGGCGGAGTTCGTGCGGTACGCCCGCGGGCACGCGCAAGCCATGCCGGCCGGCGTGGTCGGATATTACGACCTCAAGTCCAACCGGATCGTCGTGTACGACATGGGCGGGGCCGGCAGCTCCGCTTCCTGGCAGCAGAACGCCGCGGTGTTGATCCACGAGGCAACGCACCAGACGGCGTTCAATACGGGCCTGCATAGCCGCTTGGCGCCGCCGCCGCTGTGGCTGGCCGAGGGGCTGGCCACGCTCTTCGAGGCGCCCGGCGTGTTCAACTCCGACGAGCACCCGCAAGCGGCCGAGCGGATCAATCGCGGCCGGTTCGAGCAGTTCCAGTTGTATCGGCCGCGGCACCGGCCGGAGTGGCTGCTCCGCATGATCGCCGGCGACGAGTTCTTTCGTCAGGACGCGGCGCGGGCCTATGCCGATGCGTGGGCGCTGACGTTCTATCTGACCGAGAGCGAGCCGCAGAAGTACGTCCGCTATCTGCTGGCCACGGCCCGCCGCCCGCCGCTGTCGGAACCGACGGCGGCCGAGCGCTTGGCCGAGTTCACGGCCGTCTTCGGCGGCGATTGGCAGATGCTCGAGGCCCGGTTGCTGCGGTTCATGGCGCAGTGGAAGTGACGGTTGGGATCGGCCGAGGAACAGCCTCAAGGCTTCAATGCAGCCCGCACACGCCGTGTGCGGAACGCGGCACACGGCGTGTGCCGACTACATTGGGGCCCTTACCAGAGGCTCCAATTGCCGGTGGCGAGAACGTAGATTCCCAGCAGCAAGTTGGTCGTGGCGTGCGCGGCGACGCAGTCCCAGAGGTTGCGCGTGCGGACCATGAGCCAGGTGACCAGGGCGAACCAAGCGACGGCGGGCAGCATTTCGGCGGGATGCGTCAGGGCGGGAAAGAGCAGGCTGACGGCCAGGGCCGCGCGATTGACCCGGCCGAAGGGAACCTGCCACCAATCCGGGGCCATGACCAGTCGCATGAGGAATCCGCGGAGGAAGAACTCCTCGATAATGGGCACGATCAAGACCAGTCCGAGGAAGCGGACGGCGAGAAAGCCGGCCAGGCAGCCCGGCGCACCCGCGAATTGCCGGAGCGGATCGAGTGCCGGGCGGTCGCCCAGGGCCGACAGCCAGCCCAGGCCCAGGCCGCCGAGGGCCCGGCGGTCGAGGGCCAGCCGGGCCAGGCCGACCCACACGACCAGACCCAACACACCCACGGCCACGGCCCGCAGGCTCACCCGGAAGGCGAACCCCCGATAAGCGGGCAACACCAGGGCCATGGCGGCCAGGGTCAGACCGATTTTCAGGGTATAAAGCAGCGGGTAGGCGGCGTAAGGGATCGCCAGGCCGAGCATGCTGCCGCCAGGCCGATCGGGCGTGGGGTCGAGCGACCCGGCCACCAGGTACACGGCATAGGGCAGGAGGAAGACCAGCCAGCGGTGCTCGTCCAGGAGGCGTAGGCGGCCGGGCGGCAGTCGTGTCGAGGCCGGGTCGGCCCGGCTCGGGCCGGCGGCGGGGCTCATTCCGGAAGGTCCACGAAAACGTCGTCCGAGAGGGTTCGCATCGCCGCAATGCCCAGCTCGTCCAGACTACGACGCTTGCCCACGGCGTGCCACGCACTGACGCCCTGCAACTCGGGCATGATTTCCACCAGTTGCTCGATGAGCGTCTGGGCCATCAGGCGAATGGCGTCCTGGTCGGCCTGTTCCAGGAGGGCCAAGGAAGTCTTCATGAGGCGGACCAATTGCGCCCGCTGCAGAAGCGGTTGCGAGAGCACGTCTTCCGACTCGACCAGCAACTCGGAGATCGGCACTTCCAGCGCCTCTTGCCACTGGTACAACTTGCTCAAGGGCAAGTCGGCGGTCTCCTGCTCTTCGTGTCGAATCTGGGAGACCTCGACGTTCATCCGCCGCGCCAAGGTGCGGCGCGACACGCCTTGCAGCCGCCGAACGGCCGCCAACCGATGCAAAGCCCGCCCCTTGGCAGGGAGCTTCACATCTTCTTCTGTACCACTCGTTTCCGACGTCCAATCGACTTGGCTCATGACCCGTCCCCTAACGGTCATGAGCGGAGGAGAACCTTACTGCGGCCAAGCCGCAACCCATAAAGGGTAGCCCACAACGTGCGTACGGCCTGAAGATGTGACGGGGCGATAACTAATAGAATACCTGAAAAAGAAACGACGAAGCCGCGGCACTGCTGTTCCCCAACGCGTCATGACCTAAGTATCCGCGACGCGGCGGCACCTGCCTGCCAGAACCGCCGCCAAACTCGGCCCGCCGACGAATGCGGCTAAGGCCCGTCAAGTAACATCACAAAGAGCGATTGCAGCCATGCATATCTTCCGAAGACATGATATCCTGGCGGCAAGCGGTTCGCAAGCGGCGTCCATCGGAATTCCTAGTCGCTCCCCGCCGACCGCCTGGACCGGCGGTAATTGGGCCCCACGGGCTGGCTGGCCGTATCCAGCCGCTCCAGCGTCGAGCGGCTCCCCTCACGGAGCAGGGCCACGTCGCCGCGGCAGTGGGCCAAGCCCGTTTGCAGGGCCGCCTCACGCCCCAACGGCTTGGCATGCCGCATGGAGCGGACTTGTGGGTAGTGGCGCGCCAGCTCGTCGGCTATCTCGGCGGTGGCGTCCGACGAGCCGTCGTCGATGATCAACAACTGGAAGCGATCGGTCAGATCCGACGCAGCATCAAGGACTTGCGTCACCGTATCGACGAGTGTCGCCTGGCAGTCGTGGACGGGCAGAAGTACGGTGAGCGAGCGTTCCAAAGCCGGTCCTTTCCAGCGAGAAAAGCATACTCGTTGCCGTATCTGAGCTTCGGACCGCGGCGGAAGGCGACTCTAATGAACCTGGAAAGGGCACGGTTAGGCGCTGATTTCCGCCTTCACCGCGCTTTCCGGCTTCATCGCCCGTTATGGCCATAGGATCAACCGCGCCAGCGTGCCGGCCGCACCGATTACCACCGCGACTGTGGACGGCACCCCCAGTTACACGGAATTTGTGCCATGAAATACGTACACAGAGGGGGTCACTGGCCATGCCGTCGCCGCGCCGTTATGATGTTGGGAAGACCTTCCAGTTGGTGATGTGCCATGTCCGATCCTGCGGCGACTGAAACCGGCCCCGACTTCTCGCGCGGCGACGGCCTGCTGCCGGCGATCGCCCAGGATGCCCACAGCGGCGAAGTCCTTATGCTGGCCTACATGAACGCTGAGAGCTATGCCGAGACGCTGGCCAGCGGCCGGGCCGTCTACTATAGCCGCAGCCGCAAGCGGCTCTGGCGGAAGGGCGAAGAAAGCGGCAATGTCCAGCTCCTGCGGGCCATCCATGTGGATTGCGATCGCGACGCGATCCTGTTGCTGGTCGAGCAAGTCGGCGGCGCCGCCTGCCACGAGGGATACTCCAGTTGCTTCTTCCGCCGCGTTACGCCGGAAGGGCTGGCGGTCGTGGGCCGTCGGGTTTTCGACCCGGCCCAGGTTTACGGCAAAAAGTCACAGCCATGAACAATATTTTCATGAGCGAAATTCCAGGGTTGGACCTCCCACGGGGTGAACGATGAACAACGTTTTAGACTTGGACCTCCCGCGGGGAGAACAATGAGCAATATCCTGCAATTGGGAATTCCCGCCGGGAGCTTGCAGGAGGCCACCGCCGAGTTGTTTCGCCGCGCCGGATACAAGATCGCCTTCGGCGCGCGGAGCTACTATCCGACGATCGACGATGAAGAGATCGAGTGCCTGCTGATCCGCGCCCAGGAGATGGCCCGCTACGTGGAAGACGGCGTGCTGGACGCGGGTCTGACGGGCTACGATTGGATCGTCGAGCACGGCTGCGACGTGCACGAGGTGGCGGAGCTGGTATTCTCGAAGGTCAGCCGGGGCCCGGTGCGCTGGGTGCTCTGCGTGCCGGAGGGCTCGCCCATCCGGAGCGTGAAGGAGCTGGCGGGCAAGCGGATCGCCACCGAGGCGGTGGGCCTGACGACCCGCTATCTCCAGCAGCAGGGCGTCGCCGCCCGGGTCGAGTTCAGTTGGGGCGCCACGGAAGTGAAACCGCCCAAGCTGGCCGATGCCATCGTCGAGGTGACCGAGACCGGCAGCTCGCTGCGGGCCAACAATCTGCGGATCCTCGACCAGGTGTTGCAGAGCACTCCGCGCTTCATCGCCAACCACCGCTCGTATGCCGACGCTTGGAAGAAGCAGAAGATCGACGACATCGTTTTGATGCTGCAAGGGGCGATGGCGGCCGAGGGCAAAGTGGGCCTGATGATGAACGTGCCCCGCGACCGGATGCGCCAGGTGCTGGCCCTGCTGCCCGCCTTGCAGAAGCCCACCGTCTCCAGCCTGGCCGACGAGGATTGGGCCGACGTCAACACGATCGTCGACGAGTCGGTGGTCCGGCGGATCATTCCGCGTTTGAAGGCCGCCGGCGCCCGCGGAATCGTGGAGTATCCGCTCAACAAAGTCATTGACTGACATGAGTGCCCGCCCAAGAATAAGTTGCACGTCTTTCAACGAGGGTGGCACGTCCCTGAGCGCAGCGAAGGGCGTGGCAGGCTTGGAAACCACGCCCTTCGCTGCGCTCAGGGACGTGCCACCCGCCGCTCGACAAAGCCATTGACTAACATGAGTGCCGAAGACCGACTCGCCGAGAAGCTGGCGGAGTTGAAGACCTTGCTGCCGCCGGCCCCGGCCCCCAAGGGTGTTTACAAGCCGCTGGTCGTGGTCGGGAACCTGGTGTATACCTCGGGGCACCTTCCCATCCGGCCGACTGGAGAACTGGTCACCGGGCGGCTGGGCGCCGAGTTGGATGTCCACGGGGGCTACGAGGCGGCGCGGCTGGCGGCCTTCGGCATCCTGACTTCACTCCGCAAGCAGTTCGGCACGCTGGATCGGATTCGCCGCGTGATCAAGGTGCTGGGGGTGGTCAACAGCGTGCCGGAATTCACGCATCAGGCGGCCGTGCTCAACGGTTGCAGCGAATTACTGGTCTACATCTTCGGGCCGGAGGCCGGCGTAGGCGCCCGCACGGCGCTTGCCGCCCCCACGCTGCCCTTGGGGGTGCCGGTCGAGATCGAGGCCCTCTTCGAGCTGGAACCGCCGCCGCCCGCTTGACGGCCGAGCGGAGAAAACCGATTCTGCCAGTCGTTCCTTCCGCTTTCCCCCTTCCGCCTTCCGCCTTCCGCCTCCCGCCTTCGGTTTGACATCACACCAAGGCGCTATCACAATTAACTGGGTCCTCCCCTCCCACCGTACCGAGGAGCCGGCATGTCTGCCCCCTGGATTACTTATCGCCCGGATTTGAAAGTCCTCGATTGCACGATCCGCGACGGCGGCCTGTGCAACGATCACGCCTTCGAGGACGGCTTCGCCAAGGCCGTGTATCAGGCCTGCGTCGAGGCCGGCGTCGACTACATGGAGATGGGCTACAAAGCCTCGAAGCAGTTCTTTGCTCGCAACGCCTTCGGGGCCTGGAAGTTCTGCGTGGAAGACGACCTGCGGCGGATCGTGGGCGAGAACCCCACGTCGCTGAAACTGGCAGCCATGGTCGACGCCGGCAAGTCGGACTGGCGGACCGACGTGCTCCCCAAGAAGCAGAGCGTGATCGACCTGATCCGCGTGGCCTTCTACGCCCATCAGGTCTCCGAGGCGGTGGAGATGATCCAAGACGCCTTCGACAAGGGCTACGAGGTCTCGGCCAACCTGATGGCCGTCTCGACCGTCAAGGAGCAGGAGATCGACCAGGTGCTGGAGGTGCTGGCCGAGACGCCCGCCCACGTCATCGTGGTCGTCGACAGCTACGGCTCGATGTATGCCGAGCAGGTCGAGATCCTCGTGAAGAAGTATCTCAAGTTCGGGGCCGAGCGGCACAAGGAGGTCGGCATCCACGCCCACAACAACCAGCAGTTGGCGTTTGCCAACTCGATCGAGGCGATTATCCACGGGGCCAACCGGATCGACGCCTCGATGGGCGGGCTGGGCCGCGGGGCCGGCAATTGCCCCATGGAGCTGTTGGTGGGCTTCCTCCGCAATCCCAAGTTCAAGCTCCGCCCCATCTACCAATTGCTGCAGGAGCACCTGCTGCCGCTCAGCCGGCAGGTGGAATGGGGCCCGCTGGTGCAGTACAACATCACCGGGCAGCTCAACGAGCATCCGAGGAGCGCCATCGCCGCCCGTTCCGGCCCCGAGCGCGACCAGTATGTTGCGTTCTACGACAAGCTGGTCAACGATCAGGACATGTGAGCTGGACCCAGGCGGCCAGCATGATCGCCGCCGTCTCGACCCGCAGAATGCGCGGGCCCAGATCGACGGCCTGCCAGCCGGCGGCCAGGGCCTGGGCGACCTCGGCGTCGGTAAAGCCGCCTTCCGGCCCGATGGCCATGGCCGCGGGCCCGCCCCCCGCAAGCAAGGGGAGCAGGCTGGGGTCCGTCAACGGGACCGCCTTCCCTTTTCCGCCTTCCGCCTTCCGCCTTCCGCCTTCTCCGTGTCTCCGCGTCTCCGCGTCTCCGTGTCCCTCCTCTCCCCCGCCTTCCGCCTTCCGTGGTCCGCCTTGGAAGGGATGTGCCAACATGCGGCAAGGCACCGCGGCCGTGTCGGCGATGAACTCGCTCCAGCCCTGCGGCCGGCTGATCTCCAAGAGCCGCGTCCGGCCGCACTGCTTGGTGGCCTCGATCACCGACCGGCGGAGCCGTTGGAGGGCCTTTTCCACCGGCTGGGCCACGCCGCGGGCAGTGGCCAGGGGCACCAGCCGGCCCACTCCCGCCTCGACCGCCTTCTCGACGAGCCACCGCTGCCGCTCGCCCTTGGGCAGTGCCACGCCGAGGGTCAGCCGCAGCGGCAGTTCCCGGTCCACCGCATGCCGGGCGAGGACCGCCAGCTCGACCTCGGCGCGGGCTACCCGCCGGACCTCGGCGGCGAACTCCCAGCCGCTGCCGTCCAGCAGCGTCACGCGGCAGCCCGGCCGGGCCCGAATGACGTGCAGCAAATGATGGGCCTCGGCCCCGGTCAGCACGACACGCTCCGAGAGGATCGGCGACGGGGCGAAGAAGCGGTCGGACATGGCGGGCTTCCCTCTCAAGTTTCACGGCGAATTGTACCGAAAATAACGATGACACGGGAGGTATCGTTGCCGCAGGACAGGCAGCCCGTACTGGGTGCCACTGCTGGCTTGCCCAGCAGTGTGAGAAGCACTGCTGGACGAGCCAGCAGTGGCACCCGGGGCGAGCCAGCAGTGGCACCCGGCGTCGTGCTGCGTGCTTTGCCGCGTCGAGAGGGTCCGACGATGTACCATTCGCACTGGGGTTTGCGCCAGTCGCCATTTCGCGACTGCCTGGACCCGCGATTCTTTTACCAGGGCCCCACGCACGACGAGGCCCTGGCCCGACTGCACTATCTGGTCGAGCAGCATCGCCGGCTAGGATTGTTGATGGGGCCGGCCGGCAGCGGCAAGTCGCTCCTGCTGGAAGTGCTGGCCGCACGCCTGCGCCGCAGCGGACGCAGCGTGGCGCAACTGGGCCTGGTCGGGATGGAACCGGCTGAAATGCTGGCCATGCTGGCCGCCCAGCTCGGCTGCCACCTGGACGGCGCCGAGCCGCTCGCCGCCGGCTGGCGGGCACTGACCGATCGGCTGGCCCAGCAGCGTTACCAGCAGATCGACACGGCCATTCTCTTGGACGATGCCGACCAGGCGGCCGGGCCGCTCCTGCCCCATCTGCTGCGGCTGGCGAAGCTCCAGCCCGGGCCTTCTTCCCGCTTGACCCTCATCCTGGCCGGCCGGCGCGAGCGGATGGGCCGCCTGGGCGAGCCGATCCTCGGACTGGCCGAGCTGCGTATTGATCTCGAGCCCTGGCAGCCCGACGACGTGGAGGGCTTCTTGCATACCTCGCTCCAGAAGGCCGGGTGTCCGGACGCGGTCTTCGCTCCGCCGGCCGTTACCCGGCTCTGTGAACTCTCGCACGGCATTCCGCGGCAGGTCCGCCAATTGGCCGACCTGGCCCTACTGGCCGGCGCCGGCCGTAACCTGGAGCAGATCGACGCCGACGTGCTCCAGTCGGTGTATCACGAACTGGGTCTTGGGTCTTAGGTTAGGAGTTAGGAGTTAGAAGTTAGAATGTCGGCCGACCTCTTCGGTCAGATCCCAGATAACGAGCCTTCGAAGGTGTTCTCCTAACTCCTAACTCCTATCAGTACCCGCGCGAGCACTGCTGGACAAGCCGGCAGTGGCACCTGCCGCCCGAGCGTCAGCGTGGGCCGGCCGGGGGAAAGTCCTTCGGCACGGGGTAGACAAATCACCGCGGGTGAGGCGCTCTACAGTATTGGCAGAGAGAGTATGCAAAGCCCCGGCACCGACCCCTTGCTGCTCGACCTGGCCGCCGGGGACGAGCGGGCCTATGCCTTGCTCTACGATCGGTTTGCCGGCCGGCTGTACCGGGTGGCGCTGGCGATGCTCGGTCGGGCCGAGGATGCCGAGGATGTCGTGCAAGAACTATTCCTGGCCGTCGTCCGCTCACGCAAGCGACTGCCCTACGTTCAGGACTTGACCGCATACATGTTCTCCTCGCTGCGGCGTGCGGCGGGTCGCCGATCTGCCCGACTGGCCCCGCCAGCGGTCCCGCTGGACGCGGTCGGCGAGCCGGCCGCCCCGGCCGATCGGCCGGAGGCCGACAGTCCGCATACGGCCGCGCTGGCTCGGGCGATGCAGAGCCTGCCGCCGAAGCAGCGCGAGGTGATCGCCCTGAAGTTCGACGCCGAGCTGACCTTCGCCGAGATTGCGCGGGTCATCGGCATCAGCAGCAACACCGCGGCCAGCCGCTGCCGCTATGCCCTGGAGAAGCTGCGCCTGGCGCTATTACGGGCCGGAGGGGAAAGATGACCGACGACTGGCGACTGCCGCCCGAACTGGAACGCCTGGCCCGCGATCTGGCCGGCAGACCACGGGTCGAGCCGCCCCCCGGGCTGAAGCCGCGGGTGATGCACGGCTTGCGGGCCGACCTGAAGCGGCAGCCGCCGGGCGTGGGCTGGGCCTTCCCCCTGGCCGCCGCCGCCGCGGCCCTGGTGTGGCTCAACCTGTCGCTGGCGGCCACCCGGGCCACCGATTACGGTCTGCGGCCGGCCCAGTCCGGCCCGCCCGTCGCCGCCGACAGCCGGCAGATCGAGCAACTGCTCATCGAGCTGTCGCCGGAGGAAGCCCGGCGGCAGGCGATCCTGTTGCGGGCCGGCGCAACGCTTGTGCCCTGTCCGAACCTGGCCGGCGGCCGTAGTGCCGTCGCCGCGGCCCGCTCCTTCCTGCCCGACGAGTGACGCGGAGAACTTGGAAGAGAATTACCCGGGGACTGTCCCAATTTTCGTCCGACGAAAATGGGACTGTCCCTTCCGAAACATAAGGAGAAGCAATCCATGGGTTACATACTGCTCTGGATCGAAAGCCTGGCCGTATCGCTGCTGCTGGTGGCCACGGCGACGGCCTTTCTGGCCCAACTCGGTCCGCGGCCGTCGCGCTGGTTCGCCCGGCCGGTGGCCGCCCTGGTGGCGCTGCTGCCGCTAGCGTTTTATGCCTTTTTCTTGATCTTCTTGACGGGAGTTCTCAAATTCTGGAGTATCTCAGGGGGATCGCTGTTTTTCGGGCTGCTGGCGCTCACGGCCGCCTACGCCGTGGGCGCGGGATGCCTGCTGGTTCTGGGAGTGCGGCAGGCGGAGCCGGCCCTGCGCCGGGCGGCAGAGTGGCCCCGCGGCAGGCTGACCGCTGCGCTCTTGATTGCCGCGGCCTTGCACCTGATGACCTTCTGGAACATGGACCTCGCGGCCCGGCAGCAACTGGCGACGCTGCGGACCGAGGCCGGCGCCTTGGCCCTGTCGGTTGTTCCGCCGCGGGTGCCCGATCGCGACAATGCGGCCGTCGTCTATCAGCAGGCCTTCGAGGCGATGGGCGACGGGGACGCCAATACCGCCGCCTGGCAGTGGGACAAGCCGTGGCGGGAGGCATGGGAAAAGAGGTGGACGGAGTGGCACGGGTCGCCGAAGATCGAATTCGACCTCAACGACCCCGAGCTGCGGCGGTTCCTCAAGCGGGAGGCTGCGGCCCTGGCCCTGTTGCGGCGGGCGGCGGCCAAGTCCGGCTGCACCTTCGATCGCGACTACGGCCGCCCCAGCATCGCCATGCCGCTGCCCGAGCTGAATCTCGCGCGTAACGCTGCCCGGCTCTTGGCACTCGATGCGATTTGCCGGGCCGCCGACAAGGACCATCGCGGGGCGAGCGACGACCTGCGCACCATGTTTCGCATGGCCGAGCACGTCGGCGACGAGCCGATCCTCATCTCGATGCTCGTGGCCACTGTCATCGACGGCATGGCGGCCGACACGTTGCGGCACGTTATGGCCTCGGGGCGCCTGCCGCCGGAAGAACTGGTGGCCCTGGGCGCCTCGGACGACGTTTCGTATCGCCGCCTGCTGCGGCGGGCCCTGCGCTTCGAGGAAGCCACCCGCCTGGCCATATTCGACCAGGTCGGCGAAGCGGAAATCAGTTTGGCCCACCTCGTGGGCCACAATGAGGGCCTGCATTGGTCCAATGCCGTCTGGTTCCCGCCGCTGTACCGCGTGTTCCTCCTGGCCGACGACCTGGCCAGTAACCGGCTCTTGTCGGAAAGAATGGACCGAATCGCCGCCAAGCCCTATTACCAGGCCAAGCCCGAGTGTGAGGCCGTCGACAAGCAGCTCAACAGGGGTTGTACCGGCCTGCTGACGCGGTTGGTCCTTCCGGCTTTGACGCAGTGTTGCGAGGCTGCGGCGGTGGCCGACGCGCGGCGGCGGGCCGTCCGGCTGGCCCTGGCCGTCGAGCGCTACCGTGCCGGCCACGGCCGCTTCCCGGCCCGGCTTGAGGACCTGGTGCCCGAGTTCATTCCGCTGGTGCCCCTGGACCCCTTCGACGGCCAGCCCATGCGGATGCGGCGGACCGGGCAGCGGCTGATCGTCTACAGCATCGGCCCCGACCTGACCGACGACGGCGGCGCGCCGCTGGACAAGACCAAGAAAACGGGCGACATCCCATTCGAGCTGATCGATGCGGGGCCGTGAGCCTCCGCGCGGCACGCGTGAGCCGGAAGGCGCCGGGTGCTAATCACAGGCGGCGGGGCTGGACCACCACTGGGCCAGAATCCGCGCCAGGAACAGCGGGTTGCCCAACAGATAGCGGCGGGCCTTGGCCGGCTGCTGCCACAGTCGCCACAGCCATTCGTGCCCGAGCCGGCGGAGGGATTGCGGGGCGCGGCTCACGCGGCCGGACCAGAAGTCCATGAGCCCGCCCACGCCCAGGCACAGCGGCACCCGCAGCCGATGCCGGTGCTGTGCCAGCCAGCACTCCTGCCGCGGGTTGCCCATGCCCACCAGCAACACGTCCGGCCGGGCGGCGTTGATCTGGCGGACCGCGCGGTCGGTCGCGGCGTCGGTGAGGTAGCCGTGATGAAAGCCGGCCGGGGTCCAGCCGCCAAAGGTTTCGGCGGCCATTTGGGCGGCCGGGCGGATCGTCGCCTCGTCGGCCCCCAGCAGGAAATAGCGGTAGCCGCGGCCGGCGGTGGCCCGGAACATCGCCGGCACCAGGTCGGTGCCGTTGAGGTTGTCGCGGACGCGGACGGCTTGCAAGCGGGCGGCCCAACGCACGCCGGTCCCGTCGCCGAACACGTAGTCCGCCCCGTTCAGCACTTCGCGGTATGCCCGGTCGGCGGCTGCCAGGTTCAGCGTATGGGCATTGGCGAAGAACACGCACCGCGTGACGCCGTCGCGCCGGCCGATCAGCCGGTGTAGAAGCTCGATGGCCCGCCGCGTGGTCACGTCCGTAATGCCGACTCCCAGGATCGATATCTGCCGGTCGGCGGCGGGCAGGGCGACGGGCGGAAGTGCTTCAGCGACGGACGACGGACGACGGGCGACGGACGTGGGTACTACGATCCCCAGTGCCGCTTCCGTCGTCAGTCCCCAGTCGTTTGTCGATGCAACAGTGCTCATCAGCCCACCTAGCAGTTCAATACGCTCCGCGGCAGTTCAATACGCCCCGCGGCAGCCCAGCACGCTCCGCGGCGTCCGCAGCAGGAGTTTGCAATCGGTCCACAGGCTTTGGTTGCGGATGTACCAGAGGTCCATGCGAACCCAGTCGGGAAAGGGAACCTCCGACCGCCCGCTGACCTGCCAGAGGCAGGTAAGGCCGGGCTTCACGGCCAGCCGGCGGCGTTGCCAGGCCTCGAACTGGGCCACTTCGTCGAGGTCCATGGGCCGTGGCCCGACCAGCGACATCTGGCCCAGCAACACGTGCAACAACTGGGGCGTCTCGTCCAGGCTCGTTTTCCGCAGCCAGCGACCCAGCCCGGTGACGCGGGGGTCTTGCCGGTTCTTAAAGATAGGTCCGTCTTTCTCGTTGGGCACGGCGTGCTTCAGGCGCTGCGCGTCGAGCCGCATGGTGCGGAACTTGGCCATCATGAACGGTTGGCCCAGCCGGCCTGCCCGACGCTGCCAAAACAGGGGTTTGCCCTGGGTCGTCACGACGAGAACCAGCAGCACGGCCAGCATGATCGGGCCAAGCAGAACCAGGAGGGCCGCCGCGCCGATCAGGTCGATCAGACGTTTGGCGGCCTGATAGGCCCGTGTGGTGTTGCCCGCGCAGTCGACCAGGGGCTGGCCCGTCGCCAGATGCCGCCGGAACAGCGAAACCTGCACCGGCCGGCCGGATACTTGGAACCTGCCGACCGGTGGTTGGGTGGCGCCGGCGGCCGGCCGATGTTCCCGCGTGCAGGGGCAATATGCCCGTGCCGCCCTTTCAGCCGACGGCACACGGAGTGTGCCGGCTGCCTCGTCGAAGACTTCACAGCACTCTGGCCTGAAAAGCGTCAGTGTGCAAGCGGTGGACATTTCTCGACTCCGTCGAAGACTGAAGCGGTTTGCGACGAGAAGGAGAGCAAACGGCGCGCCTATGGCAGGCGGCGGGGATTCGCACGGGCAACAGGCCCCGCTCACCCGCCGCGGCGTTGCAAAAAAACAACACCATGATGATCGGGGGCAACCAGCGGGCAACGTATCCGGCACACTCGCGTTGTGGCCGGTCTCCGACCGAGCCACACCGCCGACCGAAGGTCTCCCGAGCGTGCGGAGACCTTCGGTCCCCGCCGCGGCGGGGTCGGGAGACCCGCGCCGAACGTCAGGCGGGCAACGTATCCGGCACACTCCGTGTGCCGCGTTCCGCCATCGGCACACGGAGTGTGCCGGATACATTGGTTGGCGTGCCCCTTTCCCGAGTTATGCTTGCGTTGAGATGGATGCGATGGTTTGGATTGTCGGCGCGGTGCTCCTGGTCTGGGGGGCGGTCGTTTTCGTGCGCGGCGGCCTGCTGGGCGGATGCCTGCTGGTGTTGCTCTCGGGCTGTGCGTTCGGTCCGCCGCTGCTGAAGCTGCCCACCCAGCCCATCCCGCTCACCGTCGACCGGGTGCTTTGGGTCCTGCTCGTGGCGCAATACGCCCTCTGGCGGCGGCTGGGCCTGGCGGCCCCCAAGCCACCGGGCCGGGAAGACCTGGCGGGGCTGCTGTTCCTCGGGTTCCTGGCCGCCAGCACGCTGACGCACGACTGGCAAGCCCACAACCATCTGGCCCTGTCGCGGCTGCTGTTCTATTACGTCATGCCCGCAGGGCTGTATTGGGTGGCGCGACAATCGCCGCTCTCGCCCGGGGCGGTCCGCAGCGTCTGGTTCTGCCTGGCGGCCTTCGGCGTCTACTTGTCGGCCACCGCCATTTGTGAGGTTTGCGGCGCCTGGTGGCTCGTTGAGCCCGGCTACATCGCCGCGGAGGGCGAGTTCTTCGGCCGCGCCCGGGGACCCCTGCTGAACCCCGCCGGAAACGGAATCTTCATGGCGGCCGGCTTGTCGGCCCTGTTGCTGGCCTGGCCCTGGGCCCGTCGGGCCGGCCGGCTGCCGCTGGCGGCCCTGCTGGGACTATACCTCGCCGGACTGGGCGCCACCCTGACCCGCAGCGTCTGGCTGGGCGCCGGGCTGTGCCTCTGCGTGCTGGCGGCGCCGGCAGTGCCGCGGCGCTGGCGGCTGCCGGCCCTCGCCACGGCCCTGGTGGCCGTGAGTGTCCTGCTGGCCGCCCATCTTGACGCGCTCGTGGCCTTCAAACGCGATCAGGGCCTAAGCGCGCAGGCAACGGCCGATTCCGTGCGACTGCGGCCGATACTGGCCCGCGTCGCCTGGAACATGTTCCTCGACCGGCCGCTGGTGGGCTGCGGCTTCGGCCAGTATTCGGACCAGTGCGTCGATTATCTGCACGACCGCTCGACCGACCTGCCCCTGGGCACCGCCAGGCACTACGTGCAGCACAACGTATGGCTTGCCCTGCTCACCGAGACGGGCCTCGTGGGGGCGGGCTTGTTCTCGATCCTGCTTTGGCTGTGGACCGCCAACGCCTGGCGGCTGTGGCACAGCGGCGCCGCCCCGCCTTGGGCCCGGCGGCAGGGCCTGCTGTGGCTGGCACTGCTGGGCATGTACCTCCCCTGCGCCATGTTCCAGGATGCATCGTTGATTCCCATGGTCAACATGCTGCTGTTCTTTGTGGCCGGCGTGACGATGGGGCTGGCGCGCCAGGCGTGGCCGGAGGTGGCCGAAGTGAGGCCGCCGCCATGAGCCAAGCCGTCGCTCCCGCAGACCGGGCCGCGTCCGGCACAGCCAACCGGCCCGCACAGTCGCGCCGCACGATGCTCGATCTGGCGCGCCTGTTGGCCGTCTACGCCATCGTTTGGCTGCACAACGTGCAATCGCCGGCCCTGGAACGATCCCGGGCGCTGGGGCGGTTTGCCGTGCCCCTGTTCGTGTTCCTGACGATCTTCCTCGTGTTCGAGGGAGTGAGCCGCAACCCGTGGAGAAGTTGGGGCCAATACGCCCGATCGCGGGCCGTACGCCTGTATCTGCCCTTTCTGGCCTGGAGCGGCATTTATTTGGCCTTTAAGGCGATCAAAGGGCGACTGCTGCCCGGCGAGCCCAACGATTATCCCGGCATCGAGATTCTGTGGCTCGGCGCATGTTACCACCTGTGGTTCCTGCCGTTCATTCTGGCGGTGAGCCTGCTGGCCTTTGGGGCGGCGAAGCTGGTGGTGGCCCGCCCCGGCTGGGTCCCGCTGCTCGTCGTCGTATTTGTTGCGGCGGGCTTGGCGCTGGGGTTCCTGCCCAGCCCGGCTCGGCTGGCGACGCTCAGCGAGTATTGGGCCCTCGTCCCCAACGCCCTGCCGGCAGTGGCCTGGGGCCTCGCCCTGGCGGTCGCCTGCCGGACGCTCGGCGCCGGTGCCCTGGAGGACCGCCGGGCCGCGCTGGGCGGCGCGGTAGCCTTCGCCCTGGCCACGGCCTGGGTCTGGCACGCCGGCCGCGCACGGTTGGCGGAAACCGTGGCCGGACTGGCAGTCCTGCTCGTCGCCCTGACGCCCGTCGACCAGCGGCGCTTTGCCCGCTTCGGCCGAGCGGGCTCGCTCGCCTTCGGAATCTACCTGTGCCACGTGCTGTGGATCAAGATCTTTCAAGCGGCCGCCATGAAGGCCGGCCTGCCGATAAGCTGGCAGCGGGACCTGGGCGTCTTCCTGCTCGCCGCAACGGCCAGCACCCTGCTGGCTTGGAGCCTGAGCCGCGGGCGATGGACGAGATGGCTGATAGCGTGAGGAGGGGATAAGGGGTTGAGGGGATGAGGGGTTGAGGGATTTGGGGATTTAGGGATTTGGGGATTTGGGGAGCAGCGGGGCGAACGATGAGAGCAATTGACGCGGCCGGCGACCTCTTGCCGCCGGACGAGCTGGTCGAAGGCCCTACAGACGGCGAGTTGCTGCTGGCCGACGGCACTCGGCAAGTACTGGCCGACTTGGGGCGGGACGAGCTGCTGGCCCTTCAGTGGCAGCAAGAGCGGGCCTTTGCGCGGCAGATCCTCGACGCGCCGAAGGGCTCGCCGCAGCGGACACTCGCCACGTGGCAGGCCTATGATACGGTGACGAAGATCCTTGCCGCCTGTCGCGAAGAGGTGCCGGGCCCGCTGGACATGGGCGTGGCCCCCCGCCATGCCCGGTTGGTGCTGGAACTCCTCAGGCGCCAGCGCCGCGGTGGACTGGAGCCCCGACTGTTCGAGATCGGTTACGGCGCCGGGACGCTGTTGGCGCGGGTCCGCGACGCCGGCTTCCCGCTGGCCGGCATCGAGGTCTCGGCGGCCATGCGCGACGCGGCGCTAGCCCGCCTGGGGCCAGAACACGGCGGCCGGCTGTACGTGGGCGACTTCATGCAAGCCGACGCACCATGGACCGCCGGCCGCTGGAGCCTGGTCTACTGGAACGACGTCTTCGAGCACGTGCCGCCGGATGAAATCGGCGACTGGCTGCGACGGATTCACGGGATGCTCGCGCCGGGCGGGCAGTTGGTCACCATCACGCCGAACTGGCATGTGCGGCCTTCGGACGTGACCACGGCCTTCTGCCCGCCGCGAACCGAGGCCGCCGGCCTGCATCTGAAAGAGTACACGCTGGGCGAAGTGAGCGGGTTGCTCGCGGAGGCCGGGTTCGCGCGGGTGGCCGTGCCGCTCCTGGTCACCCGGGGGCGAGTTCTGCTCGGCGGCCGCGGCCTGATCCGGTTGAAACGCGCCTTGGAGCCGGCCCTGGAACACCTGCCCCTGCAGGTGGCCCGGCAAGCATGCCGTCGCTTTGGGCTGGACTGTACGCTGGCCACGAAATCCTGAGGTCCCGTCTCCGGGAGAAGGCCAACTTCGGTCCCCTCTCCCTCCGGGAGAGGGCAGGGTGAGGGTAGATAGCGAGAAAGACGGCCACTTGCGATTGCGGTGCCGGAACCAATTCGGGGCAAAAGCACGGACGCTCTGTCCACCAGCCCTCACCCCCGGCCCCCTCTCCCGGTGGGAGAGGGAAGAGTTAGGCTCCGCCGCGGTAGTCGCGGATCAGCTCACGATCAGAGATCGCTTGGGGCAGCTTTCGCCCCAGGAAATAGAAGGCCGCGGCCGCGTCGCAGGCGGCGGGAAGGTCTTGCAAGAACACGTCGAGATACTTCAGCCAGCCAAACGCCAGCCGGCACAGCGCCGAGACCACCGCCCGCGCGGCGGGGCCCCGGCAGAAACTCAGGCAGAAGTAGCGCAGCGACCAGCCCAAGGCCATGGCCGGCCCGCCCGAGATTCCGCTTTCCAATTCGGCGAAACGGCGGAACAACCGGCGATGCCCCAGCCGCGTGTAACGTGTGAAATCGAACTGCCGGCCGTGGACCTGGACCATGAACGGCGTGTCGGCGTAGACCAGCCCATCGCGGCGGAGCACCCGGTGGATCTCGGCCACGCAACGCACCGGGTCCAGCACGTGCTCGAGCACCGCCTGGACGATCACCGCGTCGAACGTGCCCGCGGCAAACGGCAGATCGTGGGCGTCGCTGATCAGTTGCACGCGGGGCGTCAGAGAAACGTCGCTCTCAACCGCTTCGATGGCCGGCTCGTCGAGAATCGCTTCCAGCCCCACGCCCATTACGCCCGCGCCGATCACCAGCACCCGCGGCCGGCGCGACTGGCGCAGCAGGGTCTCCCGCATCCGCGCCAGCACGCCCTTGGCGGCCACGTTCCGCGACATCTCGGGCAGCAGCCGGCTGGCCCACAAGCGCAGTCGCCCGCGCGGCTGGAAGAACGTCGGCTCTTGTCGGAGGAAGCCGGCAATGCGGAACAGGCTCTGCGTTTCGTCGATCAGGATGGGCACGCCGTGGGCGACGGGAAAGCGCCGGCCGCAGTCTGCACTGGTGCAGGCGAAGCTCTCGGCCGCCGCCTCCAGCCGACTGCGGCAGGCCGGGCAGCGGAGGGCCGCCACAACGGCGCTGGAAAGCCGCGTCGGGTTCAGGGCGTGGGTCGCCTGGGAAACAACCATGGCCGAAGACCTTTGGCACAAGGGGCCGCAACGTTTCAAGTTCGGCGCGGGTCTCCCGACCCCGCCGCGGCTGGGACCGAAGGTCTCCGCACGCTCAGGAGACCTTCGGTCGGCGGTGTGGCTCGGTCGGAGACCGGCCACAACGCGAATCGCAAGTTTTCAGATGCCACTGGCAGACTGTCCCGAAGCGAGCCGGCTGCCCCGGCGGGCGTTGCCATCGGCGACCAATCTCTTGAGCGACTCGTTCAGCGACAGGCCGCGGCCCGCGGGGCCGGCGGGCATGCTCCACGGCTGGGCGCTTGCGGCCGGCGACGGCGGCACAGCTTGGGCCGCGGGCGGCACAGTCGCGGCCAGCGACGGCGCGCCTTGCACCGCGGGTGGAATCAGCAGCAGCATGCCCAGGCCGACTGCCAGACCGGCCAGCAAACCGCCCAGGACAATCAGCGTGCGGCTGGCACTGACGGGCCGCGTACCCGTGTCCGGCCCGTCGATCCTGGCAATCAGACTGGCAACCTTGGCGCTGGCGGCGCTGGCCCGGGCCTCGGACAGGTTCTGCTCGGCCCGCTCGACCAGTCGCGTGCGGTGACTGCTCTCGGCGACGAGGTTGACATAGGAGGCGCGGAGGCCGGCCAGGCGGCGGAGCCGCTCGGTGGCCTGGGCCAGTTGCTCGTCGAGCATCGCCGTGCGGTCGGTGTCGAGGTGCAGCTCGGTCCGCAGTCCGCGGATGGCGATGGCCAGCTCGGTGTGGAGGTGCTTGCCGATCTCTTCTTCGGCGTTCTGGGCGGCGGCCACCAGGGGATGCGCTTCGGACATGCCGCCCCGCAGCGCGGCGGAGTGCACCTGGGCGTCGACCAAGGCGTCTTTGAGCCGCTTCAGGGCCGGTTGCGATTCGAGCAGCCGATTGGGCGCGGCCAGCAGCCGGCCAGGATCGGCCTGGGCGGCCTCCAGCCAGCCGAGCATCTGCCGGCCGGCCTGCTCGGCGGCCCGCGCCAGTCGCAACTCGCTGGAAATCTCCGTCACCGTCCGCCGCAACGAGCTGTCGCCCGCGTTGGGCTCCTCCAACGATCGCAGCTCGGCCAGGTCGCTGCCGACTTGCCGCTCGATGCCGGCCAGCCGGGCGGTGGCTTCCTGGCGGTCCGCCCGGGCCAGCCGCGCCGCCTTGTCCAACTCGCCGATCATGCTCTCGGCCTTGGCATTGCGGACCTCTTGGAAGCGGAGTTGCAATTGATCGCCCAGTGCGCGGTTCAGCAGCACCGCCCGGTCGGGGTCCTTGTCCGCCACGTCGAGATAGAAGACCTCGGCGGCGCCGAACTCCGCCCCCTTGGGCGGCACGAGCTTGACGGATTGGAGCAGCCGGTCCACGTCGCGGCCGGTGGGCCAGGCCTCGTGGCTGACCGCTGGCCGATAGTCGGCCGGGGGACCGGCCTGCCGCAGCGCCGCCGACAGCACCCCGCGGTTCTTGGCCAACTCGAGGATCGTGCCCTGGACGTTCTTCAGTTCCTCGGCCCCGTGGAATCGACCCGGCTCGGTGTCGCTTGCCGTCGCCTCGTTGCGGACGATCATGGCCTGCGATGCCTGCCAGGTGGGGGGAACCAGGATCGCGTACAGGCCGGCCGCTATCGTCAGGGCCGCCGCCGGCGCCAGCCACCGCCACTTGTGGCACACCAGGAAACGAAGAAGACGTTCGGGCTCGGTCAACTCAAAGGGGATGGCGTTCATCGTGTGGTTCTCGCTGAAGAGGAAAAACGCTGCGGGGAATAGAAGCGGCCGGAGCGGCATGGCCGTCGCCGGCGACCATCCCAGATGCAAAGCGGATGCCAGGCGATCGGTCGTGCGGCCGCCGGCGCGGCGCGATGGCGGGAAACCCCGGCCGGGGCTGGTGGCCCGCCGGGCGGCAAGCGTGTGCCCGGTCGTCCGATTGCTGCTCGTGGCGTCGCTGCAAAGCCTGTCGGAGCCGGCATTTACCGCCTGCCGCCGGCCTTCGGGACGGGGTTCGTATGACGGGTGCCGCCGCAAGCGCCAACGCCGATCGGCCGGCCTGTGCCGCCTGCGCGGCGCACAAAAGCCAGGGGACCGCGGCGTTGCAAGAACACCACATGGCGTGGCGGCGCGGCAGCGTCGGCCACTCGCCCGGCGGCATCTTACCCAGCGACCGGAAAAGGACTTGCTCGGGCGCCGAGTGTGACAGACATTTGATTATGCGAATCGTCCTCTTCTCCAGGCTCGATGAGTTGGTCCCCTACGCGGAGACCTGGGACCGGCTGGCGGCCGGGGTGCCGTTCTGCACCTGGGCCTGGATGTCCTGCTGGTGGGAGCATTTTGGACCCGCGGCGGGCCGGGGCGGCAAGGGCCGCCGCTTGACGGTCCTCGGGGTCTTCGATTCCGCCGATCGAATGCTCGCCCTGGCGCCATGGCATGTCGAGCGAAGCCGCACGCACGGCCGGGTACTGCGCTGGCTCGGATCGGGCGAAGTCTGTTCCGATTACCTGGGCCTGCTCTGCCAGCCGGCGGCCGAAGAGCCGGTGGCCGAGGCCCTGGCCGACTATCTGCTCGGACAGGCCGATACCGGCTCCGGGGCCGACCTTCCCTGGGACCTGCTGGCGGTCGAGGGCGTCGAGGCCGGCCACCTCCCAACGGCCAGGCTGGTCGAGCAGCTCGCCCGGCGGGGCTGCCTGGTGCACGCCGGCAGCCCGGTGAACTTCTGGCGAATCGATTTGCCCGATTCGTGGGAGGCTTATCTGGCCATGCTCTCCCGGCCTCACGCAAAGCGGCTGCGGCATCTGGATCGCGCGGTGTTTCAGACGGGCCGCGGCGCGGTCCATCGCGTGCAGTCCGCCGGCCAGTTGCCGCAGGCGATCGAGATCCTCACCCGTCTGCACCAGCGGCGTTGGAACGCACGGGGCCGGCCGGGCTGCTTCGCATCGGCGTCCTATGCCGAGTTTCATCGGGCGCTGATGCCCAAAGCGCTGGCCCAGGGGCAGCTTAGGCTGCAATGGCTGGAGCTGGACGGCCGGCCGGCGGCCGCCGAATACCATCTGGCCGGCGGCGGCATAACCTATGCCTATCAGTCGGGCATTGATCCCGAGCGGCTGGCGGCCCAGCCCGGGCGGCTGCTTAGCCTGGCCACGCTGCGGCGGACGATCGAGGAGGGCGGCCGGGCCTTCGATTTCCTCCGTGGCGACGAGCCGTACAAGGCCCATTTGCGGGCCACGCCCCGCCCCGGACTGTCGCTGCGGATCGTGCCCGCCCGCGCGGCGGCCAGATTGCGGCACCGGCTCTGGCTGGCCGGCCGAAAAGTCAAACAGTGGCTCTAGAACCTCAGACCAATGGGAATCGCCTGATGCCCCTCTGGAAAGCACTGCTCTTGGGTCTTTACTATCACGCATCGCTGCCGGCGCGATGCTGGCAGGGCCGCCGCGCCGCGGCCGGGCATCGCGCGGCGCTCATGGTGCTGTACTACCATCGGGTCGCCGACGACCGGGCCACGCCGTGGACCGTCGCCAGAGGGCTGTTCGACCGCCAGATCCGCTGGCTCAAGCGACATTTCGAGTTGATCTCGCTGGAGGAGACCGGGCGGCGGATTCGCACCACCCAGAGCGATCGCCCCGCGGTCAGCATCACCTTCGACGACGGCTACGGGGCCAATTGCTTGCACGCCATTCCGATGCTGATCCGCGAGCAGATTCCTTGCACCTATTTTGTTTCCTTGGGCCACGTGCTGGATGGCCGGCCGTTTGAGCACGACATGGCGTATGGCCGGTACTGCCCGCCGAACTCGCTGGAGCAGCTCCGGACCATGGCGGCGGCCGGCATCGAGATCGGCGCCCATACCTACAGCCACGCCGACCTGGGCCGCATCACCGATCCCCAGCGGCTGGAGTTCGAGTTGGTGGCGGCCAAAGCCGACCTGGAAGCGGCCCTGGGCCGCCGCGTGCGCTACTTCGCGTTCCCTTACGGTCAGCACGTCAACCTCAGCCGCCAGGCGTTGGAGCTGGCCGGCCGGGCGGGCTACGAGGCCGTCTGCTCGGCTTACGGCGGCTATAACTTCCCCGGCGACGACGCCTTCCACCTGCAGCGGATCCCGGTCGACAATACCATGATCCGCCTGAAGAACTGGACCACCGTCGACCCCCGCAAGCGAAACATCCCCAGATTCGACGGACGACGGACGACGGACGACGGAGGACGGAGGACGGGCGACGGGCGATCGACGACGGGCGGATGCAGGAATAAAGGAGAATCGTGATGGGTACAACCATAAAGATGATGCTTCGCGCATTCATTGCCAGATTGCGGAAGAGTGATGGACGGCGAAGTGACTCCCGTCCGTCGTCCGTCGCCCGTCGTCCGTCGGAGTAACCGTCGCCCGTCGCCCGTCGAGGTAACGCATCATGTTTCGACGCAAGATCCTGCTGCCCCTGGAAGACCGCGGCCCGTTGCGGGTCATGTTCGTCATCACCAGCATGCCGGTGGGCGGGGCGGAAACCCAGTTGGTCGAGCTGATCCGCCGCCTGGATCGCTCCCGGTTTCTCCCCGAACTGTGCTGCCTGAAGCAGCTCGGCCCGTTGGGCCGGGTGCTGGCCGCGGAAATTCCGGCGGCCGCGGGCCTGCTGCGGCACAAGTACGACTGGCGGGTGCTGGCGCGGCTGGCCCGCCTGATGCGAGTCCGCCGGATCGACGCGGTGGTGACGGTCGGGGCAGGCGACAAGATGTTCTGGGGGCGGCTGGCGGCCCGCCGGGCCGGGGTGCCGGTGGTCGTCTCGGCCCTGCACGCGATGGGCAGTGCCGACCGCGTACAATGGCCCAATCGCCTGCTGGCGCCGCTGACCGACGCCTTTATTGCCGTCGCCGAGCCGCAGGCCCGGTACCTGGCCGAGCACGAGGGCTGCCCGCCGCGGAAGGTCCGCGTCATTCCCAACGGCGTGGATGTCGAGCGTTTCCGACCCCTGCGTCCCAGCCCCGCCCTGCGGACGGAGTTGGGCCTGCACGGTGAGATGCCCGTGGTGGGCATCCTGGCGGCGCTCCGCCCGGAGAAGAACCACGAGTTGTTCTTGCGGGCCGCCGTGGCGATCGGGCGCGAGCTGCCGGAGACCCGTTTCCTGATCATCGGCGACGGGCCGCGGCGGCCGGCGTTGGAGGCGCTCGCCCGGGAGCTGTTGCCGGCCGCGGCGATCCGCTTCCTGGGCACCCGCCGCGACGTGCCCGAGCTGCTGGCGCTGGTCAACGTCATGCTCCTCACCTCGCACGAGGAAGCCAGCCCGGTGTCGATCCTCGAGGCCATGGCGGCGGGCAAGCCGGTCGTGGCGACGCAGGTGGGCTCAGTGGGTCAGACGGTGCTCGAGGGCCGGACGGGCTACCTGGTGCCGCCGGGCTCGGCCGGCGAGCTTGCCCGGCGGACCGTCGAGTTGTTGCGGGACCCGGCCCGTGCGTCGGGCCTGGGCCGGGCCGGCCGCCGGTACGTGGTGGAGCACTGGTCGATCGCGGGCACGGTGGAAGGCTACCAGGGCCTGGTGGCGGAGATTTACGCGGCCAAGGTGGCCCGGCGGGCGGCTAGCCACTTTCGGCCTAGCCCAGCACCTCCAACCGCGGCGGGGCTTGGCGTCCGGCCGCCCGCACGCTACGATTAGGCAACATGGACAAGAGCCGCCTGGTGGGGAACTCGCTGGCCCTGATGGCCCGAATCCTTAGCGGCGCCAGCGCGCGTTGGATCGATTCGCAGCCCGATACCTGCCAGCGGGTCTACTTCGCCAACCACACCAGCCACTTGGACGCCATCGTGCTCTGGTCGGCGCTGCCGCCCACGGTGCGCGAGTTGACGCGGCCCGTGGCCGCCAAAGATTATTGGACCAAAGGCGGCATCCGCCGCTACCTGGCGATCCAGGTCTTCAACGCCCTGCTGATCGACCGCACGGAGATCAAGGTGCATCACAGCCCGGTCGACACCATGATCCGCGAGATCGGGCAGCGCTATTCGCTGATCGTGTTCCCGGAGGGGGGCCGTTCCGACGGCCTGGAGATCGGCGAGTTCAAGAGCGGCCTGTTCTACCTGTGCAAGAAGCGGCCCGACCTGGAAATGATCCCCGTGTACATCGACAACATGAACCGCATCCTGCCGCGGGGACACGTGCTGCCGGTGCCGCTGTTGAGCTGCATCAGCTTCGGCCCGCCCATGTGGCTGGAGGCCGGCGAGCCCAAGAACAGCTTCCTCCGCCGGGCGCGCGACGCCGTGCGGCGGCTCAAGGAGATCTGAGACCGCGCCATGTCCTTTGCCCTAGAGTGGAGAACCGTGGGACTGGTTGGCGGCGTGCTGACCATGTTGGCCGTCGCCACGGCCATCGTCCAGGCCCTGCGCACCCGCAGCGACACGGGGCTGAACACCGCCATCCTCGAGACCTTCCGCCTGCGGATCCAGGCCTGGTGGGTGCTGTGCTCGATCCTGGCCGCCGCGTTCCTCATCGGGCAGGTGGCCACCGTGGTGCTGTTCGGCCTGATCGCCTTCTGGGCCCTGCGGGAGTTCATCACCCTGACGCCCACCCGGCCGGGCGACCACCGCACGCTGTTCCTGGTGTTCTTCGTGATTGCCCCGCTGCAGTTCGTCCTGGTGGGACTGGGGAATTATCCGCTCTTCAGCGTGGTCATCCCGGTGTATGCGTTCTTGCTCATCCCGGCGCTGATCGCCATGGGCGGCGATTACAAGCGGTTTCTCGAGCGGACGGCGAAGATCCAGGCCGGCCTCTTGATCTGCGTCTACTGCCTAAGCTATGCCTCGGCGCTGTTGAAGCTGGCCCTGCCGGAAGACCTTGGCCCGGGGGCCAACGCCCGGCTGCTGCTGTTCTTCGTGCTCATGGTCCAGCTTAGCGACGCGCTGCAGTATGCCTGGGCCCAGATCCCCAGCCGGCACGTGATCGCGCCGGCCATCCACCCCACCAAGACCTGGGAAGGACTGCTGGGCGGCACGGCCAGCGTGACCCTGCTGGGCGGCATCCTGTGGTGGGCTACCCCCTTCCAAGGCTCCTCGTGGTGGATGGCGGCCGCCATGTCGCTGGTCATCGCCCTGATGGGCTTCGCCGGCGGACTGACGCTCTCGGCCATCAAGCGCGACCGCGGCGTCCGCGACTACGGCACCCTGGTCGAAGGCCACGGCGGCGTGCTGGACCGCATCGACTCGCTGTGCTTCGCCGCGCCCGTCTTCTTCCATTTCACCCTCTACTGGCTCAAGCTCCAGCAGATCGCGCAGCCCTGGGAGAAGCTGGCCGGCTAGGGGGCCCGTCTGCTCGGCCGCTCCTACGGAGTGTAGAGTTTCCAGTAGATCGCGTAGCGCTGGTGATTGAGCAGGTAATACGGGATCAGCGTTACGTCGTGGGGTTGGCCGATCCCCCGCGTGCGGAACTTCAGCGGTGAACCGGCGACCGGCTCGACGTGCGCACACAGATCCGCCGCGCTAACGAGCATGCCCGGCACCGCGGGCGTCGGCACCTGGGAAAGATCAAGCTGACCGCGGGCGAAGGGCGAGACTTTCTCCAGGCCTGCGGTGCCCAGTTCCCCGGCCAGGACGATGGGGCCGTACAGAATGGCGACGTGGCCCGGATCGCCGGGGAGGCACTCGGTCCGCAAAGTCATGGGCAGCCGTATGTCCACCGTGTCGCCGTGGCGCCATTCGCGCTGCAGCGTGACGTAAGAGCCGGGCGCTGCACGGGCGTTGTCTTGGTTCCCGTTGACGAGGAACGTCGTGCCGCGCTGTGCCCATCCCGGGCAGCGGATCTTGATCGCCAGACGCAGCGGTTCAAGGCACTTCAGCTTCAAGCGAACCGTGTCCTGCGCGGGGAACTGGGTTTCCTGCCGCAGCACCAGGCCCTTTTCCGGCCACTCCAGCTCCGAAGCGATGAACAGATTGACCCACAGCGAGTTCTCGTCGTGGAAGTAGATCGTATCGCCGTACTTGGCGTGGTTCTCCATGCCCGTGCCCGTGCAGCACCAGAAGGAGTCTTCCGGCGTGCTGTAGGTCTTGAAATGGCCCGCTTTCAGCGGGGCGAAGTAGATCATCATCCCCTGCGTAGGCTCCTGCGAGGCGAGGATCTGATTGAAAAGGGCCCGCTCGTAGAAGTCCATCACCTCGGCCGTGGGCCCCCAGGCGAAGATGTGCCGGGTGAGCTTGAGCATGTTGTACGTGTTGCAGGTCTCGGCCGTGGCGGGGCTGAGGTGTTCGGCAAAGCGATTGACGGGAAAGAAGTGCTCGTCGTCGCTGTGGCCCCCGATCACGTAAGAACGTTTCAGGGCCACCTGCTGCCAGAAGAACTGCGCCACGTCGTGCAGCGCCTTCTCTTCGGTCAGCTCGTACTCCCGCGCCGCGCCGATGATCTTGGGAATTTGAGTGTTGGCGTGCTTGCCGTCGAGCGCGTCTTCGCCCCGGGCCAGCGGCTCGAAGATCGCCTGGTGGTTGAAGGCCCGCGCAAGCCGCAAGTGGTCGGGCTTCTTCGTCACCGCGTAGAGATTGGCCAGCACCTCGTTCATGCCGCCGTGCTCGTTGCCCAGCGCTTGCTGCATCTGCTCCGTCGAGAGGCGATCGACGCGGAGCCGCAGCCAGTCGGCCATCTTCACCAGCACGTCGAGGGCCCGGCGGTCGCCGCAGTGCAAGTGGACGTCCAGCAGGCCCGCCATGATCTTGTGCAGCGTGTAGTAGGGGGCCCACACCGGCTTGCCCTGGTCAACGCGATCGAAGAACGATTCGGGATAGGCCGAGAGGAAGCCGGGGTGATACCCCTGCCGGGGCAGGGCCGCCTGGCATTTGGCCAACTCGGCCACAATGCCGACGGCCCGGGCCTTGATCGGCTCGTTGCCGGTGCCGGCATACATCAAGGCGCAGGCCGAAAGGTAGTGGCCCACGCTGTGGCCCCGCACTTCGCAATTAGGCGCTTCCCAGCCGCCCAGCGGCTTGGCCGACGAGGGCAACCCGGCCGTAACGCGGAAGTTGTGCAGCAAGCGGTCCGGATCGAGGCTCAGTAGGTACTTCAGGTCGCGCTGCTGCGCCTGTTGGAAGGGGCCGTCCAACAGGCGGACTTGGCCGAGATCGAAGGGTACAACCTTCTCCGGGCCGCCGTAGGCCGGCAAGAAAATCCCCAGGTATAAGCAGGCCATTAGGCACGGGACGAGTGCTCTTGTTCGCACAGCAGGGCTCCTTGGTATCCTGAACCGGTATTTCCCGCTTGGACTCCACGTAGATACGCTCCAAGCAGCGATCTTCCTTCCATGTTAACAAGCTGGTACGTCACCTTCCAGCAGGCGAGCCGCCTGAGTGTGGCAATTCTTTCCGGCAACGAAACGCACGCCGGTTCGCGGGCGCTGCCGGCGCAGCCGGTCTCTGGCCGGGTGTTTAGGCGGCGTCCACGCCGGCCTAACGGCCACCCATCGCAGGCGGTCACCCCGGGAGTTCAAGCCTGCCTGGCTTACGCCAGCGAAATGCGCAAGTCGGTTATCCCGGAGGGATAAAAGATATTAGCCGGTGGTTGAGGAGCGCCAGCGACGACACCACCGGTCGCAAGACGCCACACGCGCAACCGACCCCGAGGGGGTCGAAGCCGGCTGCGACCCCATCCGGGGTCGGCAATTCGTGAATCCGCGGACCCCGGGTGCGCTAGCGCGACCCGGGGCTAATGGCTTGGAACCCTACCGGGTTCCCCGGAAGTCCCTACAGTTCCATGCGCCGCCAGGAGAGCTTGCCGCGTGAAGCCCCGACCGGATGTTGCACCGCCGCAGCAGACTGGGTACGATAATCGTCGTCGCTCACACAACCAATCGACGGTACGCCCAGGCGGGTCGCCCGCCGAGCGTGGTTAGGTCGCACAGGAGCGGAGGGCAATTCAGTCCATCACTTCCGTCTCGCACGGCGTCAAGAATTTCGTAGGGGGCACACTGTCCCCACTCCCGAAATGCTTGTCCCTGAGATTCGATAAAGAGGTGGAGTAAGTCACTCTACCAACCCGTGCCGCAAAGGAGGACGCCGCCGTGCGTGACATTTGCATTGCCGCCGCGCAGTTCGAGGCCCGCGACGCCGACAAGGATTACAATTTCGGCCGGATCGAGGCCCTCGCCGGCCGGGCCGCCGCGGCAGGGGCCGAGGTGGTCAGCTTCCACGAGTGCTCGATTACCGGCTACACCTTCCTGCAGACGCTCTCGCGCGGCGAGTTGCAGGCCCTGGCCGAGCCGGTGCCGGAGGGGCCGAGCACCGAGTGCCTGATCGGGCTGGCCCGCTCGCTGGGCGTCTCACTGCTGGCCGGCCTCGTCGAGCGGGCAGGCGACCGGGTGCATAACACCTACGTGGCCGTCTCGCCGGAGGGCTTTGTCGCCCGGCACCGCAAGTTGCATCCGTTCATCCACCCGGACCTCAGCCCCGGCGATTCGCTGGCGGTGTTCGAGCTGGCCGGGGTCCGCTCGGGCATCCTGACCTGCTACGACAATAATCTGCCGGAGAACCCGCGGGTGCTGGCCCTCTCGGGGGCGGAGGTGATCTTTGCCCCGCACGTCACCTGCGGCCTGCCCAGCCCCATGCCGGGCCGGGGCAAGATCGACCGCCGGCTGTGGGACAACCGCCGCCGCGACCCCGTGCCGTTGCGGATGGAGTTCGAGGGCCCCAAGGGACGCGGCTGGCTCATGCACTGGCTGCCCACCCGGGCCTACGAAAACGGCGTGTATTACGTCTTCAGCAACGCCGTGGGCATCGACCACGACACGATCAAGACGGGCAACGCCATGATCATCGACCCCATGGGCGAGATCATCGCCGAGAGCCGCGCCCTGGGCGACGACGTGGCGATCGGCGTCTGCACGCCGGAGAAGATCGAGCTGGCCGGCGGCCGCCGCTACCTGCGGGCCCGCCGGCCGGAGCTGTACGCCAAGCTCGTCGAGCCCCACCCCGCCGGCCAACCGCCGGTCGTCGATCCGGGTTGGAGGATGCTGGCCCGGGGAGAAAAAGGGATTGGGGATTAGCGCGTAGGGTGGGTCGAGCGCAGCGAGCCCCACCATCAGTTAGTTCTTCTCTGATTTTGGTGGGGCTCGCTCGGGCTCGACCCATCTACGGAACTCGAGAGACGGGATCGTCACCAATTTCCCCTCACCCTAACCCTCTCCCGGAGGGAGAGGGGACCTCAATTGCCTAGTTTGCAAAACTTCAGTTACAACTGGACTTTTGCAAACTTAGGCTAGTCGTATCTTAGCGAACACATGGTCAAGGTCCGTTCCGTGCTCTTGGACTTGTTGGACAACCCAGGTAAGGGTGGCGCGGAGCGTCTCGTTCAGC
>JBEKTY010000076.1:0-37132 GCA_049515555.1 Thermoguttaceae bacterium
CCAAAGGTGTTTCGTGGGTTCTGGTGGGGCTCGCTGCGCTCGACCCACCCTACAATTCTAGCCACCGGCCACCAGCCACTTGTTAAGAGGACCGCCGCCGATGCACGAGCCGCAAGTGTTGTTCGCGGGCAGGCGGTTCCGCGTCGAGCACGCGGTGCAGCGGATGCCCGACGGAACCGAGCACGCCCGGGAAGTGGTGCGACATCCCGGGGCTGTGGCCCTCGTGCCGCTGCTGGACGACGGCCGGGTGTGCCTGATCGAGAACTACCGCGTGGCCGTCGCCCAACGGCTGCTGGAGCTGCCGGCCGGGACCCTGGAACCGGGCGAAGACCCCGAGCACACCGCCCGCCGCGAGCTGACCGAAGAGACCGGATATCGCGCGGGGCGCATCGAGCGGCTGGCCACCTTCTACATGTCGCCCGGCATTCTGGACGAGAAGATGTTCCTGTACCTGGCCACGGCGCTAGAGCCGGGGCCGATGGCGCCCGATGCCGGCGAGGACATCTCCGTGCGGCTGGTCACCTGGGACGAGGCCCTGGCCATGCTCCGCGACAACTGTATTCAGGACGGCAAGAGCATCGCCGGGCTGCTGTACTACGACGCCTTCCGCAGGCGTTAGCCGGGATTATTCACCGAGGCTCGTAGTGACCCGATTTATCGGGTCTGGAGAGCGTGAACAGGTCAAGGACCGCATGAATGCGGTCACTACAAACGATTGGTGAATAGTCCGCACTAATGCCCGAAGTTGGTTTGCTGCAACTTGCTTTGGGCCCCGCCCCACAGTCCGCCAGTGCCCGAGCCCACCGAGGCGATCGCCGTGAGCACGACCAGGAGGATCGCCAACAACATCAGACAGTATTCCACGGCCGTGGCGGCGTTGTCGGCGCGGATGAATCGGAGGAACCGCTGCATGGAGCACGTCTTTTCGGGTGCCGGAGGGTGGTGGGCACCGCAGTGCCCCACGATCAATCCCGGCAACAATAAATACGATATTTTGCAGCCTAAAGCCGACCGTGACCGCGCAAGCCCCCTTAAGAGGCTAGCTCACGCGGAAAAGATGGCAAATTCCGTAATCCTCACGCTCCGCGTGAGGTTCTTCGGCAGGGTCTGACGCGGAGGGTGGCACCTCCCTGAGCGCAGCGAAGGGCGTGGTTCTTCGAGCTCGCCACGCTCTTCGTTCCTCAGGGCGTGCCACCCAATTGCCAAACTTGTTCTTTCGCGGGCCATTAGCGGCCGCCGGCGGTGTCGAGCATGGCCACCACGTTTTCCGGTGGCACGTCGGCCAGGACGTTGTGCACCTGCTGGAAGACGAATCCGCCGCCGGGGCTGAGGATTGCCATTTGCTCGCGGACGTGCCGCCGGATGGCGTCCGGCGTGGCTTGCGGGAGGACGAAGCGGGTATCGCAACCGCCGCCCCAGAAGGTCAATTGCCGGCCGAAATCGGCCTTGAGCTGCCGGGCCTCCATGCCGGCGCAGGAAATCTGCACCGGGTTGATGGCGTCCAGTCCGGCGCGGATCAGGTCGGCCAGGATGGGCCGCACGCCGCCGCAGCAGTGGAGCATCACCTTGACGGGGGCCAGCTCCTTGGCCCGCTGCCACAAGCGGGCGTGCCGGGGCTGAAAGAATTCGCAGTACATGGCCCGCGACATTTGCGGCCCGTTCTGCATGCCCAGGTCGTCGCCGAAGACGATGATGTCGATGTACGGTCCGATGGCCGCCAGGTACCGCTCCAGGCTCGCCAGGTGGATTTCCACGAGCCGGTCGAGGAAGGCATGGGCCCGGTCGGGGTTGCCGGCCAGCAGCATGAGGAAGTTGTCGATGCGGTACAGGAACTGGCCGGTTTCCAGGAGGTTTCCGCCGAAGAGGCCGAGGATGGCCCGATCGGTCCGCCCGCGGAGTGCCCGGGCGCCTTCGGCCAGCCGGACGGCCCCCGCGCTGCCGGCGGCCAGCGGGCCCGGCGGCGACGCCACCGCGGACCACATGTTCTCGCCGAGGGCCTCGCTCAGCCGATCCAGATCGTCCTCCTCCAGGAACGGCCAATAGCACTGCTCGAAATAGAGCGCGCCGTCGGGCATCTTGGCCAGCACGCGGCCGCTTTCCGAACGAATAACCCATTGGCCCGGCTGCCGCTCGGGCAGCACCCAGGCCGGCACCTGGCATGGCGAGCCATCGGGCAGCACCCAGTCGGCCCAGTCCTTCTCATCGAGGGCAAAGCCGCGGCCCAGCTCGATCGTGTCCACGGCGAAACGGTCCAGCACGTCGTCGTCGATAATGGCCAGTTGCTGCACCGTGTCGTACACGCGGATCGGCCGCGGCGGCAGGCCCAGGTGCCGGCGGAGCTTGCCATACGCGATGGCTGCAATACCCGACGAGCGATGACCGCCGAAGTCGATCGGCACCCGATCGGGCTGGCGATGCTCCAAGGCGGCAAGAACGCGCTGGCGCGGGGTCATGGCATAGCCCTCGACGAATCGGTAAACTAATGGGGCGTGAGGCCGCATCTTTTTTACCTGATATCTGGAGTTTTGCAAGTCGCGGATGCCCGGTCCCCTCTCCCGCCGGGAGAGGGTTAGGGTGAGGGGAATTGCGTGAGGATCCTGCCTCTTCGGCCTTTCGACGCGGAGACGCGGAGACACGGAGACGCGGAGACACCGGCACTCGCCGCGTCACCGCGTCTCCCCGTCACCGCGTCATTCCGATCCACGCAGCTTCCCCTCACCCCGGCCCTCTCCCGGAGGGAGAGGGGGACCTAGGCAAGCCCCCCGGCTTCCGACCGCATGCTTTGCTGGCGATTGCTCCTGGGAACGTTGCTGATTGCCGCCGTGGCCGGCCTGTGTTGGCTCGATGCCCGCTCGGCCATCCCGGGCCTGTGGCTGATGCCGCTCTTGGTGGCGGTTACGCTGTTGGCTACTCAGGAGGTGCTGTGGCTGCTCCGTGCCCGCGGGTCGCGGCCGCTGGCGTGGACAGTTTATGCCGGCAATCTTCTCATTGTGCTCGGCTCTTGGACGCCGTTGCTGCCCACTGCGGTGGGGCTCCGCTATACGCCGTTGCGATTCTTTCTGCCGCCGGCCGGCCCGCCCATCGCAATACTTGTCATTGCCATACTTATGGTCCTGTGGGGCGAAATGGCCCGCGGCCGAAGGCCCAACGGCAACTCACCTCTCCCACTCGGGGGCGAGCGGCAGGGAACCGCAGCCGCGCCGCACTCGGAGGGGAACCATTTGCCAGCCACCAGCCACCAGCCACCAGCCACTCTTGCGACCCCGGCCACACCGCAGGCGGCAGGCAACAATGGGGCACTGGCCAATTGTGCCGGGGGCGTATTCGCACTGGTCTACGTGGGCCTGATGCTCGCTATAGCCGTGCAGATCCGGCTTGGGATCGGTCTTTTCGCGCTGGCCGCTTGGATCATCACCGTCAAGATGGGCGACATTGGCGCCTATACGGTGGGCCGGCTAATCGGCCGGCACAAGCTGGCCCCAACGATCAGCCCCGGCAAGACCGTCGAGGGTGCCTTCGGAGCAGTGCTGTTCGCCTGCCTGGGCTCGTGGTCCGCCGCCGTTTTTCTGCCGCTGTGGCTGCCGGGCCGCTGCGACATCTTACTTGTCCTGTCGTTGCTCTTCTACTTCGGGCCGCTTATGGCGCTGGCCGGAATGGCGGGTGACCTGTTCGAGTCGCTGCTGAAGCGCGATGCCGGCTGCAAAGACTCCAGCCCCTGGCTGCCCGGCTTCGGCGGCGTGCTGGATATCATCGATTCGCTGCTGCTCTCGGCCCCCGTTGCTTGGCTGCTCTGGGGCACCCTGGCTCCGTTATCGTGGTAAGCATCGCCCGGCTGAGAGCAGCGCTGGGTGCCACTGTTGGCTCGTCCAGCAGTGCCGCTCACACTGCTGGGCAAGCCAGCAGTGGCACCCGACGCGCCGGTCAGTTCGGACGTGGCGAATTGGCCCCGAGCTGCGGCAGGTTCGGATCGCCAAGATCGACCAGCGGGGTGCCGGGAAAACTGGGAACCGTCCACAGCTCGCCCGATTGGCTGGGCAGACTGTTGATCTGGGCGTTGCCCAGGTCGATCCGCATCGAGAACTGGGCCGGCGGGCAATCCAGGCGGATCGCGGTGGGGATGAACAATCCGCTCAGCGGATCGCGGCGGTAGCCTTCGGCCACGGAACTGGCCCGGGGCCGGCCCTGGGCGTCGTAAATCCGCTGCTCCATGACCCACGCCGTGAGGGCGTCGAGGATCGTCACCTTGGTCGTCGGTCCTTCGGGCGTTTCGCGGATGGTGCGGACCTCCAGGCGATTGCCCTTGGCCGGGAAGGGGCCCTGGTGCGGCAGCCCGGGGTCCAGCTCGGCCACGCCCAGGGCCTCGATCACCCAGCTCGGATCGACGGGGATGATCTGCCGGGCACGGCCCGTCAGGTACTGCTCGTGGCGGCAGAAATAGACGGCCGGCGGCTGGCTCCGCCGCACCCAGAACCAGAACATCTGGTCGTTGCTGCCCAGGTCTACTTCCGGGCCGGTCAGGCCGGTTTCGGCCCGCAGGCGAAAGCGCCGCGGCCGCTCGTAGGCCATGCTGGCCCGCAGCGTGGGATACCCCGGCACGCTCATCGCCGCCGAGGTGCTGTAGAACGACTGGATCTGGGAGCTGCGGCGGTTGACCGCCTCGACCACCTGCTCCAGGGCCGGGCTGGGCGGCAGCACGCGGGGCGCGGGCGTGGTGAATTGCGCGAGCATCTGCGGACAACTGGCGCCGCTCAGGCCCAGCAGGCCCACGGCCACCAGTGCCAACAACCCGTAGCGATATCCGTTCATCGTTTAACTTCCCAGCAACCGGGCCAGCTCCTGCTGAATCTGCTCCGCGCCGGCCGGGTCGGGGACCAGGGCCGGGACCTCATAGGTCGCCTCACGCCGCGGGCAGTACAGCACCAGGATTTCGCGGCCCTGGTCGTCGTGCCGCTCCTCTTCCAGCCGCATCACGCGGCGGCGGACCAGCAGCAGGGCCAGCACGTAGCGCATGGCCTGTTTCTCGCTCTGCTCGGCCAATCCGTCGAAGCAGTGCAACAGGACGTCGTTGGGGGCCCAGTGCCGGCGGGCGGCGCGGTGATCGGGCACCTGCGACTTCCACCAGCCCACGCTGCCCGGCGGCGGCCCTTGCCAGGCGGCGACCGAGAAATCCGAGCGCCGCAGCTCGGCCCCTTCGGCAACCAGCGCCGAATAGAACTCCTCGCCCGGCGCAAACTCCCGCCCCGTCGCAGAGCACCGCCGGGCCGATCGTTCCACTTCATAGTCCATGGCGCCCGCGAAGGCTACCCGAAACACCGCTCGGGCTCAAGGCGAGCTTGACATTGGCCCGCCCGCGGTGGTAAACTTGCATCAGTTAGTGCGGCTAAACTGCCGAAAATAGTGAGGAAGGAAGCGAGATGACTGCCCTGCAGAACCTGTTGCCGTTGCTACGGCTGGCTTTGGCCAGCCTTCGGCCTTAGGGTTCGCGCGCAGCCTATCCGGACGCGAAAGTAAACCGAACCCCAAGGCCGGCAAGGCTTTGGGGTTTTTTGTTTAGATTGGAGGTTCTTGTCATGACCGAAAGCACGCAGGCCGGCTCACGCCGCATCGTCATCTTCGACACCACGCTCCGCGACGGCGAGCAATCGCCGGGGGCCAGCATGAACCTGGCCGAGAAGACCGAGATTGCCCAGGCCCTGGTGGCCTTGGGGGTCGACGTGATCGAGGCCGGCTTTCCCATCGCCTCGCCCGGCGATTTCCAGGCCGTTCGCCAGATCGCCCAGTCGATCCACGGCTCGGTCATCTGCGGCCTGGCCCGCTGCCGCAACGAGGACATCGACCGGGCCTGGGAGGCCCTGGGCCCCGCCGAGCAGCCCCGCATACACGTCTTCCTGGCCACCAGCGCCATCCATCGCGAGTTCAAGCTGAAGATGGACAAAGAGGACATTCTGCGGCACGCGGTGGCGGGCGTGCGGCGGGCGGCCGGCTACTGCCCCAACGTCGAGTTCTCGCCCGAAGACGCCGCCCGCACCGAGGCCGATTTCCTGTGCCGCGTGGTCGAGGCCACAATCGACGCCGGCGCCACCACCGTCAACATCCCCGATACGGTGGGCTATGCCACGCCGACCCACATGGGCCAGGTCATCCGCAACCTCCGCAACCGCGTGCCGAACATCGACAAAGCCGTGCTCAGCGTGCATTGCCACAACGACCTGGGCCTGGCCGTGGCCAACAGCCTGGCCGCCGTCGAGGCCGGCGCCGGCCAGGTCGAGTGCACCATCAACGGCCTGGGCGAGCGGGCCGGCAACTGCTCGCTCGAGGAAATTGTCATGGCCCTGCGGACCCGCAGCGATTTCTACCACGCCGAGACCCGCATCGCCACCCGGCGGCTGGTGCCCACCAGCCGGCTGGTGGCCAACGTCACCGGCATCCACGTGCAGCGCAACAAGGCCATCGTGGGGCAGAACGCCTTCGCCCACGAGGCGGGCATCCACCAGGACGGCATGCTCAAGGAACGCACCACCTACGAGATCATGCGCCCCGAGGACGTGGGCTTCGCCACCACCGAGCTGGTGCTGGGCAAGCACAGCGGCCGGGCCGCCCTGGCCAGCCGCGTCAAGGAGATGGGCTACGCCCTAGGCCCCGAGCAGATCCAGACCGTCTTCGAGGCCTTCAAGCTCCTGGCCGACAAGAAGAAGGAAATCTACGACGCCGACATCGCCGCCCTGATCGAGCAGGAGATGCGGGCCGTGCCGGAGCTCTGGTCGCTGGTCTCCTACGAGGTCGCCAGCGGTACCGGCAAGGTCCCCCGCGCCACGCTACGGCTCCGCCGCGGCGGCGAAGAGCTGAGCACCGAGCTGGCCTGCGGCGACGGGCCGGTCGACGCCGTCTTCCTGGCGATCGAAAAACTGGCCGGCATCAGCGTCGTGTGCAAGAGCTTCAACGTGCATAGCGTGACGGTGGGCAAAGACGCCCAGGGCGAGGTGATGGTGCAGGTCGAGCACGAGGGCCGCCTGTACCGCGGCCGCGGCATCTCGACCGACAGCCTCGAGGCCAGCGCCAAGGCCTTCCTCGACGCCATGAACCGCATCGCCGCGGCCAACCAGGCCGTGCGAGTGAAGAAGTAACAGCGCGGGTGGCACTGCTGGCTTGTCCAGCAGTGTTCGACAGACATCAGGAATTCCTCCGCCCACCACCTGGGCTGGACGCTGAAGGCGTCCCATACCATAGCCCAGGTAAGCGAAGCGGCGAAGCCGCGCAGCGCCACCCTGGGTTCCGGTTTGAAACCTCCGTTGCAACCCTGGTAGGGGTTGCACAATTCCCTGTGGAACCCTTTCAGGGTTCAACCGGTCACCCAAACCACCACCCAGGGTAGCCGCTGCGCGGCAACCCTGGGCTTCGTTATGGAACCGCGTTGCGGTTCAGCGGATCGGCCGTTATCGGGACGAGAAGGGCCGGTACGGGGCAAGCCAGTTGCCGCCGTTCTTTGAAGCCCCCCGGACCGCCGGATTTTCGTCGGCGCGTTGCGGACCGCCGCTTGGTAGTGCAGGCCGTAAGAAGATGGTAGACTGTCTGGCAGTTCAAACCGTTGAAGAGCAGAAGGTGTGGCCGCGGTTAGCGCCAGCCATCGTGGTTGCACATTGGGCACTTAGATGAGCCACACATTCGGTGAGAGCGCCGCGAGGATTATGCGGAGGGCCGACGAGGAGTCGGTGCGGCTCTACCACGGTTACATCGGTACAGAGCACATTCTCCTCGGCTTGACGCTTGAACCTGGCTCGGCGGGTGCTGACTTGTCCGGCAAGTGTTCGCCAGACACCTGGGATCGCTCTGCCCGCCGACAACGGATTTGTCAGGGGCTGGACGCCCCAACTATTCTCAACCCAGCAGTACTGGGCAAACCGGCAGTGACACCCAACGCACTCACCGCCCGCGGTACCCCCCCGCGCGCTGCCACCGAGGTGACCCAGCACCCAGGCGGCCCAGCACTTGGATTCCCGGGGCAAGAATGGTAGGATGACGGCTCCTCGGCTTGGGGTGCGCGAGGACGTTTTGGGGACCGCGTGCGGTTTTCGCGCAGCGAAAACGGGACTGTCCCCCCCGGAAATCCTGGAGTTCGGCCGTATGACCAAGAAAGAGGAAGCCATCGAGGTCGAGGGCGTGGTGACCGAGGCGCTGGCCAATACGCGGTTTCGGGTGCAACTCGACAGCGGCCATAAGGTCGTCGCGCACGTCGCCGGCAAGATGCGGAAGAACTTCATCCGCATCGTTCCGGGCGACAAGGTGCGGGTCGAGTTGTCGCCCTATGATCTGACGAAAGGCCGGATTACCTACCGCGAGCGGTAGTTCTTCTGGCGGCGGCCAGCCCATTCCGGCGGCCCTCTTCCAAGATTCCTTTGCCGCCGGCGAATAGTGCAGTGTCTGTTCCCTTCCGTGCGCTGGGATGCAACGTTCTACGTGGAACAACGCCTTACGACCCCTGCGCACAGGATAAGAGACCTTTTTTCCGTGGAGACCAAGCGATGCGAAAGACTGTCCTGATGCTGTTGGCCGGTGCCCTATTGCTGGGCGCCGGCGTGTTCCGGCCTGCCGCTACGGCCGCGGAGCCTGACAAAGTCTTGGCCGTGGTGGCGGGGCCCAGCTACGAGGAGTTGCTGAGCGACGCCGGCTTCGTGGGCAAGCTCATCGATCGCCCCCAGCTCGGCAGCCTCCTGGAAGGCCTGGTGGCAATGGCCACCCAAGGCAAGGGGCTGACCGGGATCGACAAGTCGCGGCCGTGCGGCATCGTCGTCGCGGCCGAGGGCTCGGATTCCGACACTGCGGCGCCGGGCAAGGTGAGCGGCTACGCCTTCCTGCCGGTGACCGACCTGAAACAGGTCCTGGACGTGCTGGAACCTTATGTCAGCGCCGAGCAGACGGGCGGCGGCGTGTACAAGCTCTCGCCCAAGGACGGCAAGAAACCGGTCTACGTAAAGGCCGCAGGCGGCTGGGCGTTCGGCTCGGACAAGCCCGAGGGGCTGGCCCACGTGGCGGCCGATCCGCTGGCACTGTTGGGCGGGCTGGAGAAGCCGTACGTGGTGGCCGCCCGCATCTTCGTGGCCAATCTGCCCGCCCAGTACCGCGAGCAGTTCCTTGCGCAGATGAAGAAGGGCGCCCACGAGAACAACCAACAGCGCAAGCCCGACGAGTCGGAGCAGGCCTTCGCCGCCCGGCTGAAGATCATCGGGCAGATAATCGGCATGGTCGAGGGGGTGGTCAACGACCTGGACCAGATATCGCTGGGCTGGGGACTGGACCGCGGCGCGGAGAAGACGTTTTTGGATTTGAGCATAACGGCCCGGCCGGGCACGCCCACCGCCGGCCAGTTCACCTCGTTATCGGCGCTTACGAGCAAGTTCCAGGGGTTCCGGTTGCCGGGCGCTGCGCTGGCGATGAATTTCGCCGGCACGCTCTCCGCCGCGAAAATCGAGATCCTCGGCGCCGTGGTCGATCAGGCCCAGGCCGCAGGCATGAAAGAGGCGGAAAAGAAGAACCAGCCGGGTGAGAAGCTCGACCAGGTCAAGCAGGTGGTCAGCGACCTGGCCGAATTGGTCCGCAAGACGGTCCGCAGCGGCCGCTGCGACGGCGCCGTCACCGTACTGCTCGATCCCGCGGCGGCTACCGGCCTGGCCGGCTTGTACGTGGCCGACGGGGCCCTGCTGGACAAGGCTCTGAAGACCCTGGCCGACATGGCCATCGCCGATAACCCGGGCGTCGCCCAGTTGGTGAAGCTGGATGCCGACCGGGCCCAATCCGTGCGGTTGCACACCGTTTCGATCCCCATCGGGCCGGAGACCGACAACCGGGACAAGATCGTCGGCGCGATCGGCGAGACGCTGGACATAGTGATCGGCGTGGGGCCGGACAGTGCGTACCTGGCTGCCGGCCGCGACGCCCTGGCCACGCTCAAGCGGGCGATCGGCGCCTCGGCCACCGCCAGCGGCGTGCCCATCCTGGACCTCGCCCTGGCCGGGGAGCCCGTGGCCCGATTCATGGCCGCCGTGGCCAAGCCCAAGGATCAGCCCCCGGCCGCCCTGGCCGCCAGCGAGCTGAAGAAAACGCCCGGCAAGGACCACATCAACTTCGTGGCCCGGCCGATCGCCAACGGCGTGCAATACCACCTGGAGGTCGAGCAGGGAATCATCCACTCGGCAGCCCGCCTGATCACGGCCGGCCAGCGACACGGGCATTAGACCGGGATTATTCATCGAGGCTTGTAGTGACCCGATTTATCGGGTCTGGAGACTGCGAACGGGTCAAGGCCCGCATGAATGCGGTCACTACGAACGGCTGGTGAATAATCCGGGCTAGTCTAATTCGACCGCCCCGCGAGTGCAGCCATTGCCTCGCGGGGCAGGTCGTTTAATAGCTCGATGCGAAAATGCCGCACGCCGCGGCGGCGCAGCTTGGGCACCAGGTCCAGCAGGTTCCGCGGCCGGGCCGAGAATAGCGTGTTGCGGCAACCCCCGTCGGGCAGCAGCCGATGCTCCGCGCCGCGGCGATCCCGCAGGCGCACGTCGTGCCGCCGGCAGGGCCGCTGGCAGGCAGTGCCGGGACCTGCCGCCGCTGCTGGTGCCCCGACAGGCCTGAAATGACGGGTGCCACGGTTGGCTTGCCCAACCGTGTTGTCGGCACTGCTGGACGAGCCAGCAGTGGCACCCAACGTGTCAACCGAGGGCGGTCGGGGCACTAGCTCGGCCGACGCTTGGGCGGATAGGTCGGCCGCGTCCAACTGCTCCGCCCGGTAGAGGCAGTGTTCCGTGTGGAACATGGGCAGGTGCTGATACACGATCACTTCCAGCCAAGGGGCCGTCTGGGGATCGGCCAGGTCCAAGATCTCCCGCCGATCCAGATCACAGGCCACGGTTACCCGCCTGGCGCCGAGTTCGCGAAGGTACTCGACGGTCCAGGCGTTGGCCGCATGGAGGGCGGCATCGGCCACGAAGGGAACCGCCCGCTGGGCACAGAAGGCCGCGGCGGCCAGGTTCCGCACCACGAGGCCGTCCGGGCGGCAAGAAGCGAGTGCCGCGAATATCTCCGCCTCGCCCGGTTTTTGGATGCGGGGAGTGGCCAGAAGAATCGCGGCCGCTCGGGCCCTGGCCCGCGCGACGGCCTCGGCACAGTCCTCCATCCGGGCGAAATCGGCGATGACGCTCGACGCGCCTTGCGCCAGCACGGCTTCCATTTGAGTCAGATCGCGGCACAGCACGTGCCAGACGGGAAGCTGTGAGCTATGAGCCTTGAGCTTTGAGCTTCGGGCGGCTGGTGGCTCCCTGCTCCCCGCTCCCTCCTCCCCGTCCCTTGCTGTTTTCTCCCTGCTGCCGCCAATCCCTAATCCCCAATCCCTAATCCCTCTCCCTGCCACGGCGGCGGCATCCAACTGCCGGACCATCTCGTGCCGCAACCGGCCGAGCACGCTCAGGGGGGCCATGGGCCGGCCCGCGATCCGCGCCTCCAGATTCCGCAACTCGTATACCGTACCGCCCAGCCGCCCCAATTGCTCGGCCAGCACTTCAGGCGTCAACGGGTGCCGCCGGGCCTCGGCCAGCGGCTCGCACGAGCGGACCTGGCAGGCGGCCCCGGACGCGGCGCGGGCGGAAATAGTCAGCCGCTGGCCGACCGCCGCTTCGATGGTGAGGTCCAGCGGCACACGCCGCCTGGGCCTGGCGGCCGAAAAGCTGCGGCGCAGCCGGCGGCCCAACTGCGAATCGTCGGTCTTCCACACCTTCTGCCCCGGGCGGACCCGGCCCAGGTCCAGCGCACCGCGGCCGAAGGTCAACTCAACCCGGCCGGCGGCCACCGCAGCGGTCAGCGATTCACTGCCGCGGAAGATTTCATACACGCGGCCGCCCGGCAACTGGTCGGGCGGAAGGGGACAGTCCCATTTTCGTCGGACGAAAATCGGGACAGTCCCCAGGGGTTCGGAGCGGAAGACCACGCCATCGCCGCGGCGGATGGGACCGGCCAGGTCCACCAGCACGCGGCCGGCGCGCACGCCGCAAACCTCGCCCACCAATACACCGCGGTTAGCCGACGTGCGGCCGGGGACCAACTGCTCGTCTGGCCCCTGGAGCCAGCCGTGCGAGAAGCCGCGCGAGAAGGGCCCCTCCAACTCGGCGATCTCCTGGGGGCTCAGCCGCAGCCGCTCGCCGGCGGCCGCCGCGTCGATCGCCCGGCGGTACTGACACACGGCGCCGGCCACGTACTCGGCCGACTTCAGCCGGCCCTCGATCTTCACGGCATCCACGCCGGCGGCGATCAGCTCCGGCAGCAGGTCGTAGGCGGCCAGGTCCAGCGGGCTGAGCAGGAACCGCCGATCGGGCGTGCCTGCCTGCCGGCCGTCGCAGATCAACTCGTAGGGCAATCGGCAGGCTTGGGCGCAGCGGCCCCGATTGCCGCTGCGGCCGCCCAGGGCGAAACTGGCCAGGCATTGGCCCGAGTAGCTCATGCACAACGCCCCGTGCACGAACACCTCCAGCTCCAGCCGGGTCTGGCCGCGGATACGGCGAATCTCCTCGATCGACAGCTCCCGGGCGAGCACCACCCGCCGAATCCCCAGCCGCTCGGCCGCGCAAACCCCCTCGCCGCTGGTCAGCGACATCTGCGTCGAGGCGTGGATGGGCCAGTCGGGCGCCACCGCGCGGGCCAGCCGCACCGCGCCCAAGTCTTGCAGCAGGGCCGCATCCACACCGGAGCGGACCGCCGTGCGAACCGCCTGCTCCAGCCGCCCCAGCTCGCCGGGAAACACCAGCGTATTGAGTGTCAGATACCCCCGCACCCCGCGCAGGTGCAGATAGGCCATGAGGTCGGGCAGTTCCTCTGGGAGGAAGTTGGCGGCCCTGGCCCGTGCGTTCAGACCCGAGCGCAGGCCGAAATAGACGGCGTCGGCCCCGTTCTCGACGGCCGCCCGCACACTGTCCATATCGCCTGCCGGGGCCAGCAGCTCAGGGCGGACACGCGAAAAGCCGGCATGATCCATAAGCACATTATATCGCAGACCCCGGACGGCCGGGGGGCTGGCCCCAGACTGCGCCAGCCGATCGCCGCCGTGCCGCCAGAAAGAAATTGCCACGCGTGGGCCGCCTTGGCGCGGCGGCGGGGATCGTTTAGACTGGGTGCTTGAAAGAATCATCACTTCGCAGCCGCCAGGAACGATTGGCCATGAAGACCCGCCCGCGATCGAAATTCGTGTTGAAACTCAAGGACCGCCGCTGTCCGAAATGCGGTGCGAAGTTGAATAATCAGGTCGTGCGCTGCAAGCGGTGCCACAAGGCTCAGACCCGGCCGAAGAAGTAGAGATAGTTTTCAGCTTTCGGTTTTCAGTTTTCAGTGTTGGGGCTTTACTGAAAACTGGACTTTTGCAAATTGCGGATGCCCGGTCCCCTCTCCCGGGAGAGGGTTAGGGTGAGGGGAAATTGGTGAGGATACTGCTTTTCCATTCTCCGTGACCAACGCAGGTTCCCCTCACCCCGGCCCTCTCCCGGAGGGAGAGGGGGACCACTTGTGTCGTCCTCACCCCAATTTGCAAAAGTCCAGTGAAAACTGAACACTGAAAACTGCTCTTAGCCCCTTCCCAGCAGCTCGTCGATGGCTGTGCCCGGGTCGGGCCGGGTGACGAGCGTCTCGCCCACGAGCATGGCGGCCACGCCGGCCGCCTCCAGCCGCTTTGCATCTTGCCGGGTGCGGATGCCGCTCTCGGCCACCACCCAGCGGTCGGCGGGCACCCGCGGCCGCAGCCGCAGCGTATGCTCCAGATCGGTGCGGAAAGTGCGCAGGTCGCGGTTGTTGATCCCCACCAACCGGGCCCCGACGGCCAGCACCCGGGCCAGGTTCTCCGGCTCGTACAGCTCCACCAGCGGCGTCATGCCCAGCGTGGTCACGGCGTCGTGCAGCCGGCCGAGGTCCTCGCCCGGCAGGCATTCGGCGATGAGGAGCACGGCGTCGGCCCCGGCGGCGCGGGCCTCTAGCACCTGGTAGGGATCGACGATGAAATCCTTTCGCAGCACGGGCAGATCGACCGCCGCACGGACCTGGCGGAGATGCTCCAGGGAGCCCTGGAAGTAGGGCTCGTCGGTGAGCACGCTAACGGCGGCCGCCCCGTGCGATTGGTAGATTTCGGCGATCGCGGCCGGGTGGAAGTCGGCCCGCAGCACGCCGCGGGAAGGGCTGGCCTTCTTCACCTCGGCGATCAGCCGGATGGGGCCCGAGGCGCTCAGTGCGGCGAGGAAGTCGCGCGTCGGGGGGGCCGTGGGCAGACGATCCCGCAGGGCGGCCTCCGGCAGCCGGGCCTTGGCCGCCGCCACCGCCCGTCGCTTGTCGGCCACAATTCGGTCCAGGATCGTGCTCATCAGTGTTTGAAGTGCCGGCGGCCGGTGAAGATCATGGCCAGGCCGTGACGATTGCAGGTGGCGATGGCCTCGTCGTCGTTGCGGGAGCCGCCCGGCTCGATGACCGCCGTTACGCCGGCCGCGGCGGCGGCGTCGATGGCATCGGGGAAGGGGAAGAAGGCGTCGGAGGCCATGACCGAGCCCACGGCGCGCGGGCCGGCCTTCTTGATGGCAATCTCGACCGAATCCACGCGGCTCATCTGCCCCGCCCCCGTGCCCAGCAGCATGTGGTCCTTGGCCAGCACGATGGCGTTGGACTTCACGTGCCGAACCAGGGCCCAGGCGAAGCGGAGATCGGACAATTGCTCGGCGGTGGGGCTGACCGGCGTGACGACTTTCCACTCGTCCTCGGGGTCGGTTCTCACGTCGGCGTCTTGCACCAGCAGGCCGCCTTCCAGGCAGCGGCTGACCCAGTGCGGGGCCGGGGGATCGAAGCGGCCGGCCTTCATCAATCGCACGTTGGCCTTCCACTTGGGGCGGGTGGTGAGGATGGCCAGGGCCTCGGCCGGGAAGTCGGGGGCCACAATGGCCTCGACGAACAGCCCCGGCTCGCACAGCAGCTCGGCGGCCGCCGCGTCCATGGGCCGGTTCAAACCCAGCACCGAGCCGAAGGCGCTCAGCGGATCGCCGGCCATCGCCCGCCGCAGGGCCTCGGCCAGCGTGTCGGCCGTGGCGGCCCCGCAAGGATTGTTGTGCTTGATCACCACGGCGGCCGGCCGGCTGAAGTCGCGGACCATGGCCAGCGCGCTGTCCAGGTCCAGCAGGTTGTTGTAGGAGAGCTCCTTGCCGTTGAGCTGCTTGGCGGCCACGACGTTGACGCCGGCCGCGTGCGGCTGGGAATACAGGGCGGCCCGCTGATGCGGATTCTCGCCATAGCGGAGCACCTCGCGGAGGCGGAAGGCGAGCTGCAAGGTCCCCGGAAAGGCCCCCTCGGCGGTCACCCCGGCGAAGTAGTCGGCGATGGCCCGGTCGTAGCGGGCCGTGTGGGCGAAGGCCTCGGCGGCCAGCGTGCGGCGGAGCTCGAAACTGGTCCGCCCCTGGGCGGCCACCTGCTCGAGGATCGGCGAGTATTGCGCCGCCTCGGTGGCGATGGTGGTGAAGGCGTGATTCTTGGCCGCCGCGCGGACCAGCGTCGGCCCGCCGATGTCGATGTTCTCGATCGCCTCTTCGACGGTCACGCCGGGCCGGCCCACCGTGGCCTCGAACGGATACAGGTTGACCACGACCAGCTCGAAGGTCAGGATACCGTGCTCGGCCACCGCCCGCATGTCCTCGGCGTTGTCGCGGCGGCAGAGGATCCCGCCGTGGACCTTGGGATGGAGGGTCTTCAACCGCCCGTGCATCATCTCGGGAAAACCGGTGTACTCGGCCACGTCGCGGACCGGAATGCCCTCCGCCTCGAGATGCTTGCGGGTGCCGCCCGTGCTGAAAATCTCGACGCCGGCGGCGGTCAGGCCGCGGGCGAAGTCGGCCAGTCCCAGCTTGTCGCTGACGCTGATCAAAGCACGCTGAATTCGGGGTGACTCCATGAAGAACCTTTTCTTGCTCTCAGAGGGTTCCGGGTTGGGGTTCTGCAAAGCGACAATTTTAGGTAGACTTGCGCCACTTGTCCACCGAGTACCTGCCGTGACACACCTTCCGCCCTGGATGACGATCTTGCTCCGCTTCGCCGGCACGTTCAATCTGCTGGCCGGGGCGGGCATGTTCTGCCTGCATCACGAGGGCTGCAAACTGCTGGGCATGGCCACGCCGCCCATGGCCCTGCCGATCCAGATCGTGGGCATCCTGGTGGCGCTGTTCGGCGTGGGCTATCACCTGGTCGCCGCACACCCGATCGAGAACCGGAACATCCTCCTGCTGGGCTGGTGGAGCAAGGCCCTGAGCTCGGCGACGGCACTTTTCTACGTCGCCGCGGGCCGCTTGCCGTGGCGGTTTGCCCTGGCCGTCTTCCTGGCCGACGTGATCTACCTGCCGCCTTTCCTGGTGATCCTCAGGCGGATCGACCGGCTGCGGCGGGCCAAAGGGGGATAGGCAAATTGTCCCGAATCGGCGCTCGGCGGGGGCAAGCCCCGCCGGGGCGTTTAGCCCGGATTATTCACCAATCGTTCGTAGTGACCGCGTTCATGCGGTCCTTGACCTGTTCACACTCTCCAGACCCGATAAATCGGGTCACTACGAGCCTCGGTGAATAATCCCGTTTATGAGCGGGCCCGCTTCTGCGGCCGGGGGTGGCTTGACGCGGCCACGGTTGTGAATCTATAATCACAACTGAGGACCTAATCCATGGCCGAGGCCAAGCTCGATACCCGGCGGCGGCGGGAGCAGATCGCCGCGGCGGCGCTGGAACTGGTGGCCAGCCAGGGGGTGCGGCGGTTGAGCGTGGCGGCGGTGGCCCGGCGGGTGGGCCTGGTGCCCTCGGGCATCTATCGCCATTTTCGCAGCAAGGACGCCATGCTCGACGCGGTGCTGGACCTGCTGGAGCAGAAGATGCTGGCCTTCGTGTCGGCCGCCCGGCAGGAGGCGGCCGATTCGCTGGCCCGGCTGCAAAGCCTGCTGATGCACCACATCCGGTTCATCCGCGAGGGTCGGGCGTTTCCGCGGATCGTGTTCTCCGACGAGGTATTCATCGGCCATCCCCAGCGCAAGACCCAGGTCCGGCGGATCGTGACGGCCTACCTGGGCCAGGTCGAGCAGCTTGTGCGCGAGGGCCAGCAGCAGGGCACGATCCGCAAGGACCTCCTGCCCCGCACCGTGGCCGTGATGTTCCTGGGGATGATCGTGCCGGCGGGCGTGCTGTGGCACTTGACCGAAGGCGGATTCAACGTGACGCAGCATGCGGGCCGGGCGTGGCGGATGTTCCGCACCGCCATCGCGAGCAGGAGGTAGGAAGCAGGAGGCAGGAGGTAGAAGTCAGGAGCCAGGAGTCAGGAGGAGGCAGATGGAAAGGCAGGCGAGATCGTTTAGGGATCTGATCGCATGGCAGAAGGCCCGCGCGTTCGGCCTGGGATTCGGGATTCTGACTCCTGACTCCTGACTTCTGACTCCTTTTATCCTTATCATGTGATTGCCCGTTCACAATAAAGGCTCGGCATGAAGAAGATCATCCTGCTCGTCTTGCTGCTGGCCGGCGCGATCGGGGGGGGCGCCTGGTATGCCCGCCTGCGCTCCCGCTCGGCCGACGACGGCCTGCTGGTCTCGGGCAATATCGAGGCCACGGAGGTGAACATCAACTTCAAGATCGCCGGCCGGGTGGAGAAGCGGCTGGTGGACGAAGGGCAGAAAGTCACCCGCGGCCAGACGGTGGCCCAATTGGACACCGCAGACCTGGAGGCCGACGTGGCCCTGCGCCGGGCGGAACTGGGTGCGACGCAGGCCGTGCTGGCCCAGTTGCTCGCCGGCTCACGGCCCGACGAGATCAAGGCGGCCCAGGCGGCGATGGACAAGGCCCGCGCCAATCTGGCCGAGCTCAAGGCGGGCAGCCGGCCGGAGGAGATCGAGGCCGCCAAGGCCGACTTCACCGCCACCGAGGTGGATCGCGATCGGCTCAAGACCGAGCGCGAGCGGGCCGACCGGCTGATCGTGCAGCGGATCATCACGCCCGAGCAGCACGACCAGGCCCAGGCGGCCTGGCGGGTGGCAACCGAGAAGCACATCCAGGCGCTGAAGCGTTACGAGCTGATGCGGCAAGGCCCGCGGCGGGAGGAGATCGACCAGGCCCAGGCTACCTTCGAGCAAGCGTCGGCGCAGTACCGGCTGGTTAAGGAAGGACCGCGGGCCGAGGAGATCGACCAGGCGCGGGCCAAAGTCGAGCAGGCCAAGGCCATGCTGCGGTCGGCCGAGGTCAAGTTGAGCTACGCCACGGTGGTCTCGCCGCTGACGGGCGTGGTGCTGTCGAAGAACATCGAGCCCGGCGAGTACGTTGCGCCGGGCACGCCGGTGGTTACGGTGGCCGACCTGGACAACGTGTGGCTGCGGGCCTACGTGGACGAGCGCGACGTGGGCACCCGCCGCGTGGCCCTCGACGAGGAGGCGGAAGTCTCCACCGACGCCTATCCCGGCAGGATCTACAAGGGTCGTATATCCTTCATCTCCGAGGAGGCCGAATTCACGCCCAAGACCGTGCAGACGGAAAAAGAACGGGTCAAGCTGGTTTATCGCATCAAGATCGACGTGAAGAACTCCAAGGGGGAGCTGAAGCCCGGTATGCCGGCCGACGCCCGGCTGGTGGGGGAGCTATGAGCCTTGAGCCGCATGGACACTATCCGCACCGAGCGACTGACGAAGACCTTCGGCGAGCTGGCCGCGGTGAGCGCGCTGACGCTCAGCGTGGCAGAGGGCGAGATTTTCGGCCTGGTGGGACCGGACGGGGCGGGGAAGACCACCACCATGCGGCTCTTGACGGCGATCATGGAGCCCAGCGGCGGCGATGCCTGGGTGACCGGCCGGCACGTGATCCGCCAGAGCGAGGCGGTGAAGGAGAACATCGGCTACATGAGCCAGCGGTTCGGCCTGTACCCGGACCTGACGGTGATGGAGAACCTGGCCTTCTATGCCGACATATTTGACGTGCCGCGGAAAGTCCGCCGGGAGCGGGAAGAACGGCTGCTGGCGTTCAGCAACTTGGGGCCGTTTCGGCGGCGGTTGGCGGGCAATCTGTCGGGCGGAATGAAGCAGAAGCTGGGCCTGGCCTGCACGCTGATCCACGCCCCGAAGGTCCTCTTCCTGGATGAGCCGACCAACGGGGTGGACCCCGTCTCGCGCCGCGACTTCTGGCGGATCCTGTACGACTTGCAGCGCGAGCGGGCAACGATTTTCCTTTCTACGGCCTATCTCGACGAGGCGGAGCGGTGCCAGCGGCTGGCCCTCATCCATCGCGGACGGCTGCTGGCCTGCGGCACGCCGGCCGAGGTCAAGCGGCTGATGCGGGGCACGATCGTCGAGGTTCGTTCGGCGGAGCCCCGCCGGGCAGCGGCCGCCCTGCGCCAGCACTGCCCGGCCGATTCGGTGGTCCTGTTCGGCGACCGGGTACACGTGGTCGGGCCCGGGCCGGAGGAGACCTTGGGCCGGGTCCGCAGCGCGCTCTGGGCGGCCGGCCTCGAGCCGCAGTCGATGAGCGTGGTCGAGCCTTCGCTGGAAGACGTGTTCGTCTCGGCCATAGGAGAGCAGGGGAGCAGGCACAAAGGGGATGGAGGGGATGGGGAACGGGCAAGCGGAGCGGGACAGCAGAGCAGGGCGGCTGCCGGCCCTCGGGATCATCCGCTCGCCTCCTCCCCGTTCCTCACTCCCTCATTCCTTCTCTCATCCCCTCACTCCCTCAACCCCTCATCCCCTCAACCCCTCAACCCCTCATCCCCTCAACCCCTCATCCCCTCAACCCCTCAACCCCTCAGTCCAGAGGGCGAGAACAGCGTGGTGGTCGAGAATCTGGAGCGGCGGTTCGGCAGTTTCGTGGCCGTCAATGGGGTGAGCTTCCAGGTGCGTCGCGGCGAGGTGTACGGCTTCCTGGGTCCCAACGGGGCGGGAAAATCGACCACCATCCGCATGTTGTGCGGCATCCTGGCCCCCACGGGCGGGCGAGGTACGGTGGCCGGCCTGGACATCCGCACCCAGCCTGAACAGATCAAGGCCCGCGTCGGATACATGAGTCAGAAATTCTCGCTGTACCAGGACCTGACGGTGGAGGAAAACATTGATTTCTATAGCGGGATCTATCGGATTCCGGCCCACGAGAAGCGCCAGCGGAAGGAGTGGGTCGTGGAGATGGCCGGTTTGGGCGAGCATCGCCGCCGGCCGACGGGCGTTCTTTCCGGAGGCTGGCGGCAGCGGCTGGCCCTGGGCTGCGCGATCCTGCACCGGCCGCCGATCTTGTTCCTGGACGAGCCGACGGCGGGGGTGGACCCCATCAGCCGCCGCCGGTTCTGGGACCTCATCTATTCCATGTCGGGCGAGGGGGTGACCATCTTCGTTACCACGCATTACATGGATGAGGCGGAGTATTGCGACCGCCTGGGGCTGATTTATCGGGGGGAACTGATCGCCCAGGGGACACCCGAGTCGCTCAAGCGGCAGGCGATTGTCGAGGGGGCGGCGGGGGGAGCGGGCGGGGGCGAACCGGGCGAGCCGGGCGGGCCGCCCCTTCCGTCGCTGGAGGACGTGTTCGTCTGGCTGATCGAGGCCCGCGACCGCTCCGAGCGGCCGCAGGAGGAGGTGCGGCGATGAAAGCCCTGGAGTGTAGCAGGCACACTCCGTGTGCCGTCCGTCACACCTTTTTCCGCTTCAGCGGACGGCACACGGCGTGTGCCTGCTACGTTGCCGCGGAACCGGGAGGGCGGCGATGAACCTTCGTCGGGTGGCGGCGATTGCCCGCAAGGAGCTGCTGCACGTGCTCCGCGACCCGCGGAGCCTGGGCATGGCCATTGCCCTGCCCATGCTTATGCTGTTCGTGTTCGGCTACGCCCTGACGCTGGACGTGGACCACGTGGCAATGATCGTCTGGGACCAGAGCGGGACGCCGGCCAGCCGGGAGCTGGTCAGCCGTTTTGCGGGCTCGCCTTATTTTTCGGTGCGGGGCTACGTGGACAATCCGCGGGCGCTGGAGCGGGCGATCGACTCGGGCGAGGCCCTGATGGCCCTGGTCGTGCCCCGCGATTTCGCCCGCCGCTTGGCGGTCGGGCCGGAGGCCCCCGTGCAACTGATCGTCAACGGCGTGGATTCCAACACGGCCACGATCGCCATCGGCTATGCCGACGTGCTGGCGGAGATTTTCACGCAGGAGCGGACGCTGGGCCGGCGGCCGCCGGCAGGGCCGGCCGTCCGCGTGCCCCTGGACGTCCGCAGCCGGGTGTGGTTCAACGCCGAGCTGGAGTCGAAGAACTACATCGTGCCCGGGCTGATCGCGGTGATCATGATGGTGATCTCGGCCATGCTTACCTCGCTGACCTTTGCGGGCGAGTGGGAGCGGGGGACGATGGAGCAGTTGATTTCCACGCCCGTCCGCGGCCGGGAGCTGATCCTCGGCAAACTGGCGCCGTATTTCGTCATCGGACTCTTGGACATGGCCCTGGCGGTGCTGGTGGGCCAGTTCCTGTTCCACGTCCCGCTGCGCGGCAACGTGGCGTTGCTGTTCGGCATCGCCTCGGTGTTCCTCACCGGGGTGCTGGCGATGGGCATGCTCATCAGCATCGTCACCAAGACGCAGCTCTTGGCCTGCCAGTTGGCGATGACGGCCACGTTCCTGCCCTCGTTCCTGCTGTCGGGGTTCATTTTCGCGATCGTCAACATGCCGCGGCCCATCCAGTGCATTACGTATCTGGTGCCGGCGCGGTATTTCATCGGCATCCTGAAGGGCATTTATCTGAAGGGGGTGGGGCTGGAGATCCTGGCCCTCGACGCCGGCCTGCTCGTGCTGTTCGCGGCGGCGGTGACCCTGGCGGCGAGCCTGAAGTTCAAGAAGAAGCTGAGCGGATGATCGAGCGCGTGTGGCACATGCTGGTGAAGGAATTCATCCAGGTCTTCCGCGACCCGCGGGCGCGGGGCATCATCTTCATCCTGCCCTGCCTGGAGGTGCTGGTGATCGGCTACGCCGTGAACATGGACATCCGCCACATCCGCACGGCGATTTGCGACCGCGACAACAGCGCGGCCAGCCGCGACCTGCTGGACCGCTTCGTGCATTCGGGGTATTTCGACGTCGTGGCGCGGGCCGAGGACGACCGGCGGATCCAGCGGCTGGTCGATCGCGGCGACGCGCAGATCGTGTTCCAGATCAACCGCGGCTTCGCCGACGACCTGCACGCCGGCCGCACGGCCTGCCTGCAGGTGATCCTCGACGGCAGCGACTCGAACACGGCCGGCATCGCCCTGAGCTACGCCGGCAAGATCACCGGCCGCTACTCGCAGGCGATCCTCGTGGAGCGCTTCCAGCGGCTGGGAAGCGGCGCCCAACCGCCGCCGCCGCTGGACCTCCGCAGCCGGGCCTGGTTCAACGAGAACCTGCAAAGCCGCAACTACTTCGTCCCCGGCGTGATCGTCATCGTCGTGACCCTGGTCAGCCTGCTGCTGACCAGCATGGCCATCGTCCGCGAGAAGGAGATCGGCACCATCGAGCAGATCATGGTCACGCCCATCACGCCGGTCGAATTCATACTGGGCAAGACCATCCCCTTCGCCTTGATCGCCCTGGTGGACGTGACGCTGATCACCGTCATCGGCGTATACTGGTTCGAGGTGCCGATCCGGGGCAACATTCCGCTTCTGTACCTGGCCACGCTGCTGTACATGATGACGGCGCTGGGGGTGGGCCTGTTCATTTCCACGGTGAGCCGGACGCAGCAGCAGGCGATGCTGGGCACGTTCCTGTTCCTGTTTCCGGCGATGCTGCTGTCCGGCTTTTCCTTCCCCATCGCCAACATGCCGCCGGCCGCCCAATGGTTGACGTATTTCAACCCCCTGGCCTATTTCCTGACGCTGGTGCGGAGCCTGTTTCTGCAAGGGGTGGGCCTGGAATTCCTGTGGCGGCCGATGGCCGTGCTGGGGCTGATGGGGGTGGTCACGTTGTGGATGGCCGTGCGGCGGTTCCACAAGACGCTGTGAGCGCTAATGACCAATACCCCTATTGACCAATGACTAACTTAGTCATTGGGATTTGGTCATTGGTCATTTTCCCTTTCCGATCGGCAATTTCTGCCGGTTCTTGCGCGCGGCGCAATTTCATCACGAATTGCCCTTGACCGGCGGCGGCCCGCGGGGTATTTAACCGCTCCCTTCGGTCGAATTCGCCAAACTTATCGGGAAACCCGGTGCGGAAGTGATTTCGTTGGCCGGCTAGGGCGGCTGCCGCGGCGCGGCACTTCGGACAAAGGAGATATCGCGTGTTCAGAACGACCGCAAAAATACATGTCGGCTGGATGGCGGTGGCCCTGAGCTGCGCGGCGGGCATGGCCATGGCCGGGCAGCCAAGCGATCCGTTCCTGAGCCGATCGGGCGGGGCGATGCTGGACTCCGGGCCGGCCGTCGTGCCCGAGGCCGGTGGACCGGGCACCATGCCGCCGGGGGCGATGCCCACGCTGGGGCGGCCCGACGCGGCCGCGGCCGGGGCGCCGCCCGTGGGCCGGGCCGACCCGCTGGCGCCCCCCCTGCACGACGACCTGCGATTGCCGCCGGCCCTGGCCGACCGCTACGCCAATCCCGGCGCCGATCGGGCGGCGAGCGACGGCCTGCTGCTGGCGGCGCGCCGCGCACTGGCCGTGGGCGACGTGCGGCGGGCGGCGGCCCTGGTGGCCCAGGCCAAGCAGATGCCCGTCCGCTACGCCCCGACCGACGACACCCCCGAGCGGGTCGAGGCCGCGCTGGCCCGCTATCAAGAGGTCAATGCCCTGGACAAGGGCACGCAGACGTATCGCCGCGCCTATGCGCGGATGCTCATGGAGCAGGCCGAGGCCCTGTTGCGGTGGGGCGACTACGAGCAGGCGGACCAACTGGCGGCGCAGGCCGCCCGGCAGCAGGTGGATTATGGCCCCTTCGACGCCCGGCCGGAAGAACTGTTGCGGCGTATCGCGGGCCTGAGGCAGCAGGGGGCGGCGCAGACCCGAACGCCCTCCGGCGTGATGCCGGCGGTGGCCATGGCGGGGCCGGGTCCGGACCCCGTCGCGCCGGCCTACTACGTACCCTCCCAGGACGCGACGCGGAACATACTGGTTTCGGGCCCGCCCGCGGCGGCCGAAACGATCGCCACGCCGCCGGGCCAGCCGCTCTCGGCCGAGCAGCCGGCCCCCTCGCCGGGCCTGGCCCTGTTTCAGCAGGGCGAGGCGGCCCTGAAGGCCCACGACCGCGATCGGGCCTACCAATTGTTCCGGCAGGCGTCGGCCTACATGAACGAGTTGGACCCGCTCACGGCGCAGCGGCTGCAGGACCACTTGCAGTTGCTGTCGATGCCCAGGCCGGCCGCGCGGGGGGTCCCGCCGGGTCAGCCCGGCTCGCCCGCCGAAGAGGCCGCCGCCCGGCAGTTCGCCCTGCAGCGGCAGGTCTATGCCGACGTGGGTCAACAAGAGGCCAATGCCAAGGCCCTGCTGGCGAAAGACCCCAAGGGGGCCCTGGCCTTGCTTCAGGAAACCCGCCAGCGGGTGGAGGCCGCCGGCTTGCAACCCGCCGTCCGCGACCAGATGCTCCGCCGCCTGGACCGCGCCATCGCCGACACGCAGCAGTTCATCGAGCAGAACCGGCCGCGGATCGAGCTGGCCGAGAAGAACGATCGCGTCAAGCAGGATATAAAGCGCGAGGAGTTGGCCAAGGAGCAGATGCGGGAGAAGATCGCGCTGAAGGTTGACCAGTACAATCGGCTGATCGACGAGCACCGCTACGAAGAGGCCGTGGTGGTCTCCAAGCAGATGGGGGAGATTGCGCCCAACGATCCGACCGTTAAGCAGATCCTGCTCACCGCGCCGCTGATCCGCAACGTCAGAGATTACGAACGTATCAAGGAGCGGAAGGAGGATGGATTCGTCAAGGAGATGCTCGCCTGCGACGAGGCGGCCATACCGTTCTCAGGCAACGATCCCCTGCTGTTCCCGGACGCGAAGAAATGGAAGGAATTGAGCGACCGGCGCGGGAAGCTGGCGCGGGAACATCAGCGGCATGGCTCGGAGCGGGAGATCGAGATCGAGAAGAAGCTCAAAACGCCGATCGCCTTCTCCTTCCGCAACAAGCCGCTGAGCCAGGTCCTGGACCAATTGGCCAAGCTGGCCGACATCAACATCAAGCTGGACGAGGAGGGCCTGCGGCAGGAGGGCGTGTCGCCGGAAACGCCCGTGTCGCTGGAAGTCAGCCATGAGATCATGCTCAAGAGCGTGCTGAACCTGATCCTCGAAGACCGTCATTTGTGCTACGTGATCAAGGACGAAGTGCTGAAGATCACCAGCGAGCAGATGAAGACGGGGCAGATCTACACGGTGAGCTATCCGGTGGGCGACCTGGTGATGCCGATTCCGAACTTCGTGCCCAACCCGCGGATGGGCATTGCCGGTGCGCTGCACGAGGCGATGAGCAACGCCGGCCTGGGGGGCATGACCCCCTTCGGATCCTCCGGCACGCCCCTGATGAGCGTGGCCAGCAAGGACGGCAAACCCAACAGCGCCACGATCAATCCCAGCGTGCTGGCCCAGGTGGCGGGCCGATCGCCCTCCAGCGCGGGCGGCGCGGGGCTCGCGGCGCCCAACAACCCGCCAGCGGGCGGGGCCGGACCCGGCGGTCTGGGCGGCGCGGCGGCCGCCGATTTCGACGACCTGATCGAACTTATTACGACCACGGTGGCGCCCAAGAGCTGGGAGCAGAACGGCGGCCAGGGCAACATCGCCCAATTCCCCACCAACCTCAGCCTGGTGGTCAGCCAGACGCAGGAGGTCCACGAGCAGATCTCCGACCTGCTGGAGCAGTTGCGGCGGATGCAGGACCTGCAGATCACGATCGAGGTCCGCTTCATTACCCTTAGCGACAGCTTCTTCGAGCGGATCGGCGTGGACTTCGACTTCAACATCGCCAAGAACAACGTTAACCTTACCGCGGCCGGCTACACGCCGATCATCGACCCCACGACGGGGATGGCCACCTTGTCGCACGCCCCCGGCAGCCCGACGTCGATCGGCGGCTTGCAGAACTCGGGCAACAATCCGGCCGGTAGCGGCCTGTTCACGACCGACCTGGACATCCCCTTCAAACAGGGCACCTACGCCCTGGCGGTGCCGCAGTTCGGCGGCTGGGATTCGTCGGCGGCCACGGCCGCCGGCTCGCTGGGTTTTGCGATCATGAGCGACATCGAAGCATATTTCTTCGTCACCGCGCTGCAGGCCGACAAGCGGAGCAACGTGCTGCAGGCCCCCAAGGTCACGCTCTTCAACGGCCAGCAGGCCTTCGTCTCCGATACGTCGCAAACGCCGTTCGTGGTGAGCGTCATCCCCGTGGTGGGCGATTTCGCCGCGGCCGAGCAGCCGGTGATCGTGGTCCTTTCGGAGGGCACTTTCATGACCGTGCAGGCCGTGGTCTCCAACGACCGGCGCTTCGTCCGCATGACGCTCGTGCCCTTCTTCAGCAAGATCGGCAACGTACAGACCTTCACCTTCACCGGCAGCGACAGCTCGACCACCGACACGACGAAGAACAACCTGATCAACGCCACCCAGAACTTGTGGAACAACAACACCAACAACAACACGACGACCCACACCGGCGTGACCGTCCAGTTGCCCACCTTCTCGTACGTGACCGTGACCACGACCGTCAGCGTGCCGGACGGCGGCACCGTGCTCCTGGGCGGCATTAAGCGGCTCAGCGAGGGGCGAACCGAGTACGGCATTCCGATCCTCGACAAGGTGCCCTACCTGGACCGGCTGTTCAAGAACACGGGCATCGGCCGCGACACCTCGAGCCTGATGATGATGGTCACGCCGCGGATCATCATCCAGGAGGAGGAAGAGGAGAAGCTGGGCATTCAGGCGCCGCCGTAAGGCGTGGGGGACTGTCCCCATTTTCGTCCGCCTGTCCCACGGGACAGGCCGAAAATGGGACTGGCCCCCTGGCGTGGATCTCTCCGGGGAGGAGTTTCCTCCTCCCAAGGCAGTCGCCGGCTTATCCCCCCGAGCCGGCGACGGCCGTTTCTTGGACCGTCGGCGGGGCGACGGCGGGCAGCTCGAGGGTGAAACAGGCGCGGGTCTTCGAGGTCGACCCTCTGACGTGTCCTCGTTGCGGCGGGGCGATGCAAGTGATCGCCTTCATCGGACCCCCGCAGGGCGAGGTGACACGGCATACCATGCCTCTGGGTTGCTCAAAAGGGGGTTCTTGCCGGGATCCGTCGCCTGTGCCATAATGATACATAGAGGATTTGCTATGACCGCATTGATAACCGATCCACGTTTGGAAGAATCTCTTAGGGCGCAGCGGCATGCGTGGGGAGCCGACCGCTTCGACGAAGTTTGGGAAGGAGTCTACATCATGTCGCCGCAGCCCAATGTCGAGCACCAGCGGATGATAAGGCGATTGGTTGTCGTCCTTAGCGAAGTGGTCTGCGGGGCAAACGGCGGAGATGTCTTCCCCGGCGTAAATCTCAGCGATCGCGCCGAAGGCTGGGAAGACAATTACCGCGCCCCGGATCTGGCCGTCTTCTTGCCGGGGAACCTCGCCGAGGAGTTCGAAGCCCATTATCGCGGCCCGGCCGATTTCCTGGTCGAGATCGTTAGCCCACACGACAACAGCCGCGAGAAAATTCCCTTCTACGGTCTTCTGGGCGTGCGCGAGGTACTGATCATCGATCGTTATCCCTGGTCGCTGGAACTGTATCGGCACAACGGCAAGGAACTTGCGCTGGCGGCCCAATCGAGCGTGAGGGATGGCGAAATAATCGCCAGCGCTACCGTGCCGCTCAGATTCCAACTCCTGCCGGCCCAGCCGCGTCCACAGATCCGGATTACGGACGTTGGCGGTGGCCGCGAGTGGAGCGTGTAATCGCTGGCCCCGGATCTGGTGATGTCGCCCTTGCCGCGGTTCCGGCGATTGGCGGAGATTGGGGTTCGTGGAAACGCCCGAGGGCAACCGCAGTCATGGGGTGTCAGTGGGGCATCTGCACGAGTGGAGGCCCGGGCGAAGCATGGCAACACGGCCTGTCGGAGCTTGAGGCGGAATTAGCTAACGTCTAAGTGCGCTTTGACCCCATCGCTGTGGAAGGAACTGACCAAGGACGACAAGGGACACGCCCAACGGCAATCAAACTGAATATTGAAAGTCTGACCCCGATGCGGCTGCGATGCGGCTACGATGCGGCTATTCCGGCGACCGTGCGATGCGGCTACGATGCGGCTATTCCGGCGACCGAACTGCGGATTTTCTTACGAGAGGACAGGGACGCTGCAAGAGATCGGGGCGCTTCATAACGGTTGGCAATTCCCCAAGAAAAGGAAGTAGCGACAATGGCTGAAACCCTGCCAGATCGCAAGGATGTTCTCCGCTTCTACGAGAAAGTCATTCTCGACTACAACCGAGGCGACATTAACTGGCTGTTGAAAAAACAATCGCCTGCGATCGGGCCGTTGTTGGCGTGTGTCGGTGCCGGCATTGATACGAATGGCGGCATGATGCGCGGGTTCGGGGAGGGCAGCACCAAGCGGTCGGTGTGGTTCATGGAGCAGTTTATGGGCATGGATAACCCCACCGCTGAAGTCGTGTACCGTTGCGTCCGCTGCGGCTACATGCACGAAGGGATCGGTGCCCTTTGTGTCGGTTGGCTCGCTGATTATCAGCGAAACAAACCGGGCGTCATTATGTACAGGTCGCAGGAGGCTGGCCTCGCTGTTAATGCCGTTGAATTGGCCCACGCATATCTGGATGCCGTCAGCCATGTCTGGAAGGATCACCAAGACCATCTCTGCTACCTGCCGGCCGATTCCAAACCACACGGGTGGATAAAGGCATTGTTGGCGTTGGAGTTGCCGAGCTTGGATGAGCTTGTGGATGCCGCAGGCGATATACGCGGCAGTTGCTCGCGTGAGCAGATATTGGGCACATTGCAGCAACTCCACTATTGGGATTACGACGGTTACGGCACCGAGGAACCGTGACGAATGGCACGCCACAAGAACATGCGCTTACCTGTGGAGGAAATGAGCAAACAAAGGGGATAAGTCCAATTATTGGCAAGAAAGGGGCGGTTGTCATAGATTCATCCCATGCCACGAACAGCCTGGGCAGCGCCCGGTGGGATGGTCTTTCTCGTAATCAACCGTGCGAATGCGCGGGCGCGGATTTTCGGCAAGGACGCCGCAAGGAGCACAAATAATTGGACTTATCCCCTTTTCTATCCCGTCCCCACCCAGCGAGGAAATTTAAGACTCCCGACCCCTGGTTCTCTTGCAGGTTCTCACATGCGGACAACGATCAGCCGTCAAGGCGATGTTCCCAGTAGTCGGACTTTCGAGCAAGATGCATAACCGCCAGGATGAAGACGCAATCAGGTTGGACGCGGTAGAGGATGCCGTAAGGAAAGCGGCGGACTTTGTGACAGCGAATATCGGCGCGGAGGAATCCGAAACCCTCCGGTGAGCGGCAGATTTCGCTGATCGCCACATCAACGGCGTCCAAGAACCGTTCGCCCAAACGCTGCTGCAGCGACTCGTATCGGTCGGCGGCTTCGTTCAGTTCTGCTTCTGCCTCATCGTGATATACCGCCGCCGGGGTCATTTCAGACGCTCCCGTGCGCGGCGCATCACCTCCTCGGCCGGAATTCCCGGGACTTTTCCTTCGGCCAGTTCTTTCGCGCGGCGCTCGGCCGTCGCTACGGCCGCGTCTTCGACGTCGGGTATCTCGTCCTCTTCCAAGCTCGAGATCAACTGCTCGGCGAGTTTCGCCCGGGATTTCGCGGGCAGGCCGAGAAGTTCCAGGGCCAATTGCTCAAGTCCTACCGCCATGGGATGAACTCTCCTTCCAGTTTCCAATACTTGAATAAGTCTACCAAGTCGGCCGGCTTCGAGCAAGTTGCGAAGATGATCCGCGAGTATCGAAGTACCGGAGTACCGATTGTCGGAAGGGTAGACGCTTGACCGCTCAATCGCGGCCGCGCCGGGCAGCCCACTGCCGATTCGAGGAGTTTTCCTCCCGAGGCAGTCGCCGGCTTATCCCCCCGAGCCGGCGACGGCCGTTTCTTGGACCGTCGGCGGGGCGACGGCGGGCAGCTCGAGGATGAAGCAGGCGCCCCGCCCCGGCTCGCTGCGGACCTGGATTCGCCCCCCGTGCTCGGCCAGGATCTTCTGGCTCACCGGCAGCCCCAGGCCCGTGCCGCGGCCCTTCTTCGTCGAGACGAAGGGGCTGAAGAGCTTTTCCACCTGGTCGGCGGGGATGCCCGGCCCGTCGTCGCGGACCTCGATCTGGATCAGTCCCCGCTCGGCCAGGTACAGGCTGCCGACCTCGACCCGGCCGCCCCCGCCCGTCTCGGCCACGGCGTCGATGGCGTTGGTCACCACGTTGAGCACGGCGTGGTGCAGCCCCTCGGGGTCGAACAGCAGGGGGGGCATGGGCTCGCCCGGCCGCCAAACGAGCTCGACGCGGGTCTCGCGGGCGCGGGCCTGCATCAGCTCGACCACCTCGGCCACCACCGCGTTTATGTCGCCCGCCGACAGGTCCGGCTCGCGCTCCTTGCTGAAGGTGAGCATGTCCATCACCAGGTTGGAGATCTTGTTCTGGTTCTTCTCCACGATCTTCCAGCCTTTGCCCACCAGCGACTCGTCGTGCTCGGACAGTCCCAGCTCGATCAGGTAACTCCCGCCGCGGATGCCTTGCAGGATGTTCTTGACGTGGTGCGAGAGGGTGGCGATGGTCTGCCCCACGGCGGCCAGCCGCTCGGCCTGCACCATGGCCGAGTAGTAGTGGGTATCCTCGATGGCCAGTGCCGCCTGGTGGCCGATGGCGAGCATCAGCTTGAGATGGTCTTGGGTGAAGCGGGTGGCGCCGCCCCGCTCGATGATCTGTTGGGGCGAGATCGAGGTGTCGACGTAGATCACGCCCACCACGTCGTAGCGGCCCTGCATGGGCACGCAAATCGCCTCGCGGACCCCGAGCTTGAGAATGCTGGCCGCCGGGCTGAAGCGGTCGTCCTGCCGGGCGTCGCTGGTCAGCACCCCCTCGTTGCGCTCGATCACGTAGTCCAGGATCGTCTGGCTGATGGTGATCGGGTCGCCCGGTTGCAGCCCCTTGCGGGTGCGGCGGACCCGCGGCTCCAGCTTCTTGCTCGCCGGATCGACCAGCATCAGGCAGCCCCGGTCGGCCTCCACCCACTCGAAGATCAGGTCCATGATGCGGTTCAGCAACTGGTCGATGTCCAGCGTGTGGCTGACGGCCAGGGCGGTGCGGTACATGACCTCCAGGTTGCTCCGCGCCCGGGCCAGCCAGGAGTCCTGGGGCGGCTCCGTGGCCGCCAGGAACATGCGGCTCCCCTCCTGCTGCGTCACGGAGTGGATGATCCGCGATTTGTCCTCCGGCACGGCGCCGCTGGCGATGCGGATCGTGCCGGCCAGGTCCTCTTCCGGCTCCTCGCCGGGGCCGGTGTACAGCATCAGCGTGCCGCCCACCTGCACCTGGTCGCCGCTGGCCAAGGTCTGCTGGCGGACCCGCCGCCCGTTGACGAACGTCCCGTTCGAGCTGTTCAGATCGGAGATGGCGTAATCGCGGTCGCTCCGCCGCAGCTCGGCGTGATGGCGGGAGACTTCGCTGTCGTGCACCTGGACGGCGTTGGCCGAGTCGCGGCCGAGCTGGAGAATCAGCTCCTCCAACTCGAATCGCACGCCCTGATCGTTGCCACGAATCACGAACAGCGACGGCACGGCTGGGGTTCCCGGGGAGTTGCCTCCAACAACTCCTCGATTCTACGGATTAGCGGGCCGTAGTGGTAGGGCTTGGCCACGAATTCCCCCGCCGGCAGGGTCTGCTGCCGATGCACCGTCCCCAGCAACACCAGCGTCGCCCCTTGGGCCCCCGATTGCGCCGCCAGCGGGAGCGAGAAATCCTCCCCCCCCGACTCGTCCAGCTCCAGGTCCAGCACGATCAAGTCCGGGTGATGCCGCCGGGCAAGCTCGATCCCCTGCTGTACCCGGCCGGTCGAGAAGATCCGCATTCCCCGGCGCTCCAACGCGGTCTGCAACACCTCGCGGCTCTCCTCCGAGGAATCCACGATCAGCACGCTTCGTTGGCTGTCCAAGCTCGTACCCTCCGTGGCGTTAGGGAAGCCGAACGTCCCTGTTCGGCAGTAGGGGGTGGGGTGGGGCGGGACCGCGCGGCCGGCCCCGGCATCGGGTGGTGGATCGAGTGGCGGGCGAGAGAATAGCGACCGGCCGCTTTCGTGTCAAGCGGAAGGCATTTCCTTGACGAGCTTTCCCAAGGCGAGCAGAATCGAATTATGGGATTCATGGACATTTCCGGTAGGACGCGCTTCGCCCGTCCCACCCTCCAGAGAGGGTCGGCCTTGGAGCATCGTAGGGTACGCGGGGCGAGTTTAGCGCACCGACCGTTCCCGCTTGACGCCTGGGGTGCCACTGCTGGCTTGCCCAGCAGTGCCGTAAGCACGGTTGGGCAAGCCAACCGTGCCACCCGCCGCGGCCCGACCGAAGGTCTCCGGGGCTCGGGAGACTTTCGGTTGATGGTGTGGCTCGGTCGGAGACCGGCCACAACGCGGGGGCCGGTCGTGGCACGAGTCGCATTATTCCTTCTCGTCCTGCCGGCGCTGCTTTGCAGCATAGCGGGGCAGGCCGCCCGGGCCGCAACCGACGCGGACCCCGCACCGGTCGAAGCCCGGCTGGCCGAAACCACCCGATTCCTCGCCGCCGACCCCTGTGAAGGCCGCGGACTGGGCAGCCGGGGGATCAACCTGGCCGCCGATTTCATTGCCGCCCGCTTCCGCCAATACGGGCTCAAGACGGACCTGTGGGAAGGCGGCCCGTTCCAGAAGTTCCAAGTGGCCACCGACGCCAAGCCCGGTCCCGATAACCACCTCACCCTGCTGGGGCCACCCGCCCCGGGCGCCGCAGTCCAGTCCACGCCGCTGGTTCTGGGCAAGGATTTCACCCCCCTGGCCATCAGCGGCGACGGCAGTTTCGACCTGCCCTTGGTCTTTGCCGGCTACGGGATTACGGCCCGCAACCCCCACTACGACGACTTCGCCGACCTGGACGTATCGGGCAAGGCGGTGATCATGCTGCGGCACGAGCCCCGGGACGGCGCGGACGACCCGGCCGCCGCCCCGCTGGCCAGTGCGGCCTTCACGCTCTTCCACCACAAGGCTTCCAACGCCTACGAGCGGGGCGCGGCGGCCGTGATCTTCTGCACCGACGCGGCCGAAATCCGCCGCCGCCGCGGGCACGACGACACCCTCATGTCCTTCCATCTCGCCGGCTCGACCCGCTCCCATCCCGATCTGCCGCTCCTGAACTGCCGCCGCGCGGTAGTCGATTCTGTGCTGCGGCAGGCCTGCGGCAAGGACCTGGCCATGATCGAAGCGGAAATCGACCGCACGCTCGTGCCGCACAGCCGGGCCTTGACCGGCTGGCGGCTGGTGGGTCGGACCCGCATCGAGCACGTGCACTGCGAGGTGAAGAACGTGGTGGCGGTGTGGCCCGGCCAGGGCCCCGCCGCCGCCGAGGCCGTCGTGCTGGGGGCCCATTACGACCACCTGGGCTACGGCTCGCGCAGCTCGCTGCCCTCCAAGCCGGGACCGATCTATCATGGCGCCGACGACAATGCCTCCGGCGTGGCCGTGATCCTGGAGGCCGCCCGGACCTTGGCCCGCCGGCCAAACAAGCCCCACCGGCAGGTCGTCTTCATCGCCTTCACCGGCGAAGAGTGGGGATTCTGGGGCAGCAGCCATTATGTCAATTACCCCCTGGTGCCCATCGAGCAGACCACGGCCATGGTCAACCTCGACATGGTCGGCCGCTTGCGCAACGATAAACTGACCGTCAACAGCGTGGGCACCGGCACCGGCTTCAGCGAGCTGCTCGAGCGGATCAACCGGCCATACGGTTTCAAGTTGACGAAGGTGGCCGGGGCTTCCGGCCGCAGCGATCAGGCCGCCTTTTACGCCAAGAAGATCCCCAACCTGCACCTTTTCACCGGCAAACACCCCGATTATCACAGCCCCACGGATACGTTCGACAAGCTGAATCTGCCCGGCATGCGGCGGATTGCCGGATACGTGACGGACCTGGTCGAGGCCCTGGCCGAGTCGCCCCAGCCCATGCAATACGTGGCCGTGGCCATGCAGGGCCGCAGCGGCGACCTGCCGTGGCCCTTCTTCGGCTGCATCCCCGACTTCACCCGCGAGGAACCGGGCTACCCCATCAGCGGCGTGATTCCCGGCAGTCCCGCCGATCGTTGCGGACTGCGCGCCGGCGACGTCGTGGTCCGCATCGGCAAGAGCCACATCGGCATCGTCGACGATTTCGACGACGCCTTGCAGAAGTACGTCGGCGGCGAGCGGGTCCGCGTCACCGTCCGCCGCAAGACCGCCTCGATGACCTTCGAGGCCACGCTGGCGCCCCCCCAGTAGCCTCACAGATCTTAACTCCTAGTGGTCTGTCCAAGTTGAGTTTACGGGTGCCACGGTTGGCTTGTCCAACCGTGTTTCCCGCACTGCTGGGCAAGCCAGCAGTGGCACCCAACTAGTAAAGTCCCGATGGACAGACCACTAGCTCCTTCCCGCGTGCAGACGCAACTCGGTCATCTCCGGGGGGCAATTGATCCGCAACGGAAACTGCCCCGACACGCCGCGGCTGACGTGCAGAATGGTGGGCGGCGCGTAGAACAGCCCGGAGGCGTAGGTCACGCCGCCGCGGCTGGGGGTGAAAATCGGTCCCACCAGCGGCAGACGGATCTGGCCGCCGTGCGTATGGCCCGCCAGCAGCAGGTCGGCGTCGCCGGCCTGGGCCCAGGGCAGTTGATCCGGCGTGTGCGCCAGCGCGATCCGCAGCGGGGCGGCCGCCCGCGGCGGGCAGCCCGTCAGGTCCGCCGCCGGGCCGAACCAGGGCAGCTCGTTGCCGCTAATCACAACCCGCTCCGATCGGGCGGTGATCTCCAGCCACCGCCCGCCCACGTGCCGCAGGCCGCTCTCGCGCAGCACCCGCAGCAGCCGCTCCACGTCCACCCGCCGCTCGTGGTTGCCCAGCACGAAATACACCCCGTAGCGGGCCGCCAGCCGGCCCAACGTCTGCGGAATCCAGTCGATGTACGCCGAACGATCGACCAGGTCGCCGGTGATCGCCACCAGGTCGGGCTCGAGCTCGTTGCTCGCCCGCACCACCTCCTCGAAGTAGATCCGCCCCACGCGGCCCGTAAAGTGCAGGTCCGAAAGGTGCACGATCGACAGGCCGTCCAGGCTCGGCGGCAGCCGGGGCACGTCGATCGCCCGCTCGGTCAGGTCCAGTTGCAGGCTCTCGTTGCGGGGCAGGTGAACCACGAAGTGGTGCGGGTGCTCGACCGAGGGCAGGGCCACGGCCTCGGTGTCCACGCTGCGGACACGGTGCGAGCGAGAGAGATGCGTTGGCCGCAAGACGCGCCGGCCAATCCAGCCCGCCACGGCCGCCACGGCACACGCCACGCACAGCCCGCAGTAGGCCAGCATCGCCGGTCCGCAGTGGCCGGATCTTAGCCAGCCCGCCGGCCCGCCGGCCGCCGCCACCCACCACACGACCGCCGCCGGCACGGCCCCCATGACCGCGAAGCACGCCGTGGTAACCGCCACCACCAGTCCCCGCCGCCATCCGCAGGCATGGGCCCGATTGATCGCCGCAACCCAGATCACGGCATGCCCCAGCAGGGCTACCAACAGCAAAGCAATGTCCATCAACCCGGCGAGCCTCTATGCCAGTGGCACGGGCTGTTTGTCCCCTCCGCCCTCCGTTCTCATCCCTGAAAGTGGAACGCTAATCAACGCCGATTAGCGCTTATCAGCGTTCCGCCCTCCCTCGTTGACGATCCAACGCATTGTCGAGCCCCCTTTCAAGAAGTCGGCAGGAGGTAGACTTTTTCCGACTTCAGCACGTCGTTGGCGTAGGCCAGGCAGGCTTGAATGTCCTCGGGCTTCAGGTGGTCGTATTCCCTGAGCACCTGAGCGGTCGTCCAGCCCCGCGCGAGCAGGTCGATGACGAATTCCACCGAGATCCGCGTTCCCATGACGATCGGCTTGCCCACCAGCACGCTGGGGTCAACCGTAATCCGCTCCTGCCAAGTCATGACTTGTATCTCCGCAGCCAGATGAAGTAGCTTTCACATACGCTGTATTATACGCATATCAGGAAGGCCGCCGCTGCGCCCAACCGGGTCTGAGTCATTCCCTGTGGCCATGATTACCGCTTTTCCGGCGGTTCCATTGCAAAGGCCCCCGGCCAACGCCCCCGCCGGCCTCGTGCCGGCGGAGCGATGATTGACCACTACCAGCAATCAACGACGCTCCCGCCATCAACGCCCCCGCCGGCCTTGTGCCGGCGGAACGATGATTGGCCACTGCCAGCGATCAACGACGCTCCCGCCATCAACGCCCCCGCCGGCCTCGTGCCGGCGGAGCGATGATTGGCCACTACCAGCGATCAACGACGCTCCCGCCGTCAACGCCCCCGCCGGCCTCGTGCCGGCGGAGCGATGATTGACCACTACCAGCGGCTCCCTTGGATGTTGCTTTCACGGGGGCTGGGCGCTACGAGCGCCCAACCGAGCAACGAACGGAACTCACAGAGTTTCAATCCTCACCCAACCCGGAGGTTGGGCGCTGCCGGCACGTGCGCCGGCATGGCGACCTTCGCCACCTGGTTTCAATCCTCACCCAGCCCGGAGGCTGGGCGCTACAGTTGCAGGCGATGGATCGATTCACCGCTTCAATGTTTCAATCCTCACCCAGCCCGGAGGCTGGGCGCTACTTGGGTAGGGGCGAGAACTTGGCCGGTCAACTTGTTTCAATCCTCACCCAGCCCGGAGGCTGGGCGCTACCTGGTATTCTGATCCCAGTCCTCGAGTCATAAGCGAGTTTCAATCCTCACCCAGCCCGGAGGCTGGGCGCTACACCCGCTGCGGCAGGATTTGGTGCGAGCGGTCTTAACCGTTTCAATCCTCACCCAGCCCGGAGGCTGGGCGCTACGCAGCAGGTCACGCAGCGAGGGTGGGGGAACGGGGTTTCAATCCTCACCCAGCCCGGC